>JBELHN010000041.1:0-23733 GCA_042091395.1 Colwellia sp.
GCCACACTTTTAAAACGTCCAGTATCTTCTTGTTTTATAAAAAAAATAGGGTAGTCCGATGAAGCTTTCAAAAATTCAAAAGCTAAAATCGGAATAATATTTTGTTGCTGAACATGACTGTAAAATTTATCTGGTTGTATTTTAATATTTTTATGAATATTAGAATCTAGTGGCACAATTTTACTTTGCATTTTTTAATTCCTATGAGTTTCTGTGAGGTTTTCACACTATAAGGTATTTCAGTTAAACATTACTGATAAAATCGAACTTATCCTCTGTGTGAATAACACAAGTGTAATCATTAAATAATGAGACTTAAAAAAAATTTTATACTTTACCCAAATCTACCATAAAAGCTTAATATTTTTCACAAAAAAAAGTCGAGCATTAGCCCGACTTTTTTAGGAGTAACAGAGCTTAGAAGTTAATTCTTACACCAGCTACAATTCGACGACCATTAGCATAAATTGACATTACGCGGTCTTTCTCAGTATTGTACTGAACAACTTCTTCATCAGTTAAGTTGATGGCTTCAAGTGTAAACGAAACGTTATCATTTAAATTATATGTTCCACTTGCATCAAGTTGCCCAAAACCTTCAGTCCATAGCTCATCACCATTAAAGTGGAGACCAGTATACCAATCACTACGGTAGTTATACATTAAGCGAGCACCGAAATCATCGTTTTCATAGTAACCCGTTAAGTTAGCCATGTTTTCAGAAGTACCATCAATAAGTCCAGAACCTGGGTTATTAATATCACGCTTTGAGTCAGCTGAGGTATCTGTGTAAGTGTATTTAACTGAGAAACCAAAACCACCAAAGTCGTGTTGTAGGCCTAATTCTAAACCTGTAATTGTTCCACCTGAGCCATTAACTGGCTGGATAAAATCAACGTCAACAAATTCTTCTGTTTGTTCATTAAATACTGGTTCAGTTACCTCAACAGAGTCTCTTAAACTATCAATATCTTTCCAGAATAAGGTAGCAGCAAACATTGAAGCATCGCCGTAATACCATTCGTAACCAATATCAAATTGGTTAGCAAGCACAGGGGCAAGCATAGGGTTACCACGAGAACCTTTAGGATCCTCACCTTCTAAACTGCCGTAAGTTGATGATGAAGAAATATCAGCCCAATTTTGACGAGACATAACTTTAGAGGCAGCAACACGAATGATTTTATCGTCTGCAATATTATAACTTAAGTTAAAGCTGGGAAGTACTTCGCTGTAATCATTATCAACACTTACCCAGTCAAGTGTTTCAGGGTTTAGCCACTCGCCATTAATAGTGTTGAAACCAAAGCTATCATTTGAAAACTCGTAACCGTATGAAGTTTGATCTGTTGAAACATAACGAACACCAAAGTTACCACGATAATTTTCACCAGAAAAATCAGCTTGAACATAGAAAGAAGTATTTTTTTCCTCTACATCCCAAATATCGGCCAATTGCTGGCTAATAGCATAACTTGCATCAATACCGTTAACACCACCAAACGCTATTTGCTCCATCACTGCACGATTGTGGCCTACTTGACTAGTAATATCACCAGTTGCAGCAACATCAACATTAACAGTACCAACAGCATCTAAATCACAGCTTGCTAATGTTGGACAAGAATCAAAAATATGAGCAAAGTAACTGCCTTGATCGCCGCCATCAGTAAATGGTGCGTGCCAGCTGTACACATTTCTATCTTGCGTACGAGCTGCGTCACGGTACTTAACACCCGTTTTAATTGCTGAAATAATGCCAAGGTCAACAGGGATTTCGAGATCTAACTGAGCAAAATCTTCATCATCAGTCGTTGGTTTTTCACCACCCCATATCCAACCACCAACGAATGCAGAGGCATCAGCTGCATCAACACCAAAATCTACATTAGGTGTACCTGTTAAGTCGTAGTCATAGCCAGCTTCTCTTGCAACAAATTCCCAAGAAGTTTCGCGGTATGTACCACCTTTTGCAGATGTAGTACCAATCTCAAAATTTAATGAGAATGCATCAGCTTCGTAATCAACATCTAAATGATATTGTGCTGTTTCAGTACTTGAAATACGGTTAATGTAGTTATAAGCAACATTACCTGTTGGGTTCGAGGTTGCTAAAACAGCACCATCAGAACCAACTTTAGTGGCATTAGCTATATCAGTTGCTGCATTTGAAAAAGTTAACAAGTTAGAGTTTTTATTGTTTGCGTCCATTTCTGAATTTAACGCATTAAACGTAATCAATAAATCATCTGTAGGTGCTGCTTGTAAGGTTGCAAAAAAAGTTGTACGTTCGCGGTCTTGATTAAAAAGAGGTACACCGATATTGCCAGGCACAATACCACCTTCATTTTCTTGCCAACTTAACACCTCAAAGCCTTCACGCTGAACAGTTCGGTCTTGTCTTACAGCAGACACCATTACACCAATCGACTCATTTTCATTTTTCCATGAGTACATTGCATTTACTGAAGGGTCTGTTTCTTCCGATGCATCAGAGTAAGCAGCTTCTAAAGCAACAGATACAGTGTTAGCATCCATTTCTAGTGGACGGCGCGTTCTAAGAGTAACTGTACCACCGATAGAACCTTCATCTGATCTCGCTTGTGGTGACTTCTCTACTTCTAATGTTTTTACAATCACAGAAGGCAATAAAGTATAGTTAAAGCTTCGGCTTGCTTCATCGAGTATAAACCAATCAGCAGTACCAACAGACTGTCCATTTAACAAAGTACGGTTATATTTAGGGCCAGCACCACGAATTGATATCTGCTCACCTTCACCAAACTCACGGCTTACAGAAACACCAGTTACCCTTGCTAATGACTCAGCGACGTTTTTGTCGGGGAACTTACCAATATCTTCTGCTGTAATAATATCTGCAACACTATCTGCATATCGCTTAGCGTTGATATTTTCTTTCATAGAGCCACGAATACCTGTGACTTGAATTACTTCAACATCTTCTTTGTTGACTTGTGAAGCTGCTTCTTCGGCTGCCATAGCTTGTGACGAGGCACCTGCTAGGACCATTGCAATTGAACTTGCTAATACGCCTTTTTTAAATGTTTTAGTTGACATCGACTTTCCCTTACACACGTTTTGTTTTTTAAAAATTTTTATATTCTTTAATTTGTTTGTATCACATGACTGCGTTTTTTGTGTTTAATGACAACGCTGTCATAAGATGTAAGAGACCTTAACGTTTATTTGTACGTTTGACCAGAATAAATTAACAAAAAAATGAAAAACATCGTTAAAAAACACTTAAACAATTGATAAATAAACTTATTTTTATTGTTACTTTTTCGTATAAAATAGTTACATATGCTTTAAAAACTTAACAATAGACTAAAAAACACGCGGAAAATTTATTTTATTGGTTATTTATTCTGTTTATATGAATAAAGAATCAATAAAAACCAAGCGTATTAACAATTTTTCTCTGTTGTGGAAGACAAACACAATAGCAGATAATAACCTAAAAAACCGACCTGGTAACATTTTTGTAACAAAATTCAAGAGGGCTTAAAGAAGGGTAATGAGTTTAAATCTAACCACCAACAAGCTTGGTGGTTAGATTTAAATGGACTTTGACGTTATAAAGTAAATGAGTTATTGCAGTAATTAGTTATTTTGCAGCCTGATAATATTTTAAGAGGCTTGCTGTAGAACAATCATGATCACTGGCGATATCATTATTTTCAAGTTGAGTTTGAATATCTGCAGCCAAACCTTTACCGAGCTCTACGCCCCATTGATCAAAAGAACATATTTGTAAAATAATACCTTGTACAAAAATTTTATGTTCATAAGCGGCAATTAAGCTACCTAAGGTTGCGGGATCAATCCGTTTAAGGAGAATAGTATTAGTGGGTCTATTTCCTTTGTGGACTTTATGCGGGGCCACCTTATCTATGTAATCTTGGGTACGGCCTTTAGCCTTTAAATCAGCCCGGACTTGATCTTCATTAACACCTGCCATTAAGGCTTGAGTTTGAGCGAAAAAGTTAGCCATTAAGGTTTCATGGTGACCTTTGACAGGCGTAACACTTTCTACAGAGCCAATAAAGTCAGCCGGCACTACGTTGTTGCTTTGATGCAAATATTGATAGAAAGCGTGCTGGCCGTTTATGCCGAGTTCTCCCCAAATAGAGGGCACAGTTGCGTAATCTACTTCGTCGCCATGCCAGCTAACTGATTTACCGTTACTTTCCATTTCAGCTTGCTGTAAATAGGCGGTCAGCATATGCAACGTCTGGTCATAAGGAAGTATTGCTTGTGATTGCGATCCTAAAAAGGTGGTATTCCAAACACTGATCAACGCTAATATTGCTGGCAAATTTTCTTTTAGAGGCGCCTCAACAAAATGCTGATCCATTTCATAAGCACCGCTGAGTAACTGTTTAAACTTATCAAAGCCTAAATCCAGTGCTATAGCAAGGCCAATCGCTGACCATAATGAAAAACGGCCACCAACCCAGTCCCACATATCAAAAATATTTTGTGATTCTATGCCAAAGCTCATGGCATTTTCTTTGTTTGCCGTAACCGCAACAAAATGCTTAGCCACTGATTTTTCATCAAACGAAGAGCTTGTCAGCCAATTAATAGCTGTTCTTGCATTTGTCATAGTTTCAGTGGTGGTAAAGGTTTTACTTGAAACAATGAATAACACTTTTTCAGGATCTAATGGTCGTAGTACTTCTACAATTTGTGCACCATCAACGTTCGATACATAATGCACATTAACACTGCCATCACTGTAGTGTTTTAAAGCTTCAGTGACCATTTGTGGGCCAAGGTTTGAACCACCAACACCGATATTAACGATATCAGTGATACGTTTGCCAGAATAACCTAACCAATGCCCTTGCCTAACCTTGTTAACGAAGACTTCCATTTCAGCCAGTTGCTTTTGCACATGCTCAGTGACGTTTTCACCATCAACAATAAGTGGCTCAGCACTCTGCCGACGAAGTGCCGTATGAAGAACAGCGCGGTCTTCTGTTTTATTTATTTTTTCGCCTGCAAACATCTTTGTTCGCCAATCACAAACCTCAGTTTCGTCGGCCAACGCTAACAAAGCGTCTAACGTTTCACTATCAATTAAGTTTTTAGAGTAATCGAGCAGCATGTTAGGTAATTCTATAGAGAATTTATTAAAACGTTCATTGTCTTGGGCAAACAAGGTGTTCATGTGCTGAGATTTTTTATCTTTGGCAAGCTGTTGAAGCTTTTGCCAGCTGTCTAATGTTTGGCGAGATGACATACTATTTCCTATAGGTTACGTAGACACTATTATAAACTTGGTATAAAAAAATTGAGTTTTTACTCGATTTTACTATTATGACTTGGTTATTTTTCATGTTACCCTATTAAAAAATGACAGCGCTGTCAATTATTAATATACTCAATGTTAGTATAAAATATGATAGAATACCACAGTTTAGCTATGTAATAATGATTGCCATTGTGACTTTATCTAACTCCTCAAAAAAATAAGAACAAGGTTAACTTGTAAATGAAAGCGACCATAAATGATGTAGCAAAACATGCGGGGGTTTCTATTAAAACCGTCTCTCGAGTTATTAATAATGAAGCCTCTGTGCGTCAAATCACCCGAGAAAAAGTCCAACATGCTGTCGATGAACTCAATTATCAGCCTAACCTCTCAGCTAGGAATTTAGCCGGCACCAAATCTTTTTCTGTCGCTTATATTTATGATAACCCCAATGCCTATTACATTATTGATATGCAAAAAGGTATTTTATCAGCCTGTAAACAACAAGGTTTTGAATTATTAATTCACCCATGCGACGCGAAAAGTGATCAGGTTACTGAAGAGGTCGTTAATATGGTCAAACATGCAAGGATCGCAGGTTTAATTTTAACCCCTCCCCTGTCAGAGATGCCTGAGTTCGTGCAGTCTTTAGTTGATTTAGATGTTAAAGTCGTCAGAATCTTGTCGGGTGATGTTGCTCCCGATAAACTTAGCCCCTGTGTTATGGTAAACGATAGGGTAGCAGCTGAAACGATAACACAACACCTCATTGACCTTGGCCACAAAGAAATTGGTTTTATTGCTGGTGATGCTGAACATATGTCAACCATAGAGCGTATTAAAGGTTATAAAATTGCGCTAGAAAAAAGTAACATACAATTTAACAAATCACTTCTAATTGATGGTAATTACTCTTTTGATTCTGGTGTAAGTGGCGCTAAACAGCTTATGTCATGTGAACAACAAAAAATAAAACCCACCGCTATTTTCTCATGTAATGATGAAATAGCCGCTGGAGCCCTTTTTGCCGCAAGATTAATGAACATTGCTATTCCTGAACAACTGTCTATTGTTGGTTTTGAGAATAGCCCCTTTTCGCGTCAAACCTGGCCAAAACTTACCACCGCAGACCAGCCAAACAACCAAATTGCTGAAGATGCTGCCAACTTGCTTATTAGCCAGGTACGTAAACTGAAAAACCCGGCAACAATAAGCCAGTACGTACCAGAATTAGTAGTGAGAGACTCTACGTCTGAATGTAGTTAATTGTTATAAATAGTTGTTTTTGTTGAAAAGCCACTGACGATTGGTTAAGTTTCAAGAGAACAAACTTGCAGGGCATCTATCAACCCTGTTTTAATCACCAGGAAAATTTTAATCTTTATTTTTACTTTGCTTATGAGCAAATAACGTCTGAATTTTTTTCATTTTTGACAGATGGTTTGAATAAGATTTTTTCGCTACAAGGCTAAAAATAACAATGAGTGTTGTGATTAAAATAATTAGCGTTATTGATTCTTGACTGAGTGCATCATTTAACCGCTCCATGGTCAATGTTCCTTAATGTAATTAACGTAAAAATTGTGACTGTAAATCAACCAGGTTATTATAATGTTAACTTACGTTAAAAATGGCGTAAACACAATTCAAATTTACTATTATAAAAATAACATATTAGTCTTCAAAATAAGTGCCCCACCCATCGTAGTCAACCCCACATTGTTTGGCCAACTCAAACATTGATTGAGTTTCTTTTTTAAGTAAGTCTGCATCAAGCATTTGTTCGGTAATAATATCAAAAGCAAACACTTTTTCGCCATTTTCTAGCTCTGCCTCTTCAGGCTCTTCAATATCTAAGCCCAGTTTAAAGGCGGCAATAGCAGTTTTCTCTAGCTGGTCAAAGTCACTGCTTGCAAAATGGTGTTCTATAGTGTGATAAACCTCATCATTAGTGCCATCTTCTAACAACTCAGTAATAAGCATATCAGTATGGGCAAACCACTGTTGTAACTCTTCATCAATCATGTAAATACCTATTTCAGGGTTAAACTATTTTTTAAAATACTGTGCCGCTTCAGCAGATAATTCTTCAATTTTATTATGCATTAAGTGGCGGACATCATTCACTGTACTTCGCAAGTTTTCGCGGGTGCTATCATGTAATTCAATCGGCTCTAAGAACTCGATAATTATCTTGCCATTATCCCATCGATTGAGCTTAATTGTACCATGCTGATTACTTGCACAAACTGGCACTATCGGTACCTTGGCTTGAATAGCTGTTCTAAATGCACCAGTTTTTAGAGGCAATAGACCTCTCCCGCGGCTGCGAGTGCCCTCAGGAAACATCCAAACAGATAATTTATTGGTCTTTATCTTGTTAGCCGTTAATTCTATGGTACTCACTGCTTTATTGGTATTTTTTCGATCTATTAGGATATTTCCTGTTAACCAATACATTTGACCAAAAAAAGGGATCCATTTTAAACTTTTTTTACCAACACTCACTGTGCCTGGCATCACGGCATTAGCATGAGTAAACATGTCATAACTATTTTGATGATTGGCAACCCATACAACAGGACCAAGTTGATGAATAGCATCAGGAATACGAAGCTCCACTTCGACCCCCAATAGCCAGGGTACTTTCCCTAAAAATTGGGAAGTATGATATACATTATTGCGATGAAATGGCCTGATTAAGCAATAAAATATGGATATAGTACAAATAACCACAAGTGCTAAAGTCATCAATATAATACGAATTATGGCTAACAAATAAATCTCACACTGCTGCGACCAAGTAAAGTTAATGGCGAGTATACATAAAAAGCAAATAATAAGGTAAGGCTATTGTGCATTTACCTTGAAAAGATGTATTGCTATTAGGTGGTAAAACTAAGAAAAATCGGTCGAATAACCGGTTTTTCTTAGCTTGCTTTAATATATAGGGCAATAAAATGAAGTTAATTACATCATTTTTCCAAAAATGGCATAATTTTTTAAGCAACTAACTAGGTGGCAGTATTGCTCAACATATAACCTTGTCCCCAGACTGTTTCAATCTTATTTTTTTGCATTCCAGCTGCGGTTAATTTTTCGCGGAGTTGCGATACTCTTACATCCAAAGTCCGCTCAACACCGTTATAATTTCTTCGTAACAATGATGTATACAGTTGATCACGAGTTAAAATTTTACCTTGTTGTTCAATTAATGTTTTCAGCAGTTTAAACTCAAAATTGGTTAAGCGAACACCTTTACTGCTCACGAAACATTTTTGTGATTTAGGTTGCAAACACACATCACCTAAACTAATGCTAGCTAACTCCACCTGACTACCGCCTGAACGTTGACGTTTGAATAAGCCCTCAATCCTCAACATTAATATGCGTTTATCCATAGGTTTTTGAAGATAGTCATCAGCACCATTTTTTAATGCATTAATCTGTTCTCGCTCACTATTTATACTGGAGACGACGACAATAAGGCCATCGTATAATGCACGAATATTGCTAATTAAGGGTAATTCTTCATTTGAGCTAATCCCAACATCAACGACTATCATATTGGGTACTTCACCACTGAGTTGATTTTTTAACCATTCACCTAAGCGTTCATTGGCCGGAACTCTAAAAGTATTGTAAAACGATTCATTTGACAGCTCTGCAAAAGCATTACTCAAATAATGATCCGTTTCAATTAACAATAACTTTTGTGGTAATTTTTTACTCTCGGTAGTGTCCTGTGTTTTTGTTGTTTCAACAAGTTCTATTTGTGATGACATAACAAACTCCTTAAAATTACTTACCTTTAGTTGATGATGAAATTATAAAATCAAACATTTAAAGGAACTGTAATAACTTGTAATCGAACTGTAACAAGTTGCAGGTTACCTCTTTAAACCAACATTAGGAGGCTGTTAATTAAAGAGGCTGTTTATGTCGTGATAATAAAGTAGATACCTTCGCAGTAGTTTTCTCAGGCAAAACTAAAAGAGTTATCCTTTGCAAAGAATAAATAAGTATGAGGAGTAATTGATAGTCGCACTTCCTGATTTAGTGACAGTGCAATATCACTGTATAAACTAAGCTTAGAAAATTTTAGTTTATGCCCTGAATTACTATCAAGCGATGTGAAGTAATAGTGAAACCCTTGCTCAGTTAGGCTAATGTAATTAACTTGAGCATTAGCAATATTATCTACTGAAACATTAACATCGAGCTGTAATTGAGCGGGTTTAATGAGTAAATGATGTAAGCCTTGCTCGTTCTCCTTGCCTGGTTGTAAATCAATATTACCAAGCAAACTCGATGCTTTAGAGTTATGAATCTGACATGGCAGCCAACTGCCTAACTGCAGAAAATCAGCCACCTGATAACTATTAGGATTTCTACATATATTGCTGGGGGCATCAAACTGTAAGAGCTTTCCCTCAGCCATAACAGCCATCTTATCAGCAAATGTAAAGACTTCATCTTTATTGTGTGTGACAAAGATTGCGGTCGTGTTAAGTTGTTTCAATAGTTGCCTAATTTCAACCATCAATTCATTTCTTAAACGTGCATCAATATTTGAGAAAGGCTCGTCCAATAAAAGTAATCTGGGTTGAGTTGCAAGGGCACGGGCAATAGCAACACGTTGTTGTTGTCCGCCAGACAGCTGATGAATATATTTGTGCTCATGTTCAGCTAGTTTTAAAATTTCAAGCAGTTGAGTTATACGTTCTCTTTGCTCGGCTTTATCAAGCTTAGCAATACCAAAAGCAATATTTTCTCTCACATTCAAGTGTGGAAACAAGGCATAATCTTGAAAGATCATACCAACTTGCCGCTGTTCTGCTGGGGTAGTTTTTTCACCATCACTGAGCAAACGACCATCAAGACTAATCTCGCCACTGCTGACTTTACAAAAACCAGCAATGGCATTGAGTAAGGTAGTTTTACCACAACCACTTGCACCAACTAACCCTAAAATATCACCTTGTTTAAGATTTAATTTAAGATCAGACAAAATGACTTTGTCTTGTAAAATTATTGAAAGTTGGTTGATATCTAATAACACGCTCATGATTTTTCCTTGCTTTGGTTTAACAACACTATCGGTAACAAACCAAACAATACAATGAGAATAGCCCCGAGGGCGCCTTGTTCTAACATTTCATCAGAAATGAGTTGGTATATTTGACTACTTAAAGTTTCAAAATTAAAGGGCCGTAATAAGAGTACCGCAGGTAACTCTTTCATTGCTTCAACAAAGACTAGCAGCCAAGCAATAAAGATGGTTGGTGTTAATATTGGCAAGTGAACTTTTGTCAAACTAGCACGTAATTTTACACCTAACGATGCAGGCGCATAATCTATTGACTGTGGGATTTGTTTTATGCCACTTATAATTGAACCATTGGCGATAGCAGAGAAGCGCACCACTAAGGCAAAAACAATGGCAAACAATGAGCCTGATAACATTAGGCCTGGGGCAGTTAAACCTGCCAGCTCAGTTAAATCATTAAGCCAATGATCCAAAGGCCCAAAGGTTGATAACAAAGCCATAGCAAGCACAGTGCCGGGAACCGCATAACCAAAGCCTGATATTTGTTGAGGTAATTGTCTATATTTATCAATATGAAGCCGCTGGTATAAACCTAAAAACAGGGCAATCATCACGGCGATTGTTGCTGCAACTACTGATATTTTTAAAGAGTTAATGCCGACAGATAAAAGTACGGATAATTGTTGCATATCGCTATATTGAAGTGCCATAGCAATCAATAAAGCCATAGGCAATAAAAACCCTACAATGACTAAACCCCAACAGAATATCCCTGCCAAAATTTGCTGACCAAAAGACAAATGAATTAATACCCTAATGGTATTAGGCCTATTGCTTTGATGTTTTAAACCTGCTCTACTTCTTTGCTCAGCTACCACAACAAGTAGCACCAATAACATTAGAACGCTTGCTAAGGCATTGGCAGCCGCTAAATCACCATAGCCTAACCAAGTATCATATATTGCGGTGGTTAACGTATTTACGGCAAAATATTGAACCGTTGCAAAGTCAGCTAATGTCTCCATTAACACTAAACTAGCGGCAACTGCGATGGCAGGTCGAGCCAAAGGCAAAGCGACTTTATAAAAACTTTGTTTGGCTGTTAACCCCAATAACCTACTCGCCCTCATTAAATTTTGATCTTGCTGTTCAAATGCTCCGCGGGTCAACATATAAATATAGGGAAACAGCACTATTGCTAACATCAGCGCTGCTCCGGGTAAGGTTCGTATATCAAAGAACCAATAATCACTTGGTGATTGCCAGTTAAAAAAAGTTCTTAACGATCGTTGAATAGGACCAGCATAATCAAATAAGTCGGTGTAAAGATAGGCAACCAAATAAGCAGGCATGGCCAAAGGTAAAAGAAGTAACCAACGCAGTTGTTGTTTAAAAGCAATATCAGTGTAGGAAATTAACGCAGCACTGACAATGCCAAAAACTAACGCAAAAAAAACAACCAATATGCCAAGCAAAAGCGTATTTTTAATATATGTAGGTAATACAGTTTGCCATAAGTGGGCAAATAACTCTGATGAGCCACCGACACCTTGCACTAACATAACCAGCACTGGTGTCATTAACACCAGTGCAACTAAATAACTAGTTAACCTCCATGTTTTACTACTATTTAGTGCTATCACAGATCAAATTGTGCTTGGTCTAATAGGTTTAAGGCAAGTTTTCGATTTTTAGCAATTTCTTCTAATGGCAATGTATCTGCCTTATATGTTCCCCATGAAGCAACTAATTCAGAAACTCTCACGTCTGCTCGTACCGGGTATTCCATGTTGGTTTCAGCATAAAGTTGTTGAGCGGGCTTAGACACCAAAAATTCCATCAAGCGTTGCGCATTTTTAGCATTAGGAGCATATTTTGCCATGGCAACACCTGAAATGTTGATATGTGCTCCACGGTTACTTTGATTAGGGAAGTTAATATAAACTTCATCAGCCCATACTTTTTGTTCATCATTTTTCAGCATCTTACCAAAGTAATAACTATTACCTAAAGAAATATCACACAATTTTTGATGGATAGCTTGCACTTGGCCACGATCATTACCTTGTGGCTTACGTGCTAGATTATTTTTAAACTTCTTAAGCCAATCTAGCGTCTTAGCTTCACCATGTGCACTGATCATAGAAGCGACCAATGCTACTGTATATGGGTGTTTACCACTTCGGGTACATACACGCCCTTTGTATTTTTCATCAGCCAAGTCTTCATAATTAACATCTATTTTCCCTAAACGTTTTGATGAATAAATATTTCTTACCCGAGTAGTTAAAGCAAACCAAGTATTATCGGCAGCTTGGTACTGTTGTGGTATTGCATTGGTTAGCACCTCAGAAATAACAGGTTGCACTAAGCTCTTTTCACGAAGTTCAATTAAACGACTAATATCTGTAGTAAGTAAAATATCAGCAGGGCTATATTTACCTTCTCGAGCCAAACGCTCTGCCATCCCTTTTTTAGCAAAAACTACGTTCACTTTAATGCCTGTTTGTTCGGTAAATTTATCGAATAAAGGTTTAACTAAAAATGGCTGACGATAAGAGTAAACATTAACTTCTTCATTTGCTTCAACAATAAAAGCTGTTAAAAATAACAAGGTTATAAAGATCTTTTTAAACATGAACATAGTCTCAATGAAATAGTGTGAGCGAATTGTACAAGCCCGACAAAACCTGTCAAGGTTTTTGAGAATAACTCTCATTAAGGCCAACAGTTTTTTTATTAACTTAACCCTACAGCACCGCTAATCAGAAGCCAAAAAGCAAAAAATACTTTCAGTTTAGTCGCCGATAAATGCGTAACCACAGTTTTTGCAAAAATACCGCCTAATACAGCGCCTGGGCCTGCAAATAAAACCACTTGCCAATAAATGTCATGACTTACATGACCTATAGCAGCCCAAACACTAATCGCTGAAACGATCACGGCCGCGGCTACCGCCATGCTTATATCAAAGTGTCTTAACAAGAGGTAAATAACCAGTAACTCGCCAACACCAACACTCAACCAAGCTGTTACAGCCGCACCAAAAACACCAATTAACACCAGCGCAACGTAGTCAAATAACCTGATTTGACTTCGCTCACGATTTGGTTTCAACAAGTAAACCGTTAATAAAATGAAAATTCCAAGCAGTAATGAGAACCAACTAAAACTAACAGGTAATGTTGCTGGTGCGCTAAGTTCAGAAAAGAAAACAAGGTTTAAAGCCAAAACAGAGGCTAGGCTTGTTACCACAATAATACGTTTAAAACCCTGCCACAAACGCAATTGTGTTTTTTCGGTTTGGTAGTGATGCCACCAAGTTACTGCGCCAGCGGTCATGCCAAAACACTGAATAGCGAAACTGGTAGCAATAGATTGCTGCTCGCTGAAATTAAGTTTAGTGAACATGGGAATGAATACTACGCCACCTCCAGCGCCAGTAGCATTGGCAAATATTGCCCCTAATGTACCTAAAAAGGTAAATAAGCTGTAATCAATTAACTCAATCAATGAATGCTGAGAAGTCGTTAGTAAAATGGTCCAAAAGGCCAAAAAAACTAGAATAAATAAAGGGTTTGTTAATCGGATAAATGACTTATTCATGGTTTACTATAATATTGTGCTAACTGTTAGGGATTTGCTTGAGCAAAAATGATTGTGCCCTAACAGACAGGCAGCTTTTTGAAATATAACTTTTACTTGCTATCGCTTTACCTGTCATGGTTTTTCCTAATGAAAAGTCAATAACAAAGCCTTGGCTAGTTTCACTGATTGCAGTGACATCACTCCACAAAATTCGATTATTTGTGTGGAATGATTCAGTGAGTATGCCTAGTCCATCAATGGTTAACGTCACTTCACTACCTGCAGCTTTACTCAACATTTGTCTGGTTACCCACCATGGTTTGCGATAATAAACACTGGCTGTTTCTAGTATCCCTAGGCCAATGACGAACCATGCTGTGTAAGGGTTTATTGGCGTAAACAATAATATAACCATACCAAACACTGTTAATATATTTGCTTTAAAGTAGGTTTTCCTATTGTGCTCTAGCTTACTTGATTCTGTATAACACTCAGTATAGTGGGCTTTATCTAAGATAAAAGAAGCGGTAAATGAGTCTGCTTGCGTTTTTTCTAATTCAGTCATTGCTATTTGAGTCATAGTGTTTACAGGCAAAAGCCCGGGTAATTCGTCGAATTAGTTTATCATAACCTTTTAGCAAAAAAGTAATTAATTATTTTCATTGGCTTATGTAAAAGCTTATTTCTAAGCCCATTAGTTATGGGTAATAACTCAATAGCCTATAAATTGATTATCACTAACATAAAACATTAATACCTTAGCTATTTTTGATGCACTGTGTTTGTCATAAACTGTTAGCAAGATTACTGGTATTTTTCTACTTTTAAACTAATTTAAGCATAGTAAGGCACATATTTAGGTGCTCAACTAAGCCACACACCTGCCTAAAATTTTGCTTGGATAACTTATACTCTTTTATCAGAAACTGAAGACAGATAACCCCTATAACAGAGTTAGCTATTTTAACAGGCACAAAGCATGTTTGCCCTGAAGAGACAATATCTTCAATATCCTCGGTAATTAAATTTTGCCAACGCACTTCTTTATAGTCATTAATCAGTACGGCTGTATCTGACGTGATAACACGGGCAATCACATTGTCACTTTGTTTAACCTTAACCAAAACTGGTTGTGTATTAGGCTCAACATTGTTGCCAACAATTAAGCGAGACTTAACGCTACTCTTATCTTTGTCCAACATAAGGAAAGAACATCGATTAATACCATAAGCGTCAGTTATGCATTGCATTGCAAGTTGTAAAAATGAGTTAAAGTCCCTATTGGTTTTCATCAATGATGTTAATTGCAAAATACCATCTAACAAGATTGTATCACTGGATTTAATGCTAGTATTAACAGTCGGATTATAGAATTCTGCAAAGTCTCTCGCGGTTGGCACAGGTTTAATATGTTCAGTGAGAATTTCAGCTCCATAAGAGGTGAGCAAAGTACTTGCTTGTTGGCGGGTATAATCAACGCGAGCCAATAGTTGTTTTTCAGAAATTTTCATAATACCTGCAATATCTGCAAGTAATGTTTGGTAATCTTCTTTACACCCCTCAGGTTTAGCTATGATTGCACTCAGTTTATCGGCATAAAAAATTACTTTAATTTCATCTGTTCTTGCCTCTGGCTGATCCAATGCTTTCACTAGTAAATCACTTAAATTCCAAGTTTTGGCTAACCCTTTACTTAATTCGCTGAAGTTGTTGCCCAGTAATTGTCTACTAAAAGCATCAAAATCCGCCGTTGATTTCGCTTGATAATTTGCCAACTGTGATGCCATTTCACCACCAGAACTCCAAAAAGCAGTTTCACCTATGCGATATAACATTGCAGCTAAGTAAACCTCTTCTTGCAATTCTTCACTGTAATTCGGTACCATCATTTTCGCTAACATACCTGCGTAAAATGAACTGGCCATAAGCTCAGTCAAGCGTTCATATACATTGATGTCTAAACTGTCAGAAGCCAACAGGCTCGACACTAGTTTTGCCGTCAAACAAATATTTTTTACCGTTTGAATACCCAAGACTACCGTCGCTCTTGACACAGTAGTGACTTTATTAACGCTCATGTGCTGGAGATTATTAGCCACTTTTAATAAACATGAGGAGAGTGCCTGATCATGTAAAATGGCTTCACTTAATTTAGGTAAAGATGACTTATCATCATTAGCAAACCTGTCTAACATTTTTGCTGTGGAGGTAATTGCGGGTAATTCATTCTGAGTAATTAAATCAATCCATTGCTCAATACTGTATTGTTCAATACTGTATCCATATTCCTTAGTCATATTAAACCACATGTTAAATCATAAAATGTTTTTATTGACTATGCGCTTAAAAGTAGCTTATGTCTAAATTTTTAAACAATAAAACAATTATTTATCAAATTACTTACTGACAAGAAAAAGGTTTTAGCATTTTTACAAAAAATGACATGGTAAATAACAATGAACATTGCTGATCTTTGTTAATCGACATTGGTCACCACGCTATATTTTAAAGTGCAAGCCCAGCTATCAAGTTGGGCTTTTTGTAATACTAATACTAAAAGCTAACGTGAGGTTACCCACCCAAAACTGCTCATAAACTATTGTAACTTTATTGACATCTAATTTAGTAACTAATAAATTGACAGCGCTGTCATTATTTAATACTGTATAATCAAACAATACTTAAAACGTCTTTGTTAATAGGCAAGAGTTAATGGCTCTGCTTTTTAACTTCATTTTCGAAGGAAAAAACATGCAAGTTATAATTTTTGATGATGCCCAACAAGTTGCCGAAAGTGCTGCTGAGTGGGTGGCAGAGTTAATCAACAAAAAGCCACAACCTGTGCTCGGTTTAGCTACGGGCAGCACACCGATTAGTTTATATAAAGAGCTAGTTAATAAACACAGAGCAGGCGAATTAAACTTTAACACCACTAAAAGTTTCAATTTAGACGAGTACTTAGGTATTGATGAGAACAACGCACAAAGTTATCGCCATTTTATGAATGTTAACTTATTTGATCATGTTGACATTGATAAGGCCAATACATTTTTACCTACCTGTAATCAGGGAGAAAACCCTAGAGAACAAGGTTTAGATTACGAGGATAAAATAGCACAAGCAGGTGGCATAGATTTACAAATATTAGGTATTGGTGCTAACGGGCACATAGGTTTTAACGAACCGACATCAAGTTTAGCCTCTCGTACACGTATTAAAACCCTTACTCAACAAACATTAGACGACAACAGTCGACTTTTTTCTGCGGATGAATTTCAACCAACCTTAGCCATGACCATGGGTATTGCAACCATTTTAGATGCACGCTATGTGTTATTAATGGCTACTGGTGAAAATAAAGCCAAAGCTGTAAAAGATATGGTTACTGGAGCAGTATCAGCGATGTGCCCAGCGTCAGCCTTACAACTACATGAAAATGCTATTATATTGCTTGATAAAGCAGCAGCTAGTGAATTGGAAGATAGCGAGTATTATTCTTGGGCCAATGAACAAAACATTAAAATTAACCAAGAATTTGGTCTTTATCATAATTACTAATAACGGCTTAATGTATTAGGTAGTTATTGTCGTAAACATAAAAACTAAACAGTCTTACTGTTTAGTTTTTTTATAGCTCAATGCCTTAGACTGTTTCAGCCATGTCTAATAGTTGTGGTAGAAAGTTTTCACTTTCTTGGGCTAATTGGCATTGTTGCTCAAGAATATCGTTTAAAATTTCTTTGGTCGTTAAAGGGTTTGCTAAAACTACCCTAAACACAATAATTTTTTCTCCACCATAACGGCTTACTTCGATACGGGTTCTAGAAACAAACGAACGACCATCTTCTCGCTGTCGCTTTTGAATAAATTTAGTTAATTTACCTAACAATAAGTTAAGCGGTTTATTATCATCAGCGTTATTCATTGTTAACAGCGTCTGCACTGATTTCGGTGCATAGCGGTAAGTTAATAAACATAACTCAGGTCGAGTAATCAATTCAAAATCATCATGTTGGTTGATAATCTTAGCAAAGTACTCAGCCTTTTCAATGGCTTGGTTTATTAACATTTCATAACCTGGGCGACTAATAATATGTAAGCTTGCATATACCAACATCGCCATACCAGGCCTTGAACCTTCGAGCGTATGACTTCCCAAGTCTTTTGAACCTTTACGTAATATATACTCTGCATGGTGCTTGATAGCACTGACCGACTCAGGATCTTTAAATATAACTAAGCCTGCGCCCATGGGCACATACATTTGTTTGTGCGCATCAATAGTTACCGAATCTGCTTGCTCGATGCCTGTTAATAAATGGCGATATTTTTCAGAAAGTAAGGTTGCTCCACCCCAAGCAGCATCAACATGAAAATGACACTGATATTGCTGAGCAATACTAGCCATTTGTTGCAGGGGGTCAATGTTACCGGTTTCAGTGGTACCCGCAACACCAACAATGGCCAGTACTTTAATATTTTGAGCCGTTAATTGCTGACATTTAATGGCCAGTTGCTGACAATCTATTTTATTATCTTCATCGGTTGGAATTGCAATCACATTTTCTTGGCCAATACCTAAAACATCCGCTGATTTTTTTAACGAATAATGACCACGCTCTGAGACTAAAATAGCTAAATCTTGGTAGCCGTAATAGTGCATGGCACGATGCAACCCCTCTTTTGCTACCCCTCGAAAATCATCTGTTGCAGTTAATAGCTTATTTCGTGCAACCCACAAGGCTGAAATATTCGCCACAGTGCCACCAGAGCAAAAAGCTCCTAAAGAGTGTTGGGCACTGTGCATCCAATTTTCATAAAACGCTTCACCTTGCTGGTACACAAGGTTATGCATCATACCTAACACTTGCCGCTCTAGGGGTGTAAATGCTTTTGATGTTTCAACTTTAACTAAGTTTTGATTTAACCCCACCATCAATTTAGATAAGGGTAAAATAAAAGAAGGTAATGCAGACGTCATATGCCCAATAAAACTTGGGCTAGAGGTATGTACAGATTGTGCCACTAGCTTATCGAGCAGGTGACGCATATGATCACTAACAAATGCCGGCTGTTCAGGAATATGAGCATTGATAAAATCTTGTTCTATATCTGTCAGTGCATTCTTGCTAGCTACAATGTGGTTGTTGAGAAAGCCAACCAAGTTTTGTGACATTTCTTGTTCAAGCCTCCCTAACGTCGAGTCAGGTGCTTCTGCAACAGTAAAAATGCGATGTAAGGACTCTTGCGTTGCCTCAGCAATGCGCTTAGTTGCTCTCATAATTATTCACTTTACTTTCATTAAATCGACTTGCATAACCACTTCCAGTAAGTGAAACCAGCAAGTTCATAATTATTAGCTTAAACGAAAAGACGCACTTTAATAAATAATTCAGCAAAAGTCTCGTATTTTTACCATTTTGCTAGCATTTGAGTATAATATATTGCAATCAATCACCTTAAAACAACACGGATATTGTGTCTAACTTATGAAAAAATTACTTTTTACAAAGTACATTAATACGGTGCAAACAATGCTCATGGTTACCTTAGTTTCTTTATCAAATATATGTTTTGCTGAAGACTATTACCTTGGTATAGATTACGTATTATCAGATGTTGATGTGGCCAGTGAGGATGCGAAAGCCAATGCAGTTGCTTTAAGAGCTGGCGCGAGTAAAAACAATATGGCTTTTGAGGTACAATATTTACTCGGTGGTAGTGACGATATCTATCGTATGAGTTTTGATTTGGAAAAAAGTGCAGCCCTCTATTTTGTTATGCAATCAGATGTTCGTAACGGCTTTGGTATTGATGTTTCATTAGGTTATGCAATGACCGACATGACAGTTACAGGACCAGAGCAAACTTATAATGGTGAAGATAATTACAACGGCTTTTCTTGGGGTGTATCAATGCATCAAAGCATACCTTATTTTGAGCAGGCTAGTATCAGGTTTGGCTATCAATCACTCTACAAAGATAGCTATATTGAAATAACCAATATGTCCTTGGGTCTTACCTACAATTTTTAACTGATTAAAGCAGCTAACATTAGCAAAGCCTCTAGCGGAAAACCTTATGAATCGATTACCAAACAAGCACCTACTATTAATACTACATATCGCAATCATCAATATTCTTTTATCGGGTTGTGATTCTGATAACAATTCAGCAGATTTAGCAAGAGCAGTTGAATTAGAATACTTACGTGCTAACGGCACAATTATAGAAGAAGTGGAAATAAGTAATGCACAAACACGTTTAAGAGCAGGTGAAACACATCAACTCATTGCCATAGGCCTTGATAGTAACGGTGATTCTAGAGACGTTACTGCTGAGCTTGAAGATTGGTCTTCAAGCGATGAGTCTATCGCAACAGTTGATAGCAACGGATTAGTGACAGGCGTTGCCACATCCACGGTAAACCAAGGTAAGGTGACTATTACAGCAACAACCATTAATGGCATTGACGGTACAGCCGATATATCCATCAGTGATGTTAACGTAAGCGCTATTAACCTGAAACAAAAGTCTCCTGCAACTGGTAATATACAAACTTGTATTGAGGCGAGTATTCACGGTGATGTTACTTATGAGGATGGCTACGTGTCGTTAAATACCATTAAAGATATGGCATTTTCGGTGAATGAACAGAGTTCTGCAGTGATTGATAACAACGGTATTTTATATACCTCAAGCGACGCATTAGAAAATATTACGGTTACTGCCACAATCAATGAAATTAACGCCCAATTGCTCGTTCAAGCAGATCCTGCAAACCTAGCCTCTATAGATATTTTAGTTGCCGATGAGAACATAACAAGCTTCTCCCTAAATTTAGGACAACGTGTAAAAATGAGTGCAGAAGCCAAATTATTGAATACTTCGTCAGAAGAATCATTCAATATTGATGCAAGTATTCAATGGCAACAACGGGATCCCGGCTACACAGGCATTACTGGCGAAGGAACTAACAAGGGCACTATTCTAGGGCTTAAACAAGGCTTTACTGAATTGATCGCCACCTGTGGGGGCAAGCAAGCCGTCGCAG
The DNA here is from genome assembly GCA_042091395.1 of Colwellia sp. Classification (GTDB taxonomy): domain Bacteria; phylum Pseudomonadota; class Gammaproteobacteria; order Enterobacterales; family Alteromonadaceae; genus Colwellia. Next base: position 20,974 of record JBELHN010000041.1, read on the forward strand.
TGGTAGAAATAAACGGTGATGCCAACCTTGAAAATATTCAAATAAACAATGGCGAAGAAAGTATTGTCATTGCCCCGGGGTCAACCACAAGCTTAACCTTAACAGCTAATTATGATGACACGCCCAATAGCTTAAATGTCTCTGAATTTGCTAGTTGGCAGGTCAGTGACAGTAACATTATTAGCCTTGAGTTAATCTCTGCAGGCTTGAGTAGCGCTTATTATCGAGTGACCAGTAACTCATCGAGTGCAGGCAGTGCTAACATAATAGTAAGTTATGATGACCAACCCCCTATTATCTTAGAAGTCATCGTTGAATAGGAGCCCTTTGACTTTGCCAGCAAAGCAAAGTACGTATATTTAATAACGGTTATGGCACCTCAAGGGTTGGCTATGAGTGGCAATGATACAAAAAAAGTCACTACAAGGAGTCCTGCAAGCCCAAGCTTAGCCTATTAAATACACAAAAAATCAACGTGTTAATGTTAATTGCCAACAGGTTTGTTGGCTTGCCTGAAACTTTGCTTCAAAGGGCGTTAACGCCATGTCGGCTTGTACTTTAGGTAAGGTTTCAATCTTCCCCTTTAAACCTACCCATGAGGCTGCTTGTTGAAACTCTTCCAAATAAATTAGCCAGTTACTGCGCAAAATTAGCCGTTTACCAATATCAGTCATTTGTGGAAATACTGCACTACCATGCCAGCGACGCTGCAAATGTTTAGACTTAGGCCAAGGGTTAGGGTATAAAATATAGTGTTCAGATACTGGCCAAGCTGAGGCTTTAACCAATCGATAGAAATCATTTAAATCGGCACGAACAAGCTGGTAATTAGTTGCCATAAAGCCACTTTCACTGCCAAAGCCCTCAACGTTGCGGTTTAACCTATGATCCGATTTATCAACCCCTACCACTAATGCTGATGGGTTTTGCTGTGCTAACAAACGAGTACTCTGCCCTACACCACAACATGCATCTAATATAATATTACCGCTAGGATTAGTTGCTAAAAAGGCATCAACCTTAGCATTAATTTCAGTAAAGGCCTGTTCTGTATGCTGCTGATAAGGCTTTTTAAACTCATGATTAAGATGCCTTTTAACGACTTCGTCCAGCTTTTCATTGACCCCTTGTTGATTGCTGACAATAGCCTTAGAGTCACCTTGAACAGAGTCAGACAGCACACTATGAATTGTAGAAGCCATATTAACTTCTTAACCCTATACCTTTAGAGATTAATACCATAGCTACTGTAAAGAGTGTCACAATAAATACACCTATCACGGCAAAAGCAGTAACTAAACTGACATCTGACACACCTAAAAATCCATACCTAAAGGCATTAACCATATAAACAATTGGGTTAGCTTGAGAAACGCCTTGCCAAAATTCAGGCAGTAAACTTAATGAATAAAAGACCCCGCCAAGGTAGGTTAGGGGCGTTAATATAAAGGTAGGAATAATAGAAATATCATCAAAGCTACCAGCAAAAATAGCATTGATTAAGCCGCCTAGAGCAAAGGTGGCAGAAGTTAAGATAACGGTTGCTGCAATTATCCAAAAATTATAAAGCTGAATATCAACAAATAACAAGGATACTAAGGTAACAATCAAGCCCACTAAAATGCCACGGCACATACCGCCGCCAACATAGCCAGCAACAATAACCCAGTTAGGCACTGGTGCTACTAACATCTCTTCAACATTACGCTGCCATTTAGCGCTAAAAAAAGACGATGCAACATTCGAATAAGAGTTGGTAATAACACTCATCATAATGAGCCCAGGTACAATAAACGACATGTAATCAAAGCCGCCCATATCACCAATTCTTGAACCAATGAGTGAACCAAAAATAACAAAATATAAACTTATAGTAATAGCCGGAGGTACCAGTGTTTGCACCCATATCCTCATAAAGCGTTGTATTTCTTTAGTCAAAATACTTTTTAAAGCGATAGAGTTGTTCATTTAATTTGCTCCAGCAACAACGTTTGATTGTGTGCTCTTGTCGGCACTTGATTTTTGATTGATCAAATTCACAAACAAGGCTTCTAAACGATTACTTTTATTGCGCATGCTCAACACCTCAATATTTTGCTGTTGTAACTGCATAAAGACCTGATTCAAATTTTGAGATTTATTCAACTCAACTTCAAGGGTGTGGTCGTCAATAACTCGATATACAATATCTTCAGATTGTTGCGCAAAAGTCTCTAGTTCCTCAGTACTCGCGGCTAATTTTAAATCAAGTACAAAGGTCTCGATAGTTAACTGAGCCAACAACTTCTTCATGCTGGTGTCTTCAACAATTTCACCCCCGTCAATAATAGCAATATTACGGCATAACATTTCTGCTTCTTCTAGGTAGTGCGTCGTTAAAATTATAGTAATGCCTTGTTGATTTAGCTCACGTAAAAAATCCCACATAGAGCGACGCAATTCAATATCAACACCTGCTGTTGGCTCATCTAATATCAACACTTTTGGCTCATGCATCAAGGCACGTGCAATCATTAAACGACGTTTCATGCCGCCAGATAGTGCGCGCGCTGGTTCATCACGTTTTTCCCACAACTCAAGTTGTTTTAGGTATTTTTCAGCGCGTTGATGTGCTTCTTTTTTTGAGACGCCATAATAACCAGCTTGATTGACCAGAATATTAATTAAGGGTTCAAATTGACTAAAATTGAATTCTTGCGGAACTAAGCCAATAAAGCTTTTTGCTTTTTCTAGCTGCTTGTCAATATCATAACCAAAAAC
>JBELHN010000041.1:23833-29398 GCA_042091395.1 Colwellia sp.
AGCCAATAAAGCTTTTTGCTTTTTCTAGCTGCTTGTCAATATCATAACCAAAAACCTTCACTTGGCCACCGGATTTGTTCACTAGTGAAGTAATAACACCAATTGTTGTTGATTTACCAGCACCGTTCGGACCAAGTAACGCAAAAAAATCGCCTTCAGCCACTGTTAAATCAATAGCTTTCAGGGCTTGAAAACCACCTTTATAAGTTTTTGTTAAAGCCCTAATTTCTAATGCGTGGGTCATGCTTGCTGCCAAAATATTTCAGTATAAAAAATAAATATGGAGCTTAACAATTCCTTTTCAATAGCGCGACTATAATATTTATTACAATGGAAAATCACATTATTTTTCATGGCTATCAGACTTTTTCTTCATGCTCATTAGATGGCTGCTGTTTATTGCTTTAAAAACAACCTTAATTTTGGTATACAGTATACCAAAATTATTGATTTACTATTCATACCTCGGCATTATCGCAGAGTTAATTAGCAGCATTACATTCACTATTAGACTTTACATACCAAGGAACAGCATGCAAAACATACTTGTTAACAAACACTTCATTAAAGCCAACATAAAATATATTAGCTGTATATTGTTTAGTTTTTCACTGGTGGCTTGCCAAAATAGTGACAAATTGCTTAATGAAAAATCGACAGAAATAACGACAGACGCTTTAAGCCTTAAATCTATCTATCAAGATAAGTACTTTCAATCTGAGCAAATTGGTAAAATTCGTTGGCTTGAAAATGGAACTGGGTACCTCGCTGTTGAATCAGCGCCCCACAATAATATGACAACACCGGCAAATAATGTTGCTGAGTTGGATACGCATTCGGTTGTAGATAATGAAGTGGTTACTAATGAGATAGTTCACTATCAGAGCGATTCACTTAAACGTACAGTGCTTATAAATACTAAGCAATTAACACCTAAAGGCCAAAATCAGCCATTAAAAATCGACGATTACCAATTTTCATCCGATCAAAGCATGCTATTAATCTATACCAATAGTGAGCAAGTTTGGCGCTCGAAAAGCCGCGGTGATTATTGGTTATATGACATAAAAAAGCAAAAGCTTCAGCAAATAGGCGGAGATAACCCAGCCAAAAGTCAATTGATGTTTGCTAAATTTTCACCCAACAATCAGGCCGTCGCCTACGTGCTTTTTAATAACATATATGTCCAAGATTTGAAGACTATGGCGATTAAGCAAGTTACCCAAATTAATGAACAAGGCATCATTAATGGCCTTTTTGACTGGGTTTATGAGGAAGAGTTCTTAATCCGTGATGGCTTTCGTTGGAGTCCAAACAGTAAAAAAATTGCCTATTGGCAACTGGATACTCGCGGTAGTAAAGAATTCATTATGATCAACAATACTGACGGACTTTACCCTACCCTTACCAAATTTCCTTACCCTAAAGTTGGTGAGCAAAATGCACTGGCAAAGATAGGTGTTGTTGATATTAATAGCAGTAAAACAACTTGGACTAAATTACCGAATAATTCACGACAAATGTACATTCCTCGTATGAATTGGTCAGGTAATAGCAAGCAAATTTTAGTGCAGCACGTTAATCGCAAACAGGACACTAATCACTTATACCTCGCTGATATTTCCAACGGCTCTGTAACATTAGTAATGACCGAACAAGAGCAAACATTTCTCGATTTTGTCGATGATGCAAGGTGGTTAGACGACGGAGAAAGTTTTATTTGGACCAGTGAACGAAGTGGTTGGCGTCATTTATATCGCATATCTCGTGATGGCAAAACCATCAAGAATCTAACAAACGGTGAATTTGACATTACCGCGATAAAAGCCATTGACCAAGAAAATGGGTGGTTGTATTTTATGGCTGCTCCCAACAATGTAACGCAACGCTATTTGTATCGCAGTAAACTTGATGGCAGCACAATAAATCAACGTGTAACCCCCATGATATATCAAGGGTTTAATCAATATCAAATGGCCAGTAATGGTAGCTGGGCAGTTCACAGTCACTCTAGTTTTAATCAGCCAACGCAAAAGTTCATCGTTAAAATGCCGCATTCAGAGCCAACCACTGACGTTGCAACACAAGAGCCTACACATGCAACAAAACACACGTTAATGCTAAATGAAGCACTTCAGGGCAAGTTAGCTCAACTTAACCTGGCGCGCACTGAGTTTTTTAAGCTGACAACTCAAGACAACTTAACACTTGATGGCTACATAACTCGACCAGCCAATTTTGATCCAACGAGGCAATACCCTATTATTTTTTACGTATACGGTGAAGCTTGGGGACAAACAGTGCAAGACAAGTGGCGAGGCAATGCTTTCTTCTGGGATCAATTGTTAACTCAACAAGGTTTTATTATTGCTTCCATTGATAATAGAGGTACGCGCGCCCCCAAAGGACAAGCGTGGCGAAAATCCATATACGGTGGTGTAGGCATTTTATCTTCTCGAGATCAAAGTGACGCCTTAACTGAAATGTCAAAGCGCTGGCCATACATTGACACCAGCAGAGTGGGTATTTGGGGACATTCGGGTGGCGGCTCTATGACATTAAACATGTTGTTTAGATACCCGCAACAATACCAAGTCGGCATTGCCTCGGCACCGGTAGCCGACCAATTATTATACGATAGTATTTATCAAGAACGTTATTCAGGACTTTTAGCTGATCATGCCGAAGGGTATATTCAGGGCTCACCCATAACCCATGCCGCCAATCTACAAGGGCAATTATTATTAATTCACGGCACGGGCGATGATAACGTCCACTATCAAGGTACAGAACGTCTAATTAATAAGTTAGTAGAATTTAACAAACAATTTGAATTTATGTCTTACCCAAATCGCAGTCATAGCTTAAAAGAAGGTGCTGGCACAAGCCTGCATTATAAAACCTTGAAAACACAATTTTTTCAAAAGCATTTACTTAACTAGAGCAGTAAGCGACGAACTAAAATAGCTTAGTTAATTCACAAAGGCAATGTTGGCACAACAACCTTGCCTTTTATTGAGGTGATATTAGAAGTTACAGAATTAAATAATACTAAGAATAGATAACAGACAACCAGCAATAATAATTCAATAAAGCTCAGCAGCTTATTCAGCGGCTTATATTAAATAACACTTGTCTTATGTAAAGTATAGGTATTACTCTTAATGATGATTTAACTTATTTAGCATATTTAAGAAGGCTTGTGCTTCAGTTAAGCTTCCAAATAGACCAGCGACATTGCCATCAGATTCAATCACTTGATATGCAGATCTTAAATCCTTGCCTTGAGTATTAAATTCATTTCGCTGGACCAGCATATAATCAGTGGTAGGAGAGATTCTCTTTTTGATCTCCATAATAAACTCCAAATAATCACTGCAAAATTGCAAACTCAACATAACAACATCGCACTGTTTAGGGCAAAATGTTAACGGCTAAATATTAACCTCACATAACGCATTAACGCATTGAGTTTGGCGATATATGTTAACTTCAGCGCTTACCATCTATGTTTGACATTTATGTTTGTCATTGCAGTAAACAATTTTGAAAACAACAAAATTTCCTACCTAATTCTTACAGCTAAACAAAAAAACCGCTATTACATTGCATTACAGTGTAAACACTTAAAAAAATTGACACAAAAAAGTTAACTTCTTGTTACAAAATCTCAATGCTAATTACACATTATTACAATAAAAAAAACTTATGTTTTATGATGGTTTTATATTTATTTTTAACGACTGAAAATAAGCAACCATTTAACAATTACTTACCATCAAGAAGCCATTGATATACAAGTGATTTTTTTTGAAAATATCTAACGTAATTTTATGACATGGCTGAATGCCGCAACGCGCAGTAAATTTAAGTTAGCTCAGCGAAATGCGAATAAGCTAATACAAATAAAAAACAAACCAATATCACACCGATTAAGTAGGAACTATTATGAACAATTATATTAAAGCGTTATCACTCTCTTTGACATTAACTGCCAGTGTATTTACCTTTAATGCTAATGCTGCGGCACCTACTGATATGCTGTTAAAAATGGCTGATAGCAATCCTGGTTTGGTTGATCGCTTAGCTGACTTAGCTAATTACAACCCTAAAAGGTTATCACAACTAATGGAAATGACTGATTCAGATGCGATACAAGTTGAAAAATTATTGAATTTATCTGAAGCAAACCCTGATTTATTCGCTAAATTATTAATCTTAAAGCGTGCTGCTGAGCCTAGTATTAAACCCAGCGCAAAACCAACTAAACGTCCAGAAGACCATGTAGAAACTTATGGCACTATTGAAGATCCTGAAATCATTCAAAATTAGTATTACAGCGCTGTAGATTTTTATAATTAGCCATGAGGGTTTTGAATTCATTCACTGAGCACAATTTGTCAAACCACGGAAGGTTAAACCACACCACCCCTAAGTTATCTTGCAATGCCAGTTTAATATGGTGAATAGCAGAAACTTTCTCACCTAACAAACTGTAAACAATGGCCGAAGCATAAGAAACTTCACCATTATTTGGCGCTAACAGTTGAGCTTGCGTTAATGCTGTAATGGCTAAATTAGCTTGCTCTAAATGGGCATAGGCCTGCGCTAAATTGGTTAAATATTTCACTTCATTTTTACCAATTAATATACTGATTACTTTTTGATAATAAACCTTAGCTGACTCTTTATTACCTGACAGCATCTCACTATCGGCTAGGTTAAGTAACCTAAATGGATTATCAGGGCTCTTATCTAAGGCTTGTTGCGCAAAAGTTAACGATAATTCATATTGTGTATTTAGTGCATACGCCAAACTTAAATTGGTTAAGTCCTTACCACTATTTAGCTTAATGACTATATTTTTGTAGGCTGAAATCGCTAATTCTAGTTCACCCTGTCTTAACCAAATATTGGCTTGTAAACGCTGTGCTAAGTAATGATTCGGGGTAATAGTCAATATTTTTTCAAGAGCCGCCTGTGACTCCTCAATCACCCCCATTCGCCATGAGGCCAGTGCAAGGTTATACAATAACCGGGTACTTTGCCGAAGAATTAGGGTTTGTTTATAAGCATCGACCGCCTGTTGGTACTTACCGTTAATAAAATAGAAATACGCATTTAATTCGGTAGTAGTAATGCTATCCGCCCCCCTATTCTTAACTTCAACAATTTGCTGTTGAGCCAATTGCATATTACCTTGGTAGCAAGCCAGCCAAAAGCTATCAATGGCATGATACACACTATAGCGGTATTCTGGCGGCGATTGTTGTAGTACCCGCTGCAATTTTTCTAGGTAACTGTTATCACGTGTATTTATATATAAATTAGAAGCTGTTTCACGATATAACCCATAGGCAGCGTATAAATAAGGCGAGCGGTTTAGCAGTGATTCTAATTGCGCTAAACTGTCTTTATTGTAATCGCCCTGGCCTTTAATTTTGCTGTATAGCTCAATATATTGTCGATAATCTTGTTCATTAATAGGGCGTTGCACTAACCCTGATTGATTCACTTCCGATTGTTCCGGAAACAACGAGGCAAATTGTGTTTGGCTCGTACTAA
>JBELHN010000042.1:0-19959 GCA_042091395.1 Colwellia sp.
TTATTTGTTGATGGTCAAGCCGGTGATCGTTTTGGTGTCAGAAACTCCGGTGCGGTTGCTGTAGTAGAAGGTGTTGGCGATTTTTGTTGCGAATACATGACCAACGGTGCCATTGTTAATATTGGCGTCTATGGCAAAGGTTTTGGTAATGGCATGAGTGGCGGTACTGCTTACCAGTACGATCCAAGTGGTGAGATTGTTGAACGTTGTAGCCAAGATTCTGTTAAAGCAATTAGCCTAGCTGACAGTAATGAAAGCTATAAGGCCTTACTTGCAGGCCAAGAGGTTGCTTTACGTTATCACCTAACTCAACATCTGTTCGCGACAAATTCAGCACAAATTAAAGGCTTGCTTGATAACTGGCAAAGCGTAAGAGCAAATTTCTATGTGTTAATTCCACTGGCATTATTTAATTATCAATGTAGCGAGTTAATTCTTAACAATACCAACCGTAAAATTAATTTAGAAGAATTAGCTCAGTATAATGCTAAACAACAACTTCTTAATATTAAAAAAGCCTACAGTGATGCTGTTAATAACCAGTATTTATTTGCAGGAAAAATCCCTGAATACGGTGATAGGGATACTCAGTTAATTTGTCAGTACATTAACGCGACTGGTGCTATTCGCCGTGCCTTTGAATTAGCCGAAAAATCACAGGCGACTAACCAAGGTAATGATGGGCAAACTGAAACAGTTGATCGCATGACACGTTATTTGTTTGAAAGTGAAGATAGAAAGTTAATAGAAAGTTTGGCAAAAGATGCTAAAGCTGTTTTAGCCACTTATAACGATGAAGCGCTAGCTAGCTTAGTTGCCAGTAAACGTCTCCAAGATTATAAAGACTCATTAAATAAGCGAGAAGTATGGGATAGTTGTGCTTGGGGTACCAGTGCTTGGATCATCGAGCGAGATCGTATTAATCAAGCTGAATTGCTTAACTACCCAAATTTTGAACAACAACTAGCGGCTCACTATTGCCATATTTTGGCAAACGTTATTAAAGCAGTGGCTTAGTTAGGAGAACAAATATGAATGATGTAAAAAACACAACTAAAGTACCTCACTTACCAACAGATACCCCTTTTAATGGTGAACAAAAACAATGGTTGGGTGGTTTTCTAGCTGGCTTGCATACCCGTTTGTTAGTTAAAGAAGAAGGGGTTACTACCCAACAAACAGCCACTGCTGTTGCCTTAAAGCCACTAACAATTATCTATGGTAGTCAAACAGGTAATGCTCAATCTGTAGCAGAAGATGCCCAAGAGGTAGCCAAAGAGCATGGTTTAACTGTCAAGGTAATTGACATGGATGATGCTAATTTACAAGAGTTAACTCAATGTGAACGCTTGTTAGTAGTTACCAGCACCTATGGTGAAGGTGAAATGCCCGATAATGCGCAAGCATTATGGGATGAAATCAGTGATGATAGTGCGCCAAGTTTTGCCAATAGCTATTACTCGGTCTTGGCTCTAGGTGATACTAATTATGACGGTTTTTGTACCGCTGGCATTTTGTGGGATGAAAGATTAGCAGCCTTAGGTGCTCAGCGCGTTACAGAGCGAGTAGATTGTGATGTCGATTTTGAAGAGCCTGCTAGTCAATGGCTTAACGAAGCACTGGCGACTATTGCTCAAAAAGGCTCCTCAGTCGCGGGTGATCAGCAAAGCTCAACCGTAAAAAAAGCGGCTAAATCAAAATTTAATCGTCAAAACCCGTTATCTGCCGAGTTAATTACTAAGAAACAACTGACACAAGCCGGTTCAAGTAAAGAAACCTTTCATTATGAATTTTCATTAGCTGAAAGTGGTGAAACTTACGAGGCAGGTGATGCCCTTAATGTTGTTGCAAGCAATCGTGACGAGCTAGTAAATGAATTGCTAGCATTGTTTAACACCAGTGGTGACCTAGTAGAGCCATATAAAGGTGAAAGCTTAACGTTAACGGACATCTTTACCAATATTCTTGAAATACGTACCCCGAGCAAGGAACTTATTGCTGAATTAGCTTTACGAAGTGGTGATGAGCAGTTGGCTAGTTTAGTCAATGACAGCAATAAAGAGCCCTTGAACAACTTTCTTTGGGGCAAGGATACCACCGACCTGTTAAAGCTATACCCGCAAGCACAATTTAGTATCGCTGAGTTTATAGCGTTATCAAAACCGCTTGCTGCTAGAGCCTACTCTATTTCATCAAGTATCAAACATCATGCACAAGAAGTGCATTTAACGGTTGCTAATGTCAGATATACGCAAAATGATAGAGACCATCATGGCGTATGCTCAACCTTTTTAGCTGATAAAGCCGCCGTCGGTGATAAAATAAAATGCTTTTTTTCACCCAATAAAAGCTTTTCAGTGCCACAAGACACTAATGCGCCGATGATCATGGTTGGCCCTGGTACAGGTATCGCACCTTTTAGAGCTTTCCTTGAAGAAAGAGTTGCCACTGAGGCTAAAGGCGATAACTGGCTATTCTTTGGTGATAGAAACAGTGAAACGGACTTTCTTTACCAAGATGAAATAGAAACCATGCAAAGCAGTGGCCTGTTAACACGCTTAGATCTTGCTTTTTCGCGTGATCAGTCAGAAAAAATCTACGTACAAGATCGTATGTTAGAAAATGCTAAAGAATTATTTGCTTGGTTAGAGCGCGGCGCATATTTCTTTATTTGTGGCGACGCCTATCACATGGCAAAGGATGTTGATAAAGCCTTACATACAATCATTGAACAACAAGGCGGTTTATCAACACAAGCCAGTGAAGACTATGTTAATCAACTGAAAAAGCAAAAACGTTATGTAAGAGATGTGTATTGATTATCGAAATCATTGGGAGCATAAAACTCTATGGCTCCCATTAAAAAACGCAATCAATACTTACAAAAGTATTATAGCTTCCATTTTCTTTAAAATTACGCTTTAAAGTAAGGGTAGAAAAAAATCATTGATAATATTTTAAAAACAGTAATGTAAAGTTAATTATAAAACACCCAAAATTACTTCTTGCTGTGTTTCCAGCCATAAAGGATGTTTGGCCATAACTCTAGTAAATAAAGGGCTATGTAAATAGCTATTCAACCATTGCCTAAGCTTAGGGTAAGGCGATTGTAAATACCACTGTCGCTCTACCCGCGCAAACTGCCTTATGAAAGGTACTAGAGCAATGTCGGCTAAGCTCTCCTGATCAGAAGCCAAGAAGCGATGCTTGTTCAACCTAAACTCTAACTGAGCTAAAAATATTTCACACTGTTGTCGACATTCAACAATATTACTTTCTTGATATCGTTTGGCGCACTTATAAGCATTTAATGATGTTTTAAAATCAACATCAAATTGCTCTATAAGCTCAAGCATGTTTACTAAAATAGCGTTGTCATGGCTATGTAATAAATTGTCTGGATCACTTTCTTGCAGCGCCCATAACATTATTGCCAAACTTTCGTCTATGACTTGATTATCTGTTAAAACTAACACAGGAACTGTGCCTTTGGGTGAGGCATCTAACATACTTTGCGGTTTATTACTCAACACAATATCTCTAAGCGCTACTGGGTATTTGGCTTTATATATGGCTAACCTGGCACGCATCGCATAAGGGCAATTCCGCAACGAATAAAGTATGGGTAAAACATTTATTTGATCAAGGTTTCTGTGCTCGACTTCAGTCATTCATTACAACTCCTCTCCACAAATTCTTTGCAAGGACGCCGCCATACAAAAAAACCAACTTAAACAATAGGCATTACACCATTATACGAGTAAAATCCTTCTTTTGAAATTTACATGCCTTACCTTTGGCTAAAGTTGTTTACATGAGTCCTAAAATAGAATTATTAGCCCCCGGTGGCGATGTCGATGCCATTAAAGCCGCCATTATTGCCGGTGCAAACGCTGTTTACTGCGGTTTAGATACGTTTAATGCACGAAATAGAGCTGCTAATATCTCTTTTGAAGAGCTTGTTGGCATTATCCGACTTGCTCATGACTATGATTGCCAAATATTTTTAACCCTGAATATCATTATCTTAGAACGGGAGTTTACAACACTCAGTAAACTATTAAGTAAATTAGCCAACACCACACTGGACGGTGTTATTGTTCAAGATTTAGGTATGCTATATGTACTTAAAAAGCACTTCCCGACTCTTGATATTCATGCATCAACACAGTTAACGACTCATAATATTGGTCAAATTCCTTTTTTAAAAAAGCTAGGTGCCTCACGCGTAAACTTATCTAGAGAATTAAATTTGAAAGAGATATCGGCTATTACCAAAGTTGCTCATGAACAAGATGTGTTAACAGAGGTATTTGTGCATGGCTCTTTGTGTGTTGCTTTTTCAGGGTTGTGCTATTCAACTTCGGCGAGTGTCGGTAATTCCGGTAATAGAGGTCGATGTAGCCAAGCTTGCCGTGAGGAATATGAAACCACACCATCAGGCAACAATTTTCCACTTAACATTAAAGACAATTCAGCTTTCTTTGATTTACCCGCCTTAATCGATGCTGGTGTCCATTCTTTTAAAGTAGAAGGCCGTATTAAAGGTGCCAGTTACGTTCATACGGTAATTGATAGTTTCCGGAAACAGATAGATGGTTTTGCCGCAACAGGGGAATTAGTTGAAGACGGTGAACGCCTTTATAAAGTATTCAATCGTGATTTTTCTAACGCTTTTTTACGGGGGGACTTAAATCAATCCATGTTTATTGAAAACCCACGTGATAATTCAAAGTTTCACGCAATTGATAAAAGCAATGCTATTTCTGTAGTCCAAATACAAGACGTGGAAACTGATTTAAACAAAGAGAAGCAAAAAATAAATGCTAATGTATCTGATAAAATTAAATATTTAAGCATCGAAAAGCTGCAATTGTCGTTAGTGTTTTCTGGTAAATTAAATAGTCCCTTAGAAGTCACTGTTACCGTAACTGAAAAAACCAATTTAAATTTGAATCAGCAAACCAATAAACCAAACGTTTATCGTATGCAATCCTCAACGTTACTGTGTCATAATGATAAAAATAGCATTGACCAAGTGGCAATAGAAAAGCGCTTTAAAAGTTTTAATAATGATGCGTATGATTTAATAACGCTTGATACTGAGGCAATAGCTAGTAATCTTTCTATACCATTTAAGTCGTTAACAGCACTTAAAAATGATGTGGCGAGACTGCTTAATAACGATAAACCAGTGTTACCTGAAGTAAAATTACCTAAATTAGCACGTCACATCAAACCTAATAAAGCCCCTAAACTGTCTTTATTAATTTGTGATCAAAGTGATGTGGGGCTAGCTGAGGTTACCGACGCTGACATCTACTTTAAACTACCTGATGCCTACAAGCGAGGCTGTACAAAATATGTCGCTTTCTTTGAACAGAATCCTCACCTCATTCCTTGGTTTCCATCAGTGTTAATTGGTAAGGATTATGATGTTGCGGTCAATATTCTAGAGCAAGTTAGACCAAAGCTTATCGTCACTAACAATACAGGTATTGCCAATAGGGCTTATGAATTAGGTATTGAGTGGGTTGCAGGGCCATTCTTAAATACCACTAATTCCTATGCTTTATTAGCCATGCAGGAATCCTTTAATTGCCGTGGTGCCTTTATTTCTAATGAAATAAATCGTCAGCAAATGCAAACGATTGCACGACCTAACAACTTTAAGATGTTTTATAGTATTTATCATCCCATTCTATTAATGACCAGCCGCCAATGCTTTTTTCAACAAAGTGTGGGTTGTGAAAAACCCCGTATAGACAATGGCTGTATGCTCTCTTGTGATAAATCAACCAGTATTACCAACCTAAAAGGTGTGTCATTTGCGATTGATAAACAAAAGGCCGGTTACCCAAGTATTTATAACAAAGATCAGTTTTTAAATACTGAGGTTATTAATGACTTATCAGACCTATTTGATGGTTTTATGATTGATTTAACCAACATTGGTGCAGGTGATAAAAAATCACCCGATAAAATTGAATTAATAGCGCAATTTGAGCTGTTACTATGTCAAAAAAGGGAAGATAAAACTGACCATAGCAATGTCATGTCATCAGCACAATTACGTGCAAAAGACTCATTAGATACCTTGGTGACTAATTCTACGAATGTACAATATCATAACGGTTTGTAAATTTTAGCAATACACCTCCCTTGTATAACTTATAACACTGTCGGTTCTGGCTTACCGGCAGTGACTATCCAACCTTTGTCTAAAGTCAGGGTTACCGTGACCTCATTGTTAATGAACATGCTTAGTGGGATAATTGCAGGAAGCGTTTCAAGCGTATTAAAATCAACTAAGGTGCTCGATTCAAAATTCCCTGTTGATAAATAAAAACCTAACTTTGGCTTTATTTTTTTGGTTTCATTTGGGCTTGGTGACCAGGTTACCCCTAAAAAACTAACTGATGACTGAATACCAAAACTTGCATTTGCATAGCACTGTTTACTCTCATTGGCTGCGACATCAAAAGGATTAACTCTCAATGACAAAGTGTTTTCTGAACATTTACCGACTTTATTTAATGAAAGCTCAGGCCCTATTGGTGTTGGTGCGGTAACGAAGTCCGCAACATATTCCTTGTTAAATTCAACTTCAAGGCCAGTAATATGTTTAATTTCAACACCTGACATTAATGCTTGCGTTGATGATCCGAGATGTAAGCTGTATTGCTCAGGGATGATAATTTTATTAAGTGCTGCATGATCGGCATTAATATCAATAAAAGCAGACGAATTTGCAAACGCTTCACAGGCTTTTATACCATCAGGCTTCCCCAAGAATATCCATACTCTATGGCGCACGTTAGTGTAATTAACTAAATAAATAATATATTTTTTATCCATAATTTTTATTTATTTACTTCCATAGTTAAAATAAAAATTGCCAGAGTTATCATGATAATAACTTAGACTCAACACCCTATGCTTATCAAAAATATTTACTTCAGATCTAAGCACTATTCAAAAAAGTTGATAGTAATGACGAAGAGCTTAGGTGACTAACAACTAAAGGTGTTTCCACAGCTTAGTGGTTAAAAACTAATAACATCAATTTGTTAAACCTTAATTTAATTAATGTTAAGACTATATTTGAGGCAGGTATATCCCCATAAATGGGGATATTAAAATAAATATCGTTCAAAAAATACACTGATAGTTTCAGAAAAGAACATTATTCCAGTAATTACTGCAAATAGTGGATTAACCATAAATTTTACGGATAAGTAAGGTCTTATTATTGACTTGAAGTTTATAAAAAATGTGTTTGATATGTGTTCTTAATGTAGAAAAGGCAATATGTAACTTATCAGCAATAGCATCATCTTTTAGACCTTTCGAAATCTCAAGTGTAATTTCAGCTTCTCGTTTAGTTAGCGGAAAACGTGTCATTAGATTATCTAAATCGATGGTGTGAATTACCGTTGAGGACTGACTAGCAAGCTTTACCATGGCTTGGTGCTGCTGAATGTTTTTCATCGCATTACAAAAAAAAGGTTTTATTAAATTCAACGTATAAAGTGTTTTATCATCAAACCTAGCTCGGCCTTGTTTTCGCCAGATCCTAAAGTCACCAACATTGTCATTGCCATTATAAGCATAAAGGTTAACACCGAAATGAAGACCATCTTTTGCTAAAAAGTCATTATAAAATTCTGTTTTCATTAATGACTGTTGCGTCATTACTTGATTAACTAAGGTAGCATTTCTGTGTTGACTTAATTTTCCTGTGATGGGATCTTTTTTTTGATAGTAGCTACTATAGTTCGCAAGGTTATCATCCGACATATTAATACTTAGGCCTTGTTCAAAGCTTTTCTTATCGCTATCCCAAACAAAAGAGGCAAATTGGTCGGCTTGCAATAAGTCTAATAAGACATATCCTGCCTTTTCTCGAACAATAGAAGAGTCTAGAGAGTGATTAAGTGTTTCAATGAGTTTTAAGGTTTTATTTCTCTCTTTAACACTTAAATACATGACACGTCCTTGTTTCGCTGAGTTTGTTTGAACAACCACTTAGCTTAATTATCTATTATAAATTAATCAAAGTGGCTGTAAAAATCAAGTTTAAGTGACTTTATCCTGTTTAAATTTTCGATTTTGAATATTTTTTTTTATTTGAATAAACGTTATCTTTATCGTTAATACTTGGTGGATTATTATAAGTAAACATATCATTAGGTATAGCTGTTAAAGGAGAATCATCGGCAACTGTTGCTCATCAATAATGGGCTTCAAACAAGAGACGTTTACCTTTATAGAATCAGCTTGCGCTAACCAAGTTCCAACCAATGAAATACTGTCTCCTGCCAAAAAATTTCTTCTTTTTCTGGTTGATACTTTTAAGCCGATTATTTGTCTAAGTATGTTGGCAACTACATAAGTTGTTAAACAATTTACTCAATAGGAGGTTTATCACGAGTTAATGCTGATTAAGCAAGGTAGGGTAAAGATCAGTTTTTTCAATACTAAGGCTTATTACTTTTATCCACTGCTTGATAATGAATTAACAGCTGGAATAACTAACACAAATACAAAAAAAGCTAATAGTACCGAGACTATTAGCTTTTATGGTAAGCTTAGAAAAAGTTTACTAAGCTTTAACAAGTTGATTCATTAATGCTGTAAAATTATCAACTTAACGTTATCGATTCTAACTTAATGGTTTTCAGACACCATATTAACAGTATATTTAGGAATATCGACAACCAGATCTTCGTCCCCTACGATAGATTGACAACTAAGACGTGATTCTGGCTCTAGGCCCCAAGCTTTATCAAGCATGTCATCTTCTAATTCATCACTTTCTTCAATTGAATCGAAGCCTTCACGAATAATAACGTGGCATGTAGTACAAGCACATACTTTTTCACACGCATGCTCAATGCCAATGTCATTTTTTAAAGCCACATTTAAAACGCTTTCACCTGTTTTTGCTTCTAAAACTGCGCCATCAGGGCATAATTCTTCATGGGGTAAAAATATAATTTTGGGCATATTATCTTTTCTCTACTTACAAGCTAATGCTTGATTTAAATATTAGGTATATATTTTCTAAAAGCCATTGAAGCAACTTAACATTAATGTAAGGCTGTCAAAGCTCGTTAAATTTTATCAACCGCTTGGCCAGCAAGCGCCTGACTAATAGAGCTGTCCATTCTCCGCTCAGCAAAAACTGCTGTACTATCGTTTAATATTTTAAGCGCATTTTCAATGGCATCAATATCGTCAGTTTGCGCTATATTTGCCAAGGACTTAATAGCATTTTCAATCACCAGCACTTCCTCAGGGTTAAGGAGTTTGCTATCAGCAATCAAAGCTGCCTGAACAGATTCGATGACTCTAGAAGCTTCTACCTGCTGCTCTTTTAACATACGTGCTTGAATATCATCAGCGGCATTATGCATTGAATCTTTAATCATTTGACTAATTTGCGTATCATCAAGTCCAAAGGAAGGTTTGACTTCAATACTTGCCTCAATACCTGTTGATTTCTCCATCGCTGAAACAGATAACAAACCGTCTGCATCAACTTTAAAAGTGACACGGATATGTGCAGCGCCAGCAGTCATTGCAGGAATACCACGCAGCTCAAAACGCGCAAGTGAGCGACAGTTATCAACCAGCTCTCGTTCCCCTTGCACAACATGCACGGCCATGGCTGTTTGACCATCTTTAAAGGTGGTAAATTCTTGTGCTTTGGCAATGGGGATAGTGGTATTACGAGGAATCACTTTTTCTACTAGGCCGCCCATGGTTTCTAGGCCTAATGACAAAGGTGTTACATCAAGTAACAAGATATCACTTTCAGGCTTGTTACCCACCAACACATCCGCTTGAATAGCAGCACCTAATGCAACAACCTTGTCAGGGTCAATTGAAGTAAGTGGTTTGGTATTAAAATGTTTTTCAACTTCACTCCTTACCAAAGGAACTCGAGTTGAACCACCAACCATCACCACTTCATTAACGTCATCGATACTGACCGCCGCATCTTTTAAAGACCGTCGACAAGCTCTTAACGTACGGTTAACTAATGGGCTAATGAGTTCATTTAATTTAGCTCTACTCAAGCTAGATGACCAATCCTTATTCGTATCAAGTACTAAGTTAATATTAACTTCGTCATGACTACTTAATTGTTCTTTAGCAAAACACGCCTGTTGCATTAACTGCCGCTCAAGTGAAGTTGATAACGGCCTAACTAACTGTGCTTGTTCAACCAGATAATTGACGATTGCAACATCAAAGTCGTCACCACCAAGTGCTGAATCTCCGCCCGTAGCTAAAACTTCAAATACACCTTTTTGTAGACGTAAAATAGAGATATCAAACGTACCACCTCCTAAATCATACACAGCAATAACGCCTTCCTGACCGGAATCAAGACCGTATGCAACTGCAGCTGCCGTTGGCTCATTTAACAACCGTAATACATTAACGCCTGCTAATTTAGCTGCATCCTTGGTGCTTTGCCGTTGTGCATCATCAAAATGTGCAGGAACAGTGATGACTACTCCAGTTAAGTCTCCACCTAGTGCATCTTGTGCTCTAAACTTAAGATGACTGAGTATTTCAGCGGAGACTTGCACAGGGTTTACTCTGCCCTTGCGCGTATTAATTTCAGGATGATTTTCATCACCACAAAATTGGTAAGGCAAAGAAGGGTATTTACTTTTAATATCTGCTAATGAGCGGCCAATTAACCGTTTAGCTGAGGTGATGGTATTTTCAGGATCCTCAACGCTATAGGCTTGTGCTGTCGTTCCTACAAGAGTTTGTTTAGCTTGATAACTAACGATAGAAGGTACAATGTCTTCACCTGTTTCATCGCTTAATGTGGTTGTACTGCCACTGAGCACGCTGGCTATTAGCGAGTTTGTTGTACCTAAGTCAATACCGGCGGCTAATCTATGTTCGTGAGGAACAGTACTTTGACCGGGTTCTGCAATTTGTAATAAAGCCATGGTTGTTCATTCAATAATTGAGTTAAATGTAATAAGTGGTTGAGTATGGGCTTAGTAAGTTAGTCTTCAAATAGGCTTTCTTCAAGGCGCTCAACGTCTATATTTAATTTTTGATAAAATTTTAATTTGCGCAAATTATCGCATGCTAAGCTGTTTGATGCTTGGTTATTTTCTGCGAGCTGGGTTTGCATCATGTTTAACAAGGCTAAATACTCTGTGTCTAATATCATTTGTGCATCATTAAGCGCTGCTTCAGGATTACTCGATGATTGAATGTCCTCTAGCATTTCACGCAACTCCATTTGATGCATTAAAAACCCAGTATCAGCAAATGTTTGCTGCTCATCAGGCATATCAACACCGCGCTCAATCAACATATATTCAGCTCGTTTTAATGGGCTCTTTAATGTTTGATAAGCATCGTTAATTTGTGCTGATTTTTGTACTGCTAATCGCTGTTCTTGCTCGGATGTATGGGCAAAATTATCTGGATGAGCCTTTTTCTGCAAGGCTTGATAGCTTGAAGAAAGTTCATTTAAATCAAGCTCGAAAGATGGTGTTATGTTAAATAACTGAAAGTAATTCACAATCAATGTCTCTAATGTAATAACTTAACTGTCTGACTATTTTTAACAAGGTTTTGGATGCTATAAAATAGAATGCAATTTATTCATTAATATAGTATTAATAAATAAATTGCAGTAAAGTAAATAATGCTTTGATTAACGTATGCTGTTAAACGTTAAATGACTCACCACAACCACACTCGCCTTTAGCGTTAGGGTTGGTAAATTTAAAGCCTTCATTCAAACCTTCTTTAACAAAGTCGAGCTCAATACCATCAAGATAGACGAGGCTTTTTTGATCAATAATAATATTAACATTATCAATATTAAATAATTGGTCATCTTCATTTAAGTCATCGACGAACTCTAGCACGTAGGCTAAACCTGAACAGCCAGTAGTTTTAATACCTAAGCGTAATCCAAGCCCTTTACCACGATTTATCATAAAGGATTGAACACGCTCAGCGGCCGCTGGTGTCATGGTAACAGACATCGCTTTCTCCGTTATTTACCTTGTTTAGTTTTATAATCTTCAATAGCTGCCTTGATAGCATCTTCAGCCAATATAGAACAGTGAATTTTTACAGGTGGTAACGCAAGTTCCTCTGCAATAGCAGTATTTTTAATTTCACCTGCTTCATCAATTGACTTACCTTTTACCCATTCAGTGACTAATGAGCTCGAAGCAATCGCAGATCCACAACCGTATGTTTTAAATTTTGCATCTTCGATGATACCGGTATCAGAAATTTTTAATTGTAGCTTCATTACATCACCACATGCTGGTGCACCGACCATACCTGTTGCAACAGAAGGGTCGCTTTTATCCATTGAACCTACATTTCGTGGGTTCTCATAGTGGTCTATTACTTTTTCACTGTAAGCCATGTTACTCTCCTCGCATGTGCCAATGATCTCCAAGCAATCAGTTGACACTTAATGTTATTTAAAATTATGGGTTATTCACTAAATAAATTAGTGGCCGGCCCATTCAATTGAATCTAAATCAATACCATCTTTGAACATTTCCCAAAGTGGTGACATATCACGTAAATGACCAATCGCGTTCTTAATAAGATTAATAGCATAATCAACTTCTTCTACAGTAGTGAAGCGTCCAAAGCTAAAGCGAATAGAGCTATGCGCCATTTCATCATTTAAACCCAAAGCGCGCAGCACATAAGAGGGTTCTAGGCTTGCTGATGTACAAGCACTTCCTGAGGATACCGCCAGGTCTTTCAAAGCCATGATCAAAGATTCGCCTTCAACAAAATTAAAGCTGACATTTAAATTACCTGGATAACGTTTATCAGCATCACCATTGATGAAGACCTGCTCCATGCTGCTAATGCCTGCCCATAAACGATCTCGCATTTTAGTAACGTGCTCAATGTCTTGACTAATTTCTTCTTTTGCAAGACGACACGCTTCACCCATACCAACAATTTGATGAGTCGCTAATGTACCTGAACGCATACCACGTTCGTGACCACCACCATGAGTTTGTGCTTCTAAACGAATACGTGGTTTACGACTAACATATAAGGCGCCAATGCCTTTGGGGCCATAAAATTTATGTGCTGAAATTGATAATAAATCAACCTTCAGCAACTTCATATCAATGTGAACTTTACCGACACTTTGGGCACCATCCACATGGAAAACAACTTTGCGAGCTCGGCACATTTCACCGATCTCGTTGATGTCTTGTATCACACCAATTTCGTTGTTAATGTGCATAACACTCACTAAAATAGTGTCATCGCGGATTGCATCATTGAGTTTATTTAAATCAATTAAGCCATTGTCTTCAGGGTCAAGGTAAGTCACTTCAAACCCTTGTCGCTCCAACTCGCGACAGGTATCTAACACAGCCTTATGTTCTGTCTTGCAGGTAATGATGTGCTTACCTTTTTTGTTATAAAAGTTTGCGGCACCTTTGATGGCAAGGTTATTTGATTCGGTAGCCCCTGAAGTAAAAACTATCTCTCGTGGGTCAGCATTAATTAGCTCGGCGATCTGGTTACGAGCAATATCAACAGCTTCTTCAGCTTGCCAGCCAAACTTGTGTGAACGTGACGCAGGGTTGCCATAATGACCCTCATTAGTCATATATTGCATCATTTTTTCTGCTACACGCTTGTCTACAGGTGTAGTCGCTGAGTAATCAAAATATATTGGAAGCTTCATTTGTTAACTCTCTCCGATGGTAAATCTTTAATACATCACGACAGGTTTTTACCAATCGTGCACTACATTTTTGGTGGTAATCAAGGTATCTAGGGCAATAGTTTTATGAGCATTTAAGTGCATTTCATCTTGACGTTGAGACACTTCTTTAACATCACGCTTTGCCACTACATCTGCTAAGGTAATATTTTGCAAGAATTCTTCAATGCGCTGGCTTAAGCCTTCCCAAAGTGAATGGGTTAAACATTGCTTACCATCTTGACAGTTGCCTTTACCTGAGCATTTAGTTGCATCAACATTCTCATTCACTGCACAAATAACATCTGCAACTGCAATTTTCGATGAGCACTTGCTTAATTGATAGCCACCGCCAGGACCTCTAACACTTGTGACTAGCCCTTGTTTACGCAAACGAGAAAAAAGCTGTTCTAAATAGGATAAAGAAATACCCTGGCGCTCTGAAATATCAGCCAAAGATACAGGCCCAGACACTGCATGCATAGTAACATCAAGCATTGCCGTAACTGCGTAGCGACCCTTAGAGGTTAGTTTCATAATCTGCTCTCAAAACACTTTTGATGAAATACACGTATCCATTGAGTAGGACAACTAAATTGATACCATGTGATAAAAGAGCATTATTAAAATGCATCATTCAACTGCAGCGTAACTTATTATATGCATTAGCTTTGTAGCTAATGAATTAATACCCTACCATTTTACTCAAGTATTATACCTGATGAATGGCTAACCGAAAAGTAATAGTTGAGTATTTTACTCAACTATTACCCAAACACCTTAAATTTCGGGGTCAAAACTATTAACTTTGTTGGCTCGACGTTGAGCGGCAGCTTTTTCATCTTCGACAAATTCACCAACTTTTAACTCTGGTAAATTTTTATCGCAAATATCACCACCAAGAATATTAATTTCTTTACAAAGCGCACTTACTCTATCATCCATTAAATGCACATGATCAAGTAAACGGCCAATAGCTTTAGCCACAGGATCGGGGTTATCATGCGATACCGCATAAGCATCGAAACCATATTTTTTGGCGGCTTCTTGTCTCTGCTTTCCTTGTTGCTTGCTGTGTTTATCGGGAACAATTCTGCCAGGAATACCGACAGCAGTGGCATTGGCAGGTAAGTCTTTAACCACAACTGAATTTGAACCCACTTTTCCCCCTTTGCCTATTGTAATTGGGCCTAATACCTGAGCACCTGCGCCAATTACAACGTTATCTTCAAGGGTCGGATGGCGTTTTCCAGCTTTCCAACTTGTTCCCCCCAGCGTAACACCGTGATATAAGGTAACGTCATTACCTATTTCTGCTGTTTCGCCAATAACAATGCCCATACCATGGTCAATAAAGACTCGCCTTGCTAATTTAGCACCGGGGTGAATCTCAATCCCCGTCAACCAACGAGAGAATGTTGATAACACTCTCGCTAATAACTTCCAATTTGCACACCACAGCTTATGACTTGCCCTGTGAATCCAAATAGCATGTAAACCAGGGTAATTAAGAATTACTTCAAGGTTAGTTCGGGCGGCGGGATCTCTATCAAAGACACTGTTGATATCTTCTTTGATACGGCTAAACATAGATATTCCTTTTACTTGTATTTGATAATTCACCCAAATAAGTGAAACATAATTAACAATGACTATTTTTTGTTATGCGATCTTTGCATTGAGGCAAAAATACCACGCATCATTTTGACTTCTTTAACATCAGGTCGAGCACGATTAAATAAACGGCGCAGTTTGGTCATCACTAGACCTGGGTGATTTTCAACAATAAAACCGGTGGCTTTCAATGCCTCTTCAAAATGTTGATAAAAACGCTCAGTTTCTTCACTTACGGGGAAAAGTGTATCGTCATTATCTTTAGCCCTAGCGACTAAATTACCATTACCTGTACTTCGTTCCTGATAGTTTTGATCATGCGCTAACAGATAACTGGTTCTTACCTCATAACTGAGGGTTTGCACTGCCATGGCTAAGTTTAAAGAACTGTAATCTGGGTTAGCGGGTATTTGCACATGAAAATGACACATTTGCAGCTCTTCATTAGTTAAACCGCTACTTTCACGCCCAAACACCAAAGCGACAGGATAATCGTTGGCTTCACTAACCATTTTTTCACCACAGCCTCTCGGTTCAAGCATAGGCCAGGGTAGAGTTCTTGAGCGGGCACTAGTCCCTACCACAAGTCCACAATCAGCAACCGCTTCAGCTAACGTACTTACCACTTTGGCATTGGCTAAAACATCAGTAGCTCCGGCAGCTAAAGCTTGAGCCTGGCCATTGGGCATTTCAAGTGGATCAACCAAAATTAACTGGCTTAAGCCCATGGTTTTCATCGCCCGAGCTGCACTGCCAATGTTGCGGCAATCAGAGGTGTTAACCAATACTATTTTGACTCGGTCTAATAAAGAGAATGAGGTATTATCTTGTTGTGAATCTGACATGTTTTACTCTGTAAATTTGCTTAAACGGACTGCTAGTCCCATCTAGATGGCCAGCATTCTATCACAAATGATTACTACTGTGACTAACTAAAAGTTCATAAATAACTTGAAATAACTATGGTAATTTGGTCTTTATTAGTCATTTTGCCTCTATTAACTCTTGCCAAGATAACTCTGTCTATTAATTAACCAGTTATTTTGAGTAGCCTATCGCTTAATGAATTTTTATTTGATATAATTTTGCGCGTTTATTTTTCAAGACAATGTTTGCTTGAAAAAATTGTTCTTTTAAAAAAATTATTTATGAATAGGTATTCTATTATGCATCCCATGCTAAACATTGCCGTGCGCGCTGCCCGTACAGCCGGTAAAGTTATTGTTCGCTCTATGGAGCAACTTGATAAAGTTGAAGTTGAATCTAAAGGAACTAATGATTTCGTGACCAACGTTGATCACAATGCGGAGGAGGCTATTATAGAGACTATCCGTAAATCATATCCTGACCACAGCATTATTGGTGAGGAGTCTGGACACTTAAAAGGGAAAGATAACGATTACCAGTGGATCATTGATCCGTTAGACGGTACCACCAACTTTGTTAAAGGTATTCCCCATTTTGCCGTTTCTATTGCATTAAAAGTTAAAGGCAAATTAGATCAAGCAGTTGTCTTTGATCCTATCCGAGGTGAGCTATTTACTGCAAGTCGCGGTAAAGGCGCTCAATTAAACGGCTTTAGAATTCGTGTTAATAACAATAAAGAACTTTCAGGCACTATCTTAGCCACAGGTTTCCCCTTCAAAGCAAAACAACATACTACTGCCTATATGGCGATGTTTTCATCTTTATTTCAACAATCAGCAGACATGCGTCGCTCGGGTTCAGCCGCACTTGACCTAGCTTATGTTGCTGCAGGTCGTGTTGATGGTTTTTTTGAAATAGGTCTTAAGCCTTGGGATACCGCCGCAGGTGAACTATTAGTCATTGAAGCCGGTGGCCTGGTCACTGACTTTACCGGTGGTCATAATCACGTAAAATCAGGCAATATCGTTGCTGCCAATACGCGCATATTAAAAGATGTGCTCAAAGAAATTCGTCCTCATTTAGGTGACGCATTAAGTAAGTAACGGGTAAGTATCTTTTAAAAACGCTACACCTTTTTTATCAGCGTCTCAGTATCCTTTTTCACATTAGGTAACTGTGGCGCTTTTTTTGCTTTACGTTGAACAGATAATCAATGTTAAAATTTGTTAAGAGAGCGCATGGAACATTTTGAGAGTACCAAACAAGCCTTTATTGCTGGAGAAGTCGCCCTTGTCGGTGCAGGCCCTGGTGATCCAGACTTGCTGACAATGCAGGCTTTTCGTTTCATTAAGCAGGCAGAAGTGGTCATTTATGATCGGTTAGTAAGTAACGCTATTATGTCCTTACTGCCAGTAGATTGCCAACATATATATGTGGGTAAAAAGCAAGAAAATCATAAAGTTCCACAAGATGGAATCAATCAATTACTGGTAGATTATGCGCTTTTAGGTAAAAAAGTTGTTCGTTTAAAGGGCGGTGATCCCTTTGTTTTTGGTCGAGGATCAGAAGAAGCACAATTTTTGTTAAGTCATGGCATCGCGTGCCATATCGTGCCCGGTATCACTGCCGCATCAGCCTGTACTAGTTACGCTGGCATCCCATTAACTCATCGAAAAGTTGCTCGCAGTTGCACCTTTATTACGGGTCATGTGCAAGATAATGGGGCATTAGATCTTCCTTGGCAGGCATTAAATGATAAAGAGCAGACCATTGTTTTTTACATGGGTATAAAAAGCTTACCTGTAATTACTGCTCAACTTATCAACGCAGGCAGAGAGTTAGATACACCAGCCGCACTGATAAGAAAAGGCACTCATCAAGACCAAAAAATTGTGAGAGGCTCGTTATCAACATTAACCGAACTTGTTGCCATTCATAATATTAAACCGCCAAGCTTAATTGTCATTGGTGAAGTGGTTGATACTTTCTCAAGTCAGCACCTATCAAACCTTGGTTACCTCAGCCCTTTAACTTGATATTTTCTTCACAAAGGTTTGCTTTCCTGAAAGTATAACTTGTTCGCTTGCTTAGTCCTGTTTATACCCTATGGCGCTATATCATCTTAGGAGTACAGCTACCTTAAGCTTACAATTTTCTCAAGTAAACCCAAGAATGGTTTACTTGATATCCATTAGGCTATGTCACTAACCATGAGTTTTGCTCTGGCTTTTTGATCGCGTTGCTCTTCTTGGCTTGTTTACCTGATTGTTTTCATTACTTGGTTTTTTTCTTCTCGAGGGTTTTTGCGATGACTTAGGCTGATGACCGCTTGCATTGCTACTAGAGCGTTGACCATCTTTATGCTCCGCTTTACCTTTGCTATTGACCTTTTTATTGTTAGTTTTTGGTTTTTTAGGCTTACCTGCTTTTAATGGTCTAATCGCTCTCGACTCACCTAAAGCATTAACGGGTGTAAACTCAGGGAGCACTTTGCGTTCAATATGCTGCTGAATAACATGTTCAATATCCCATAACAAAGTAAGTTCATCAGCACACACTAATGATAATGCTTGACCTGTATTACCTGCTCTAGCAGTGCGACCAATGCGGTGAACATAATCTTCAGGAACATTGGGTAAATCAAAGTTAACCACTTGCGGTAAGAGGTCTATATCTATTCCACGCGCTGCGATATCAGTAGCCACTAGGACCCTGACCGAGCCTTCTTTGAAGGCAGCTAGCGCTTTTGTTCTGGCTCCTTGACTTTTATTACCATGAATAGCCGCTGCCGAAATATCTTCTGCTTCTAACTGTCTTGTTAGCTTATTGGCACCGTGCTTAGTTTTAGTAAAGACTAAAACTTGTTGCCAGTTATTATCTTGTATTAAGTGGATTAAAACTGCTGACTTACGTTTTTTATCAACGGCGGTTAACCATTGTGTGACTTTTTCAGCCGTACTGTTTTCAGCATTGACAGAAATTTCTAACGGTTTGTTGACCAAAGCTTTAGCTAAGGCACGAATATCTGGTGAAAATGTTGCTGAAAATAATAGGTTTTGGCGAACTTTTGGTAGCAAGGTAATAAGCTTTTTAATATCACGAATAAAGCCCATGTCCAGCATTCTATCTGCTTCATCTAAAATAAACACTTCGAGTTGACTAAATTTAACTGCATTTTGGTTATACAAATCCAGTAATCTTCCTGGGGTTGCTACAAGCACATCAACACCTTGACGAAGTCGCATCATTTGTGGGTTAATTTTAACTCCGCCAAACACCACAGTAGAATGAAAATTTAAATACTTGCCATACATTTCTATGCTATCACTGATTTGTGCGGCTAATTCACGCGTAGGTGTTAGGATGAGTGCCCTAACGTGATTAGATTGAACTTTATTGTGTTTATTTACACTGAGACGTTGCAAGAGCGGCAACGTAAAACCAGCTGTTTTGCCTGTACCGGTTTGCGCTGCAGCCATTACATCTCGGCCAGAGAGAACCGCAGGAATAGCTTTTGCTTGAATGGGTGAAGGGCTTGTGTAGCCTTTTTCGTGTACTGCTTTTAATAATGCCTCAGATAAGCCTAAATCAGTAAATTTAACGACAGGGTTATCACTCATATGTATTCTCTTTAATTAATAGCAACTGCTGGCAGAAATAACACGATTGGCAGTATGAAGGGCGTGCAGCATACATTAAGGGCTAATAGAGTGCAAAGTTTAATG
>JBELHN010000042.1:20059-28941 GCA_042091395.1 Colwellia sp.
ATCAAAGCACCGCCTTTAAAAAATAACGCAGCAAGAACGAGCAAGGTAGTAATTGAGGTAATAAAGGTTCTGCTTAATGTTTGTGTTAAAGAAATATTAATCACTTCTTCAGCTTCAGCATTACGAATCTTTCTGAAGTTTTCACGAATTCTATCGGAAACAACAATAGTATCATTGAGTGAATAACCTATCACCGCAAGTACCGCAGCCAATACCGTTAAATCAAACTCTAATTGCAGTATTGAAAATAAGCCAAGCGTTAGTAAAACATCGTGGAATAACGCAACCACAGAGCCAATGGCAAAGCGCCATTCAAATCGAAACGCCACATACACTAAAATACAAATGAGTGCCGTAAGCATAGCAAGGCCGCCCTGCTCTGCTAATTCATCGCCAACACTGGCACCGACAAATTCAATACGGCGCATATCAACGGTTTGACCAGAGCCTTTTTCAAGTATCGCTAACACTTCGTTGCCTAACATTTCTGCTTTGACATCATCACGAAGCCCTAAACGAATCACGACATCAAGGCTACTGCCGTAAAATTGAACTTTAGCATCGTCAAAACCATTGGTTTTCATAATGCTACGAATGCTCTCTAGATCCGCAGGTTGTTGAAAGCCAACTTCAATTAGGGTGCCGCCGGTAAAATCTAAGCCAAAATTCAATTTATTGATGGCTAATGAAGTGATTGACGCAATCATTAATAAAGCACTGAATACCATGGCTATCTTACGATAGCTCATAAATTTAACTGTTTCTTTTAACTGTAAAATTTGCATAATTTAAAATTCCTACCCGATTAAATCGAGAGCTTGTTGAGGCGCTTACCGCCCCATACAGCATTAACCACAGTACGTGATGCAACAACCGAGGTAAACATTGAGGTAATAATGCCTATCGATAAGGTAATAGCAAAACCTTTAACCGGCCCAGTACCAATAGCAAACAAAATTAAAGCGGCAATTAACGTGGTAATATTAGCATCAATAATGGTAGAAAATGCTGCTTCATAACCTTGATGTATCGCTTGTTGAATGGTTTTCCCTTCCCGTATTTCTTCGCGTATTCGCTCAAAAATTAACACATTGGCATCAACTGCCATACCAACCGTTAGGACAATGCCTGCCATACCCGGTAAACTTAATGCAGCGCCTGGTATCATTGACATAACCCCAACAATTAACACTAGGTTAGCGCCTAAAGCTAAATTAGCCACAACACCGAAAGCACGGTAATAGACCATCATAAAGATAAACACTAACGCAAACCCAAGCATAATGGCTTGAAAGCCTAATTTAACATTTTCAGCACCTAAAGTCGGACCGACTGTTCGCTCTTCAACGATGGTAATGGGTGCGATTAACGCACCAGCGCGAAGTAATAAAGCAAGGTTATGTGCTTCTGCTGGACTACCTGCACCGGTAATGCGAAAACTTTTTCCTAAACGTGATTGGATTGTTGCTACCGATATGATTTCTTGATGTTTTTCAAAAATAATATTACCTTCAGCATCTTTATTATCAGTAGCTTTAAATTCTATAAACACGGTTGCCATTGGCTTACCAATATTACTTTTGGTGCCATTAGACATTTTTGACCCACCAGCACTATCAAGGGATATATTAACTTGCGGGCGTGAATATTCGTCAAAGCCAGAAGTAGCATCAGTGATGTGATCACCTGTTAGCATCACGCGCTTTTTCAATAAACTTGGTTTGCCGTCTTTATCGGTAAGTAGAATAGAACTGGCTGGAACTCTGCCATTTAAGGCATTCGATAAATCACCTTCAGTATCAACCAATCTAAATTCGATAGTTGCTGTCGCGTTCAGAATTTCTTTGGCTTTAGCGGTATCTTGAACACCGGGCAGCTCAATAAGGATATGCTTTTTCCCTTGGCGTTGCACTAAAGGCTCAGCCACACCCAACTCGTTCACTCGATTACGAATAATGGTAATATTTTGTTGTAACGCGTATTCACGAATTTCTTTTAATTTTAATTCGGTCATTTTCGCTGTTAAGGTGAGTTTTTCGTCATCGCTAGTTAACAGCAAATCTTGATAGCGTCGTTTCAATAACGATTTTGCAGCATCTAAATCTTCCACTTTACGAAAAATAACAACAATCGCATTATTAGCTTCTTTTACACTGCGATAGCGAATTTTTTCATTACGTAAATCACCACGAAAATCACTGACCATACCGGTTTTGGCTTTTTTCACGGCTTCAGCCATATTAACTTCCATTAAAAAGCTAACACCGCCCCTTAAATCCAAACCAAGCTTCATGGGAGAGCCACCAATAGCCGCTAACCATTCAGGGGTATTTGGCGTCAAATTTAACGCCACAGAATATTGTTTACCTAAATTTTCATCAAGTAAATCACGGGCTTTTAATTGATCTTCGGTATTTGTAAAGCGAGTTAGTACTTGCCCACCTTCAAGGGCAATACTGTCGAAGCTAAGATTATTTTCTTGTAACTGTGCCTTAATAGTATCTAAGGTGGCGGCATTTGCTTCAACGCCACGAAGTCCTGATACTTGCACCGCTGGTGACTCACCAAATAAATTCGGTGTGGCATAGAGCGCACCAATAGCAACTATCAGTGTTACCATTAGTGTTTTCCATAAAGGGTATTTGTTTAACACAATGTGTCCTTTTCATTAATACTGAGTGAGGTTAAGCCTTTAAGACGCCCCAAATTCACTAGTCGCTTTACTTGATTCAATGATGTTTTCATTGAATTACCTATTAAAAACCACTTAAGCCATTAAAGTGACTTCATTGTGCCTTTTGGTAAAACAGCAGTCACTGCCGCTTTTTGCACAGTCACTTCAGTTCCTTCATTAATGCTAATCACTACAAAGTCTTTTTCATCAGAAACTTTAGTAATTTTACCAACGATACCACCTTGCGTTAACACTTCATCACCTTTGCCAAGTGAAGACATTAAACCTTTATGTTCTTTTACACGTTTCGCTTGAGGGCGATAAATCATAAAATAAAAAACTAAACCAAACACCGCTAGCATAATAAGCATTTCCATACCGCCACCTGCTGGTGCTGGCGCTGCTGCTGCGTGTGCTGTACTGATAAATAAACTCATAAATTCCTCTTACTTCTTATTTTAATAGTGAATAGTTGGAAGTTTAAAGACTAAGCAAAAAACGTCAACCAATTGATTGTAATTATTAATTTACTTGCCCTAACGGCAAGGTTTATATTGATTTTTATACTAAACTTGTTCGCTACCTGCCGCTAAAGGGGGCACAGGTAAACCACGTAACGCATAAAATTCTTCAACAAAGGCGTCTAATTTACCTTGCTCTATGGCTTCACGCAAACCTTGCATGACTTTTTGATAAAAATGTAAGTTGTGCAAGGTATTTAATTGTGATCCTAAAATTTCTTTACATTTATCGAGATGATGCAAATAAGCACGAGAATAATTTTTACAGGTATAACAATCACAATTCTCATCAAGAGGCCTAGTGTCTGTTTTATGACTTGCATTACGAATTTTTATTACCCCAGTGCTCACAAATAAGTGACCGTTACGGGCATTTCGAGTCGGCATAACGCAATCAAACATATCAATACCACGACGAACACCTTCCACTAAGTCTTCTGGCTTACCAACTCCCATTAAATATCGGGGCTTATTTTTTGGTATCAAGGGGGCGGTATGATCTAAAATGCGAATCATATCCTCTTTAGGTTCACCCACTGATAAACCACCAATAGCATAACCATCAAAGCCAATAGCCTCCAAGCCTTTAACTGAAACCTCACGCAAATCTTCGTACATACCTCCCTGAATAATACCAAATAAAGCATTAGGGCTATCTCCGTGTGCATCTTTTGAGCGTTGTGCCCAACGTAATGACAACTCCATAGATTCTTTTGATGCTTGGTGTGTGGCTGGGTATGGTGTACATTCATCAAATATCATCACGACATCTGAATTTAAGCTGCGTTGCACCTCCATTGAACGTTCGGGTGTGAGCATAATTTTTTCACCATTTACGGGGGAGCTGAACCTTACTCCTTCCTCGGTAATTTTGCGCATTTTGCCTAAGCTAAATACTTGGAAGCCGCCTGAATCAGTTAATATGGGTTTATCCCAATGCATAAATTCATGCAAACCACCATGTTGCTCAATAATATCTGTGCCGGGACGCAACATTAAATGAAAGGTGTTACCGAGAATAATATGTGCACCTGTCGCTGCAACTTCGTCGGTTTTCATCCCCTTGACAGTTCCGTATGTACCTACGGGCATAAATGCCGGTGTTTCAACTTCACCCCGGTCAAAGGTTAAGCGACCGCGGCGTGCTTTGCCATCGGTGGTAATTAACTCATATTTCATTTTATTTTTTACTACGTTAGTCATAATGTCTCTCTCACCTACTAGCAAAACAGGCCGGCGGTGTTATTCAAAAAATATTTTTAGCGATAATCTATTTTGATAGCAGTCAACTCAAAATCAAGCAGTTTGCTTGGTTAAAAACATGGCATCACCATAACTAAAAAAGCGGTACTCTTGTTTTATGGCATGTTGATACGCCTGCATAATATGTTCATAACCAGAAAACGCACTAACAAGCATAAGTAAGGTTGATTCTGACAAGTGAAAATTAGTAATTAAGGCGTCAATTAATTGAAATTGGTAGCCAGGCGTTATAAAAATATCGGTATCACCATAAAAGGCAGTCAGTGCTTGATTTTTGTCATTTGCGGCTTTTGCTGCACTCTCTAGCGAACGAACAGAAGTAGTCCCAACGGCAATAACTCGGCCACCAGCTTGCTTGGTTTTATTAATTTGTGCAACGACTGCATCAGACACTTCAACATATTCAGCGTGCATCACATGATCGGCAATGTCATCAACTTTAACCGGTTGAAACGTGCCCGCTCCAACATGTAAAGTCACAAAAGCAAGCTCAACACCTTTGGCTTCAATTTGTGCTAACAACGGCTTGTCAAAATGCAAACCCGCGGTTGGTGCTGCCACAGCACCTGGTTTTTCATTATATACGGTCTGGTAGCGCTCTTTATCACTTTCTTCATCAGGTCTGTCAATATAAGGAGGTAAAGGCATGTGGCCTATCTTATCTAACACGTCGAGTACGGAGTATTGATCGGTGAATGTTAATTCAAAAAGTGCACCGTGCCGAGCAACCATAGTCGCATTAAAGTTAACTTCACTTTCATCATTAGCTAGTATGAGCTGGCTGCCAACTTTGGGTGCTTTGCTCGCCCGAATATGCGCAAGCGCGGTCTGTTGATCAATAATGCGCTCAATAAGGATTTCGACTTTACCACCGGTAGCTTTTTTGCCAAACAACCTTGCTGGTATGACTCGGGTATTGTTAAATACTAGTAAGTCCCCGGCTTGTAATTGCCCCACAATATCTGAGAAAGTGGTATCATTAATTTCACCGCTATTTCCATCAAGCGTCATTAACCGGCTGGCTGTGCGATCCAATTTAGGATAACGAGCAATAAGTGCTTCTGGTAAGTCAAAAGCAAAGTCTGAAACACGCATAATGGGCTATATTCTACTGGTTTTAAAAGGCCGTAATTTTAGAGCTGTGTGCCCCATATAGCAAGCTAATTTGATAGTTTTAAGGAACTGCGCGGAGTAAATTTTAAAACGTGAATTGAATCAACATATTTAGTGCGAATAACGGCTATTTGA
The DNA here is from genome assembly GCA_042091395.1 of Colwellia sp. Taxonomy (GTDB): domain Bacteria; phylum Pseudomonadota; class Gammaproteobacteria; order Enterobacterales; family Alteromonadaceae; genus Colwellia. The sequence goes on from JBELHN010000042.1 coordinate 25,766, forward strand.
AATAACTATCTTTGGCTATAAGTTTTTGGTGTATGTTAACAAATCAAGCCATAATAATATTTTGCGAGAAATGACTTAAAGAGTAAAATGCCAATGAAAGAGACACTTGCCTGTACTATAGCTAATACCATTATGAGCGGCTTTAAGCGCCATATAGACCTGTTTATTGACATTACCCAATCAGCCAGAGAGCGTTTTCAATTATGCCAATGGAATGAGGTTCATCGTTCTGCTCGAGCCCGCACTACTTTTTATGACGATCGCGTCAGTGAAGCTTATGAAGCAATTAAAAATGACTTTAACATTAATCAACTTGATGACTCGCTATGGCAACAAGTTAAAATAGCTTATACCGATTTATTAATTGAGCATAATCAACCAGAGCTTGCAGAAACTTTTTATAACTCTGTTTTTTGTCATTTATTCGAGCGAAAGTATTACCATAATGATTATATTTTTGTAAAAAGTACTGCTCACCGTCTTGACCAGCAACCTGCACCAAAAATTTTCACCTCATATCATCCTAAAACCTTGGGCTTAAAGCAGACAATTTGCGATATTATGATCAGTCACAGAACGACTATTCCCTTTGAGGACCTTGATCGTGACGTTGATATATTAATCGAGACTTTTCGCCGTACTGCACATAAAACACGCGTTAAACTCGAAGATTTGCAGTTCGACATACTTAATTTCACTTTTTACAGAAATAAAGGCGCTTACTTAATAGGCAGAGTATTGTCACCAGCCGGTGAAACCCCCTTTATTGTCGCCGTATTGAACAATGAACGTGGTGGGTTATATATTGATGCGTTATTAACTACCAGCAAAAGTATGGCTGTAGTTTTTGGTTTTGCTCGCGCTTACTTTTTTGTTGATTGCCAACACCCCTACGCTTTGGTTAATTTTTTACAAGGTTTAATGCCACATAAAACCAAAGCTGACTTATATTCTGCTATTGGTTTTCATAAACAAGGAAAAACCCAGTTTTATCGAGACTTTCTGCACCACCTTGATAACAGTGATGATAAGTTTGAATTAGCAGCGGGTATTAAAGGTATGGTCATGTCAGTATTCACTCTGCCCTCTTATCCTTATGTATTCAAGATCATAAAAGATAAATTTTCTCCCAGTAAAAACATGACGAAAAAGGACGTGAAAGGTAAATACCGCCTGGTAAAACTGCATGACAGAGTAGGCCGTATGGCCGATACTTTGGAATACTCTGAAGTTGCCTTTCCCAAGGCTCGTTTTAACGACGAGCTACTTACTGAATTACAAAACGTTGCGTCATCGATTATTCGCTATGAAGGTGAAGGCGACGATGAATTAATTATTATTGAGCATTTATACATTGAACGGCGCATGATGCCATTAAATTTATATTTAATGGCAGCACTAAAAGACAAGGCCCAAGATAAAATTGAGCAAGCGATGTTTGGTTACGGCGAAGCAATTAAGCAGTTAATCTCTGCTGACATTTTCCCTGGTGACATGTTATTGAAAAACTTTGGTGTGACTCGTCATGGCCGGGTTATTTTTTACGATTACGATGAAATAACCTATATGAATGAGGTTAACTTTAGGGTCAAACCAAAACCGGTGACTGAAGAACAAATGTTTGCCGCAGAGCCTTGGTATAGTGTGTTACCGGGTGATGTTTTTCCAGAGGAATTAGCGACGTTTGCTTTAGCGAACCCCAATTACTTAAAGGCATTTAACCTTCATCATAAAGATTTATTAACAGCTTCTTATTGGCAAAAGTGTCAGCAAGATGTTGCCAATGGCATTTATAAAGATGTATTTCCTTACCCCAGTAAATACCGGTTTTGTCATCAAGAATTAGGGAGTAAGCTTGCTAGATGAACGTTTTAACTCTGCGGAAATAATAGCTTCAGTAGTATTAAAATGAAGACATTAGAATAGCTCATTGAATTAAATAAAAATTTAATGAGCAGTGAATATGACTGAGAGTACATAATCATCAGATATTCACCATTGATAAAATACTGCATAGCTATTTCAATAAGCTTCAACTTACTTTCTGGCATGGCACAATTATCGTTGACTACTTTACTAGCACTTTGTTGATTAAACAGCCGATAAACGGCTTATTTATAAAAAAAATGATATTTGTGCTTTACCTTTTAACGTGCATCAGTATAATTCGAAGCCGTTGCAGGGGTGTAGTTCCAATTGGTAGAACAGCGGTCTCCAAAACCGACGGTTGGGAGTTCGAATCTCTCCACCCCTGCCAATTACCTTTCAAGTTCCTCATTATTTTTCAATTTAGCACAACCACCACTTTTGACTAAATCATTAATTCTGTCATTATAACACCCTGCTAAAAAGTACACACTAGGTCATCAATGATGAGCATAAATCAACGACAATTTGAACAACTAACGGCTATGGGCATTAGCCTTTGGCAGCATAAAGCAGAAAACAACAAAACCATAGATGACATAGCAAAATCGCAGCATATCTGCGCCATTAATTTACAACAATTAACACAGCACCCCTTGTTCAGCGATATTATTTTATCTATTGGTTTGAGTCTGGGTGAAGTCAGTCAGCAAGATGATCACCTTAATCTTGGCTTATTTAATTGGTATTTTACCTCGAATAAAAATGCCCAAATACAATGGTCTGAACAACTGTTAATGACACCCTCATTGGATAATATCGCCCAATCACCGACCTTAAAAAAACAGTTATGGCACATATTGAGTAACCATGATGTCTAAATTAAACGCAACAAATAGCCCAACATTTACTGGCATTGAAACAACTGACATTGATGTGTTAATGCCGATTGAAATCGCCTGCCACTCTCACCCTTGGACTAAAAAAACCTTGTTAAGCTGTATTGGTGGCCGGTATTTTGGTGAGCAGCTTTGCCCTAAAGGGAGTGTCTCAAGTAACCCTAATATTATTGGCTTTTACATTGGTGAATACATTGCTGGTGAAGCAACATTGATGGATATTTGTGTACTGCCAACAGAGCAAGGCAAAGGTTTTGGCAAAATATTACTAACGCGTTTTTTAACACAAGCCAAAGAACGTGGTGCTGAAAAAGTATTTCTTGAAGTTCGAGCTAAAAATATTGCTGCGCAAATGTTATATCTCAATGCTGGTTTTATAGAGATTAATCGCCGCACTGGCTATTACCCAAG
>JBELHN010000043.1:0-27837 GCA_042091395.1 Colwellia sp.
TTAACAGAATCCAATAATGCATCTATGTCATCGGGGTCTGTCAACTCTGCTGCTGAGCTTTGTTCGGCTGGGCTTTGTTCTATTGGTTCATTATCAGCTAAATCTTGTTCAGCTATGTCCTGTTCAGCAATGTCCTGTTCAGCTAATTCTTGAGCAACTGAGCTACTAGGCACTGGCTCGTTGTTAACAGAATCCAATAATGCATCTATGTCATCGGGGTCTGTCAACTCTGCTGCTGGTTGAGCTTCATCACCAGAAATTGTACTTAATGATTCAACACTGTCGTCTTCATCACTCAGACCATTTAGCAGGTCATTTAAGTCATCTTGATTAAGCTGCCCCCCCTCAAGAATATCAACATCATCATTGCTATTATCAACAATATCATCACTGTCATTAGACTCATCATCTAAACCAGCAAGCAAAGAATCAAGATCATCCTGAGCTAACTGACCGTCATTAAGAGTGTTATCACTCTCATCATCATCAAGTAAGATATCTTCTAAATCATCAAGGTCATCTAAACCATCATCATCATCTAGGTGAATAACATCATCATCTAAGCCTAATTCATCATCAAGTTCTAATTCATCATCTAGGGCTAGGTTGAAATCATCATCAAGATTTAACTCCTCATCAAGGCCTAAATCCTCATCCAGGTTTAAATCTTCATCGAGACCAAGCTCATCGTCTAAGCCTAATTCATCATTTAAATTTAATTCTTCACTCACTGATAAAGTATCAGCCTGAGATAATTCATCTGAAATAGTTGTTGCTTGTTCAGGTACCACAGCAGTTTTTTTATTTTCTAAATCACTAAAAAACACTTCATCTGAAGCTTGTTGCCTTCGCTTGAATAAAAAGTAAAGAAGTCCCAAAATAAATAAAGCTGGCATAGTGCCCATGACTACTTGAAACCATAAACTTGTTGTAAGGCTCTCTTCGGCTAATACCGCTTGTTGTTTGTCTAGTAAAAGTTGTTTTTCCCTAGCTTCTGCTTTGGCAAGCAATACTTGTTGCAGCGTGATCATATCGTCCATTTGCAATTTTATTTCTTTGCTTTTGGCAACTTCATCCTGCATTATTTCTAACTTTTCATTAAAAGATACCAAACGTTGTCGTAAATCATCATTTTCTTTGAGAATGGCTTGAAGTCCGTCAATTGAATCTGAAATATCATTTTGTATGTTGGCTAACCTAGCTTGCTGTTCGCCATCAATTTTTTGTAATTGATCATTAATTTCTGTCTTAACACTATCTAGATCTTTTTTATTTGCATTAGGTATAGAAATTTTAGGTTTTTTATTTGCTTTAGGTTTAACCTTATTCCAGGCCTTATCGTCACGTTCTGATTTTAATCGGGCAGTTTCAGGATTTATTGCCATCATGTCGTTATATGAGGGAATGGTTAAATATTTACCATCGAGTAAATGATTAATATTTTGGTCAGCAAAAGCTTGCGGATTTTTTTGATATAGCGCCTGCATCACTTGGTAGAGACTTAAGCGACGATCGGGTCTTACCTTATTTGCAATATTCCATAGCGTATCCGAACTTACAATAGGGCCATAGCGTTCGTAAGGAAATACATCACTGCTTTTAGGTCCTCGCATACGAACACCTTGTTCTTCTGCATGCACGGGAAAAGAAGCTGATAATACGCCAAGGATAATGGCCTGCCATAAAAACAGACACAATAATTTTTGCATTGGGATATCCCTAATTTAACTTATTTAATATTCTAATTTAATGTTACTTTACTAAATTATTTGTTTAATGACGCCTAATTATTTTTAACACGTCAAAAAAATATCATTTTATTATATTACAATGAAAAAAAGCGTCAAAACACAATAAAATGCAATCTTTATTCCAAAAAACTATTAACTAACAGGATAATAGCAAAACTCTTGAATAAGTATTGTTTTTTATGAGTAATAAAGACTCTAGCTTAAGGAATTTTTAATACAAAGGCGATATTTTTCAAAATACAGAATGCATCATAAATAACGGTTTTAGTATGAGGAGATATGACGGTCAATTGTTAAAGGAACAGTTAACACAGTGGAGATTAGTCTTAACTTAATAGGTAAATCGATAAATAATAACCTTAAATAGCAAAAAAAAACTCGTGATTAGTGTCCATTAGGTACTAATCACGAGTCTATATGTTAGATATTCAACCAGTATGAATAACAGTAAATTTAGCTTAAGTGTTCTTTTACCAGTAATTCGGCAATTTGGATACTGTTAGTGGCCGCACCTTTTCTGACATTATCAGCGACAATCCACATGTTAATACCGCAGTTGTGGCTGATATCTTCACGAATTCGACCAACGTAAGTTTCATCTTTACCACTCGCATCGCCAATTTGTGTCGGAAAGTCCTCATCATTTCGACAAACGACTACACCCTCAGCTTGCTCCAACAAATCTTTCACTTCTTCTGCAGAAATAGGAGAATTAGTTTCAATATGCAAAGCTTCACCATGACCATAAAAAACAGGAACACGCACTGCGGTTGGGTTAACAAGCACGTTCTCGTCTCCTAAAATCTTTTTAGTTTCCCAAACCATTTTCATTTCTTCTTTAGTGTAACCATTGTCTAAGAAAACATCGATTTGTGGAATGACATTAAAGGCAATTTGACGAGAGAAGTTTTTGCTCTCTACCGGTTTACCACTTAATAAAGCAGCCGTTTGCTTGGCTAATTCATCCATCGCTTCTTTACCACCGCCAGATACTGATTGATAGGTACTGACGTTAACACGGTTTATACCAACTGCATCATAAATCGGCTTTAACGCAACCATCATTTGAATTGTTGAGCAATTTGGGTTGGCGATAATGTTGCGATTACGATATTCAGCAAGTGCTTGTGGATTAACTTCAGGTACAACAAGAGGAATATCAGCTTCATAACGAAATTCAGAAGTATTATCTATAACAATACAGCCAGCCTCACCAGCTATTGGAGCATACTTTGCTGAAGTGGCGCCACCTGCTGAGAAAAAGCCAATCTGCGCTTGACTCCAGTTAAATAAATCAGCGTCAAGTACTTCAATAGTTTCACCATTAAACTCTATAAAGTCACCAGCAGAGCGAGCACTTGCTAACGGATAGAGTTTATTAATAGGAAAATTTCTTTGTTCTAAGATTTCCATAATGGTTTTGCCAACTAATCCCGTTGCGCCAAGTATGCATACATCAAATTTCTGTGCCATGTTCCTCTCTCTTCTCGTTAGACATTTTTACTAAAACCTAAGCGATGTGGCACATCACTTAGGTTGTGAATTGGCAGGGTAACTCTTGTCGCAGAAAACTCTCTGCGCACCGGATAGTTTTTACGTAAACTATCAAACCCATGTGTTACTAATTGTTGACGAAAAATAGCATCGTCTCGTCTGACATCGTAAACCATTTTAACTAACTGGTTTAGTAGTATTTGACTAAAACCCTCATTAATTTCAATCGCAGGAATATTTGCAGCGGGTAAGAAGTTTGCAAGTTGATATTTCGCATCAACTTTTAACTGTTCACATAATGCCTGATAGAGCATTTCACTGCCACGAGCTTTTCCTTCTAAGCTATAACCAGCAATATGAGCGGTTGCTATCTCAGTATGTGGAATGAGTGCCTCAAGCACGTTTGGTTCACCTTGCCAAACGTCTAACACAAGTTTTAAGCCATGTCCTGATTGTTTGAGCTTAAGTAAGGCATCATTGTCAATAACATCACCCCGGCAAGCACTGATTAATATTTGATCATCCCTTAGCTTGGCTAAATTATCCACATTGAGAAGTTTATAAGTAGGGTAATCTCCACCCACGACTTTGGGCACATGAAGGCAGATTACATCACAGGCCAACACCTCATCTAAACTTGCATATTGAATCAACGGGCTTTCGCTGGGCTGCTTTGTCATTTGCTTTTTAGCAAGTATAGGATCACAAATTTTATAATTTATCCCTAAGGCTTCGAGCTTTTCACTTACCCGAGAGCCTGTGTTACCACCACCAACAATACCTACATTCAATGACGTTAAATCCAACAAATAGCGCTCAGCTAACACTACTAAAGCACTCAGAACATATTCAGCGACTGAAATGGCATTACATCCAGGAGCAGAATGAAATGCTACCCCTCTCTGTTTAAGGTAATCCAGGTCAATATGATCAGTGCCAATAGTTGCACTACCAACAAAACTTAACTTTTTATTTAAATGTAATAACTCGGCATTTACTTGCGTAATAGACCTTACCAATAACACATCAGCGTCAATAAGTTGCTCAGCCGTTACGGAGCGTCCTGAAAAAGGGTATAGTTGTTTGACTCCAAGTGCATCAACCCCACAAAGCTCGCTAAAAAACTCTTTTGCAAAAGGCATGTTTTCGTCAAAATAAATTTTCATTAATTGTTATAAATACCTGAAAGAATTGTAACTAAATCATACGCGATTTTGATTCACTTGGCTCTAGTTTCCCCGTACAGAAATCAAAAAACAAAAAACCACATTAACTGCATTAATGTGGTTTTGGTAGCGCATAGTTTTAAAATTTACCGTAAAACTGTACTTGTAATAGATTTAATTTAGAATGAGTATGAGTTATTTATATTTCTTCATGACTAAGGTGGCATTAGTGCCACCAAAACCAAAACTGTTAGACATAATAAGATCCAGCGCAACATCACGTCTTTCTGTAACAATATCAAGACCCTGTGCTCTTTCATCTAAATTTTCAACATTAATGGATGGTGCCACAAAATTATGTTCCATCATCAGTAACGAATATATTGCTTCGTGAACTCCCGCTGCACCCAGTGCATGACCTGTCATCGCTTTTGTAGCGCTAATTGCTGGAGAGTCTTCACCAAACAATTCCTGAATAGCACCTAATTCTTGCACATCACCCACCGGTGTTGATGTACCGTGAGTATTTAAATAGTCAACTTTACCCTCAACACCTTGCATTGCTTGTTGCATACAACGTACAGCTCCCTCACCACTTGGGGCAACCATATCATAACCGTCAGAGGTAGCTCCATAGCCTACAAGCTCAGCGTAAATGTGTGCACCACGGGCAAGTGCATGTTCTAACTCTTCCACCACAACCATGCCACCACCGCCAGAAATAACAAAGCCATCACGGTCAGCATCATAAGTGCGCGAAGCTAGTTCTGGCGTGTCATTGCGGCTTGATGACAGCGCGCCCATTCCGTCAAACATCATCGCTAAAGACCAATGAACTTCTTCACCCCCTCCAGCAAAGACTACATCTTGCTTGCCTAGCTGAATGAGTTCCATGGCATTACCAATACAGTGAGCACTGGTTGCACAGGCTGAGCTAATTGAATAATTAACGCCTTTAATTTTAAACGGTGTGGCCAAACACGCAGACACTGTAGAGCCCATTGTTTTTGGTACTGCATAAGGACCTACACGGCGAATACCTTTGCTACGCAGAGTATCTGCCGAGGCAACAGTATTTTCAGATGAAGCGCCTCCCGAACCAGCAACTATGCCGGTACGTACATTAGATATTTGCTCTTCTGTAAGTTTCGCATCTTTAATTGCTTGATCCATTGCTATGTATGCATAACCAGCAGCATCTCCCATAAAACGAATCGCCTTACGATCAATGTGCTCTTTGGTTGCAATAGTTGGTTTACCCCAAACTTGGCTTCTAAGCCCCTGCTCTTCAAAACTTTCGGCATGAGAAATCCCTGACTTGCCAGCTTTTAATGATGCTAAAACCTCATCAGCATTATTACCAATACTAGAGACAATACCTAACCCTGTGATTACGACACGTTTCATTTAACTAACCATCTTTAATTTAAAAATTTCGCGCTATTATACGCATAATAGCCATTGAACTGGTAGTATGAGTTGAATTCCATAAAGCAAACCAGCGTACACCTGTACACTATAATATGACATCCATTTTAATATTTCTATGACATTTTTATGTATCTTTGCACATTCAATTGACGGGAGTGTACTTCAGATAAAATAACAATCATTAAAAACCTCTTTTAGGTTTATAATGTCATTATTCAAATTCAAACCTTTTTATAAAAATGTCCAATAAAACAGTTGCAAGCAGTGAAGTATCATATCAAGAAGACGGGGCACCCTATTGTCATCGGTTTGGTGATATTTATTTTGACAGTGAATCAGGTTGTTTACAAAGTGAATATATATTCATAGAAAAAAATCGCATAACGCAGCGCTTGGCTGCTGCAAAAAACAGTTTTTGTGTTGCTGAAACAGGCTTTGGAACAGGACTTAATTTTTTATTAACCTTACAGGCGTACCACAATGCACAGCAACACACTCAAAAGACACTAGCGCCGTTACATTACATCAGTGTCGAAAAATATCCTCTGACGAAATCCCAACTACTTAAGTCCTTATCAACACTACCACAACTTAATGATTTTGCTACTGAACTTGCTAACCATTACCCTGACGGTGAAGTCACAACTTTCAGTCCACAACTTAACGCCTGCTTTTTTAAAGGGAAAGTAAAGCTGACACTTATTTTTAACGATGCTGAAACAGGGTTGTCTTCGCTTGATAGTGACAGCATTATGGTAGATGCTTGGTATTTAGATGGCTTTTCACCTGCTAAAAACCCTGATATGTGGAGCAAAGCACTTTTTTCACAAGTGGGTCGATTATCTAAAGAGCAAGCAACCCTAACAACTTTTACAGTGGCTGGCTTGGTAAAAAGGCGACTTCGTGACATTGGTTTTCGATTGGAGAAACAGCTAGCTAAAGGCAAGAAAAAAGAAATGTTTGTTGCAGTAATGCAAAGTAATCCATTAACGACACGTGGTTACCAACTCAGACCACGTATCATTAAACCACAACATGTAAGTATTATTGGCGGCGGTATTGCCTCAGCTTGCGCAGCATACGCGTTAACCAAACAAGGGGTTAAAGTCACCTTGTATTGTAAGGATAATAAAATCGCCCAAGGGGCATCCAGTAACACTGTGGCGGCATTGTACCCACTTTTACACCAACAACATGATGATATTAGTAACTTTTATCAACAAGCTTTTTGGCGAGCAAGGAGCCTGTATGACGAACTTAATCATCAGGGGTTTTCATTTCCGCACCAATGGTGCGGCTTATTAGAGGTATCTTATAAAGAAGCACTCGTCAAACGACAACAAGCTTTTGAGGACTTATCATCCTGGCCCAGTAGCCTTATTCACAGCGTTAATGCCAAAAAATCCAGTTCATTAGCAAATATTGATCTACCTTATGGTGGTTTATTTATGCCTAATGCCGGCTGGGTGTCACCGGCTGAATTAGTTGCCCAACTTTTTAATGCTGCAAAACAAACGCATCGTTTAAAGGTCGTTACCAATACAGAAATAACTAAAATTACACAAATAAAATCAACTTTTAACGATAAAGAAAGTGTTGATGGGAGTAGCCCTTCCTCCTGGTTATTATCAAGCAAGCAAGGGGAGTTTAATGCCAGTGTATTAGTGATATGTGGCGGTGCTGAAGCAATCTCACTTGAACAGGTAAGTAGCTTACCACTGAGTGCTACACGGGGACAGGTCAGTAACATGAAGACTAATTCATCCATTACCAAGTTATCAACTGTGTTATGCCACAAGGGCTATTTAACTCCTGCCAACAATGGCTTACATTGCATTGGCGCAACGTTTCAAAAAAATAATACGAATACTCAAGCCAATAAAATTGACGATCAACATAATCTAGCGACTTTAGCAAAATGCTTGCCTGATTTATCCCAGGAAGTTGCTTGGAAAACAACCGATGTGTCATTTAGTAAAGCTAGGCTTCGTTGTACCTCCCAAGACCATTTACCTTTAGTAGGGGCGGTGCCTGATATTAATGCTCATATAAGCACCTATCCACATTTAGCAAAAGATAAAAACTGGAAATATAGCGAACCTGCGCCTTGCCTAGACAATCTTTATGTTTTATTGGGACTTGGCGCCAGGGGTTTATGTTCAGCACCCCTTGCCGCTGATATTTTAAGTGCAGAGCTTTGTAATACTCCCTACCCAGTAGATAACAAAATGCTGTTTAACCTTAGCCCTAATCGTTTTATCATCAGAGATATAATCAAAAGAAAAGTCAGTACCTAACACAAAAAAAATATAACTTAGCCATATTGAGCATCAACACGACATTGAATTTTTAACCAAAAATTGGTCACTATGGCATGATCTTGTGGAGAAAGCTCAGTCCTTGCTTGATTAACTTTGTCGCTTACACCCACGAGTAGAGCTTGCGATATCAGTTGTGATTCATCGCCAAATTCAGTGGCTACAAGTGAAATAAAACCTCGTAAATAGCCACCAGCAAATAAGGTATCACTGTCGCTTTCTAAATCGAATAACGCATCTAAATAGTCATAAAAATCTGCAACCTTGACAAATTTTTTGTTTGCAATTTCAACCATCATAGTAGGTGTTGTCATATTATTTTCTTAATTAATTTGTTTAAATCTACTCGGGACTCGACAATGGGTAAAGTACATGATCTTTATATCCCGTAGTCACAGTCATAAAGCCAGATAATTCCTGATCTAAAGTTGCGTCGCCAGTATCACTGATCAAAGGCTTACTTGCTAAAGCGGCTAATTTAGCTTTAGTTGCTAAAATCATAATATTATCTCGGCCACCAGGTTGAGCAATGATGGCGCGAATAACACGTGGGCTGAGTTGTTGATTCCCTCGGCCAAATATATGCCCTTGGCCTCCTATTAAGGTAATCACAAGCTTACTGACACCCTCAAATGCGGTAATCGCATTGAATACATCAGTCTCAGTAACATCAGCAGCACAAACTGTTTGGTCAATAACAATATCAACACCAAGCAAGGTGTTATCTAAACCAAGCTCAGCCATAACAAAAGCTGTTGTTGACCCTGAACCGATAATAAACTGTCTGTCATCAAAGTCATGCATTTCTTCAATGACATTAGCGGCAATATCTTGTAAAACCAGTTCATCACTTTCTTTGCCTCCTGATTTTACCGCTTGCACATAACGTAATTCACTGGGGATCTGCATTTCACTGTAACGCTTGGCTTTGACAATACCTTGTCTAAATAAGTCTTCGTCGATATCCATAACATCACCCGAGGCAAGACTGACCAATTGTTTGGTAACCATTAATTCAACAACTCGTCCTGCAGCTTTGGGCGTTATGGCATAAACACCTGAATGAATTTTGCAACCTGCTGGAATACCTAGTACTGGAATAGGCTGGTATTCGTGACCAGTGGTAACTACGCCAGCAATATCACGTGCAGTACCATCACCACCGGCAAAAAGAATGATATCGGCCTCTTTAGTTAATAACGCGTTGGCAGTTAATTGACTGTCTGTGCTCTGTGTTTTGTCATTATTACACTGATAGACAACCTCGACCGAAAAACCCAGCGCTAACGCACATTGTTCACCCATAGAGCCACTAGCAGTGAGGATAACAATGTCGTTTTTATAGGGGGTTAGTACTTCAAGAGCTAATGAAGCACGGGCATTAGCCTGTGGCACTGCGCCTAACTCAATAGCCTGTTTAGCCATACCGTCACTACCTTTAAGTGCCACACTACCACCAATTCCAGCAACAGGGTTGATAATAAAACCAAGTTTAAATTTCTTCATAACGTACCTTAATTACCGCCTATAAAACAAACCGTGAATGCGTTAATGGCATTGGGGTTTTATAGAACTCAGCTAATGCCGCAATAAATTGCTGGGCATCGTGTGGGAAACCAGAGTTTAAATAATGGTTAACTTGTTGTAAAACTTCTTTTTTAAAGGCTTTTCGATCGGTTTGACCCGTGCCTGATAAATTATCAATTGATACATCAAAGCTTTTCCCGCAGGCAATGCAAAAAGCCCATTCTATTGCTTGAGGTTTAATTTCAACTTGTTCAAACGCCTTTTGCTGTGATGCATCTCGACCATCAGGTACATACCAATAACCAAAATCTTCCAACAGTCTTCTTTGCGAGCCAGCTAAACACCAATGAGCAATTTCGTGCAAAGCGCTAGCAAAAAAACCATGAGCAAAAATGATTCTATGATAATCAAACTCACCATGAGCAGGTGAATAAAGTGGCTCATTATCACCCTTAACTAACCGAGTGTTCATAGTATCTGCAAAGGTCTGTTCAAAAATACAGATTAAATCTTGGTAGTGGTATGACATGACAAATGATAATAAAACTTAAAGCCGTATTCTAACTAAAAGCATTCAGCCTTGCACTGCAATTTTTCATAACCAACAATCAAAATTTAAAAAGTTAATCTCTACTAAACGCTTCCTTGAGTCTATGGCAGAGAAAGTTTGTTGATTAAAATTTACGTCACAATAGTCAGGGTGAGCATTTGTCTGAGCGACAAATTACTGAAGGTTCAAAGACATTATGTTTACTTCTAATACTCAAAATAAACTAAACGATGATAAAAATATAGGTCAGTAACCTTTAAACATCATCCTCAATATTTTCTTTGCCTTGAGTACGATCAATACCAGGGAGTTTGTGATGAATAGCTGATTTGATCATCATGTAAGCACTAATGGGTGCGGTTAGTAATAAAAACAGTGAAATAAGAATTTCTTTAACACTTAACCCAGTATCACTGTGACTAAAAAATATCATCGCCGCAGTAAGTAAAGAGGCCATGCCAAGTGTGGTTGCTTTTGTGGGCCCGTGAAGACGCATAAAGAAGTCAGGCATTTTTATTAAACCAATAGAGCCAACCAAAACAAAACTACCACCAATCAATAACAATATTGAAATAATCCAATCAATCATTATTTATACCTCATTCAATAATATCGCCACGCAGTAAGTATTTACAAACTGCAACAGTACTAACAAATCCGAGCATAGCGATTAATAATGCTGCTTCAAAATACAAGGCTGTCCCCATATTAATACCGTATAAAATAATCAATGCAATGGTATTTATATACATGGTATCAAGTGCCAATATACGATCAGGAATTGAAGGCCCTATTAACAGCCGCCAAATGTTTAATAATAACGACAAACCTATCATGGCAAAAACAATTAAAATCACAGTATCTAACATTGAAAGATTTCCTTTAGGGGAGCTTCATAGCGCTCTTTGATAGTTTTTATTAACGCTTGCTCGTCAGTAAGATTAAGCACATGAATTAATAAAAAGCGTTGTTTTGGATCACTGCCTTCATCGACTGATTCTTGCCATGGGTAAACTTCGGCACTAACTGTGCCTGGTGTTAATGATACAGTGCTGGCTAAAAGCGTAATGGGAGCCCCATGAGATAAATCCAATGGTACTTTCACAAATCCTGGGGTGAGGTTTCGGGTTGGTCCTAAAATCAAAATAGCAACTTGAACATTGGCGGTAATAATATCATAAAGCACCAACATAAAATGCCGAAACGCTAATCCAGGTTTTACGATCAAAGGTTGTTTTACTCTAAAGGGGCTGGTTGCTAATGGAATTAAAATAGCTAGCAGAACGGCCAAGACAAGGTGACCTGGAGCCAAACTGTTATTTAATAATAACCATACAACAAACAACAACAGGCTGAGTGACGGTGCCGGTAACCATTTAAAACGAGCGTCTAATTTCATTACCTGCCCCCTGAAAGAATAGTGGTAACATTGTTGTTGAAATCATGTAACTGCGTAGCTGCAGCAATAGCGTATTCACTTAATGGACCAGCAAAAATACTCATTAGTGGTCCAGCAGAAATAAGTATAAGTAACGCCACTAATTGCGCAGGATGAACCAGTTTTACTGCACTATTGTCAGTTTCATTATGTTTATGGTGCCAAAACAAAGTGCTGCCAGCTTTCGAAACGGCCAGTAATATCGCTAAACTAGTCAATAAGTATAATGGCCAAAATACAATTGCGTAGTCTGCATCAAGCGTTGATTTTAATAACCACACCTTACCAATAAAACCTGACAGTGGAGGCATACCAATGACCGCTATCCCAGCAATTAAAAAGCAACAGCCTAATAAACCGCTTTGCTTAACCGCTGGACCCGCAGTCATGCGATCATAAAAATCAGGACGTTGTTGTCCAATCAGATCAGCTAACAGGAATAACGCTGCTGTTACTAAGGTTGAATGGACTAGATAATAAATAGCCGAGGCAGTTGCTTCAATGGTCTGCACCGCAACGAGCGCAACTAAAGTGCCAACTGACACTATAACTAAATTAGCGGTTAACTTCCTTAAATCTTTACTGGCTAATACACCAACAGCCCCCATCAAAATGGTCGCAAGTGCTAACCACCACAACCAACTCTGCGCCATATGACTCAACTCACCGGCTTCATCACCAAATATAAGGGTATAAACACGCATCATTGAATACACACCGACCTTTGTCATAATAGCAAATAAGGCAGCAACTACAGGAATGGCACTGGCATAGGTATTAGGTAGCCACAAATGAAGGGGTAATAAGGCACCTTTTAGGGCGAAAACCACCAGTAATAAAAGTCCACCTATTTTCGCCAAATATACATCATCGCCTTGTAGCAGTGGCACTTTCTGCGCCATGTCAGCCATATTTAAGGTACCTAACACGCCATATAAAATTCCCAAGGCAATTAAAAAGATAGCAGAGCCAACAAGATTCATTATTACGTATTGTAATGCTGCCCGAGTATTACTTTTATCGCCACCGTGCATTAACAAAGAATAAGAAGCGATCAGTAACACTTCAAAAAAGACAAATAGATTGAACACATCGCCTGTTAAAAAAGCACCATTGACGCCTAATACTAAAAAATGCACCAATGGATGAAAAAAACTCCCTTTATCATCATCGCCAGCACTGGCATATAACACACAGGCTAATCCTAGTAATGCTGTTAAACTAACTAGTAGGGTAGATAAAGGATCGGCAACTAAAACAATACCAAAGGGGGCGCTCCAATCACCAATAGCATAAATTTGAGTTCCTTCTGCGTGAACTGTCATTAACAAAATAAGTGAAATGATAAATGTTACTGAACTAAACAATATTGAGCTGATTCTTCGGTTTTTTTTGTGTTTGCCAAAGGGAGAGACTAGTAACATGACGCCTGCTAACATAGACGATAAAACAGGTAAAAAAGTCAAATTTTCCATTATTTTATAGCCTTCTTATGGGCACTATGCTGAGTTTTTTGAGCTGACAATGTATCTACCTCTTGGCCATCCACGTGATCATTACCTAAATCCGCACGCCCTCTAATGGCAAGAATCACTACAAAAGCTGTCATAGCAAAGCCAATAACAATAGCCGTTAATACCAGTGCTTGTGGGAGTGGATCGGCATATTCAGTACTGTAACCAAGCACTGTCGCTTTATTAAGGCTAAGTCGCCCAGACGAAAAAAGAAATAAATTCACTGCATAAGAGAACATTGTTAGCCCTAATACCACCGGAAAAGTTCTTGAGCGTAGTATTAAAAAAACTCCGCAGGATACCAGCAAGCCAACACATGCGGCGTACAATAATTCCATTATATAGTTACCTCTTCTTTGGGCTCATTTGCGGTCAAACGGCCAAGACTTGCTAGAATAATTAACGTAGAACCAACCACAGTGATATACACACCCAGATCAAACACCAACGCACTAGCCAATTCAATCTCGCCAATAAAAGGCACATCGAAATAATCGAACCAAGTTGTCATAAAGGGACGGCTAAATAGCCAGCTCCCCAGGCCGGTAAAGAGTGCAATAGTGATGCCCGATGCAATAATTTTACGATAATTTATCGTTAACCGAGCAGCAATCCAATTCGAGCCATGGGCAATATATTGTAAAATAAAGGCTACAGCAGTAATTAATCCAGCAATAAAACCGCCACCAGGGAGGTTATGCCCACGTAAGAAAATATAAAATGAAACTAAGAGTGCTAATGGCAACAGCGATTGAGAAATAACCTCGAGCAAAACAGGGTAACGCTCTTTCGCCCAAGGGCGACCCTCACTATCACTTTTGGGAATAAACAAAGGTAAATTAATTAACAGTTTATAAATGCCCAGAGCAGCAATAGCCAATACACAGATTTCACCTAAGGTATCAAAACCACGAAAATCCACCAGAATAACATTAACTACATTGGTACCACCGCCGCCGGTTTTAGCGTTGGCTAGGAAAAAATCAGAAATAGATTGTTGTGGTCGAGTAAGTATTGCATAACAAATACTGGCCACTACTACCCCTAATGCACTTGCAATACCCATATCTCGCAAGACGCGCATTGAACTGGATTCCCGCGGTGAGTGCTGTGGTAAAAAGAATAACGCTAACATCAATAAAACAATGGTTACCACTTCAACCGTTAGCTGAGTTAGAGCTAAGTCCGGTGCAGAGAAGCGAGTAAAAGCAACAGAAACCATTAATCCCACTACCGAAATCATCAATAACGAAACTACCCTAGCGCGATACCAAATAACTGTACTGATTGCGCCAACCATAAGGAGTGCTGCGCCAACACCATTATGAATATCGATAGGAGTTAATGCGCGGTCACCACCTAACTGACTCATTTCAAATAAAGGCGAGGCTGCACATAACAAAAATATTGTGAACATTAAGACTAAGTAGCGTTGTAATGAGCCATTCTCAGTAGTATTGATCTTGTGCTGGCTCCATTTGATGGCGCTGTAAAGAGATTTATCAAAAAGAGCTTTGGCATTTAAGCTGGGTAATGAGGCTTGAAACTGAAACAGGTATCGACGTTGGGTGTAAATTAAAATCCCAGTAACAACCGCTAAACCGCTCATCAACAAGGGTAAATTAAAACCATGCCATAATGCTACCTCAAATTCAGGAACTGCGCCGCCAAGCACGCTAAATGAAGCAGCCTGTAAAATATCGTGCACAATAAAATTAGGGAATATTCCAACAGCAAGACATAAAGCAACGAGTATTTCAATTGGCACACGCATGTAACGTGGAGGCTCGCTAGGCTGTTTTGGTAAGTTAACCGGATCACCATTAAAGAACACATCGTGAATAAATCGTGCCGAATAAGCAACCGCTAAGGCACCTGCAACAGTGGCTAGTACCGGAATAAGCCAAGACATAGAGCCTAATAATTGCTGATGAAGCGTTTCAGCAAAAAACATTTCTTTGGATAAAAACCCATTTAATAATGGCACTCCAGCCATCGCTGCTGCGGCAACCATAGCCAAGGTTGCTGTATATGGCATATATCGCCACATACCGTTGAGTTTACGCATATCGCGCGTACCAGTTTCATGATCAATGATACCAGTCGCCATAAACAATGAAGCTTTGAAGGTGGCATGATTAATAATGTGAAAAATAGCCGCGACTGCTGCCAGTTGCGTGCCCAAACCAAATAATAAGGTAATCAAGCCTAAATGACTGATAGTTGAATACGCTAACAAGCCTTTCAAGTCATGTTTAAATAACGCCACATAAGCGGCAAATAATAAAGTCGACAAGCCTGTTATGCTAACAATAATAAACCATATATCAGTACCGGCTAACGCTGGATAAAAACGTGCTAGCAAGAAAATACCGGCTTTTACCATAGTTGCTGAATGTAAATAAGCACTCACCGGTGTTGGCGCGGCCATGGCGTGGGGTAACCAGAAATGAAAAGGAAATTGAGCTGATTTAGTGAAAGCACCAAGTAAGATTAAAATTAACGCCAATTCATACCAATCATGGCCTTGAATAAGCTCTTTACTATCTAAAATAACATCTAAATTATAACTGCCAACAATATCACCCAGTAAAAGTAAGCCTGCTAAGAGAGCTAAACCTCCAGCACCGGTAATCGTTAATGCCATGATGGCACCATTACGCGCCTCTGATTTTTGCCACCAATAACTAATCAGCAAAAAAGAACTAATACTGGTTAACTCCCAAAAAAACCAAAGCTGTATCACATTATTTGACATGACAATGCCTAGCATTGCCGTCATAAATAACATCAAATAAGAATAAAGCTTAGGCATAGAGTCTTTACTGCTAAGGTAATAGCGAGCATAAAAAATAACCAGTATGCCTATAACTAAAATCATAAAGACGAATAACAATGCTAGACCATCTAAACGAAAGGAGATGTCTATACCAAGCATAGGTACCCAGGCAAGTGATTCTACTATGGTTTCACCTGAAAAAACGGCTGGTGCTAAACTCATTGTTATAATCAGGGCAATTAAAGGCATTAATAAAGTCAATCGTGTCGATTGATTTCGGGTTAGCTTACCCGTTAAGGAAGAAATAATACTGCCAAACAAGGATATCAGGGGTATCCAAAGCAAAGTCATAGTTGAACCTTTTTTATTTTTCTAAATAGAATTAATGACAATAAAAACAACGCAATATTATGTCACATTGGCTATGACTGGCAATCATTATCGTTCTGTATTTTTTAACGACTTTAGCACGGTAAATAGCGTAGTAAATGATTAAATTATCAAAATAATTCGGATAACGTAAGCATTTACGTTAAAAATTCAAAGTTTCAACATATTTATCTGGTTTCCTTACCCGTGTTACGTGTAATATCTAGCTAATTGACAAAGCAAAGGTGTTATTAATGAAGAAGCTCGACAGTATTGATTTGCAAGTATTAACCATATTATATAACGATGCAGATATTACCAATAAAGAACTTGCAGCAAAAATAGGCATTGCCCCATCAACGTGTTTAGAGCGCGTTAAACGACTCAAACAAAGTGGTGTGATTAAAGGTGCTTTTATCGATGTAAACCTGAAGACTATTGGCGGTAATATTGAAGCAATCGCTGCTATTCGACTCCAGCCCTACTCAGAGCAAATCGTTAATGACTTACGAGATGACTTATTGAAATTCCCCGAAATATTGAACTTATACCATATGGGTGGCAGTTACGATTACTACATTCACATGTCTGTTAAAGATAGTGAGCACTTACGTCAATTTGTTTTTAAAAACATTACCTCACGTGATGAAGTGACTACGGTAGAAACATCGCTCATCTTTGAACACAGTCGCAGTGGTATTTTACCTAATTTTGACGATTAACGAAAAACTCATAACCCGCTATTGTTGAGTATTGAAAACTAAAAATCCCGCCATTATTGCTCAATAATGGCGGGATTTTATGTTTTACATTTCTTTGCTGATCTTTGCTGAATTAGCTTTTTAAATCATCAAAAAACTTTTTAACACCATCAAAGAAGCCTGTTTCTTTGGGGCTATGTTTCTTAGTGCTATTGGCCATTTTTTCTTCTAGTTGACGAAGTAAATCAGCCTGATCGCCGGATAAGTTAACTGGTGTTTCAACCACCACTTTACACATTAAATCACCCGTTGAAGAGCTTCGCACCGATTTAACCCCTTTGCCACGTAAACGGAACATTTTACCTGTTTGGGTTTCTTTTGGTACTTTGAGTTTAACTTTACCGCCAAGAGTCGGTACTTCAATTTCTCCACCTAATGCCGCCGCAATAAAGCTGATCGGTACTTCACAATATAAGTGATTTTCGTCGCGTACAAATATATCGTGCTCACGCACATTCACCTGTACATATAAATCACCTGCGGGCGCTCCATTTTCTCCCGCCTCGCCTTCACCTGATAAACGAATTCTATCACCGGTATCAACGCCGGCAGGAATTTTAACTGATAATGTTTTAGTTTTCTTAACACGTCCTTCACCGTAACATGAAGAACATTTATCGGTAATGACTTTACCGCTACCACCACACGTAGGACAAGTTTGTTGTACCGCAAACAAGCCTTGTCGCATTTGTACTTGGCCATGGCCATGACAAGTACTACAAGTCTTAGCTGAGGTGCCCGGTTTAGCACCGCTGCCGTCACAAGGTTCACAATTTACGTAGGTTGGTACTTTAATCTCTAAGCTTTTGCCTTTAACTGCATCTTCTAGTGAAAGGTCTACGTTATAACGAAGGTCTGAGCCACGCTGCTGACGTTGACGGCCACGGCCACCACCACCTCCAAAAATATCACCAAAAATATCACCGAAGTCTTGACCAAAGCCACCACCTCCGCCACCACCAAAACCACCATGACCACCTTGCTCAAAAGCTGCATGGCCGTATTGATCGTAAGCCGCACGTTTTTGGTCGTCATTGAGCACTTCATAAGCCTCTTTAACTTCTTTAAACGTCTCTTCTTTCGATTTATCACCGGCAGTACGATCGGGGTGATATTTCATCGCTAATTTTTTATAAGCTTTTTTAACTTCTTTGTCTGAGGCGCTCTGGCTAACACCTAAGACTTCATAATAATCACGTTTTGACATAAATCTGTTTCTTTACTTCAAGTTGATTGAGACTAATTTTCTTCATTTTTTAAAATATCCCTGAAAAAATCAAGAAAATCAGCACCTTTTAAAAATTAATGATTGATTTCTTAGACACAAAAAGCGCCGAATAATATCGACGCTTTTGAAGAAAATATCGCTGAACTTTTTTACTCGCTAAGGTTAACTTGATTGTTTTAGTTTAAAAAGAAGGTACATAACCTATTGTTCTAGGTAAGTACCTTCGTCAATTAAATTAAAGCATCTAGTAACAACTTAGCGTGTTAAAAAAGATTACTTATCGTCTTTTACTTCTTCAAATTCTGCGTCAACTACATCGTCAGCTGGAGCAGCACCTTCAGCTTCAGGAGCAGCACCTTCCGGAGCACCTTGTGCTTGTTGTTTTGCTTGCGCTAGTTCCATTAACTTCGCTGAGGCTTCCATAAGTGCTTGAGTTTTAGCATCAATCGCTTCTTTATCTTCACCTTTAACAGCTTCTTCAAGTTCAGTTAATGCCGCTTCAATTTTTTCTTTGTCTTCGGCAGGAAGATCATCACCAGCATCTTCAACTTGCTTACGAGTTGCGTGAACCATACCATCAGCTTGGTTGCGAGCTTGTACTAATTCTTCGAATTTAGCATCAGCATCAGCATTTGCTTCAGCGTCATTTACCATTTGTTCTACTTCTTCATCAGATAAACCAGAAGAGGCTTTAATGGTAATTTTTTGCTCTTTACCAGTATTCTTATCTTTAGCAGTTACGTGCAAGATACCATCAGCATCAATATCGAAAGTTACTTCAATTTGTGGTGTACCACGTGGTGCTGGGTCAATACCTTCAAGGTTAAACTGACCAAGAGACTTGTTCGCTGCTGCTTGTTTACGCTCACCTTGTACAACATGTACGGTTACTGCCGCTTGGTTATCGTCAGCCGTTGAGAACGTTTGCGATTGCTTAGTCGGTATGGTGGTGTTTTTATCAATAACCTTAGTCATTACACCGCCCATGGTTTCAATACCTAGTGATAATGGCGTAACGTCTAAAAGAAGTACGTCAGTTACATCACCAGAAAGAACACCCGCCTGAACCGCAGCACCTGAAGCAACCGCTTCATCTGGGTTAACATCTTTACGTGGCTCTTTACCAAAGAAATCTGTTACAGCAGATTGTACTAGTGGCATACGTGTTTGACCACCAACTAAAATAACATCATCAATGTCACTTACTGATAAATCAGCGTCTTTAAGTGCAACTTTAAGTGGCTCTAATGTTGCTTTAACCATATCTTCAACAAGTGACTCTAATTTAGCGCGAGTTACTTTGATGTTCATGTGCTTAGGACCAGAGCCATCTGCAGTGATGTAAGGTAAGTTAACATCAGTTTGTTGTGCTGAAGAAAGTTCACATTTCGCTTTTTCTGCAGCTTCTTTCAGACGCTGCATTGCTAATGGATCAGTCGTTAAATCCATGCCTTGATCTTTCTTGAACTCGTCTACAAGATAGTTGATTAAACGGTTATCAAAGTCCTCACCACCCAAGTGAGTATCACCATTAGTCGCTAATACTTCAAACGTGTGCTCGCCGTCCATTTCATCAATTTCGATGATAGAAATATCAAAAGTACCACCACCTAAGTCGTATACTGCAACTACTTTGTCGCCTTTGGCTTTATCCATTCCGTAAGCAAGTGCCGCAGCTGTTGGCTCGTTGATGATACGTTTAACTTCAAGACCAGCAATACGACCTGCATCTTTAGTTGCTTGACGTTGTGAGTCATTGAAGTAAGCAGGTACCGTAATTACCGCTTCAGTAACTGTTTCACCTAAAAAGTCTTCTGCAGTTTTCTTCATTTTCTTAAGTACTTCTGCTGAAACTTGTGGTGGCGCAATTTTTTCATCTTTTACTTTAACCCAAGCATCACCGTTATCGGCTTTGACGATGCCAAAAGGCATAATTTCAATATCGCGTTGTGTTTCTTTGTCTTCAAAACGACGACCAATTAAACGTTTAATCGCA
Source organism: Colwellia sp. (assembly GCA_042091395.1). Classification (GTDB taxonomy): domain Bacteria; phylum Pseudomonadota; class Gammaproteobacteria; order Enterobacterales; family Alteromonadaceae; genus Colwellia. The sequence continues at coordinate 20,323 of JBELHN010000043.1, forward strand.
AATAAAGTGTTTTCTGGGTTGGTTACTGATTGGCGCTTTGCAGGTTGACCTACTAAAGTCTCACCTTCTGCTGTGTAACCAATAATTGAAGGGGTTGTGCGATCGCCTTCTGCGTTTTCAATAACACGTACACTGTCGCCATCTAAAACAGCAACACATGAGTTAGTTGTTCCTAGGTCAATACCAATAATTTTGCCCATCTTGGGAGCTCCTATTCATTGTTCCTCACTAACAATAAGTGAAGAATTATTAATTAAATTGTTTGTTGATTAGTAAGTGGGGTCAGCAAAACACTTTTCAACTATTCATCAACAAAAAAGCAAAAAAAACTACTTTTATGTCTCAATAAAAAACCAGACAAGCGTCTGGTTTTTTTGCTACGCATGCTAAAACTAAAAATTACGCTGAGGTATCTACACTGGGTGCAGCTTTAGAAACCATTACCATGGCCGGACGAATTAAGCGACCGTTTAATTCATAGCCCTTTTGCATTACCGCAATAACGGTATTAGGCGCAACATCAGGTACTTCTTGCATCGACATCGCTTGATGTAAATCAGGGTTAAATGGTTGATCTTGTGGATCAACAGCTTTGATGCCAAATTTATCGAGTGAGGTGATCAGGCCTTGCAGCGTTAACTCAACGCCTTCTGTAATTGCTTTATTACCTTCATCGTCTTTATCAATGCTTTGTAAGGCACGCTCTAAATTGTCAACCGTAGTAAGCATTTCACCGGCAAATTTTTCTAAAGCAAATTTACGCGCTTTTTCGACATCTTGAGCTGCACGACGACGAATATTATCGACCTCCGCCTTGGCACGAACCACTGAATCTTTTTGATCAGCTACTGTTGATTGCGCTGCAGCAAGTGACAACTCTAATTCATTAATTTTTTCTTGTTCTTCACTGATGGCCTCAACCGCTTGTTCATTGAGCTCTTCAACTTGTTGTTCAGCTTCTTTAACAATATCATCAGCCAGCTTTTCGGCGTTTACTTCTACATCATTTTCGTTGTTATTTGACTCAGTTGTCATGGAATAAACCTCAATTTTTAAACTAATGCCAACATTATGGGGTCTGTAAAAAAGGATTCAAGCATGATTTGCTACATTTTACTAAAAAGTCAACTTTACAACGACATAAAATACAGCGAAACTGCTACTAACTACCGAAAAGAAATAACATTGTTATGGCTACACTATATAAAACTATTGGACTCATTGGTAAACCTAACCATGAAGGCGCGAGTACAACAATTAGCTCACTGTACGACTTTTTAAGCAAAGCTAAGTATCAAGTTATTGTTGAACACTCCGTTGCCCAATCACTCACTATCAAACATATGAAAACGGGTAGTTTAACTGACATTGGTGAGCACGCAGATGTAGCCATTGTGGTAGGTGGTGATGGCTATATGCTTGGCGCTGCCCGAGTATTAGCTTGCTTTAATATAGGTGTTATTGGTGTTAACCGCGGTAATTTAGGGTTTTTAACCGACTTATCCCCTGATAATGTTATTGCGCCACTAACAAAGATATTGGCAGGTGAGTCACGCAGTGAACAGCGCTTTATTATTGAGGCAGAGGTTTATCGTCACGGAAAATTAAAAAGCTCTAACAGCGCCGTAAATGAAGCTGTTCTTCATGCCGGTAAAGTCGCTAACATGATAGAATTTGAAGTTTATATTGACGGCAGTTTTATGTTTAGCCAGCGTTCAGATGGTTTAATTGTATCAACACCAACGGGCTCTACAGCTTATTCTATGTCGGCTGGCGGCCCTATTTTAACGCCAAATCTTAATGCCTTATCCTTGGTACCTATGTTCCCGCATACATTAACTAGCCGGCCTATTGTTGTAGATGGCAACAGTGAAATAAAATTAATACTTGCTAATGATAACCATGAAAACCTGCAAGTAAGTTGTGATGGTCATGTTATTTTATCGGTTATGCCGGGTGATGAAGTTATCATTAAAAAAAGTGAGTGCAGTATTCGCCTAATTCACCCTCTCGATCATGATTACTTTAATGTACTTAGAAATAAGCTAAGTTGGGGTAACAAGTTATATTAAGGTGTGTTACTTGTACTCATCTGTGTAACTTGTATCAACCTGCCTAAGCTAATTAAATCTGCCCTTTAATTAGCAAATATTAATAATTTTACTTGAACAAAAACCAGTTACTGTATAAATTAACAGTAACTGGTTTTTTATTATTTATTGGCGGGTTAATTATGCTCCAGCAACTAACTATTCAAAATTTCGCAATTGTTCGCTCCCTTGACATTGACTGGCAAGCAGGCATGACCACCATCACCGGTGAAACGGGTGCTGGTAAATCAATCGCGATTGATGCATTAGGGCTTTGTTTAGGTGACAGAGCAACCACCAATGTTGTTAGGCCGCATTGTAAAAAAGCTGATTTAGCAGCCACCTTCGATACCTGCCAAAATAAACACGCCAAAGCCTGGTTGAAACAACACGAACTATTATCTGAACAAGAGGGTGAATGCATTTTAAGGCGTGTTATTTCAGCAGAAGGTCGCTCTAAGTCTTACATTAATGGCAGCCAAGTGCCGCTTGTTCAACTTAAAGAAATAGGCCAATTGTTAATTAATATCCATGGCCAACATGATCACCAGCTCATTGTAAAAGCAAGTCAACAGTGCCGCTTACTTGATAACTACGCTAATCATTTACCATTACAAAATGCTGTTAAGCATTATGCTCAGCAATGGCATAAATTAAATAAAGAACTTGAGCTTCTCCAACAAAACAAACAACAACGTGAAGCCGAGCAACAATTGATCCAATATCAAGTGACTGAACTTGACGAGTTTGCCTTACAAACGGGTGAATTTACAACCTTAGAAACTGACTACAAGCGTCATAGCAATGCCCAAGACTTACTTGACTCTACACTCAGCTCAATACAGAAGCTCTCTGAAGATAGTAATTTTAATGTGTTAGATACATTAAGGCAGTGCAGCGAACAAATTAACTCAGTAGCCAAAGTTGACAAACAATTAAACAATGTTGCTAATATTTTAACTGAATCACTTATTCAACTTGATGAAGCTAACAGTGACTTAAAGCAATATTATCAACAGTTAGAATTAGACCCTCAACACTTTTCTTTAATAGAAGAGCGCTACTCTACTGCGCTGCAACTTGCTAAAAAACATCAGGTGGCACCGGAAGATTTAGTCAATTTTCATAGCCAACTTAGTCAGCAGCTTGCTGCAATTTCTGACGATGAAAATAAAATTAATAACATCATAGATGAACTAGAAAAAACCCGTGCACTTTACCAAGACAATGCAAATACCCTGTCACAATCAAGACAAAAGTCAGCCAGTCAACTGGGTAAAAAAATCAGTAAAAGTATGCAAGAGCTGAACATGCCGCACGGACAATTTAATATTGCCGTTAACGCCTTAACAGCAGACACAACTAAAAATGTCATTAACAGCAATGGCATAGACACTGTGTCTTTCCAAGTCAGTATCAACCCAGGGCAAGCACTTGAGGCTATGCACAAGGTTGCTTCAGGTGGTGAACTATCCCGTATTAGCTTAGCCATGCAAGTAATACTGGCCGATAAAGTGATTACGCCTACACTCATTTTTGATGAAGTTGATGTCGGTATTAGTGGCCCAACGGCTGCTATGGTAGGCAAAAAGCTGCAACAACTGGCAAAAAATACGCAAGTCATTTGTGTTACCCACCTACCGCAAGTTGCTTGTAAGGGGCATCAGCAGCTGTTTGTTAGTAAATTAACCGATGGCGAACTCACTGAAACACAAGTAACTGAGCTAAGTGAAGCAAATCGTGTTAGAGAAATAGCGCGTTTACTTGCCGGTGACAAAATTTCACAACACAGTTTAGCCAACGCAGAGGAATTACTAGCCAGCTAATCTAAATAAAAGTAGTGGCTACCATGAATTTACAAACGGTTGAGTTTTAACAAAAGTACTGAGTTCGATGATTTTTGCCTAATTTTTATGAACTCTACTAATAAATAGCTTTGCATCCATGCTAGGCTTGGGTATTATCCTTGCTCATATTGTTAAGCTATTATTAAGAGCAACTCAAAGGTAAATTTATGTTCTGTCGTTTGTTAATTATTATCGCTGTGCTCTCTTTATCAGCATGCTCAAGCTGGGTTTTTCGGTATGATATTGCCCAAGGTAACTACTTAGAGCAGAAGAGTATTGATAAACTGCAAGTTGGTATGACTAAAGAACAAGTCAAGTTTATTTTAGGTAGCCCAGTAGTTATTGATGCCTTTAGTGACGACACGTGGAATTATGTCTATACCCTCAAATCTGGACGTGACTCAAAGTATAATCAGAAAAAACACTTTATCTTAAACTTCTCAGGTGATTTGCTCATCTCTGCTGAAGGCGATTACAAAGTATCTGAGAATTTTAATACCCCGTTTAACGAAGCAAAAAAAACTAGCGATAGCGGCGCTAAAGACTAGTTAAATCAATTCGTAACAATTTTTTACTGAGCTTATGTTGCTTATATTCCTCAGCCCTCGCCTTTAGGGTCAACCCTTAACGGGTTTGCCCTGCCACCGTTAGTATTATCACCTCAACCTTCAAGTTTTGTATTTTCAGCACGGCGTTTCCCGACTTCTTTCAAGGATTCAAGAAACTGTAAGGGTTATTAGTCACGGTCAGTAAATGTAAAGGCGGACTCAGTCATTTAACAACTCTGAAAACTTCACTGGCTTGTTGCACATACTATCCCTCTTGGTACTGTCTCTAACAATTATCGCCTTTACTGCATAATTTTTAGTACCAACACTAAAAATCATTTGTAAAACTACAAAAAAAACAATAACGTAGTTAACGTATTACACATTAAACAGCAGACATTAAAAGAATTATCATGAAATTTTACCGTATTTCCATTATGTACCTCATTGTGTGTTACTCGCCATTAGTTATCCAGGCCAGTGAATTTTCAGCATGTGGCAACAATGAAAAAGCAAAACAATTGTCACAATTAATAATCAACGATCCTGAGCAACAAAGAGAAAATATTCGCTGTAATAAGCTGTTAACACGGGTTGCCGAGAGCAAAGCAAAAAAAATGGCTGAATATGGCATAGTGGCGCACAACTTAGGAGGAAGTCCTAACGACAATCTAGAGTCTGCGGGCTATAAATTACCTAAGCACTATGGGCGCGAAATTAACAGCAATCAAGTAGAAGCACTTGCAGGAGGTTATTCTGACGAAATAGCAGTGTGGCAAGCATTTAAAGACTCTACAGTACATAGAACCCACCTATTAGGCGAACATGAATTTTACATAGAGCAAGATGAAATCGGCGTAGCTTTTATTAGTGAGTGGAGTTCGCCTCATGTAGAATATTGGGTTATCTATTTAGCGGAAGGCTTAAAAGAGAATCAAAAATACATAAACGATATTGAGAATGTGCCCAACAAAAGCCTATTTATATTACAAAAAAACAAGTAATACCAAATAACCTGAACGTTTTCACAACGCTCAAAATTAATTAGGGTCAACCCTTAACGGGTTTACCCTACCACCAGTAGTTTTATCAGCGCGACCTTCAAGCTTTGCTTTTTCAGCACGGCGCTTCCTCACTTCTTTAGGGTCTGCAAGTAAGGGCCGGTAAATTTCAATGCGATCTAAATCGTTTAACACCTCTGAAAGCTTAACGACCCGGTTCCAAATCCCTACTTTATTGACAGTTAAATCTATCTCAGTAAATAATGTTAATACACCAGAGGCTAAAATAGCTTGCTCAACGGTTGCCCCGGCGTTTATGTCAACAGTGAATATTTTTTGTTTTGTGGGCACACCATAAACCACCTCAATGCTCATTTGACTTGTGGTGTTATCATTGTTTTCAAGAAGGCTAGCTGAATCGTTGGTGTTGTCTAATTCATCTGTTTGGCTGCTCATTACGACTTATCGACTCCGTATACTTGTTTTGCACGTTGAATAAAAAGCTTCACTAAATTAGTACTGAAATGATCAAATACTCGACCAAATGCCAGTGATACTAACTTATTTGAAAACTCATACTCCAATTCAAGACTCACTTTACATGCTTCCTCAGATAACGGGGTAAGTAGCCAAAAGCCTTCAAGCCTTTTAAACGGGCCATTAACCAAAGACAGATGGATTTTTTCATCTGATACTAAGATATTTTTAGTAGTAAACCACTTACTTAGGCCCCCTTTCGAGACAAGCAGTGAGGCAGTAACCGTATTATTTTCTTGACTAATGATTTTGCTCTCAGTGCATTCAGGTAAAAACTCAGGATAAGCTGAAATGTTATTTATGAGTTGATACATGTCTGCAACACTGTGCATAACCAGAGCACTTCGACTTATTGTTGGCATTACCACTCCAGAACACGCCTATTTGATGGCGCATATCATAGCAAAAACAGTCAATAAACACATTATTCTCGACAATTTTATAGTAAACCTAAATTTCTTATGTAAAACCTCGGCATTGTCAGTATAATCAGCGAGTTTGTTGCTTATTGCAGCAAAGGAATGGATGAGAATAATGGCTAAGAAAAAACCTAAGAATAAATCTAACAGTAATACTATCGCCTTAAATAAAAAGGCTAGGCACAATTATGCCCTTACCGATAAGTTTGAAGGGGGCATGAGCCTGCAGGGCTGGGAAATAAAAAGTATTAGAAGCGGCAAAGTTAATATTTCTGATTGTTATGTTCATATTAAAGACAGAGAAGCTTACTTACTAGGCGCTGAAATAATGCCACTTAATGCTGCTTCAAGTCATGTGGTGTGTGATCCCAACAGAGATCGAAAACTTCTCCTTAACCGCCGCGAACTTGACAAACTTATTGGCGCAGTTGAACGCGATGGCTATTCGCTTATAGCCACAGCGATGTATTGGAAGCAATGTTGGGTAAAGCTTGAGTTTTATTTAGGTAAAGGTAAGAAAGATCACGACAAACGTGCTGATATAAAAGATCGCGAATGGGCGGTTGATAAAGGCCGTTTGATGAAAAATAAAAACTTAGACCGATAATTTTCACTTAAGTGGTTAAAAATTATCACGTTGTCTATTCTAATAAAGCGCTGTATACTGCGCCTTGTAGGCAAAATTAGTCTATAATAAAAGGGTAAACTTTGGGGCGGATCTAGGATTCGACAAGATTCACGAAACCCAAGGTGCATGTCGAGGGGCGGTTGGCCTCGTAAAAAGCCGCAAAACCATAATTGCTAACGACGAAACGTTCGCACTAGCCGCTTAGGCTAGCCATCACCTTGAAATCTCACCTATTGGTTAGAGGATTGATGGTCACCCCAAATAGGTTAGCGAGGGAAGCTTGCTTGAGGCTGAACCGCGAAATAGTATCAAGCTCACCATGACGAAGCCTGTCGCTTGGCGTCTAATTGGTTAAATAAATAAGCGACTAAACATGTAGTACCGAGGATGTAGGTTTTTTGGACGGGGGTTCGATTCCCCCCCGCTCCACCACACAAGACCCTTA
>JBELHN010000044.1:0-12764 GCA_042091395.1 Colwellia sp.
CTGGCGCCGTTGACGATATGCTCTCTAAAGTCGCCAATGTTTACGAGCAACAGGTGGATGATGCTGTTGATGGTTTAACTGCCTTGCTAGAACCCATGATAATGGCCGTATTAGGGGTAGTAATTGGCGGCTTAATTATTGCTATGTATTTACCAATCTTTGAAATAGGTAAGGTCGTTTAGTTTTAGTTTTAGGCTAAGCCAACCATTTATTAGAATTGAACTTATCTATCGACGTTTCAGCTTTGGTCGCGATTATAATTAATACGTAAGTTTCCTCAGCTGATTTACAGGAGTGCACACTGTTGTTTACCGGTTTATTTACTTTTTTTGACACCCTAACGCAACTTTTTATGCAGTTGCCTTGGTTCTTTTATTTGACCATTGGTTTATTTTCATTAGCGGTAGGCAGCTTTTTAAATGTGGTTATCTACCGTACGCCCAAAATGATGGAATATAATTGGTATCATGATTGCCGTGAATACTTAGCCGACGAAGTTGCGCAGGTACAAGCTAAACAACTTACTCCCATATCCTTGTCAAAACCCGACTCTACTTGCCCGCATTGCCAACATAAAATTCGATTTTATGAAAACATACCGCTAATAAGTTGGCTTTTTTTAAGGGGTAAATGCAGCCAGTGCCAAAACAAAATTTCCATTCGTTACCCACTCATAGAATTGGCGACCATGCTACTCAGTTTGCTTGTTGCTCAGCATTTTGGTGTGTCATACCAAACCTTGTTTTCCCTAGTTTTAACCTGGGGCCTCATCTCATTAACCATGATTGATTTCGACCACATGTTATTACCTGATCAATTTACCTTGCCTCTTTTATGGCTTGGTTTACTTATCAATATAAATGGTACTTTTACTGATTTAAGCTCGGCAGTTATTGGCGCAGTTGTAGGCTACATGAGTTTGTTTAGTATTTTTTGGTTGTTTAAACTGATCACTGGCAAAGAGGGAATGGGCTTTGGCGATTTTAAATTATTCGCAGTATTTGGGGCTTGGTTGGGCTGGCAATTATTGCCTCTACTTATTTTGATGGCCTCGGTTGTTGGCGCCATCGTAGGTATCAGTTTAATGATCTTTAAAAACCACCAAAGGCAGCAAGGTATTCCTTTTGGCCCCTATTTAGCCATTGCTGGCTGGGTAAGTTTACTTTGGGGAGATGGTATATGGTCATGGTACTTACAAACCCTCAGTTAACTCATGTAACTCACAATGTCTAAACTAATTATTGGCTTAACAGGTGGTATTGCTAGCGGCAAAACCACAATAAGTGAGATGTTTAAGGTATTAGGTGTCGATATTGTCGATGCTGATATTATTGCTAGAGACGTAGTGACTCCGCCAAGTGATGTACTAAACGCCATTGCTGCACATTTTGGCAACGACTATTTAAACGCAAATGGCCAACTAAATCGGTCACTGCTAAGACAAAAAGTCTTCAGTCACCCTAGCCACAAAGAGTGGCTTAACAGTTTATTACACCCATTAATAAGATCATCCATTATTGAGCAAACAGCTAAAGCCAAAAGCGACTATTGTCTATTGGTTGCCCCCTTAATGATCGAAAATAATTTACTACCGCTTATTAATCGATTATTAGTCATTGACGTTGCCGAGGCGATTCAAATTGAACGAACCATGAAAAGAGACAATAGCAGCTTAACTGAAGTAAAGGCTATTTTAGCAAGTCAAACCACGCGAGCCGAACGTCTAAATGCTGCTGATTATATTATTGATAACAATAATAGCGCTTTAACCTCACTGAATAAACGCGTTGTCTCGCTTCATAAAAAATTTTTAAACTTGACAACAATTGACTAAAAATCAACAATGAAATTATACAATTGTAATAAACTACTAGTTTTTTAACTTAGAATGTCATCAGTATTATATGAACATCCGCTCAATGAGCGAATTAGGAATTACCTTAAACTTGAACAACTTTTTGCTCAAGCTTATACCTGCCTAAATAACGACACCTCAATAATAATCTGTAACCAAGTGTTTTTTAATGCCTTGTTTTCAATTATTGATACACTTGAACGAAATGATGTACGTGGCGATTTAATTAAAGATTTAGAAAAACTCGAACAAAATCTTGTGGTTTGGTCAAAAGCCCCAGATGTAGATACCAGCGCACTTGAACAAAACTTGTCACAAACGGTAACATTAGTGGCTAACTTAAGGTCAACTTCTCCTCAGTGGAATCAATTAAAAGAAGATAAGCTACTCACTTCCCTTAAGCAACGATTTGCTATTCAAGGAGGAAGCTCTAGCTTTGATTTACCACAGTTACATTTTTGGTTGCACCAAGGTGAAAACAAAGCAAAATATGACATAAAACATTGGTTATCACTACTCAATGATGTTTCTTCATCATTGGCACTAATTCTTAAATTTATCCGTTTACGTGCTGACTTTCAAACCATAGAGGCCGATAGCGGCTTCTACCAAGATAATGGCGAAGGGCTAATACTTTTACGTATAAAGTTGGCCAAAGGTGCAGAATACTATCCAACAGTAAGTGGCAATAAATTCCGCTACTCGATTAGGTTTATGTTACCTTGCAAACACACCGGGAGACGTTACGCCAACCAAGCAACCTTATTTGAACTAGCCCGTTGTTGATTGCTAAACTTTCAAGCTAGTATAGTCTTTACCTAAGTAAACTATACATTCCCCTTAAAATTTATCCTCCCTGTGTCCTCACTCGCAAATTATTTAGGTTAACTTAAGCCTGTATTTCGTTGTATAATTGTTTCAAAATACACCCTTTTCTAAAGAGTAGTTATGTCTTTGCAAGTAGCCTGCCCGCAATGTAACAAACCGGTAACCTGGAGTGCTAGTAGTGAGTTTAGACCCTTTTGTAGTAAACGTTGTCAGCTTATTGACTTGGGTGATTGGGCTGCTGAAAACCATAAGATATCCCAAAAAGTCGCCGCTGATACCGTGTTGTCAGAAGAAATACTAGACGCTTTGGAAGATGAGTTTTTACAGCACAATAAATTTTTTGTTGAACCAGAATAGTACAACGTTATGCTTGTTTTTTTTCCAATAATTTCTCAATTATCGCTTGATTTGCCTCGGGGAAATTGAGCTCCACTAATTGCTCCAACAAATACCATGCTTGTTCTTGCCCTTCCTGAGCAGTTGGCTCCCCTGTAAAGTTATCTATAATAAACACATTAAGGGTTACGTGTTTATTAGTCGTGCTTCCTCGGTAAAGATGTTCTATTTGCATAAAAGGTTGACAAGTTAACACTTCGATAGCTACTTCTTCTTTTAGCTCTCTGGCAAGGGCTTGGGCAATACTCTCATTGGCTTCAACTTTACCACCAGGAAACTCCCATTTCCCTCCTTGATGGGCATCTTTGTGACGCTTAGTTAAGAAATACTCAATGCTACCGTCATCTCTTGTTCTTGCAATAATTGCTACGGCAACTTGGATTGTGGTGTTCATTATTGACTCCATCAAAAATGCCAGTCAGTTGACTGGCATTCAATTATATTATGTTAAAAGCAGTAAATAATACTATGGACAATAGCAAATTACGCTAACTTACCGTGACAGTGTTTATATTTTTTACCTGAGCCACAGGGACAAGGTTCATTTCTACCAACACGTGGTACCTGATCTTCTTTATTTTCTGCGCTTGCCGACTGATGTTTAAAATCTTTAGGCAGTTCCTCAGACTTTCTGTGTTGTTCTTCCACAGCCTCAACATCTGATTCAGCGCGGATCTGTACTTTCGATAAAATACCGACAACATCGAATTTCAAATTGTCTAGCATATCAGTAAAGAGTTCGAATGATTCACGTTTAAATTCTTGTTTAGGATTTTTCTGCGCATGTGCACGCAGCCCTATTCCTTGACGCAAGTGATCCATAGCAGATAAATGCTCTTTCCAATGTGAATCGAGACTTTGTAACATGACTGCTTTTTCAAATTGTCTTAAAACATCACTGCCAACCGCAGCTTCTTTATCGCGATATGCTTGGTCAAATTCGCTGATGATTTTATCACGTAAAGTTTCTTCATGAAGTTTATCATCCTCTTCTAGCCATTTAGCAATAGTCAATGGTGTTGCATATTCACCTTTTAACTGTTCTTCAAGGCCAGGAATATCCCACATTTCTTCTAGAGACTGCGGTGGTATATGCTGATCAATAACCCCATTAATGACGTCACTGCGAATGGCACTGACTACCTCACCAATATCTTCATTATCCAGTAACTCGTTACGTTGTTCATAAATTACACCACGTTGGTCATTGGCAACATCATCGTATTCAAGTAACTGTTTACGCATATCAAAGTTTCTGCCTTCAACTTTGCGTTGGGCATTTTCAATACTGCGGGTTACCCAAGGATGTTCAATCGCTTCGCCATGCTCCATACCAAGCTTACGCATCATATTTGAAATGCGCTCAGAGGCAAATATGCGCATCAATGAATCTTCCATTGACAAATAAAAACGAGTAGAACCTTCGTCCCCTTGTCGCCCTGAACGACCGCGTAGTTGATTATCAATACGCCTAGACTCATGACGCTCTGTCGCCACAATATGCAAGCCACCCAGAGATAAAACGCGTTCATGGTCTATCTTCCATTGAGCTTTAGCTTTAGCGATATTATCGTCACTTGGGTTTTTCAACTTAGCAATGATAGCATCTAAATTTCCGCCTAAAACAATATCAGTACCGCGGCCGGCCATGTTGGTAGCAATTGTTACTGCCCCTTCTTTACCAGCATCGGCAACAATTTCGGCTTCTTGTTGGTGGAATTTGGCATTAAGTACTTTATGTTTTATCTTTTTCTTTTTTAAGAAGTCAGATAAAAATTCAGATGTTTCAATGGCAATAGTACCAACAAGTACTGGTTGACCGCGTTTAACACAGTCCTGGATATCGGCTAAAATAGCTTCAAATTTTTCTTCTGTTGTCAGATAAATTAAATCTGCTAAATCTTTACGTACCATAGGTTGGTTAGTTGGTACGATAACGGTTTCTAAACCATAGATATGATTAAATTCGAAGGCTTCAGTGTCGGCAGTACCTGTCATTCCTGATAGCTTTTCATATATTCTGAAGTAATTTTGAAAAGTTATAGAGGCAAGGGTTTGGTTCTCATTTTGAATATTTACCCCTTCTTTAGCCTCAACCGCTTGGTGTAAACCTTCTGACCAACGACGCCCTTCCATGGTACGACCAGTATGTTCATCAACAATGACTATCTCGCCATCTTTTACAATATAGTCAATATCTTTTTGGAAAAGCTTGTGGGCTCGAAGCGCAGCCATAATGTGGTGAAGTAAGGTAATATTTGAGGCAGAAAATAACGTATCACCTTCGGTTAATAGTTCTTTCTCAACCATAATTTGTTCAATGTGAATTTGGCCTCGCTCCGTTAGGTATACCTGCTTAGCTTTTTCATCGACCGTGAAATCACCTGTACTCTCTTCACCTTCTTTATCTTCTTCGTCTTGCAGTTCAAGTGAAGGTACGATGGTATTAATGGTTTTATAGAGGACTGAGCTGTCTTCAGCTTGACCAGATATAATCAGTGGCGTTCTGGCTTCGTCAATTAATATTGAATCAACTTCATCAATAATAGCAAAGTGAAGTGGTTTTTGAGAACGTTCTTCTGGTGCGAACACCATATTATCGCGTAAATAATCAAAACCAAATTCGTTATTGGTACCGTAAGTAATATCAGCTTGGTAGGCTTTTTGTTTGTCTTGTGTTGCCATACCAGCAATGTTACAGCCCACAGTCATACCAAGGAATTCAAATAAGGGTCTACTCCAATCGGCGTCTCGTGTTGCTAGGTAGTCATTCACGGTAATAACGTGAACCCCTTTACCCGTCAGAGCATTCAAATAAGATGGTAAAGTCGCCGTTAACGTTTTACCTTCACCGGTACGCATTTCAGCGATTTTGCCCTGATTAAGTACCATACCGCCTAGCATTTGCACATCAAAGTGGCGCATACCAAAAACACGTTTGCTACCCTCTCTGACTACAGCAAAAGCTTCCGGTAGGAGCTGCCCTAAGGTTTCCCCTTGGCTAAAGCGATCTCTAAATTCAGTCGTTTTGGCTTTTAGTTCTTCATCACTCAATGCCTCTAAAACGGGTTCAAGTGCATTTATTTTAGTGACTTCTTTGCTCATTTGTTTTAGTAATCTATCATTGCGACTACCAAACACCTTTGTTAACAAATTTCCAAACATCTTTTATAAACCATTAATTGCGAATAATGAGCAATTACATTGCTCACTTTTGTGAATTTAGTATGATAACCGAGTAGTACTATTCGATTACTTCCCTTTGCGATAAACAAATTTAATTGGATTAATCTGTTTATTATTTCTTAATATTTCGTAATGAACATGCGGCCCTGTTGATCGCCCTGTACTGCCCATGCGTGCGATATTTTGTCCTTTATTAACGACATCTCCGACACTAACTAAAATATCTTTGTTATGGCCGTAACGAGTTTTAAGCCCCTCACCGTGATTTATTTCAACTAATTGACCATAACCAAATCGTTTACCTGCCCATGTTACAACCCCTGAGGCTGTTGCAATAACCGGGCTATTTTCTTTTCCCGCAAAATCCACACCTTTATGCAGTGTGGGCTTGCCGCTAAAAGGATCGTTACGGATACCATAGTAAGAAGATAACCAGCCCTGAGTTATGGGTCTTCCTGATAAATAACCACTGTTTTGTATATGGTGACCAAAACTTACAGATTCAAGCATTTGTAACTGCTTTTCTTCATAATTTATTTTATTTTCAAATAGATTAATCTCAACAAGTAACTCATCTATAGTTTTATCACTAATAGGAGTAGTTGATGAACTTGGTCCTCCCGTCGCAGGAGGCTTGCTAAAGTTAAACTCTTTTTCAGGGATATTAGCATCATCTGCTAAGCGATTACCTAAGGCATTTAACCTTAACACCTGACTTTGAAGTTCAGCTAGTTTAGCTGTTAAGGCGATAACTTTTTCTGCTTTCACCTCTGTTGATGGCTGACTCATTTGCGCGTGCAATTGATATTTTACTTGTTGAGGCTCAACTTGGTTACTGATAATTAAATGGACAAGAATGCCTGACAATCCTGCAAAGACAACAAGTGCTGATAACCAACGTAATTTGGTTAGCTGCATCGAAAATCTAACGTTTTTTCCGCGGTATAGTAATGTTAAACTCATAGGACTCTTTTTCGGTTAATCAATTCAGCCTATTTTATTGCTGAATTTTGGTATAAACATGGCTAGAAAATCAAAAGTCCCTATTAATATGTCTACGTTATTGCAATCAAAGATTGGCACTTTGGCACATATTCAAGCAAAAACCAACTCTTTGACAATATTGGCTGAAATTGTGCGTAATATTTGCCCTGATCTTCCTGAAGATACCTGGCAAATAGCTAATTGCCGATTGCAATCACTTATCATCGAAGTTAAATCACCAGTCTGGGGACAAAGACTTCAATTCGAGCGTAATAAAATTTGCACAGCATTGGTTGAAAATACAGATGGAGATTTTAACCGCATAGAGATAAAAGTAAACCCGCAAGGCTTTCAAAAATCCCGACACCAGTTAACAGAAAAATCTCGTGTTGAGTTAAAAAATAAAGCTTCGACTGAATTAAAAGAGGAGAATTTAGTCTCAAACGAGAAGACAGCGGCGCAGTTTTTGTTATTAGCTCAAAAAGCGCCTAAAGGCTTAAAAGAAAAATTAGAAAAATTAGCCAAAGTCGCCGGTAAAAAGTAAGTTAAAAAACTGTGGCTGCAACTTCTTGGTACTCAATAGGAGAGACCTTATCATCTTCATAAGTTACCCATTCCCAGGCATCTGTTTGCCTAAAAACTTCTCTTAGTAACATATTGTTCAGGCCGTGGCCTGATTTATAGGCATTTAATTCACCTAAAATACTAGTACTACCCATGTATAGGTCACCAATAGCATCTAATATCTTGTGTTTTACAAATTCATCATCGTATCTTAGTTCGTCTTTATTAAGCATACGGTAGTTGTCAAGTACAATGGCATTTTCTAGGCTGCCACCAAGCGCTAGATTGTGTGAACGAAGAAACTCTATATCCTTCATAAATCCGAACGTTCTCGCTCTACTAATTTCTTTGATAAAAGAACAACTCGAAAAATCCATACTCATGGTCTGACAAGTTTTTTCAATTACAGGGTGAGCAAAATCTATTGAAAAATTTACTCTAAAACCTTCATAAGGTAATAGCTCTGCCCATTTGTCATCTTCCTCAACACGAATAGGCTTTTTAATACGTAAGAAGCGCTTAGCTACATTTAAGGTCTCAATACCCACAGATTGTATAAGATAAACAAACGGTAGGGCACTGCCATCCATGATTGGAATTTCAGGGGCGTCTACGTCTATGATCAAGTTATCTATACCCAAGCCAGCGATGGCAGACAGTAAATGTTCAACAGTCGATACTTTAACTTGGTCTGCATTCACTAAACAAGTACAAAGCGTTGTTTCACCTACAGCTTCAGGTGTTGCCTTGATATCTACAACAGGATTAAGATCAATACGACGAAAAACAATACCAGTATTAGCTGGTGCAGGCCGGAGAGTAACCTGTACCTTTTCACCTTTGTGTAATCCAACACCGACAGTTGAAACACTTGTCTTTAACGTACGTTGCTTAATCATTTTAGCCTCGCTCACTTTTCTTATATTAATTCTAATCACATTCGCCCAAATACGACTTACATAGACTTAACGATCACCCAAGAATAAACTTTTACTGATAAAATAACACGTTAACGACTGGAAATAGCTTACTAACCTAACCAATTACCTAACAAAAAATTGATCAGCTCGTTTAACGGCCGCATAATATATCAGAATTTAACGGTAATATCAAAGTCCTCTTTAGTTGCTTACTTAATGACTTAATTTTTTCATCTGTAATTATTAATAAACTAGTCCGCTTGTTTTCGTAAAAATGCTGGAATATCCAAATACGTATCGAGATCGGTTGCTACATTTTTTTGAGCATTACTGTCTGTCATTGCAACACTCTCAACCGCAGTATTTACTTGTGGCTCAGCAGGTGTATAGTCAGCGCCTACGACTTTAGGTTCCGCCACTGGCATAGGATTTACTAGGGTTATATCTGGCTTGGCTTCAGCACCAATACCTGTTGCAACGACAGTTACACGAAGCTCGTCGGTCATATCCATATCAATAACTGCACCAACAACTACCGTTGCATTTTCAGATGCAAAGGCTTTAACAGCATTACCAACGGTTTCAAATTCATCAATACTAATATCCATACCGGCTGTGATATTAACCAAAATGCCACGAGCACCAGCAAGATCAACATCTTCAAGCAGAGGGCTAGATATTGCAGCATCGGCTGCTTCTTGCGCTCTGTCATCGCCAGATGCCGTTCCAGAACCCATCATAGCCGTACCCATTTCAGACATTACTGTACGCACATCAGCAAAATCAACATTAATTAAACCTGGTCGTGTAATTAATTCAGCAATACCTTGCACGGCACCGAGTAAAACATTATTAGCAGCTTTAAAGGCATCAAGTAAGCTGGTACCTGGGCCTAATACTTTCAACAATTTTTCATTCGGGATGGTTATAAGGGAATCAACATTTTTAGATAAAAACTCAATACCTTGATCCGCATAGTTCATGCGTTTTTTCCCTTCAAAGGGGAAAGGTTTGGTCACTACAGCAACCGTTAAGATGCCCATTTCCTTGGCAATGTCGGCGACAACAGGTGCTGCACCAGTACCTGTACCACCACCCATTCCGGCAGCAATAAATATCATATCAGCACCTTGCAATGCTTGCTTTATTGTTTCTCTATCTTCTTCTGCAGCGCAACGGCCTATTTCCGGGTTGGCACCAGCTCCTAACCCTTTGGTAACATCAGCGCCTAGTTGTAAAGTGACATTGGCCGATGAGTTACGAAGTGCTTGTGAATCAGTATTTGCCGTAACAAATTCAACCCCTTCAATGGTTTGAGCAACCATATGCTCTACAGCATTACCCCCACCACCACCGACACCGATAACTTTAATTATCGCTTCTTCGCTATGATCTTCCATTAATTCAAACATTTTCATCTCCCCATTTACATAAAATAACGTTATAAGTATTTATTTACCGCTACATCTTTGTAACGACCACTCAATTGTTTAAAACTCACCCTTAAACCATGCCTGTATTCTTGACCAAAAATCACCCACACCTTCCCGTTTATTTTGGTCTGTCTCTAATGCTGTTGTAGCCTGCATGCCATAGTGTAAAAGCCCAACTACTGTCGCATAGCTTGGGTCATTGATATATTCTTTGAGGCCTTGGACGGCAAGCGGGCTAGCAACTCTTACCGGCATTTGGAAGAGCTCTTCAGCGAACTCCAATACACCTTCCATTTTCGCTGTGCCACCAGTTAACACAAAACCTGCAGCAATTTGATCTTCTAAACCTGACTCTCTTATTTCGTCCTGTATTAATTCAAATAGCTCTTGATACCTTGGCTCTACTACTTCAGAGAGTGTGTGACGCGACATAGAACGAGCAGGACGGCCACCAACACTTGGCACATCAATACTTTCTTCCATGCTCACTAATTGCTTTAATGCACACGCATATTGCACTTTAATATCTTCAGCATGGCTCAAAGGTGTTCTGAATATTTTTGATATATCACTCGTTACCTGATTACCTGCTACCGGCACAACTGCGGTATGGCGCAATGTGCCACCTGTAAAAACTGAAATATCCATAGTACCTGCACCCATATCTACAACACAGACCCCAAGTTCTTTCTCATCTTCAGTCAGCACAGCATAACTAGACGCGAGTGCGGAAAAAATCAATTGGTCTGCACTTAAGTTACAGCGTTCAACACACTTCACTAAATTTTTTGCCATATCGTTAGCACAAGTTACAATATGAACTTTGGCTTCCATACGCACACCAGACATACCAATAGGGCTTTTAATACCGTCTTGGCAGTCGATACTGTATTCTTGAGGTAATACATGTAACATGCGTCGCTCTGCAGACAAAGGCACTGAACGAGCAGTATGAATGACATTATCGACATCCTCCTGAATAACCTCTTTATCATTAATTGGCACCATACCATTTTCATTTTGACAACTAATATGTTTTCCTGAAATGCCTAAATAAATTGAACTTATCTGACAGTCAGCCATTAATTCTGCTTCATTAATAGCACGTTGTATTGCTTGTATGACAAGGTTCAAATCATTAACGCCACCTTTATCCATACCACGCGCGGGTTGGTTACCAACACCAATAATACTTAATTGGTTATCTGGGGTGATCTCACCTACGGCAACTGATATTTTTGAAGTGCCAATATCAAGGCCAACAACTAATTTTCGTTCTAATGCTTTAGACATTTAAGTTAAACTCTTAACTGAAATTACTGATTTAAAGTGATTATTGTGTTTGTTTTCTGCGTTTATACGACGAGTAATTTCTGTTACTGATTTCCAGCCTACAGCCAATCCCGTATCATAACGCAAATCGATATAATCAACCGCCTGATTTCTCTGTTTTTCTGTAATTTTTTTTGCTTTTAACTCGGCCTTTATAATTGGGTATAAATCCATAAACCTCTGAACTCTTTTAACACGCTCTTCTCGGCCTAAATTTAAGGTAACACCATCATTTAGTGTGAGTTGCCATGAAAACCGTTCACTTAAGATTAATTCATCTATTTTCAATGCATTAAATGCTAACAAAGTATTTAAGTCCCGATAGTTTTTTAGCGCTAATAATTCAGTGCCTTCTGGTCCAAAAAAGTTTGGTAAATAATGCTTAATTCGGGTCATGTCTGCCTGAAAAACTTTACCTAATTGGTTTATTAAAAATTCTCCATTCCACAACGCTACTGGCTTATGATCAACCACGTATATCTTTAATTCATTTGGCCATTTTTTTCTGACTGCAACAGATGACACCCAAGGTAGGAAAAGTAACTTGCTTTGTACTTCATTAACATCGACCTGAAAGAAGTTTCCCAAATCAACGGTTTCAATTGCTGCCATAATATCGGTGCGTTTGCTATATGGCATTTCTCCAGAAATAACAACTGACGTAACGGGTGCACTTTCTTGGCCAATCAAATGTTGTGTCAGCCACCAAGTCAATACTCCTAAACTTATTAACACTAAAATAAAAAAAATAAAGCTCAACACAAAAGGTAAAGTTATTCTGTCAAGGTTATGACCCCGCTCTTGATTGTGAGTATTTATTTTATTAGTTTTCATGGTTATGCTACTTTTTCACACTCAGTTGTAATATTTTAGTCACTAACTCACTGAAACTAATACCGTATTCATTAGCTGCTTTGGGCACCAATGATGTTTCAGTCATACCTGGCACCGTATTTACTTCTAAGATTTGCCATTGTTTTTTCCTGTTACGCATGAAATCAACCCGTCCCCAGCCAGAGGCTCCCGTTGCATTAAAAGCCTTAATTGCCAGCGCTTTAATAGTCGTTTCATCTTCTTCATTTAAGCCACTTGGGCAAAAATACTCTGTACTTTTAGATTGGTATTTAGCTTCATAGTCATAGAATTCACGAGGTGTTTTCATGTGAATAGCTGGGAGTGCCTCTTTACCTAGAATAGCGACAGTATATTCAGGTCCATCGATCCAAGCTTCAAGTAACACCTGGTTATCAAAGCCAAAAGCTTCTA
>JBELHN010000044.1:12864-27785 GCA_042091395.1 Colwellia sp.
GAACCGGTATATGGTATGTTTAAATATTCCAGTGCTCCTTGAACACAGCCATCTTCTCCACCTCGGCCATGCAAAGCAATAAAAGCGCGGTCTATTTTTCTAATTTTTAGCTCTGCTAAAGCGAGGGTTTTGGTATCAATTAATTCAATGGCGATACCTGCCCTTTTTAGACCCTCAGCAACCGCTTTGCCAGAATTTAACGACACCTCACGTTCGGCTGAATTGCCACCATAAAGAACGGCCACTTTTTCTTGCTGAAGTTGGCTCAGTGGTATTTCTTTCGGGAATACAGCCAAATTTGACATTATTGCTCCCCCTCTGGATTTGCTTGCTTGCTATTATCAATATGCAGTAATTCATGTTCAGCAAGTTCTCTTGCAAGGTTGCCAATGCTGCCTGCACCTTGGGTAATAACCATGTCATTATCACAGAGTTGATTAACCAATAAACTAGGTAGTTTTTTAGCGTCGCTAACGTAAACAGGTTCAATTTGCCCTCGTTGACGAATTGAACGTGCTAAACTCTTACTGTCAGCAGATGCAATCTGTGTTTCACCTGCCGCATAAACATCCAACAAAAACAAACAATCAACTTCTGATAGCACCTCAACAAAATCTTCATAAAGGTCACGTGTTCTTGAAAAACGATGTGGTTGAAATATCATAACTAAGCGTTTATCTGGCCAGCCCTGTCGCATCGCCCTAATGGTTGCTTTCACCTCACTTGGATGATGACCGTAATCATCGACTAACACCATATTCCCATTTTTTGTTGTAAAGTTAGCCAATTGCTCAAAGCGGCGACCAATGCCAGCAAATTCCGTTAATGCTTCGCAGATAGAATGATCATCAACACCTTCATCTCTGGCGACTGCAATACCTGCAAGAGCGTTCAATACATTATGCTGACCTGGTAAGTTGACACTTACTTCCAACGGAGGCTTACCTGCAGATTCTACGATAAACTGACTAACCCCTGCACTTTGTTGGTAGTTAACTGCTCTTAAATCAGCATCTTCTGAAAAACCATAAGTGATTACCTGGCGGCTTATACGTGGCAGTAACTCACGCACCACTGGATTATCAATACACACCACAGCCAAACCATAAAAAGGTAAATTATGCAAAAACTCAATGTAAGTGTCTTTTAATTTCTCAAAGTCACCTTGGTATGTCTCCATGTGATCTGCATCAATATTAGTAATAACCGCAACCATGGGTTGTAGGTGCAAAAATGATGCATCACTTTCATCAGCTTCTGCGACTAAATAACGACTACTACCTAATCTTGCATTTGTTCCAGCACTATTGAGTAATCCCCCAATAACAAATGTTGGATCTAGTTGCCCTTGGGCAAATATACTGGCAATCAAGCTAGTGGTTGTGGTCTTCCCATGAGTACCGGCAATCGCTATACCATGTCTAAACCGCATAAGTTCGGCTAACATTTCAGCTCTGCGTACAACGGGGATCCGTAATTTTTTTGCAGCAATTAGCTCTGGATTATCACTACATATTGCCGTAGATACAACAATCACACTGGCTAGTTCAACATTGGCGGCTTTGTGACCAATGATCACTGAAGCCCCCAAGTTAATTAATCGTTTAACTACCTGATTCTCGCCAATATCAGAGCCTGAAATTTGATATCCTTCATTTAATAATACTTCGGCAATTCCTCCCATACCCGCACCACCAATACCCACAAAATGAATACGTTTTACACGACGCATCTCAGGTATTTGCGTTGTGTTTGCTTGTATGTTGTTGCTCACTAACTCCGTGTGCTTTTTGGTTTGCTTAATCATACTTTCTCTTTTTGACATTCAAGGTTATTAGTATCAATACTGACAAGTTGCTTGCATACGTGAACAACTTGTTGGGTAGCGTCGAATGTAGCCGCCTCGTGCGCATTTTTTGCCATCGTTTTTAATATTTCAGGATCTGTAAACAACTCAGTTATCATTGTCGATAAGTTTTTCACGTTTAACTGTGTTTGTGGCATTAATTTAGCGGCATTACGTTCCACTAAATACAGGGCATTTTTGGTTTGGTGATCATCAACAGCATGCGGTAAAGGTACAAAAATAGCTGGTGTTGCAGCCATAGCCACCTCAGATACCGTTAATGCACCTGCACGACAAATGACAATATCAGCCCATTGATATGCAACAGCCATATCCTCAATAAACTCAGTAATTTTAACGTTTCCAGCATTAATCGCAGCTTGTGAGTACTGTTTAATAACATGCGTCTGTTTATTTTTACCTGTTTGATGCCAAATGCTATACTCACGATCAACAAGCAATTCCGCATAGCATTGAGGGATGACTTCATTGAGCACCTGTGCTCCTAGACTGCCGCCAACCACTAAAATATTTTTATTTTTGCCTACCTCTGTTGCTTCATTCTCAATAGATACAGTTTTTGAAATAATTGATGATCGTACAGGGTTACCAACTATATTAACCTTGTGTTTATTGTTAAAAGCATTTGGAAATGCACAGCAAATTTCACTGGCAAAATAGGCCAATAGCCGATTGCTTAAACCCGCGGCAGCATTTTGTTCATGAATAATCAAAGGAATTTTTAACGAATATGTCGCTAAACCACCTGGTGCACTGGCATACCCCCCCATCCCTAGTACCACATCAGGTTTTAATGATGATATTAGTTTTTTAGCTTGGTGGTATGCTTTTAATAACTTAAATGGAGCAACAATCAGACTAAACCATGATTTTCCCCGTAAACCACTAACTTTTATAAATGAAATATCATATCCATATTGCGGTACTAACCTCGATTCCATGCGTTCAGCGGTTCCTAACCAATGCACCTGCCAGCCCTGAGCTTTTAGTTCATCTGCCACAGCTATTCCAGGAAATATATGACCTCCAGTACCACCCGCCATAATCAAAATTATTGGTGTTTTAGCTGAACTAGCACAAGGATGACTAATCATGATTGATTACCACCTTTATTTGCCACGGCTTTAGCTTTAACAGTTCTTTTAGACGTTGTCGCTTGAATGCTTTGTAAGCGAATTTCATGATCAATACGAATTAATAGCACCATGGCTAATGTCATAATAATCATTGAGCTGCCACCATAACTAATGAGTGGCATAGTCAGTCCTTTGGTTGGCACAATACCAGCACTTGCTCCAATATTTACTGCTGCTTGAAAACAAAACCAAATACCAATAGCGTATGCTAAGAAACCTTCAAAATATTTCTCTTTGTCTAACGCATAACGACCTAATATAAGCGCTTTATAAACCAGTATCAGACTGATTAATAACACAACACTAATACCAATAAAGCCAAACTCTTCCGCTAATACTGCCATGACAAAGTCAGTATGCGCCTCAGGTAAGTATTCTAACTTTTGAATACTGTTACCTAAGCCTTGGCCAAGCACCTCACCTCGACCATAAGCCATTAACGATTGGGTTAATTGATAACCACTGCCAAAAGGATCTGACCAGGGATCCAAAAAACTGGTTACCCGGCGCCAACGATAAGGCTCAAAAATCGCTAACATAGATAACGAAGTCGCGCCAACAAACGCCATTGCCATAAACTGCCATAATTTGGCACCTGCTAAAAATAACAAACCAAAGGTCGTTACAAACATAACCACCACTGTTCCCAAGTCTGGTTGACGAAGGAGTAAAGCAGCCATGACGCCAAATACAATCAATGGCTTGATAAAGCCTTTAAGGTTTTCCATGACTTGTTCTCGACGACGTACAAGATAAGCAGACAAATAACAGAAAAAGAATAATTTAGCAGGCTCTGCCGCTTGCACTGTAATAGGCCCAATGACAATCCATCGAGTTGAACCATTGACCGAACGGCCAATGAGCAATACTGTAATGAGTAATATAATAGCTAAACCAAGCAAATAACCACTATTTTTATGCCACCAAGACATAGGGATTTGCAACGCAACACCAGCAATGCCTAGACTCAAAAATATGTAAATTGCGTGGCGAATAACAAAATGAAAGGGGTTATTAAACAACCTTTCGGCAACAGGTATTGATGAAGATGCAACCATAATCAAACCAATAACGTACATGACCAATGCCATCACCACAAAACTGCGATCAAAGGTAGTTGTACCATATTGATTTGAATTGGCCATAACCCGGTTTATCCACTCAGGCATTGGTGGTGGGGATACATTACCAAGTTTTTTAGCAATAACTTGTGTTGTTTCTAAT
Organism: Colwellia sp.; assembly: GCA_042091395.1. Lineage (GTDB taxonomy): Bacteria > Pseudomonadota > Gammaproteobacteria > Enterobacterales > Alteromonadaceae > Colwellia. Next base: position 17,092 of record JBELHN010000044.1, read on the forward strand.
GACATTGTTTTAGCTAAAGAAACTGTTTTATTTATACTCATACAGTCTCCTTGTTTGTCACTGCTGCCATGAAAACTTCACCGCGTTGTTGATAGTTTTTAAACATATCGAGACTTGCACAGGCAGGAGATAACAGTACCGTGTCACCAGCTTTAGCGATCATTTTTGCCTCAACCACGGCTGCTTCGAGACTGTCAACGGTAATACTATTGTTAACTAAATTCGCCAGTTTAGCGCCATCTTTGCCTAAGGTGATGAGCTGATATACATTATTATTGAGTGCTGCAGTTAGTGGAGTAAAGTCACTCCCTTTGCCATCACCACCGGCAATGAGTATTAATTTTTGACCTTCACTTAAACTTGGTGCTAGGCCATCTATAGCGGCAAGTGTTGCTCCTACGTTAGTGGCTTTTGAATCATTAACCCATTGAACTTTATCGTCACTGAACACGCGTTGACAGCGATGCGCTAAACCACTAAAACCACCTAAATTTTCTACCATACCAGACATAGACCAGCCTGCACACGTTCCCAAAGCTAAAGACGCCATATAATTCATATAGTTATGCACACCAACTAAGGCTAATTTTTCAGTAGCCACTAATGCTTGTTCGCCAAACATAATAGTCTGTTGTTGATTTATCATGGCTAAACCAAATTGGCCCTGTTCAGGTTTGTTGGCACCAAAAGACATAGTCTTTTGCTTAAAAACACCGCTAATCGTTGCTATGTCGTCACGGTTAATGACTGCCATGGTCGCTTGCTTATATATTTTTTGCTTTATTGCTTGGTAACGGCTCATCGTTTTATGACGATCTAAATGGTCATCACTTAAGTTGAGAACGGTAGCCGCTATTGCCTGCATACTAAATAATGTCTCAAGTTGAAAACTTGATAACTCAACAATGACGAAGTCAGGGGTTTTAAAATCGTTTTCTGTCACTTTATTTTCAGTGAAAAGGTTCAGTATTGGTTCACCAATATTGCCAGCTAACACACAGTTATAGTTGAGCTTATTCGCCAAATAATGCAGCAGTGATACCACAGTAGACTTACCATTAGAGCCCGTTACAGCCAACATCTTCATTGGTTTAGCTAAACCGTTATTTACCAGACAAAATAATTCAACATCACCAATGACCTGGCATTCTTGTGCAATATGAGCTGATATGCCCTCATCCTCAAGATCAATCCCCGGACTAGTAATAACAATATCTGCACTGGCAATGATTGCATGTTGCCATTGACCCAAATAAAACCTGCACTGTGGGTAATTTTGTTGGTATGAAGTCAGCTGCTCGGCATCAGTAAATGGCATTTCACGGGAATCATTAACAACTAATGATAAGCCTTGTTCATGCAAAAAACGCAGACATGACAACCCTGTCATCCCTGCGCCAAGCACAACAATTTTTTTATCTTTAAATGCCGTTAACCACGTCATAACTTTTTTAAAATGCCCTTTATATAAAATATCAAGTTGTGCATCATCGTAACTTTAAGGTCGCCAAGCCAATTAACACCAACACCAAAGAAATAATCCAAAATCGCACTATTACTCGGGGCTCTGGCCACCCTTTCAATTCGTAATGGTGATGAATAGGTGCCATTCTAAAAATCCGTTGCCCGCGTAATTTATAGGAACCGACTTGTAAAATTACCGATAAGGTTTCCATCACAAAAACACCACCCATAATGAATAACACCAGTTCTTGTCTGACTAAAACAGCAATAACACCAAGCGCTGCGCCTAGCGCTAAAGAACCAACGTCGCCCATAAAAACCTGTGCTGGGTATGTGTTAAACCATAAGAACCCTAGGCCAGCACCCACAATGGCTGTGCAAACCACCACTAACTCACTGGTTAGGGCAATATGTGGTATGTGCAAGTAACTTGCAAAGTTTACGTTACCTGTGACATAAGCAAATAATGCAAAAGCTCCTGCCACCATAATGGTTGGTACAATAGCTAGCCCATCTAAGCCATCGGTTAAATTAACAGCATTAGAGGTACCAACAATCACAAAATAGGTCATTACCACATAAAAAATACCCAATTGTGGCAGTACTTCTTTTACAAATGGAATGAGTAACGCTGTCTCGTTCGGACCCTGCGCTACATAAAATAGAAAAACGGCAGTGGTTAACCCCACGATGGTTTGCCAAAAGTATTTCCAGCGGGCAATTAAACCCTTGGCATCTTTACGAATGACTTTTCGATAATCATCAACAAAACCAATAACGCCAAAACTGACTACGACAAACAGCACAACCCAAACATAAACGTTATTTAAGTCTGCCCACAATAAAACACTGACGACGATGGACAGTAGTATCAATATTCCGCCCATAGTTGGTGTACCAGATTTCGATAAATGGCTCTCTGGGCCATCATCTCTTACTGTCTGACCTATTTGCATTTTTTGTAAATAACGTATTAATTTGGGACCAAAGTATAACGAAATAAACAGCGCTGTTAGTGTGCTAACAATGGCACGAAATGTTAAATATGAAAAAACATTAAAAGCAGAATAAAACTGCGTTAAAAATTCACCTAACCATAACAACATTAGACTATACCTTTTTTATTTTGGTTGGTTTTAACTTGCTCAAATGCACTGGTGACAGGTTGTATAGTCATCTCTTTAAACCAGGCCATTAGCTCTGTCACAACCTTCTCCATGTGTGCACTGCGCGAACCTTTGACTAAAATTGCAATATCGTTTTGCGACGACTGTAATTCATCACTCAGTAGGTTAAATAAGTAGGGCATTAGCATGGTTCTTTCATTAAAATGTTGACTATTTTCATTGCTAGTATTGTTTTTAACAAAAGCATCACTGGCATTTTGACTGAGGACACCCAAAGAAATTAGGGTGTTTAATTGTAAATGTTGAGCAAAATCGCCAACTTCTTGATGGTAGCGCCGTGCTTCACTGCCAAGCTCTCCCATATCACCCAAAATAAGTATGGTTTTACCTGGATAAGTAGACAAAAGCTCAGCTGCTGCCTTGGTTGAGTCGAGGTTAGCGTTATAACTGTCGTCAATTAGCCTTATATTACAAGCGGATTTTTTATCATAGAATTGATATAAGTTGAGGCGGCCTTTGACTGCTTGCATTTTAGCTAAGCCTTGAGAAATTTCTTCTAGGCTAGCCCCAAATTCGAGGGCTATTGCTGCAGCTGCAACTGCGTTACACACGTTGTGCTTACCTGGCACATTAAGGCTGATCTTAACACTAGCGGTTGTTGTATTTAAAACAAAGCTGGCACAACCTCCCTCATTTAATAGAATATCGCTGCTATAGCAGGTCGCTTTATTGACACAGGAAAAAGTTCGAACCCTTGTATTGGTTAGACGCCATTGCCATTTATCAGTAAATGGGGTGTCTTGGTTATAAAGTGCAACGCCCTGCTCACCAAGTCCTGAAAAAATTTCACCTTTGGCTCTTGCTACCCCACATAAATCACCGAAGCCTTCCAAATGGGCGGCTGCTATGTTATTGATTACCGCCACATCAGGCTGAGTCAACCCAGCTGTGTAAGCTATCTCACCAATGTGATTAGCTCCCATCTCAATGACTGCAAAATCATGACTATGATTAAGTCGTAATAATGTCAGTGGCACTCCAATATCATTATTAAAATTCCCCTGTGTTGCTAGCACATTACCTAACTGCGACAATATTGCCGCCACCATCTCTTTTACCGTGGTTTTACCACTACTACCCGTTATACCAACGGTTTTAGGTGCAACCATTGTTTTTACGTGAGCGGCTATTTTACCAAGTGCATGCCGCGTATCGTCGACAACTAATTGCACCGTGTTATGTAACTCAGTGATCTGATGATCAACAACTATTAAGACACACCCCTGAATCACAACTTGTTCAACAAAACGGTGGCCATCAAAATTTGGACCTTTCAACGCTAAAAAAGCAGTACGTTGTTCTTCTTTATGCTCAATCTCTCGACTATCGGTCACTAGCGTATTGATGCTTTCAACCTCATTGTCATCAGGTGTTATCAATCTCCCACCAGTCACTTTAGCTAACGTATCGAATGACACTTCAATCATAACTTCGCCTCCACATTGCTAGGCGAATCAGCAATATTATGCAAATATTCGTGATAAAAATTAGTCACTATTGCCCGCTCATCATAGTCTATTTTTTGTGTGCCAATAACATCACCGTGCTCATCATATTTTGGTAAAATGATGTAATCCTCATGACCTTTGCCTGCAAGTAACACCATATCCTTGGCTCTTGCTAACTTAAGCGTACTTCGCACAGCAAGCTCTCTATCGAGGATTACTGACACGCGGGTTTCATCTTTATTATTAAAGCCATCAAGAATGTCTTGAGCAATTTGTTCAGCGTTTTCACTGCGGGGGTTATCATTGGTTATAACGATAAAGTCTGCATTTTGCTCTGCAATGTTAGCCATCAGAGGCCTTTTGCCTTTGTCCCTATCTCCACCACAGCCAAAAACAACATATACATGACCAATGCAATGCTGCCTGCACGCTTTTAATGCTTTTTCTAACGCATCTGGTGTATGTGCATAATCAACAACGGTGGTCGCTAGATGCTCTGCGGAAGTAGCCTCCATTCTTCCGGCAACAGCCGATGTTGATGATACCAATTTAGGAATATCCTCTATTGCGGTACCTTGGATAAGGAGTACACTGATTGCTGCTAATAAATTATCAACATTAAAGTCACCGAGAAGTGGGCTATCAAGCTGTATTTGCCCTAAATGAGTGACTAATAAAAAGGATACCCCTTGGTTGTGACGACTGATATTCTTAGCCAATACATAATTTTGGCTGTCGGTTATTGATTGAGTTCGCCCATACAACCAAACTTTTTGCTGTTTTGGCCAAGCTAACAGCCATTGTTGCGCAAGTGGGTCGTCAAAATTGACAACCGCAACTTGTTTATTATCACCCGTAAAAATTTGTTTCTTTGCTTGCCCATAGCTTTCCATCGTGCCATGAAAATCGAGATGATCTCGACTCAGGTTGGTAAAAATAGCAATATCAAACAACTCAGCTTCAACACGTTTTTGTGCTAAAGCATGTGAGGAAACTTCCATGGCCACAAAATTAAAATGTTGTTCGTTAAATTGTGTGAACAGTTGATGTAATTGACAAGCACCAGGGGTGGTGTTGTTAATAAGCTCTAACTTATCAAGACTCCCAGCACCATTAGTACCAATAATTGCACAAGGTAATTGATTGGCTGTTAACATTTGTGCGGTTAATTGGCTGGTTGTTGTTTTCCCATTCGTTCCGGTAATACCAATCACGGTTAAATTTTCTTGTGGGTTTTGATAGTATGCTTGAGTAAGTTTAAACAGCTGTTGGTTTAGTTGATAAAAATGTATGACAAGTGCATCGTCAGCTTCAAAATCAGATAAAAGCGTCCCATGGTCACTTTGCTTTTCGCACTCACACAAAATACATTTAGCACCCTGATTTAGCGCTTGTGTTATATAGTTTCGCCCGTCTTCACTATGGCCTATTACCGCGCAAAATATATCACCTACATTAATGTTTCGGCTATCGTTATGAATATCGCCTTCGTAATTTTTTAAGTGAGTATTGTTCTTTATAACAATATCAAATGCAGTGAGTACCTTAAGGATTGAAAAAGTATTCGGTTTAAACATTATGCTCACCCCCGTCAACTTTTTCGAGGTTTTTTATATGGCTATTCTGTTGCGCTGCTGTTTTTGTTTTTTGAGCGTCAGGGGCAATATTTAGGACTTGTAGAGCCCCTTTCATTACCCGTGAAAATACCGGAGCAGCAACTTCTCCGCCATGATACAAATCACCAGCAGGGTCGTTAATCACCACAACCACAACAATTTCAGGTTTAGAAATAGGCGCTATGCCCGCAAATAACCCTACATAATCATTACCGTAACCTCCAGCTACTGCTTTAAATGAAGTGCCGGTTTTACCACCGATCCGGTAACCTTTAATTTTGGCTTTGGGCACATGCTCATCTACTACTGCCTCGAGCATATCAACAATAGCTAGGCTATTTTGTTTTGAAAAAATACGCTCACCCTCTTTTTGGGTAGCGGATTTAACAATAGATAACTCTCGTTTAATACCGCCATTAGCTAGTGCAGAATAAAAACGAGTTAGTTGCATTGGCGTTATCGCAAGGCCATAACCAAAAGATAGGGTTGCTAACTCGAATGCAGACCAACGATTTCTGTCATGCATCATACCACTGCTTTCACCCACCAGATCTGTTCCGGTTGTTTCTGCAAACCCCGCATCAAAAAACTTATCTAACAAATAGCTTTTAGGCACTGACAATGCTAGTTTGGCGGTACCCATATTTGACGAGGTAATAAGGATATCTTCAATAGACAAGGTGCCACGATTAATTGGATCACTGACTCTTCGACCGCCTAAGCGCATCCAACCAGGGCTTGTATTGAGTAGCGTTTTTGCTTGAACCGAACCAAATTCCAGCGCCGTTAATGCAGTTAAAGGCTTCATTGTTGAACCTGGCTCATAAATATCGGTAATAGCACGGTTTCTAAACCGATGAATAGCGGTGTTACGGCGGTTATTTGGATTATAAGAAGGGCTATTGGTCAGTGCTAATATTTCGCCAGTATGCACATTAGCGACAACGACAGAGCCTGAGGATGCTTTAAACGCTTGCACAGCACCTTTAAGTTCTTTATAGGCAATAGCTTGGATCCGTTGATCTATACTTAGGGTAATATCTTGCGCCTGTTCAGCTTCTTCCACTGAAATTATCTCAATCTTACGACCTTTAGCATCTTTTCTAAAACGTTTTGCACCACCTGAACCCGTTAGCACCTCATCATAAATCCGCTCAATGCCTTCAATACCTTTGTCGTCGACGTTAGTAAAACCAATTAAGTGGGCACTAATTTCACCACTAGGATAAAAACGTTTTGACTCTTTGCGAAGGTGTATCCCTGGGATTTTTAGCTCTTTTATGTAGTTAGCCACCGCGGGAGAGATTTTTCGCTCAATATAAACAAAACGTTTACGGGGGCTTTTTGCTACACGAGCGGTGAGCTTATTAATATCTTGTTTTAATATATCTGCTAACGCTTGCCAATGCTTGGTTAATGCCAATGCATTGCTTTCCATAATAATTTTAGGATCAGCCCAGACAGTCTCAACAGGCACACTAATGGCAAGCTCGGCACCATTTCTATCAAGAATAGAGCCTCGTTGCACTGTGTTTTTGGCAATTCGTAATGAACGTAAGTCGCCTTGCTTTTTAAGCATATCGGGTTCAATTATCTGAATATATGCCATTCGCGCTAATAAACCGACATAAATCAACGCAACAATCGCCAACACTAAATAATATCGCCAGGCAGCGGTATTTAGTGGGTTATTGATTCTAGCTGATTTTTTATTCACACCGTTCTCGTCTATTCACTTTACCGTGGATGTTGGCTTTTCATCACACTAATAATCATCTTTGATTTAATTTAATTAACATTTTCTCTAGTAACTTACTCTAGATTAACGATAATTTCTGATTCACTGTCAGGTCGTTTCATATTTAATAACCTTTTTGCTTTACTCTCAATGGCGCTATGCTCTGCTAAACTGTTCTGCTCTAATAATAAGTTTCGCCATTCAATATTTAGTTCATCTTTACGCGCTAACAATACTTCTAAATCACTGGTTGTTTGGCGATTCACATGACTGTAGTAAACCACTGAAAATGCTGAAATCACTACAAAAAACAAGATAATATAAGTTACTTTAAAACGAGTTATGTCATGCCAAACATGGAAAACTAAGGCGCGTGCTGCCATTATTAATCAGTGTTTCTTGCTAATCGTTCGGCAATACGCAATACCGAACTGCGCGAACGAATGTTATCTTCAACTTCTGTCTTACTCGGCTTTGATTTTCGGCCAACTAACAACAGTTTTTTCCCCTTATTCAATTCATCTTCACTGATAGGCATGCCTCTGGGCACTTTCTTACCTTGAGAGTGTTTTTTCATAAATTGTTTTACTAAACGATCCTCAAGAGAGTGAAAGCTGATTACTACCAAGCGTCCACCTTCAGCTAAAACGTCTAGTGAAGCAGAAAGCACTGTTTCAATTTGTTCTAGTTCACTGTTAATATACATACGAATAGCTTGAAAACTGCGCGTAGCCGGATGCTTTTTGATTTCCCTTTGCGGTGCTGTTTTTTTAATTAACTGGGCAAGCTCACTTGTTCTTGTTAAAGGGGTTAGTGATCTTGTATCAACAATCGCATTAGCAATTCGCCAGGCATGTTTTTCTTCGCCAAATGTGCGCAGTACCCAGGTAATATCTTCAACATCAGCCGCAGCTAACCATTGCGCCGCAGTTTGGCCTTTGCTGGTATCCATGCGCATATCGAGTGGCCCATCCTTCATAAAGCTGAACCCTCTTGCTGCATCGTCAAGCTGCGGTGATGAAACCCCCAGATCTAATAAAATACCCTTTACTTTTCCAGTTAATTGATGCTTTTCAGCAATAGCTGATAATTCAGCAAAACCGTTATGCTCAATAAGAAAACGTTTATCTTTTTTAAATTTTTCTGCCGCAGCAATGGCTGTTAAGTCTCTATCAATAGCAATAAGGCGACCGTCATCATTTAATTTTGAGAGGATCAGAGAGGAATGCCCTCCTCGGCCAAACGTACAGTCAATAAAGCAACCATCGCCGTTTATAGCTAAGCCATCGACAGCTTCATTAAGCATGACTGAAATATGATCGGTGTTTGAATGCATATTGTTACGTTATTAACCTTAACTAATGTTTAATTGCAAATGACTATAATGACAAATCGAGTAAACGCTCAGTCAGTTCAATTTCTCCCGATTGAATTTTATTAAGGCCTTGCTGCATTTGTGCCTGCCAAGCAAGATCTTGCCAAATTTCAAATTTTTTTAATTGCCCTACTAACATGACATTTTTTTCTAACCCTGCATGTTGCCTCAATGGACCATTAATCAGCAAGCGACCACTTTTATCCATTTCACAATCACTGGCATTGCCTAAAATAACTTGCTGAAATAATCTTTCTTGTTGGTTCATGCTTGATAAATTACATAGTTTTAACTCGATTTCTTCCCATTCTGGCAAAGGATAAAGCAATAAACAGGCATGCTGAATATCGACCGTGCATACCATCTTGCCTTGACAGTCAGCCAACAGCTCTTCGCGATACTTGGTAGGTATCGTGATTCTGCTTTTGCTATCAAGTGTGATTGCACTGGTGCCTCTATACATTATTGCCTTATGTAAAGCTAAGTAGTTTATTTAACAAGCAAGTGGTATTTGGAGAATAATTTGATCCACATTTCCCCACTTTTTCCCACATTTATACAGTTTAGTGAAAAATACAAGGGTATGTCAAGCATGGAAAGCAAAATAGAAAAGCTCAACCACTGGCTATAACACCAGTAAAATTAGGGCTTGCAAGGAAGTTTATGAATTTGTGGGCTTTTGTGGGAACATATCCCAAAAAGTGGCAAAAAAATAATGGAATGGGTATTCAAGAGAGCAAAATTTTGCTGGTTTTAGTGTCAGAAATGGATGCCCAGAACGGTGAAACTGCTAGAGGATGCTAATTTTACTCTAAAAACAAGTTGAATTCGATATTTACAATATTGATTAGTTCAGTCCTAGAAGCTTAATGCTAATATATCTACTACTTTTAGTTTTTTAATAACGACTTCCAAACCTTTGAATGTTCAATGGCGTCAACGAAATATTTTCTGCTAAAACCTTCTTGATATAATGAAGTAGACTTTTCGCTATTATTTTCTAGCAAGTCTAATTCTTCTATACCCATTAAAAGATCAACATCACCATTTAATGCAATATGTAGTTCTTCGATTAAAACTTTTAAAAAACCACTAAAGTACTCGTGATCTAACTCTAGACATGTATCGGCTATCCAGCCGATGACATTACAACGTGAGCTATTAGTAATACCAAGTAATGATTTAAACTTGTCGTCAGTTACTAATAGATGATTAACTGCTTCAGCTTTCCATTTTATTTTTAGACCTGCCTTTCTTAGAGTATTATTTTTATATTGTAAGTCTTCATTTAAACTATTTCGTCTGTAGGTAGACTTCACCTCAATGACTAATACAACATCATCTAATTTACATATCAGGTCAATTTGACCCGCGTCGTTACTTCCAGTACTCGAAGGTTGATAGCCAACAAGTACTTTAAAGCCTCGCATTTTAAAAGATTCACCTAGCCTTTCTTCAACTCTAGTCGTTTCACTTTTTAATTCAGATCGACTGTTGGCAAAATTTCTAAGATTATTTATAGCGTTAATACCTGTTAATTGGTTTGCCATCATCCAAGGCAGTTGAACACTATAATTACCTACCTTAAAGTAGGGCGCTCGGTTAATTCTGGGAGATTTTGTGTATTGTTATTTTTTAACGCTAAACTCCACTTTTTAAAATCAAGGGAGCAAAAATCTAGAGCTGAATAACCACGCTCAGTGATTTGCTTAACTGCTTCGATTTTAAATTCTTGGGTATACCGTTTGCCTTTGCTCATAAACACTTCTATTTGAAGTTACAATGTAACTCATTTAGTGTCTAGTAAAGTGTGGGAAGTCCATAGTTCAATCAGTACTCCTATTACTTAGAGATATTTTTAAATGC
>JBELHN010000045.1:0-27215 GCA_042091395.1 Colwellia sp.
CAGTGACCCCCGCCTTGTAAGGGCGGTGCTCTCCCAACTGAGCTAATCGTCCATCGCTTCGGGGGCGTATTATAGGCAGTTAGTAAAAGCTGTCAACAGAAAACCTTTAAATAAACTGATTTTTTTCAAATTATTAGTTACTTGATTTATTTTCAATCACAACGTAGACATTGTGAGCAATTAAATACAATGACGTGTAAAAATAACACAATGCCAAACAAAGTCGGCACTGTAGATTTACTATTTAGTCAGTAATAATGACAAGTTAACTTAACTCATTTAACTGCGTGAACTTCATCATATTTACTAATCAATGTATTGGCCCACTTTTTTATCATGCGTGTTGCATCAGCACGGTTTGATACACGCGTAGCCCATTGATGATAACCTTTATCGCCGGCAACAGCGCTGTTTAAAATACGGGCTAAAATTTCACCACTCACACCATCATATAATTCTATAAACAAGGTAGCCTGCCCAGCTTCTTGAGTATAAACCCTAACATCACTAGCTGAGCGCAAATCGGGGGCATGTACATCAAGGTTGATAATAGCAGGTCTCATAATGAGGGTATTTGAACTAACCTCTTCAACAAGCTCAATGTTGGCTGCTTTAGAGAACTCTTCTTTAAATATTTCGTCAAATAATGTCGCGACTTCATTTTTAATACGGATGACATCTTCATCTCGAACACGAGTTGATAATGTGGAATGATCCCTATTGTAGTCACGTTCCCAATTTTTCTTAAAAGCGACCGCACTGGGTAATATTTTTACTTTACTGTACTCAGAAAAATTAACGCCTGGTTTTTGATAAGCAATAGTTGATCGAGTTGCAGTAGTTAATTGCATACCCTCTTTAGACATTTCAGGAGCTGTTGTTGATGGTGCAGAACAAGCAGTTATCCAAAAAAGACTTACGCCAGCTATGGCAAGGTATACATTACGCTTATTGTTCATGTTATTCTCCTTGAGTTTTTTAATATGACTAATCTAGCGTTGAGTTATGAGTTTACGCATTTGTGTTGACTTTGATTAATCTAAGCTTAGATAATTTTTAGGGTTATCGCTAACCTGATATACCTATGATAATATTATAATTTAACTGTTACCAAGGTTAATTATACTGCTATTGATAATTAACCTTGGTTCCTTATATTCAGGTAAATTAATAGCTGTGGTATTATTTTGAGCGTTCCACATAACAAACCGAAATAACACTCTTGCTATGCTTGCTTTTTAAACTATTAACTTAATGACGAGCCAACTCTTCTAGGATTAACTATGAAAGCCCCTTTATACGATGAAATTCTCTCTATTTGCCAAGAGATTGCAAACGCTTCATCTGCGGATAACGAAGAATTACGGCAGGTTCACTGTAAAAAATTACAAGTGCTTTGCGCCTCGAATCAAGGTTCCCCTAAAGATCATCCATTGCAATGGGAAGCGTTAGCGGATTTTACCGAAGATGGCGATCAGGCTATGGATATTTATGAAGTTGCTTTGGCCACTGCAGAGCAATTGTCTCTTCCAACTTTTATCGCCTCCGCTTATTTAGCCATGGCTCTTCGCCAGCTAGAATTTGAAGAACAACCTCAGGCACTGTTATTTGCTAATAAAGCTAATGAAGCTGTTGAACACAGTGACAATGAAGAGATTAAAGCTGAAATTACTGAGTTATTAGCCACTTTAGCTGAAGCTTGAGCCCTAAATAAATTAACTTAAACTAACTTAAATTAACTTATTTTACGTTAACACTGAGAAAAATATGTCAGAAAATTTCCTCGTCATTGAATTAAATCAGCAACCTGTTGAGCTATGTAAATTACTAAAAATTGCCGATTTAGTCAGTGGCGGCGGTGAAGCTAAAGTTGTTATCAGTGAAGGTTATGTGTTGCTCAATGGTGAAGTTGAGTATCAAAAACGAAAAAAAGTATACCACCAAGATGTTATTGAGTTTAATGGCGAAGTAATCCAGTTAATCATTAATGAAAGCCTCTCGGAACAAGGGTTTTCGCCTGCACCAAGCGAGGTAAAAACTGACGTAGCTGAGCTTGAAAAGAAAGCTAAAGACAAGCCAGCGCCGCAAAATAATAACAATACCCCTAAAAAAAGAAGGCCTATTTCTTTCTAGACGCTACTCCCCTAAACGCCTTAGCAAAATCATTTAATTAACGTCGCTAGTTTCATTGACAGCAATGTCTTTGTTAGCAGTAAGAACCATCATTGAATAAGTTAAATTAAATGTTAAACGCAAGTGAAATGTTTGAGTGTGTCGCTTTGAGTACTCAAGTTTAAGTGCTCAGTTTTACTTATCTTGATTGTTATTATGGTTAATTCTTTAGTGAGTAACTTGAATTTATATTTTTAATTTAATTGTTACTACTTAAATACGGCTGTTATTGATATGAAGGTAAATATATCAGCCTGTAGGCAATACTTTTTCCCAAAACATGGCTTTGCCAGTTTTAGCGTCAAGTTCATAACCAGTGAAACCCAGTTTTCGATAAGCATTTTGTGCAACAATGTTACCTTCTAAAACCTCTAATGTTAATTTACAGTAACCTCTTTCTATTGAGATGCGCTCTGCTTCAGTCATAAGTTGTTGACTTAGGCCTTGGCCACGATACTCTGACAGTACCCCACAATCATGAATATTGAGTAAAGGTTTGCATTTGAATGTTGAAAAGCCTTCAACACAATTAAGGATACCAGCTGGTTTACCATCAACATAAGCTAATAATGTCAAAAAATCATAACGTTTAGCTAAGGTTTTAATTAAATTATTTTTGACATACTCACTCAACCCTTCACCACCTCCCATAGGGTCTTGGGCATAAGCATCGAGTAGCATCACTAAATCTTTAGCGTGCTTACTATTGTGAAAGTCGGCAGAAATTATAGTTACTGTCATTATTTATTCTCTTTTTTGTTTTGTGTTTTATTTTTTGCGGTTAATATAGGCGCCATACCCCAAGACAATGATCTCAAGAGCATGCTCTCAAAACGAATGCCAATTAATTAGCATGAAATTAAAGCGCCTTGTTATAACGTATTAAACATAAAAAAATTAATTAACTATGGTTAACCGTATATCAAGGTTAACCTTAAATTGATAACGTTTATTATGAATTTTTAAACCGAGTTTGTAACTAAAGGATTTTAAAAGAGTGTACGATATCGATCTGTCCATTAAAAACTGGCCACAATGTGATAACACAAGCCCGATTAAGGTCGAAGATATATTACTAGTTGAACAAAAGCTAAACACTAGTTTACCCAACTCCTACAAGTACCTGCTAACAACCTATGGACTGTTACGCACCCCTAGCGTGTTAACCAAAACCTGCGACCTTTCTGTTGATATTGGCGTAGTAATAGATTTCCTCAGTGTCAATGATGTTATTTCTTTGTCTGAACTCTACGTTATGGCGGGGATGCCATCAGGCTATGTATTATTTGCATCAAGCAGCAATGGTGAGATGTTTTGTTTTAACCCTAATGATTGTTTAACTTGTCAACAAGATGCGGCGGTTTGGCGGTATAACCAAGCAAGCTTTTCTGTTGCCAAGGTAGCTGATTCATTGAGTGAATGGCTATCAAAATTTACTGTATAAACTATCAAGGCAGATTTAAAAACAGGTATCTAGCGTTAAAAATTATAGAGGTTTTATCGGTATTGGTATTACTATAAATATTTCTGAAAAAACTCTACATTCACTAACTAAATCAGGAAAAGAAATTGAGCTTAGCTAAACATTTCAAAATGCTATCACTGTATAATCAGCGCATTAACCAGCAACTAATAGACTGCTGCCTAAAATTACCTGATAGTATTTTGCAAAAACAAACTGGATCGTTTTTTCCAACCATTATCAGTTATTGGAATCATTTACTGTTCGGTGATTTAATTTTGTTAGGGCGATTAGCACAAAACCAAATAGGTGAGCTTTGTCCTCGTAAATTAGCTGCCTTTCCTCTGCCACAGTCACCACAGGATATGTATCATACGAATATGAATGACATTGCTCTGCTACGAGCTCAGTTAGATGTGGTTATTGTTAACTATTGCGATAAGTTATCAGAACAAGATATCTGTAATTATATGACTTACCACACTACTGAAGGTGATGAGATTACCAAAGTCGCTGCTGATGTCACTCAGCATTTATTCAACCATCAAACTCATCATCGAGGGCAATTAACCTGTATTTTGAGTCAATTTGATATAGATTATGGTTGCATGGATTTACCCGTTATTGTGCCAGAAGGCAGCAAAGATAAGTGTTAATATACCCAGTAAACATTCTGTTTTTTAGGTAAACTTTTTATATACTTACTTCGTATTGTACAACTACATTTATCTAAAATTTTTTCAGCAATTATCTGTTGCAAAAGTTTACACGTTACTCTTGTGGCTATATTGCTCTCTTCTGGCTTCATTGCGCTAGTGTAACTAAGTTAGAAATATTACATTTATTACTTTTTCACAAGCAAAGCCCCTGATAGAATGTCGCCAATTATTTATACCCCTTACGGAATTTGAGTCATGCGTACCAGCCAATATTTATTGTCTACTCTTAAAGAGACCCCAGCCAGTGCCGAAGTAATAAGTCACCAGTTGATGTTACGAGCAGGTCTTGTTCGTAATCTTGCCTCAGGATTGTATACTTGGTTACCCACAGGCTTGCGTGTTCTAAAAAAAGTTGAAAACATTGTACGAGAAGAAATACAGCGAGCTGGCGGTAATGAAATACTTATGCCCATGGTTCAACCTGCTGATTTATGGCAAGAGTCTGGTCGGTTAGACGACTACGGTCCAGAATTACTTCGCCTAAATGATCGTCATAAAAGACCTTTTGTTTTAGGACCTACCCATGAAGAAGTAATCACCAAACTTGTTGCCAATGAGTTAAGTAGCTACAAACAATTACCTTTAAATGTGTTTCAAATTCAAACCAAATTCAGAGATGAAATTCGCCCTCGCTTTGGTGTAATGCGCGGCCGTGAATTTTTAATGAAAGACGCCTACTCCTTTCACCTTGATGAACAATGTTTAGAAACAACTTATCAGGTTATGTTCAAGGCATACTGTCGTATTTTTGAACGATTAGAGTTAGATTACCGGGCTGTCCTTGCTGATACTGGTTCAATTGGTGGTGAGCAATCGCATGAATTTCATGTCTTAGCTGAATCTGGTGAAGATGATATTGCTTTTAGTGATGCCAGTGATTTTGCCGCAAACGTAGAGAAAGCCGCGGCACTTGCGCCAACGAATGTGCGAGCTGAACCATCGCAACAAATGCAAACGGTAGAGTTAAAACTTGATAGACTCATTAAAACTGAAAATATTGATGTAAAAACAACTGTTAAAACCGTGTTAGTGCTTGGCGCTGATGCAGATGGTGACACTGAAAAGTTTGTCGCGTTAGTGCTTCGTGGTGATCATGAGCTCAATGAAGTCAAAGCAGAAAACTTACTACAGGTTGCCTCGCCATTAACTATAGCAACGGATGAACAAGTCAGCCAAGTGGCTGGTTGTCACAGAACCTCGTTAGGTCCAAAAGGTTTATCAGTTGCAGTTATCGTTGATCACAGTGCAGCGCACCTAACAGACTTTGTGTGTGGCGCAAACCAAAATAATCACTCTCTTACTGGCGTAGATTGGCAGCGTGACTGTGGCGCCATTCAGGTTGAGGATATTCGTAATGTTGTTGCCGGAGACCCTAGCCCCTGTGGTCAAGGCTTCATAGAAATAAAACGCGGTATCGAAGTCGGCCATATATTTCAGCTTGGAAGCAAGTACGCTGAAGCAATGAACTGCGCAGTATTGAATGAAGCAGGTAAAAATCAGACCCTCACCATGGGTTGTTATGGCATTGGCGTATCACGCATTGTTGCTGCGGCAATTG
Source organism: Colwellia sp. (assembly GCA_042091395.1). GTDB lineage: Bacteria > Pseudomonadota > Gammaproteobacteria > Enterobacterales > Alteromonadaceae > Colwellia. The sequence continues at coordinate 5,912 of JBELHN010000045.1, forward strand.
AACAAAACCATGATAAATATGGTATTAAATGGCCAAAAGCTATTGCCCCCTTTCAAGTCGCTATTGTGCCAATGAACATGGCAAAATCTGCGCGCGTTAAAGAAACGGCTGAGCAGCTTTATTGCTCGCTTAATGAAGCTGGCATAGAAGTGTTATTTGATGACCGTAAAGAGCGCCCCGGCGTGATGTTTGCCGATCATGAATTAATGGGAACACCGCTACTGATTATTGTGGGGGAGCGTAATTTAGACGCACAACAAGTCGAGGTTAAAAATCGTATTACTGGTGAAAAATCCCTCATTGCAATTGATGAAGTAATGGGTCTGTTTAGCTAGTTGGCAATATTTTTACAAATGCTTAGCGGTTAACATTGTTTAAATACTCATTAATCGCATAGCCAGCCTAATATAATACATTAAAATATCAGCCATAAAGTTAAACATTTTCTGTTTAACTTTATGGCTGGAGAGATTTAAAGGAGTATTTGATAAGTGAGTATTTTGGCACTGTCAATCAGCTTTTTTAAAGCCATAATACAAGCGTCAACAATGTGCACCACCTGTAACATTCACTAAGACTAACCATCCACTTATATTAACCATCCACTTATACTAACCATCCACTTAGGCTAAACGTCCATAACAATAACCTACAATTATAAACCCAGAGTAATAACTTACTCAGTCAAGCTTTATTTCAGGCTGGCATGGGCTAGTTTACTTACGATTTGGTTCAAAACTATCGTACTGTGGTAATTTTGCCTCTAGGTCTTCCCAGTTTGCTCGTGAACTAACAAAGTTATGTGATAAGGGTTTTTCACTAATATCACTATCAATAATGCCCAAACGCAACCTCAACCGATGAGGATCATCCTGGTTAGCACTATAAATTGGTGAGCCACATTGACTGCAAAAATAGCGAGTGCGCCCTGGTTTAAAAGAGAAGGCAGAAAGCAAATTTTCACCTGCGCTAATGCAAAAGTCTGAACGGTTAATAAAACCATTGGTGGCAAATGCTGTTCCGCTATTTTTTCTACACAAAGAGCAGTGACAATGAATAATATCGGTTATTTTTCCTGTCACCTGAATTTGAACTTCTCCACATAAACATTGCCCTAAATACATAACTTCTCCCTTAAAATACATACCTTATTTAGCTTTTGACTAAGCAAACATAAAAGTAAATCCATACAGGCGGCAAATATAGCCTGTTAAAACAATTAAGTTAATATACTTTTTAGTTGTAGATTAAATAAATTATCATGAAAAATTGTTAAATAAGGCTTTAAAAACCCGTAATTTTTGGCAACAATGCAATCACAATCTTTTTTTCTCTCAATTACAGAAGTTAACCTCTAATGAAAGCCATTACTAAATCCTCTAAACTCAATAATGTTCGCTACCAAATTAGAGGTCAAATAGCTGCAGCGGCCAAGCGTTTAGAAGACGAAGGTCATAAAATTTTAAAACTAAATATTGGTAACCCTGCGCCATTTGGTTTTGAAGCACCCGACGATATATTAAAAGACGTGATCCGTAATTTACCTAGTTCACAAGGCTACGCAGAATCACAAGGCCTTTATTCAGCGAGAGTCGCGGTAATGCAGTACTTTCAGCAGCAAGGCATTAAAGACGTCAGCGTTGATGATATTTACCTTGGTAATGGTGTGAGTGAACTAATTGTTATGGCAATGCAATGCTTGCTCAACAATGGCGACGAAGTACTTATTCCTGCCCCAGATTACCCCTTATGGACAGCGGCGGTGTCACTCTCTGGCGGTACACCTATTCATTACAAATGCGACGATGAAAATTTTTGGTTTCCAAGCCTAGAAGATATGGCTGCTAAAATTACTGAGAAAACCAAAGCCATTGTATTAATTAATCCTAATAACCCAACAGGTGCAGTGTACTCACAAGAAATATTACAAGGCATCATTGAACTTGCTAGAAAACATGACCTTATTATCTACAGCGATGAAATTTACGATAAAATTTTATTTGATCAAGCAAAACACATACCCACGGCAAGCCTTGCTCAAGATGTGTTAATCATAACATTGGGTGGTTTATCAAAAAACTATCGCATAGCCGGTTTCAGAGCAGGTTGGATGGTTATTTCGGGACCCAAGGTTCATGCAGAAGATTACATAGAGGGCCTTAATATGCTTTCTTCAATGCGCTTATGTGCCAATGTTCCTTGTCAACATGCCATTCAAACGGCATTAGGTGGTTACCAAAGTATTAATGAGCTTATTATGGGGGATGGTCGACTCTTAAAACAGCGTAACCTTGCTGCTAAAATGATAAACGATATTGACGGGTTATCTTGTCATCCAGCCATGGGCGCTCTGTACCTGTTTGTTAAAGTTGATCAAGAAAAATTTAGCATCAACAATGACGAACAGATGATTCTGGATTTGCTTAAGCAAGAGAAAATTTTATTGGTTCACGGCAGTGCTTTTAACATTGAGGAACAAAACTATTTTCGTTTGGTTTTCTTACCTCATGTTGATGAACTGGTTCCTGCTCTTACTCGACTTAAATCATTTTTTGAATCTTACAAGCAATTACCTGCAACGCAATAAAGGCTTTACAGAACACACCCATTAAAAATTTAATCATTGTTGTGCTTTCTACATAAATTACATAGTGCAAACAAGTGATAACAATAAAGGATTTAACATGCAAAGCTCGTTCTTAGCCTGGATGTTACGAATGCCATTAATTAAACGATGGTCATTAATGTATTGTGTTAAACCGGAGAATATTGCCGAGCACTCTCACCAAGTGGCTATTGTTGCGCATTTATTAGCCGTAATCAAAAATCAAAAATTCAATGGTAATATTAATGCCGATAAAATATCAACCATAGCGCTATACCATGAGGCCAGTGAGACACGCTATGGCGATATTGTCAGCCCAACAAAATACGCGAATAAGGCAATTGCTAGAGAATTTAAAAAAATTGAATTAATAGCAGAGCAAGAATGTTTAGCCTCTTTACCAAACGAATTACAAAGCCTATTTAGCGATATAATTGTGCAAGATAATGTGTCTGCTGAGTATAAAGCTATCGTCAAGGCAGCAGATATTATTGTTGCCTACATAAAAGCATTAGATGAAATTAATCATAAAAACCCTGAGTTTGACCATGTAGAACAGCGCTTAGGCGTAAAGATTAATGCCTTGAAAATTGACATGCCAGAGGTAGGTTATTTCATTGATACCTTTATGGCTGCTTGTCTAGTAACAGTCGACAAGTTATCAGAGCCGCAGGCAATAAATGAAAAATAAATCATTCAGGATTTGTGTAGTATTGAGACAACCAGTTAAGCCGTTGTCTCAATTAAAACCGTTTATTTAAATTGGTTTACCACTTGCACAACAATCTCGTTTAAGGCGGCTGACGGAGACTCTTTGTCATCTGAACTTAAGCGTTTAGTCGCCCAACCATGCCATACCGGTTGATGACTTTTTACATCATATACGTCAATGGCTAATTTACCTTCCGTATATTGCCTAACGCTGGTTTCTGTACCCATGTTTACCGAGCCATAATATCCTCGACCACCATAATAACCTCGGCCCCAACCAAAACCAGTATTGTAGGTTGCTGGGTAACTATTGACTTTAATTTTATCGCGGCTACCTAAAGTATAAGATATGGTAAAGTCAGCAGTTTCTGCATCATCAATTAATGTATAACCTTTTGCCGTAAAGGCTTGTTCGATACTATTGTCAACCCGTTGCTTCATAACGGGGTTAATATCTACCGCCGGCGCCATAATTTTAGCTGAGGTTAACCAAGCAAATGTTTTATAGTTGGCTGTATCAATATTAGTATTGCGATCAAAATTGACTTTAGCTGAATTAGTTGCACAACCTGCAGTAATAACAAGTAATACACTAATCATTAGTGATTTAATAAGAGTCATAGTAGTTCCATATTTTTGTGTTGAAACAAATACTACCAAGCTTTGCATAGCATTTAACCTGTCCTTAATATAAAACAAAATGGCTTAATAATACAGTAATAACAATGTTCTAAATTGTGACAATAATTTGCCAACTGTAACTTTTACCGAAACAAAATGCCTTATTAATAAATACACAACCTTATTTATAAAAAAAACGTCCTATTTATGTAAAGATTTGTATTTATTAGTTGACACGAACAAGTAAAGCCATAAAAATAAAGCTATACGTTATTTAAAAATCTAACTCAAAGATTATGCAAGCAATCAAAACTCTCAAAGTCGTCCTACTAGTCGTCGTGGTATTTTCATCACTGACGAGGTAACTTGAGCTTAGCCAAAAATTAACGAACTAATATCAAGAAACCCTCGCTCTGATTAAGACCGAGGGTTTTTTATTAAGCATTACCCAATAAATAGTGGCATAAATAACAACAAATACAGTAATTAAAAATGAAGGTAACGGTATGACAACAGAACTTTTTACAGGAGCTGAAATGGTAGTAAAATCATTATCAGCTTTAAAAGTTAAATATATTTTTGGCTATCCCGGTGGCTCGGTTCTAGACATATATGACGCTATTTTTCAGCAAGATGAGATAGAACACATATTAGTTCGTCATGAACAAGCCGCCACGCACATGGCTGATGGCTATTCTCGAGCAACGGGTGAAGTTGGTGTTGTGCTTGCTACCTCAGGTCCCGGGGCAACCAACTGTGTAACAGGTATCGCCACCGCTTATATGGATTCAATTCCTATGGTTGTGCTAGCGGGACAAGTAGCAAGTTCATTAATTGGTGATGATGCCTTCCAAGAAACAGATATTGTGGGTTGTACGCGCCCTATTATTAAGCACAGTTTCAACTGTCGTTCACTTGATGATATTCCAAATGCTATTGCTAAAGCCTTTTACCTGGCTCGTACAGGCAGACCTGGACCTGTAGTGATAGAGTTGCCAAAAGATATTTTGGTGCCCCAAAATAAAGGCCCCTTCTCTATTGAGACTGATGTCACTATTCGCTCATATAACCCCACCACCAAAGGCCATGGCAAACAAATCAAAAAAGCCGCACAAACCATTGCTCAGGCCAAAAAGTTGGTGATCTATTCTGGTGGCGGCATTGTTATTTCTGATGCCGACGAGACGCTAACGACCTTGGTTGAAAAACTAAAAGCACCAATCACCAACACCTTAATGGGGCTTGGTGGCATATCAGGAACCCATAAACAATTTGTTGGCATGCTTGGTATGCATGGTAGTTTACAAGCCAATAAAGCCATGGCAAATGCTGATGTTATTTTAGCACTGGGTGCTCGCTTTGATGATAGGGTTACCAATAATGTTGAAAAGTTTTGCCCTAACGCCACCATTATTCATGTTGATATTGATCCAACCTCTATCTCCAAAACGATTAATGCGCATATTCCTGTTGTTGGCGCAGTAGACTATGTTATGCAACAACTTATCGACGAATTAAATGACATCAATTATGTGCCCGATGAAGCAGCCTTAAGTGAGTGGTGGCAACAAATTAACCTATGGCGGGCTGTTAAAAGTAATCAATATGAGCAAAGCGAAACGGGTAAAATCAAACCCCAACGCGTAGTTGAGTCTATGTACAAAATTACTCAAGGCGAGGCTTACGTTTGTTCTGATGTTGGACAACACCAAATGTTCGCCGCCCAATATTACCCCTTTGCCAAACCTAGACAATGGATAAATTCGGGTGGATTAGGCACCATGGGGTTTGGCTTACCTGCTGCCATGGGGGTTAAATTAGCCTTTCCTGACAAACACGTGATTTGTATAACCGGCGATGGTTCAATACAAATGAACATTCAAGAGCTTTCTACTTGCCTGCAATATAATTTATCTGTGGTGATTGTTACCTTAAATAATCGCTCGCTAGGTATGGTTAGACAATGGCAAGATATGGTTTATGGCGGCCGCCATTCGTCTTCTTACATGGAGTCCTTACCTGATTTTATCAAAATTGCAGAAGCCTATGGCCATGTAGGTATTCAAATCGATACGCTCGATGAACTGGATGAAAAACTCACTGAAGCGTTTGCGATCAAAAATCGTTTAGTGTTTGTTGATGTTATGGTTGATGAAACAGAGCATGTTTATCCTATGCAAATTAAAACCGGCGCGATTGATGAACTCTGGCTTAAAAAAGGAGTAAAAGCCTGATGACTCAGCAGCAAGTAAGTCACTTAAACTATGTTAATCATGAAAGTAATAAGGTAATTAACTAATGCGCAGAATTTTAGCCATTTTAATGGAAAACGAGCCTGGCTCATTATCTCGTATTGTTGGGTTATTCTCTCAACGTGCATTTAATATTGAGAGCTTAACGGTAGCTCCCACTGACGATAGCAGCTTATCACGCATGACCATTGCCACCAGCGGTGATGATAGAGTGTTGGAACAAATTGTTAAACAAGTTAACAAACTCATTGACGTCATTAAAATTACCGACATCACTGATAGACAGCATATCGAACGTGAACTATTGCTGGTGAAAGTTGGTGCTATGAACGATAAAACCCGCACTGAAGTTAAACGTATCACAGACATTTTTCGGGGCAATATTATTGATATTGGCAAACAGGTTTACACCTTACAGTTAACTGGTGATAACGAAAAATTGAATGCCTTTATGAATACCTTGCAACATGAAACAGAAATTATAGAGTCTGTTCGCTCTGGCTGTGTAGGCATAGCCCGAGGTGACAAAGCCCTACGTATTTAGACATTTCAATCACCCTGTATGCACCATTAAATACAGGGTGTTATTTTATATAGGCACACTGAATAATAAGCGAAATGCACTCAGGTTTTTACTGTGCCGATAACTAAGCCCTACTCTATCTATTCCTGCCCATGAAAAGCCAATTTTTTTAGTAAACTTGAGAGTAAAGCCATACTCAATGCTGTTACTGAGGGTAACATGTTTGGCTTGACCAAAATCTTTGGTGAGCGGTTTTAAAAAATCAACCTCACTAAAATACCAAAAAGCTGTGGCAAAAAATCGTGGTTGAAAATTGTAGCCAAATAGTTGATATTGCCTTGGTAGCCCAATGTCTATACCGGTTTGTAGAGCAGCATAAGAGTCTTTAGCATTGTAGCCATTACCATTATACAGCGCATAATACAGTCGACTTGCCCATATACTGTCATAATCCTTCAAATTAAAATGATACAGCGCTGAAACCCCTGAAGAATGAATGGTAACTCCTCGTTGTTGCGTTAAATTGCGACCGTAGCCAAGGTCAATATAAGTTTCTAACAGCCACTCTGCAGACGCTTGATAATTAATGGCTATCCCTGGAGTAAAGGTGACAGTTCCTATACCATCGGGGAGATCTAAATTGGGTAAATCGGCTAAGTCAAAATCAAAAAAACCAACCGATACAGGTAAGCGAAGTTCATAACTTATTTTCTTAGAATCACCCAAGCTGTAAGAAAAAGGCATACTAACAAGGCTAGCATTTTGCCCCGTCGTTCTGTAAATACCACTGCCTAAGTAATTTGCATAGGCATAGTGAACAGGCTCAGTATCGTCAGCTCTAACTGAGTCAATAAATAAAGCCAGAACAAGATAAATAATAGATAACCTGTGCTGCAAAATATTTAACCTTGTTTGATGGAAGCCATTAGCCAATTTATACCACTATTTTCGCCATATTTAACGCAATACTTACCGCAATACTTACCGCAATATTTAACGTCAGCATTGGCCACTAATTTTTTTGCTAAGTAGTTGTTTTATTTTTAACATCACGCCTAACATTTGGTAGTATGAAAATATAAAAAAGATGATTCATCTCTGTAATATGACAACATAGATTATATAACAACAACTCATTAACGAAGGCAAAATAACACGCTATTTATAAATATTAAGGTATTGAAATATATATGTTAACTAAAAAGAGAATTCCTTTACTATTTTTATTGTGTATCTCTATTTTTTGGGCATTCTTCTACCAAAGCTCTACCATTTTCAACGACTTTGGTGATTACAAACCTGAATGGTTGTTGCTTATTGACGGCTTAATCGTGTTACCTTTTTTGTGCTGGTTATTTATACCAAATAAAAAAGAAGCGGTAATTAAGGCAGTAGCTTTTGCTTGCTTAGTCATTTTATTGGGGTCTTTTATTATTCCCCAAAGTGCCAAGCTTATCTGGCCTTATTTAGAGTCTTTACGATACCTGGTAGTAATAGCCTTTATTATTTTTGAGGGTGTGACCATAGCGACTGTATTTTTAGCTGTTAAAACCTCTTTAAACCAGCAGTTAGATCCGGATATAGCAATATCTCAGCCCATTGAAGATAAGCTTGGTAAAGGTATTATGAGTGAGTTATTATCTTTTGAAGCCAGAGTGTGGAGCTATGCGTTGTTTTCGAACAAGATACAAAAAAAACACTTCATTGGAAAACATCACTTTACCTGCCACAACAAGGATGGCGCTCAATCTAATCAATTAGGTTTTATTTTACTACTATTAGTTGAGTTACCTTTTATGCATCTGTTACTTCATTTTTTGTGGTCACCGCTAGCAGCAAATATCACCACAGGACTAACCTTGCTTGGCTTAATGATTTTTATTGCTGAATACAAAGCCCTAGCAATAAGGCCCATTTCAATCTGTGATAATGTGATTATTATTCGATATGGGGTATTTAAACCCTTAAAAATAAAGTTTACTGATATCAACTCGCTCAATACCAATGATAAATTTATAGCCAGAGCACCCCAAGTAAAAAGGTATAATTTATCAGGTAACCCAAATATTGAAATTAAGCTAAATAGTGAACAGCTTGTTTATTTGGGCCTTGATGATCCTCACGAATTTATGTTGGCATTTAAGGCCTACCAACATAATGCTTAACCTTTAACAAGGGTTTAAACCGGATTCAATTAAAGTTATTTACATTAAAACCTATTTTCCAAAAATACCATTAACGGATCATGAGACAGCTATATGAACAAGGAAGTTTTGCCAGAAAATATTATTTTACAGGGGCATATTACTGTCCCGTTATCAGAAATATCCCGAATCAAAAAGGCGTTAATTACCCATACTCGTCTTACCCTCGAAGAAACGGGGTGCTTGCACTTTTCAGTTATCCAGAATAGCAATAACCCTCAACAATTTGATGTTGTTGAGGTATTTGTTAATCAACAAGCTTTTGACTACCATCAAGCACGTGTTAAGGCATCGCCATGGGCTAATATTAGCCAGAATGTAACCCGTCATTACCATATAAAATCTGGCAAATAACATCAGGTATCAGGTAAATATCAATTCGACGATAATATTACTGTTGGCCAAGGTTAACACTCATTAAAGAGGTTAAAAAAGAGTCAGCTAAAACAGAAGCTAACTCAGCTTTAGCTGAATGGTCTCACCATCCTCAGGAATGATAAAACGCGCCAATAAACCATGCTTGATTAACAACTGGCGTAAATTTTGTCGATTTAGGCGGCAGTGATCTAACGCTTCCATGTGATTAGCGATTATCGTTCCAGTACTTATTGACGCTAACTCTATAATTTCAGTTTCCTCTAACAATAGAGGTGCACCCAAATCAAATTGGGCTTTGCCGGTAGGAGCTACAATATAATCGGGTTGATTATTTTTTATAAATGCCTTTATCACATCGGTCATCACGGTATCACCCATTAAATATAAACTTGGCTGCTCAGGCATAGTAATAAAATACCCAACGCCATGCTCCATGAATGGTTTTAACCAACCCCTGGTATGTGTTGCCGGCACTTGCTCAATACTACCATTAAAAAAAGTGTCATTTTTATTGAGTGCACTGACCTTAATCCCCCTATTTGTTAAGTAATTAGCATCATGGTGGGTACAAAATGTGGTGATGTTATTGCTACGTAACCAGTGTTTACCAGCTCTATCAAGGTGATCAAAATGCCCTTTTTGACAATGCGTTATCAACGCATACTCAATGCGATTTAATACTTGAGCAAAACTGGGCGGTAAGTCAACTAGCGGATTGCGCAACCTTGACTTAAAAAATTTAAGCCGTGGTAAGCTTCCTTTTGTCGCTAGCATAGGATCAACTAAAACATACCTACCTTGGCTCTCAATCACTAACGTTGCATTTCTTATTTGAGTAATTTTCATAATAACTCCTTAGCAAATAAAACTATGGTAAGGTATAGACTTACTCCACAGTCAATAGGCTAAATATGAAAATTGCTGAATTTGAACAACAGGTGGGCTTATCGCGCGATACACTGCGCTATTACGAGAAAAAAGGGTTACTCAGCCCACCTAAGCGAGGCGCAAATGGCTATCGCTATTACGGCAAAGAACAATTACACGAGTTAGCTTTTATTACTAAGGGTAAAGCTATTGGTTTTACCCTGACAGAAATTAAACAGGGTTACCAACGCTATAAAACCTTAGGTTATTTGTGTCCAGAATTTGTAAAGCAACTAAACCATAAAAAGGCTGAGCTTAAACAACGTATGATTAACGATGGGCGTGCAATTAAGGCAATAGAGAAGTTATTGATGTAAGTGAATAGTGTCAAAATTGACTCTTAAGCCATTCAATTACTTCGCAATCTTCTATATAATAAACTTTCACCTACCAAGGATTTTTATATGTTAGCTTATGTTTTTATTGCCTTAACCTTTGTTAGTTTCACCGCAAGCGCTGATGATGATGTTTTGAATGTAGACCGGTCGGTATCAAAAAGCATTCAATTAGCTTTTAGCAATGACAATAATATTACCCCTAAAAAAAGTGATTTTGAGGTGATTAATTACGTACTCATGAGTAATGAAAATGGTGAGCGCTGGAGTGTTATTACCTTAACGAATTTAAGTCACGGCGAGCGAAGCATAAATCAAGAGCATTTACTCGCTTTGTTTGCTGATGGCAGTCGCTCTGAACCCTTGACTTTTACAAGCAACTTTAAAGGTAAAGAAACGCAATCCCTTACCCTCTCTTTTGGCGAGAACAAGTTCCCCATTTTAAGCATCTATTCAAGTAATAACTTATAAGCCTATTCGACATACATTGCTGCAGTTAAAGTTGTTATTACGCAGGAAGCGGTTAACCATTAGGTGATGGGCAAAAAATGCCCATAGTAGTGTTTTTTACCCACAGCAGCCTCTATTTTTTTAGCACTAGGGTAGCTCTTCCAACGTTTAGCACAAGCTTTTACTGCGGCTTCATTAAGCCAGGTAAGATGCCAGCAAATTTCATCGGTGTCGCTATCTTGATTGTCTATCTTTACCAAAATTTGATGAGCAACAATATTGTGTTGCTCGGCATTTATTTCGCTAAACAATGTCTCACTTAAATGCACAACCTTGGCAACATCAGCTTTGCTCACTTCAAATACCGCAAATTCAATGCATTCAATGCTATTAACGGCATTTGATTTATCTGTTTGCATAGCAATAAATTTATTATCTTCCATAGTAATTAGTTTTGACCTCGTTGAGTGCTACTGGCTGTTCAATATTAATTATTTCAAGTGCGTTAACCCTGCAAAATGTCTAACACTCGTCGCTTTGATAACTGGCAAGTGAATGCGGCAGGCTTATCCCTTGCAGTGTTAGTTGATTAATACGTTGTAAATACGCAGCACCTTTTAATATGTGTAAGGCAACGTCAACCGCATAACGACGATCATACTCCGCTAAATAGGTGCCCTTTACCCATTGATTAAATGCCCCTAAACTTGGCCCAGCCCAAATTTGGTAATCCATTTCACGACCTTTTTCACCTGTATTCGACCAACGTGAGCTTAAGCCTAAATACCATCGAAAAATCAACGCCATTTTACGCTTTGGATTAGTTTTAGCCCGAGCCAACATCTCTGGATCACGTCCACTAAAGAAGTTTTCTGTAATTGTCCATACCTCATCAAGATCGGCACGAAATATTTGCTGCTCAATTTTAAGACGCTCAACCGCAGGAATGGCCTCTATACTGTCGTAATTAATGTATAATTCATACAGTTTTTTAGCACGCATGGCAAACATAGAGCCACGCTTGACCACTTGTAATTTAACGCCCATTTCAAACATATCTGCCGCAGGTGCCATGGTTACATCGGCCATTTCAACTTGAGCGAGTAACTTACGAGTATGCTCTGATGCGCCAGCTTCAACACAAGATTGATTGACAGAACCTAAGACAATGTATGCCGCCCCCATATTAAAGGCAGCTAATGCCGATTCTGGTGTACCTATACCACCACCAGCGCCTACTCGAATTGCCGGGCTAAATTGATATTGCGCCTGCACTTCATCACGCAACGCAATAATGGTAGGCAGTAAAGTTAAAAAGGGACGATTATCTGTATGACCGCCTGAGTCGGCTTCTGCAGTAATATCATCGGCCATGGGCACGCGCTTAGATAACGCCGCTTGCTTTGCGGTAATCTTGCCTTGCGCCAGTAATTTTTCTACTAATTTGTTTGGTGCTGGCTCCATAAAACGGCGCCCTACTTCGGTGCGAGATACTTTGGCAATAACCTTATGAGCAATATTAACACTGCCATCGCTGCGCTCACTTAATCCAGCCAGCCGGTACCAAACAATGTGCTCTGTTAAACCTAAGTATGCCGAGGCTTCAACTGTTTTTACACCCAGCTTCAAAAAGCGCTCAACGGCACCGCTCTCCAAGGCTGGCTCGGCGGGTGAATTAATTAAGTTAACCGCAAAGGGGCCATTAGGCAGTGCCGCTTGAATACGCCTTATAGCCGCTTCAACCGCATCGGGTACTAAGCCAGCAGCGCCAAAAGAACATAAAAACCCAGCTTTGCCTAAGGCAATCACTAACTCAACCGAAGCAATACCATTGGCCATGGCACCACCATGGTAAGCGTATTTAACGCCGTGCTGTTTTTTAAAGTCGTCATCACCCAAATCCTCAGGCAATAGTTTTTGTGCAAATGCAGTGACCTTTGTATCGCCTTGTAAGGATTTAGTTGTGGTTACCCCAAAATTCTCGGCCAAAGGGCCTACATAAACGGCTTGCGTAAGATCCATCAGCGCCGCTTTTATGCTGATATCATCACACCGTAATTCAGCTGCATTAACTTGCCATGCCCAATCAATAGCGCGTTGTTCATTAAAACCAATAGTTGACATGTTTATTCCTGTAAATGTTTTCTTAAGTTCATTTCATTTAACCTAGGTGGGCTGCCTCAGCTTTTAGGCTTCAACAATACTTAACACCAAGTCACTCACTTGGTAAATACGCAAGCCATCTTTTGACAAATTAGCCTGACCCACTAACCTCACTTCATCAGCCGATTTAACAATATCGGTAATATGAATATCGAGCGACATTTGCTTATTAAGCGGCGTTATTTGACCGCGATATTTCCATTTAACTGAGGTTTTTGGTGCGATAAAGCGCGGGTTATTAAACTCTGCACCTAAGTTGTTATGGAGGGCATAGGTTTGTAATAGTTCAATAATTGCTTCTACTCCTAAAGAGCCCGGCATTACAGGGTCTTGATGAAAGTGGTATCGAAAAAACCAATCGCTGGCATCAATACATCGTTCACCGTAAACATAGGCAACACCGGCACTACCGCCCCCCTCAACAATTGACACCGTATCGATAAAATTCATTTTGCCGCCGGCCAATTTATAATGCGGTTTATCATGGGGGGCTTGATACAAGGCTAGCTGTTTATTGCGTAAATCAAGACTAACAATATCAGCCTTGGCGGTGTTATTTTCAACAAACCAAGGCGCTGTTGTTTTACCGTTATCTATACCTAATTGGTTGGTTAGTGCCGCTTCAGCAAAATACCCAAATACCGCCGTACCCTGATAAAACAGCGCCTCAACAGCTAAGTCATCGTGCGCGTTACACTTATCGCTTAAACCAGATTCTATGGCATACAAGGCAAACGTAAAACTCTGTACTATCATACCACCAGCCATGGTGGTGGATAGTAACGTTGACTTATTGACAATGGTTTTACCGCGTAAGTCCAATTGTTTAACTAATTCCCCACTACCATCGAGGTTACGAAAAAATAAATCTTTATCGGGGTAAGCCAGTGTTGTGCCCATATAACCTGAAATAAAGCCATTAGGTTGCAAGGCTATTTCCATGATCAGTGAATAAGGCATCCACGCTTGATGGCTGTTATGAGTAAAGTACCAAGCATCTTCAGGCACAAAATATTCAGCTACACAAGTTGCTGGGTCGTTAAAATCTAAACGTTTACCTTTCACTTCAACAACCTGAGTCACCACCTGTAAATCACCACAGGGGGTACGAGGTGGAATTCTGCCTTGATAAACATCAAAATCAGCACCAAAGCAGTTAGCAATATTACCGGTGGCAAACTCAAATAAATGCCAAGGACTAAACGGGGCTTTATCCGGTATACGATTTTGCCCTGCCAGCGCTGGTGCAGCAAAATGCTTAATAGGAATAACACCTTTGTTTGTTAGCGCTGAAAAGTCAGAAATAACTTTCATTAAAGGCCGTTGTGCATTTTTAAAGGGAGTAAGCCCCCGTTCATCTTGCTCATCCTGAGCAAGCAGTTTGTTCTGTTCAGGCTGGCTGTCACTAAACTTGTTATCACTGGACTTGTTATTAAAAGTCTGGCCAGAATCAGAAGAAAGACTATAAGGCACTGAGTTGTCATGATCTTTATCATACAATACCACGTTATCAGGTAAGGTTACCGGATAAGGCGATTGCTTATCTTGCTCTTTGATCATAACCGACAAGTTTTTAAAATCTACCACTACCTTGCCATCTAAAATGATATCAATGTTAGCTTTCAAAAATGGGTAGGGATGCATGCCAATGTCAGTAACTTCCATGCGATAAGTCAAGGTATTGATTTGTGGCAATACTTGGCCACGACATCGAACCGTTTGTGATTCTCCCGGTACAGGTTGAAAGCGCGCATTATTAACATATTTGTGCATGCCCAACGACAGCATGTAAAACATTGCCATTTGCCCGCAACCTTCACTCATCAGCGAGCCAGCCATCACTTGATCGTCTTTAAAATGACATGGGAAATACCAATGCTCAGGCGCTAAATCTTTTTGCCCCTCAATGAGACCAAGCCCCCAATGACCACCCGTTGAATTCATCTTAGTAATACGCTCTATCATTAAAAATTTGGCTGATGAAAATTTTAATGACGGGTTGCGCCCCTGTTGATCATAACCTTGGCCAAAACAACCAGCTAAATCACCGTTTACCAACTTCATCATATCGGCGTAGTAATAAGTATCGCGGTGTCGTTGCATAAGTGGTGTGAACACTGATTTTTTAGCCTGTGTTAACTGAGCTTTATCACTGTCATTAAGGATCACACCCTTACCATCATGTAGCTCTTCATCGGTAAAGAAACCAGCGCAACCATTGCGCATAATCAATACTTTTTTATCGCCAACATAACAATCGTAGTGAAAGAAAAACAACAGTTGTTCACCATTTTTTGCGTAAGAATCAATATGAATTTCATAACGCAGGGTTTCACCACCAAACGCCATGTCTTCTAAGAAAGTTAACTCACAATCAAGTAAGCGATAGACTCGCTCACCCTGAGCTTGAAAATCTATACCAATAAAGGCAATTAACAGTAAATCACACTGCCCCGACTCTACTGACACCGACCAAGGTATTTGACCATCAATTAAAAACGGTGCATCAACAGGAATATCGTATTCGGTGCACATATAAGATTTTTTATACGCATGTAATTCCGCTTCCAGAGCGGTAACACGTGATACCAATAAATAATCTGTTGATGGCAACCTCACGCGTCGCGAATAGCCGTCTATAATCTTGTACTCGTCGCCAAACACTTTAGCAATATCACCCTCAGCAAATTCAACTAAATCAGCCGTGTCCCAAATAATATTGTTGGCTTGGTTAAAGCGTTTACGTAGCACAAGGGGCGGATATGCGTATCCTTTAGGTCCCTGTATCGCAAAGCCCTCTGCTACTGGCAGTTGCACAGCTTCAAGCATAGATGGGCGCTCTTCAATTGTATGCGAAGTACTTGCTGGTAATGTACTTGCTTTTGAAATGCTTGCTTGGCTGAACTGCTTGTTAGCTGCGCTTACAGACTCCCCCTCAATTTTGTTCGCTATGTTGGCGTTTAGTTCAGCGTCAAGCTGCATCGACAGTAGTTTAGCAATTTGTGCTTGTGCTTGTTGCCGCTGCTTTAAAAACGCTTGATGCGTTGCCGCTTGCTGGGTCACTTGCCTTGGTAAAGCGCTAGTATTATTTTTAGCACTGGTATTATCTATGTCACTGGTATTTTTCGTAGTATTGGTATTTTTAGTACTACTATCATTTTGCTTAACATGATTTTTTTGTTGTTCCAGCACTGAATTACTGGCTGAGGCTTGTTTCACAGAAACTCCTGAAGAAAAAGTGAACGCGTTGTCAAGGTAACGATTACCAGGCGTGTTAGTATTGAGTTGAGTATTCAGGTTGTTATTTATGCTGGTATCTATGCTGTTAGCATCGGAAGTGCTGACCTTAGGCTTAAATCTTGGTTTGATTGGGCTTAAATCAATACTTTGAGCATGATTCGTGACGGGCAATCCCCTATTATTGCTAAACGCCGCTTTTATTTGGCTAACCAGCTGTTTATTAGCAGACGTTTGACTGGCTAACAACATAGTTTCGCGAATATTATGGCCACCGAGACTGATCGTTTTCTTTAACTGATGTTTTTTTGCGGGCAAGGCATTATTGTGTTTTATGTGCGCATGTGTTGTATCCACTTTATGTGCACTTATTTTGCTGTCATTGACGTTGCCAGCATTGACTTTACCTGCATTGTTAACCGCTCCCAAAATAAGGTGAGCACAACTACCGTCTTTACCCAAACCATTAATTGCATGCCATTTAGGCTCTTTGCCTGCCGATAAAGCCAATGCTGTTTTAATTATACTGGCGGCACCTGAAGCATTAAAAGTATGACCAATATGACGTTTTACAGAGCTAAAGGTGCTAGTACGATAAAGACGCGGTAATGCCTCACCCTCTGCCTTATTCTCGTCAATAAAACCACTGGCGTGAGCTTCTACCTCAGTTATATCACTGGCCGTTAATTGAGCGAGCGACAATGCTTGAGAAGCTGCTTTTGAAATGCCTTGGCTACTTGTGTCGTTAACAAAGGCAACACTGTTAATAGTGGCATATACGCGCTGAGAATCAGAAAGCCCCTTGTCATCCTCAGCTGTATCATTAACTTGGTTACTTTGTGCTTGCTTATCTTGGCTCTGATTTGGCTTTAGGTTTTGTTTTAGGCGGGTAGTTACGCTCTGCTGGAGTAAAGCAGCGTCAGCTCTTTTCACAACAAAAGCAGCAGCACCCTCGCCAACTTGACATTGTTGATGACTAAACAGCGCATCATGGGATTGCTGCCTGTCTGCTAATTGTTGTGGCAAAGGTGCACAATCTAAGTCACCATAATGTTGACGCAAGGTAATATTTTCTATCGACCCCGATAAATCAACACTGGCAATAATAACCGCTTCAACATCGCTGGTTTGACATAAATTTTGTGCCAATTCAACACACCGATAAACAGAGTTTTCTTCAGCAGAGACGGTAATAGCTGGGCCTGAAAAATCCCACAAAGCTGAAATACGTGAAGCCATAATATTACCAATAAAACTGGTGTATTGATTGAGTTGTGCGGAAAAATCAACACCATCTTTGGCAATATTAATTAGGGTGTGCTGTTCTTCGGGGGTTAATGTCACCCCTTGTTGAAGTAAACTTTGTTCAATTTGCGTTGTTAAATTGACCCGGCCACGATATTGGTGCAAGGCCAACTCCATGCCCATGGCCACTAATACTGCGACATTGGTACCTGGCGTTAAGTTAGCATCTTTAGCAGCATTATCAGCTACTTTCATCATCATTAATTGCTGGGGAATTAAACTATCTTGTTCGTTAGGCGGTACTTTAAAACGTAAAAAATCGATTTCAAAACTATCAACATAGCCACCCATAGGGGCTTGTTTAAGGTTAAGTGCTTGCATAACCGCTTGATTTTTTTCAATACCTTTCCAACGTTGCTCTGGTAAGGCTCTAAACGTAGTCGCGTTAGTGGTTAGTAATTGCTCAAAAGCTACTAGATTATCAGCATGACCAAAGTGAGCATCCATACCAACAATAGCTAAAGCCTGAGGCTTATTTACCGGCTCTTTTACACTGCTAGCTAGTTTAGTGGGCGCTTGTAATACAAGGTGTGCATTAGCACCACCAAAACCGAACACGCTAACGCCAGCAATACGAGGTTTTTCATCAAGCAAGGTTACCTTAGTTTGATTTTTAGTGTGGTCGCTTTGGTCAAGGCTGTCACTTGCCTCCAGTTTGTTGATGCTACTGCGTTTAATTGGCCAATCACAGGTTTCTGTGGGCATGTGTGCACCACTAAAATAACCGTTTTTTGAAGACAGAGGTGCCGTTAGGTTTATCGTTGCTGGAATTTTACCGGTATTTAAAGCCCAAATAGCCTTAGTCATACCGGGCATGCCCGCCGCTGTTAATAAATGCCCTAAATTCGATTTGACCGAACCCAATAAAGGTTTATCAGCATCGTTGAGGTTATAACGTGAAAAAAAGGTTTCCATTGAACTTAGTTCAACGTTATCACCCTTGGGGGTGCCAGTAGCATGGCATTCAATATAATCTACCTCGGCAGGATTTACACCGGCATTTTCATAGGCACGTTCATACACCAACACCTGTCCTTTGGTGTTCGGGCTTAATACAAACTCCCCCTTACCGTCGTTAGATAATGCTCCACCTTTAATAATCGCCTGAATTTTATCGCCATCACGCACCGCATCACTGTGGCGCTTCAGCACCATCATACCGGCACCTTCACCAGCAAATAACCCCTGAGAATGTTGATCAAAGGGAGCATGTATATTATTTTCAGGAAAAGCTTGGAAAATAGAAAAGCCCATATTAACAAACATTGGATCAGCAGCTGAAACAGCCCCTGCCAGCATCATATTGGCTTTCCCTGTATGCAAATAATCACAGGCAATTTTGACTGAATAACAACTTGAGGCACAGGCCGCATCAAGGGCAAAGTGAGCGCCGCCGAGCCCGGCAGCTTTAGCTAATAACGCCGCAGGATAACCGGCAACAAGGGCATTGTCTGCATGAATAGTACCAGCATTTTTATGAGGTGTTTTTTGACTTACCTCGTTATGACCTTGCTCTTTCACTGAATTTTGGCTTGCACTAAAGGCACTAAGTTGAAAGTCAGCGTCAACTATCTCAGCTAAGGTATCCTCAACAACTTGATGATAAAGAGGCATAAACAAGTGATTAGACGACTTTGTTGGAAACGATAAATTACCCAAAATTAGCCCACAACTTGCTAACTGCTCACTACGCCAATACCCTGCATCTTCTAATGCTTGCTGCATAACATATAGTGACCAATGCTGCAGATCATCAAGCTGGGTTAAATACTCTGCACTTAATCCTGAGTGGTTATCACAAAACACCGTAGGCTGAAAATTAAAGTCCGTAATATACCCCCCGTGCACACAATAGAATTTATCAGTGTCACCTTTATTGCCCTGATACTTTTCAACTTCAGCTCCCATTTGCACTGCGCTTGCCTTGCTGCGACAATCTTGCTTGGCAAGTAGCTGTTGCCAAAAGTCTTCTGGTGCTGTTGAGCCAGGAAATATATTGGCTATACCTATTACTGCGATATCTTGCATTGTTATCTCTTTTTTAAGCGCTGACTGGCTTATTTAATTTTTACTGACTAATTTGTTATCTGAATGTATTTGTTAATTAATAATTAATGTGCAGACTTAATGCATAATGATTGAGCCTTCAAAAAAGCAACTCAAATCCATGGCTACACCATGGCTTAGTAAAGTGGCTACCGCCCGAAAAATATTAACTTCATCACAAACGCCCTTGGCATCAACGGGCACTGAAATGCTAGAATGGGTTAATCCTTGTTTGTCAGCGATCGGGGTTTTCTGCTGCATCAGCGTTTTATCTGCCCATGATGACAAGGAGCGCCCTGCGCCCATCTCAATAAAAATGCGCCCACCTTGATCGTAAACAGTATTAACTAAACGTGGAAAATCAACACGTTCACAAAGGCATTTAGCTAATGAGTGGGCAATAGCTTGACTTAATTGCGGCACAGGTAAGTAACACGAACTGGAGAACAATTTGGTAGCAATGCGCTGGTTTACCGCCATAGTATACAAGGTAACCATGGCATCATACTCAGGTTCTGCCGGTGGGCTGTGAATAGCATTAGCCATGTTTAAGGGGATAGCACGTTTGTTTATTTTTTTAAATACCCGTAAACAATGCTCAGGAAAACCTGCTACTAAGACGCTGTCAGGCGCATTAATAATAGTACAAAATACCCGTTGCTCATCCACACAGGCGGCTTCAACCTCAGCTAAAGTCGCTTTTAAAGTGTAGGTTTCCCAAACTGCTGATGGTGTGCTATTGATAGCGGGCATAGGTAACTGCCATGGCTCTCGAACGGCTAATAAGTCGCCTGAAAGGCGTGTATTAAAGGTTGTAGAGTTAGCCAATCTTTGGCTCATTTGTGCCGGTTGTTGCCAAATGCCTAACGCCGCAAACATACTAACCTCACCCATAGAGTAACCCAGCGCAAAGCTGGGTTTAATGTTCAACACTTGAGTGAAAATTTGGGTAAATACACAAGCAAAAGCAACACCTGCTTCAGCGATCTCACTTAACTTACCTCGCAAATTAAGATCGTGTTGCTTTATCGCCTGGGTATCGAGGCGACAAATACTTCGAGGGTGCAACTGTAAATCTTTTAAGCTGTAGCCAACATCTTCAGTAATACTGAGCAGGTGTGGGTATATTTGTGGAAACATTTGCAACAAATCACGGCCCAAACCAATATATGTTGCACCAATACCTGGGTACATAAAACACAGTGAATTATGCTCAGCGGCTTCACTGCATGATTGTGTTTGTCTAGGCTGGTTAACAGGCTCGCAGGTAAAATAACTACCTGATGGGGTTTTCCAATAACTTGATTGAGCTTGCTCTGGCAAAGGCGCTTCAGTAAATACTGCCGACTGCGCGGCGAGTGTAGCAAACACGCTTGCTACGCCATGCTGAGCTAAGGTTAATTCATTAATCAGCGCTTCTACTGAATCAGCCACTAAGGCAATGGTGTAATGCTGTTGAGCTTTACTAAGGTAAGTTTGATAATAGTGTTTAGCAAGATAAGACAAGCTACCTTGAGCAAGAGTATTGCTAAATTTGTCTGACTTTA
>JBELHN010000046.1:0-26083 GCA_042091395.1 Colwellia sp.
TATTAATTAATAATATTAATTTTTGTGTGATCGATGAAAAAGCCTGCCTGTTCATAGGCTTTAGAGATAGTACCTTTTTCACGAAGAATCCTCAGGCCTTTATTAATCGCTTGAAAAGCTTCAGCTCCTTTGGGGTGTAATTTACTGATAACAAAGTGACGTGAATCTCTCAAAGCTATAGCAATACCTTCTACTGGAACTAAGTGTATTTTATCCATAGTGAAACTTTTATCTGGTGTTGAGTTAAATGGCATAAGAATAAAATCTATCCATTGTAAATTAACCATTCTTACCATGGATAACCAAGAATCTTGAACCACGATATCTTTAAGTGACAATTCTTGTAAAGTTTGCCAATCAGTGCGCCATTTGGGTGTAGATACTGCGGTCAAGTCTGCTAAGTCAGTACGTTTTTTAACTGATAATGTCTTTTTATTTTTGGGGCTGGTATATATACCAGCAACATATTCGCCATTTCTAATAACCTCTTCTGAAATATAAATACTGTCCGCAAGTGGTATAGCATCTTTTTTCCAATATGAGTCAAAACTAAGTAAAAGTTCACCGTTTTGAAGCATTTGTGTATTGCGAAAATTAACCTTTCCCGGCGCGTAGGTGAATGTGTATTTAAATCCACCCAGTTTTAACGCTTGCTGAGCAATAATCATGTCAACAACATCTCGGCGGATATTTTTTCCTGAGAAGTTGTTAATAACTGTGACATCCCTTCCAGCAACAAATTCTTGATAGTCAATAAAAACATCATCACGTATATAGATTAAAACACTGTTTTCAGTCGCTACAACAGGCGAAATTGACAAGATTATTAAGTGAAAAAATAATAAAGCTCGAGTACTTAAAAAGATAAAAAGATTTACCATGTTGGACATAAAAGAATACCCTAATTATTAAAAGCTCCTTTATTAATGGTTCTGTCCCTAGGTTATAAAGATATCAAGGAAAGTGATTTATAGCAAAGTACTCTGTAATACTTTGCTAAGTTGCTATTTAGTATGACGCTCTTGTAGTACTGACATCACTTCTTCAAGTTTAATGCCTTTATCGGCCAGAAGAACAAGAGTGTGATAAAATAAATCAGCACATTCACCCAACAATTCGTCTTTGGTTTCTGCAACTGCGGCCAATGCCACTTCAACGCCTTCTTCACCCACTTTTTGAGCGATTTTGGTGGTGCCTTTTGAAAATAAGTAAGCGGTATAGCTCTTTTCTATATCTTCTTGCTTTTTATCTTCGATAACTTGCTCCAGTTGACTTAAAAAATTTTGTTGAGACAATTTCTGTTCAGGAAAACAAGATTCTGTTCCCAAGTGGCAGGTAGGCCCCATGGGGATACAAGCAATTAACAAGCTGTCCTTGTCACAATCAGTTAGTATCTGCCTGACATTAAGAAAATTGTCTGAGGTTTCACCTTTTAACCATAATGCTTGCTTTGAACGACTATAAAATGTTGCTTTACCGGAAGTAAGTGTTGCCTTCAATGCCTCTTGATTCATAAAACCTTGCATCAATACAGCACCTGTTGCAGCATGTTGAATTATTGCTGGTATTAGGTTGTTCATTTTCGGCCATGCCAAATCAGCAAAGTTGTCTTTAGTTACTAACACGGTCTTACCTCTATATTTTGACGTTTTAAATGTATTTTTAAATCTTTAATGGCAATAACACTTTTATGGAAAACAGACGCCGCTAAAGCACCGTCTACATTAGCCCTTTGAAAAACTTCTGAAAAATGGTTAATGCTACCAGCGCCACCTGAGGCAATCAAGGGCACATCACAGGCCTTTCTGGCTTGTGTAAGTTGTACTATGTCATAGCCTTGTCGAACGCCGTCTTGATTCATACAATTTAAAACTATTTCTCCTGCGCCTAGGCTAACCACTTTGTTAATCCAATCAAATGTAGTCCAACTGGTTTGTTGTGTGCGTTTTTCATCGCCAGTAAATTGATATACTTGGTATTCACCCTTACCCTCGTTAGCATCTTTGTTAAAAAAGCTATCAATACCAACGACAATACATTGTTGACCAAACACTTCTGCTAATCTTGATATTAATTCAGGGTCCCTCAAGGCAGGGGAATTAATACTGATTTTATCAGCCCCCATCATCAGTATTTCTCTGGCATCGGCCTCACTTTTGATGCCTCCTGCGACACAAAATGGAATATCTATTACCTCGGCAATACGGCTTACCCAGCTTTTATCAACAACACGCTCATCACTGCTAGCGGTAATATCGTAAAAAACTAATTCATCGGCACCTGCTTCTGCGTATTTTTGTGCTAACGGCACAATGTCGCCAATGATTTCGTGGTTTCTAAATTGCACACCTTTAACGACCTTGCCATCGCGAACATCAAGACAAGGGATAATTCTTCTAGCTAGCATGTAACCTCCTGTTTTGGCCAACAAGCAATAGCTTGATCTAAAGTGAATTTACCTTCAAGCAGCGAACGACCAAGTATTACGCCTGCTACCCCTGTAGGTATTAGCGCTTTAATATCGTCTAAACTACCTATTCCACCTGAAGCTTGCCAATCAATGTCAGGATATTTCGCACAAACTTCACTATAGAGCTCAACATTGGTACCAGTTAAGGTGCCGTCTTTGCTAATATCTGTACATAAGACGTGTTTGATACCAGCATGTTGATATTGACTGAGTAAATCTTCTAAATTAACACCACTATCCTTTATCCAGCCATGAGTGGGCAGTGTTTTGTTACCTTGTTGATCAATTTTTATGTCAAGGGCAAGTACTATTTTTTCTGGTCCATAAGTTTTTAGCCACTGGCTAACTAGATTTGGTTCTTTTATAGCTAAGCTGCCTATAACTACTCTATCGGCCCCAAGTGCAAGCAATTGTTTTACATCATCTTCACAACGAATTCCGCCACCAACTTGAATAATCATTGAAGGATGTTTTACGACGGTTTTTAAGGTTTCTAATTGGCGTTTTGTATTGTCTTTAGCACCATCTAAATCAACGAAGTGCATGACTGTAGCACCTGATTTTGCGTAAGCCCGTTGTCGCTCTTGTACGGTATATTGATAGTGTGTTTTTTTACTGTAATCACCTTGGTATAAACGAACAACTTCGCCATTAATTAAGTCTATTGCTGGGATCATCATTGTTCGATTTGCTCCTGAGTTATATCGCTGGAATGTAATTCGAGAAAATTTTGTATTATTTTACTGCCTAATGCACTAGAGCGCTCAGGATGAAATTGACAACCTATGAAGTTATCTTTAGCGATAGCGGCAGAGAATTGACTACCGTAATGGCAACTAGCAATAGTGTATGGACTAATGGGTGCTGCAAAACTGTGCACAAAATAAAAATAATCACCGTCACTAATACCTTTAAATACAGGGTGAGCTTTTACGTTAGTTAGTGTATTCCAGCCCATGTGAGGTAGTATTTCTCCTTCAGCATCTAACGGTAAAACTTCTGTTGGTATAAGATTTAAACAAGGGGTGGTATCATTAACCTTACCCTCGGTTGATGACTCCGTCATCAGTTGCATACCTAAACAAAAACCCAATACAGGTTGAGTTAAGCCTTGCAGTACGGCAACTAAACCTTTTGCTTTAATATTCTCCATCGCATGTCTAGCCGTACCAACACCCGGTAATATCACTTTATCTGCTGCTTTTATTAAATTAATATCGTCAGTTATTATGGCTTTATAACCTAACCTTTGTACTGCAAATTTCACTGATGATAAATTAGCGCAACCTGTGTCTACAATAACATTGTTACTTAATTTAGACATTACAACGTTCCCTTAGAGCTTGGC
The DNA here is from genome assembly GCA_042091395.1 of Colwellia sp. Taxonomy (GTDB): domain Bacteria; phylum Pseudomonadota; class Gammaproteobacteria; order Enterobacterales; family Alteromonadaceae; genus Colwellia. The sequence continues at coordinate 3,819 of JBELHN010000046.1, forward strand.
ATAGCATCGCCATCTACTTTAATGGCTTGCCCCAATGCACGGCCAAATACTTTGAATAAACTTTCTACCTGGTGGTGACAGTTCCCTTTACTTGTTGATAAGTGCAAACTAATGAGCATTGAGTCAGCAAGAGAACGGAAAAAGTGTGGCACCATTTGTGTCGACATAGTGCCAACTTTGTCGCTAGTAAACGTAGCATCAAATTCAAGCCAAGGGCGGCCAGATAAATCAATAGCGCATTCTGCACGGCATTCGTCCATAGGTATAACAAAACCAAAACGGTTAATACCTCGCTTACCACCCAGTGCTTCTTTTAATGCTTGACCTAATGCCAGTGCAGTGTCTTCGACACTGTGATGATCATCAATATGGTAATCACCACTGACTTTACAATTTAAGTTAAAGCCGCCATGAGTGGCTATTTGGTCTAACATGTGGTCAAAAAAACCTAAGCCTGTATCAATACTATTGTTGCCAGCTTTGTCTAAATTAACGTTAACTGTGATATCTGTTTCTTTGGTGGTGCGGGTTACAGAAGCAACTCTGGGTTGCTCTAATTGAGCAATTATTTGTTTACTGACCTGTGCCCAATTGCGTGTATTTCTGTTATATTTAATGCCAACAATGCCCATGTTGGCAGCAAGCCCCATATCAGTCTCTCTGTCACCGATAACATATGAATTGGTGAAATCAACCCTACCTTGCTGTAAGTAATCACTCACCAATCCTAGTTTTGGCTTACGGCAATTACAGTTATCTTCATCGAAATGAGGGCATAATAAAACATCTTCAAACACAACTCCTTGTGAGTTAAATATTCCCATCATTTTATTATGTGGTAAGTCAAAATCTGCTTGTGGGAAGCTGCTTGTACCTAAGCCATCTTGGTTTGAAACCATGACTAACTTAAAGCCCTTTGCTTGGAGCTTTATCAGCTCAGGAATAACGTTGGGCTCAAAAACTAGTTTTTCTAAACTATCAAGCTGTTTATCAATGGCAGGCTCTTCGACTAATGTACCATCACGGTCGATAAATAATATTTTTTCTTGGCGGTTACTCATAAAGTGCTCTTCAATATTTGCATTTAGCTACTGTTTCAGCAGCGAATCTTTTTATAGTTCAGTTAATAATGTTTTTAATCGTGATAACTCACTTTCACTACCTATACTAATTCTGAGACAGTTTTCAAGTTGTGGTTGTTTAGATTGATCACGAATTAACACATCGTTTTCTAATAATGTGCTGAATAATGTTTTTTTGTAGGTGTCGTTAACACAACGAAAAAGTACAAAGTTTGCTTCACTTGGAAAAATTGTTTTACACCAAGTTTGTTGCTCAAGCCAAAGGCATAATTGTTTTCTTAAATGATTACTTGTTGCAACTCTTGATTGCATTACTGGTAAATCGTAGTTTAGTGCTTGGCTGGCTATTTCAGCTACAGGGGCAGCAATTGGGTAGGGGGCAATGACCTTACTAAGAATTGTAATTACCGATTCACTAGCGAGTGTGAAACCACAACGTAGTCCAGCCAGAGCAAATGCCTTTGATAAGGTTCTCAATACAATAACATTATCGTATTCAGCGATTAATTTAGCGCAACTGGCGTTCGATTTAAATTCAATATAGGCTTCATCAATTACCACCATGGCGGTGCCTTTAAATAAAGTTATAACCGCATCAATTTGTGTTTGCGGTATAATATTGCCACTCGGGTTTCCAGGGGAGCAAAGAAAAACAACTTTAACTTTACCAACTTGTTTTGCTAGGCTATCTATATCAAGCTGAAAACGTTTTTCAGGAGTATCAATTAAGGGTACTGAGATTACTCCGGCACCATGGTTTTCTGCACTAATAGCATACATTCCATAGGTTGGCGGGCAGATTAAAATATCATCTTGATAAGCTTGACAAAAACTTCGAATGATAAGTTCAATACCCTCATCAGCTCCACGCGTCGCTAAAATATTTTTCACAGGTAGCTGGCAATAACGACTGTACGCATTTAACAACGACTGTGGTTGAAAATCTGGGTAGCGATTAATATTTACACTATTTAATTGATACTCACCCTGGCCAGGTGCCTCATTAGCATTAAGCCAAGTTTTACTGTTTGCTTGTTCGTTATCACCACTAGCGAATAGACGTCTGGCTGATTGGTAGGGAACCATATTAACAAGTTCAGCCCTTGCCAGTTGGTTAGCTAGATTAGTTGATTTTGTTTGCGACATAATTATACGCCTTCTTCAAGGCGAATAGTCACCGCACGTTGGTGTGCATCCAATCCTTCAGCATCAGTTAGTTCAATAATACAGTCAGCTAGGCTAGCCAAGCCAGATTTAGTTATTTCTTGCACTGTATAACGACGAGAAAAATCAGCGAGTGAGAGACTTGATATCACTTTTGAATATCCATATGTCGGTAATACGTGATTAGTACCGCTTGCATAATCGCCTGCAGATTCTGGGGTATAGGCACCGACAAAAATTGAACCTGCGTTACGTAAATTATTCAATAGACTAGCGCTGTTTTCAGTTTGAATAATTAAGTGTTCAGGACCATATTGGTTTGAAATTTCAACAGCCTGATTAAGATCTTTGGTTAATATTAATCGAGATTGCATTAACGCTTTTTTAGCTATGACTTTTCGAGTTAACAGGTTAACTTGTTTTTCAAGTTCTTTGGCAACATTTAAAATTAATGTCTCACTATCTGTTAATAAAATAACCTGGCTATCAACGCCATGCTCAGCTTGTGACAAAAGATCTGCGGCAATAAAAGCAGGGCTCGCTGACTCATCAGCAATAACCAGAACTTCTGAAGGACCTGCTGGCATATCTATGGCAAAACCAGAGACTTGTTGAGATAGTTGAGTTTTTGCTTCTGTGACATAACGATTACCAGGACCAAATACTTTATTTACCGCTTTTATCGACTCGGTACCGTAAGCTAATGCAGCAATCGCTTGTGCACCACCAACCGTGTAGATTTCATCCACACCGCATAAATCAGCGGCCACTAGTATTTCATCGGCAAGTCGCCCCTGCTTATTAGGCGGACAAACAAGCACTGTTCGACAACATCCGGTAATTTGCGCAGGTACACCAAGCATTAATACCGTTGAAGGTAATGGCGCTGATCCAGCAGGTATATATAAGCCAACACTCTCAATCGCCTCAGTTTTTAAAGTACATTTAACACCAGGTGTTGTTTCCACCATAATATCGGTTGCACGTTGTGCACTATGAAAAGCTTTAATTTGTTCATAAGCAGTATGAATAGCCTTTAAACGTTTTTCACTTAACGCTAGTTTTGCACATTCAATTTGTTCTTGGCTAACCATAAGAGTTTCTAACGCTATACCATCAAACTGTTCGGTAAGTGATGTAATGGCTTGATCACCTTGGTTTTTAACTTGTGACAATATGTTAGCAACCTGTGTTGATAATAATGCGCTATCAGCTATTGCTGGCCTTGCTAGTGCAGTAATTTTCTGTTGTTTGGATAGCTCTTGCCAGTTGATTAGTTGATTAATCATAATTTACTCTCGGTATTAATACGTCTAAATACAGTGTCATGTTTATTCAAATTGACTGAAAAGTTCATTTTTTTAGGCTAAAAATAGCTTTCGACATTCAACGTGAACTTTCTAACCCATCATTTTTTCAATCGGCATCACTAGAATTGAATGACATCCCAGGGCTTTTAATTCTTCCATTGTTTCCCAAAAGAAAGTTTCAGTGGCAACAACATGTACAGCAACCATACTATCTAACTCTGCAAGTGGTAGCACTGTTGGTGTTTCAGTGCCAGGCATTAGTTTACTTACCTCTGCAATTTTATCTTTTGGGGCGTGCAACATAATGTATTTACTCTCTTTGGCTTTCATTACCCCGTAAATGCGAGGTAACAGAGTATCTAGTATTGCTTGTTTTTGTGAGTTAAGAGGGTCCGCACGTTGAATCAGTGATGCTTTTGAACGAAAAACCTCAGCGACTTCTTTTAAACCATTAGCCTCTAGCGTTGCACCTGTTGAAACTAAATCGCATATACCATCTGCTAAACCTACTCTAGGGGCTACTTCAACAGAGCCTTTTAGTAAGCAAAACTCAACATTAATACCATTGGCTTTAGCAAAACGATTCAACAGTTGAGGGTAAGTTGTGGCAAAGCGCAGACCATTTAAACAATCTAATCCCGTGTATTCAAATTCTTCAGGCATGGCAATTGAGAAACGGCAACCTCCAAAATCTAATGAAGTAGTTCTAATGTAGTCGCTAGCATTGCCCTTTAGTTGGCGGTCTAATTCTTCTTCTTCTAAAGTATTGTCACCAACGATGCCAAGATCACAAACCCCATCCATTACTAGGCCAGGAATATCACTACTTCTAACACGCATAATATCAACCGGCATGTTACTCACATGCGCCAATAACCTTCTATCACTTAGATTCAACTTTAATCCACAAAGCTTTAGTAGCTTTTGAGTATCGTCACTTAGGCGTCCTGATTTTTGCATTGCAATGCGTAAACGTGGCTCAGATGTGCTCATTATGTTAATTCCTGTCTTTTTAATCGTAAATTTGTCATGTATATACAATTTATTGTCCGCTAAAATGCGAAAAACCCCCGAAAGAGTTGTGACTCTATCGGGGGTTTAGCATTTTAAATTATGTCGGTTATGAGATGATATAATGCTTTTAAAACCACTGAAAGGCCACTTGCCCATCAGTGATTCACTGTAATGTAAATCTGAATGGGCTAGATGAAATGATGATGGTGTCGGTGATTCAAAATAGCCTTCATTTTATATAAGTCTCTCATGGTTGTTATGTTAAAAAATTAAGTATTATTTATACTCAATTTATTCAAATTTTTATAAAGCAAACATTACTGGTTAATTTAGTCATCTGCAAGAAATAAATACAAGTTTTTTATTTCTATTAGTTATAAAGTTAGTTTTATTGTTATGACAAGAGTTTTAATAAATCTCTACCTAAGCGCCGAATTAAAGTATTTTAGATAATAGCCGATAACAAGTATAACCGTTTAAATGCAGTTCATTATCGCGTTATCTTCATTGTAATAACGCAACCAACTTGTGATCTCATCTACTTAGGGGACTCAAATGGATATTTTTACAACCCAACTTACACGTGTTGTTAATTTGCCAATAAAACCAGTAAAATTGAAAGTGAAAGCACCTACCAAAGAAGCAGCCAGTGCTAAACTAAATGAAGACCCTGATCATCTTGAAAATCATAATACTTATTTGAGTGATGACGAACATTATTATATAGATGCACAGAGCGTTAAGGCGCCACAACGAGAATTGTTTGCTAACGCTAACGCAAATGCTGATTCAACTTCAACTATTGCAAATAAGCCTCAAAAAAATGCTGACGGCACTGCTTCAAAAAAAGACAACAAAGTTACTAAGCACTTAGACCTTTATGCTTAAGCTTGAGTTAAGTATACTTAACATTATTAAAAGTTATTGTATCCTTACTGACAATGATCACCTCTTCAAACGATATTACTCGGCTTGTTAATGACGCTTTTTCTAAAGAGGGTGCACTAGCTAAGGCGATTTCAGGTTTTTCTCCTCGCCAAGCACAAACAGATATGGCGATTGATGTTGCAAAAGCAATAAATCATAAGTCTTCATTGATTGTTGAAGCGGGCACGGGTACGGGGAAAACTTTTGCTTATTTAATTCCTGCTTTTTTATCATTAAATACTAAACAACCGAAAAAAATTGTTGTATCAACCGGCACTAAAAATCTACAGGAACAACTCTTTCACAAAGATATTCCACTTATTAAAAAAACCTTAAAAAGTAATGCCCGAGTTGCCTTACTAAAAGGCAGAGCAAATTATTTATGTAAGTACCGGCTCTCGCAATACCTGGATAATCGCGGTCAACTTGATGCACAAATGTTGCAAGATTTGGTGAAAGTTAAAAATTGGGCTACCACTACTCAAACCGGTGACATTGGTGAGTTAGTTCAAGTTAGTGAAGACTCAAGTATATTTCCTTTTGTTACCAGTACTCTTGATAATTGTCTGGCTAGAGATTGTCCAGATTATGAAGCTTGCCATTTAGTTCAAGCTAGACAAGAAGCTGGCGATGCAGACATTATTGTGGTTAATCACCATTTATTTTTTGCGGATATGGCGTTAAAAGATACCGGTTTCGGTGAGCTTATTCCAAAAGCTCAGGTAATGATTTTTGATGAAGCCCATCAAATTGGCGATATTGCTAGTGAGTATTTCGGTGAAGCATTTTCAACGAGACAGTTAATGGATTTATGTACTGATGTGTTGCAAGTTTATCGAAGTAGTTTAAGTGATGTAAAACAATTGGCTAGTGCGGCTGAAAAATTGCAGAAAACTTGTCAAGAGTTTCGCTTGTTGTTTAATTATGATCCGGAACGGGGTAATTGGCGAGAAAAATATAAACAAGCCCAGTTCCAGCAAAAATTTGCATACTTAAAAAGTGATTTAGATTTTTTATACCAAGTTATAAAGCTGTGTGTGTCTCGAAATGAGGCCATTGATAATTGCTTTGATAGGGCTGTTAACCTTCTTACTCAGTACCAAATAATGGAAAATGTGGAGGCGTTTGGTATAAGTTTCTGGTACGAAACAACACCACGCAATGTGGTCTTACATCAAACGCCCTTAACAGTCAGTGATAAATTTAGTCAGGTTGTGAAAGACTCAGGCGCTGGCTGGATTTTTACCTCGGCGACTTTAGCGGTTGACAACAGTTTTACACATTTTTCACAACACCTAGGCTTAGTCAATGCAAAACAATTATTATTAGATAGCCCTTTTGATTATAAAATACAATCACAGTTAGTTGTTCCGAGATACCTTCCGCAAGCAACAGATAAAAATAGGGCGTTAAAGTTAGCAGAACTTGCACAACCTCTTATACGTGCCAGCAAAGGTGCTTGTTTCATGTTGTTTACGAGTTATCGGGTTATGCATCAAGTGGCAGAAATTTTATCAGAAACCATTAAAAACCCATTATTAGTGCAAGGTCAAATGGCCAAACGGAAATTGTTAGAACAGTTTATAAATGATGATAATGCTGTATTACTTGCTACGGCCAGCTTTTGGGAAGGTATTGATGTGCGAGGTGACAAACTTACCTGTGTCATTATCGATAAATTACCTTTTGCCTCTCCCGATGACCCTTTATTGCAAGCGCGTTGTGAAGATGTAAGAAGACAGGGAGGGGAGCCTTTCAATGAAATTCAACTGCCTCAAGCCGTTATTGCTTTAAAACAAGGGGTTGGGCGATTAATCCGTGATGTTAACGATAAGGGAGTATTAGTCATTTGCGATGATAGGCTAGTCAATAAAGCCTATGGGCAAACATTTCTAAAAAGTTTACCTGACATGAAACGCAGTCGAAACATTAGCAAAGCAACACACTTTTTAGAATCACTTAGCCGTAGTCGTGAACTCTAAATAGCTAGGTTTAAATCTTGATTTATTATTTAAACTATAAATTTTGTGCGCTCTGCCGTAACAAGTTATTATTTATTGTCGTGTAATATCAACCATCAAATCATCGGCTATTTGTTCTAATGCGTTGACTAAATCGTCAATGGACTTTTCATCAATGACTATTTGCGCTTTTGCATTAAAAAGATCTTGGCCGAAGTGAGCGGCACTATTGGTTGAGCTAATTAATTTGATGAGGTTACCCGTTTGGTGATGAATCACAGAAGACACTTCTTGCACAATGCCTGGTCTATCATTGGCAGTAATGTCTAATACAAGGTTACTCACTGCTTTTGGTAGGTTGGGCTCAGTTAACTCAACTTGGCAATGTAAACCTTGGATCGATTTTAAATCAGTAATTAGCTGCTGAGAGTGTTCACTTGCCACCGCAACTTCAATTACCCCAGCAAAAAAACCAGACAGGTGATGAAGACTACTCACTTGCCAATTACCTTCATGTGTTGAAATAACTTTAGATAAGCGTTCAACAAGCCCAGTTTTATCAGGGCCAATACAAGAAATTACAAGATGATTCATTAATACTCCTTAAGTGTTGCTGTGATTGAGAATATAATAACTTAGTCAATAATAAATTATTAACAGACCATTAAGGTAATTCACTAAATTAAACGAGACAACTGATTTAGTTCTTTATTGAGCTGGTTGCTATCGCCTAAATTCAACTCAATTAAACGGCGTAAATGTGAAATGCTGTCTATATCAATCGCATTGCATTGAAGACCAGTCTCATTGTCTTCAATATGCACAACAGCAACATCCATGGTAACTTCAGAAACGTTATCAGACAAGAAGAAATGCAAAACCCCAAGTTTGCCTTTTAATGGGTGTTGGCTTTCCATAGTGGTTACTAATGCACCATTTAAAGAAATATCATGTATAGATACAGGGTAGGTTATATTGTCAATTTCAACTTTTGCAGGTATTGAAAATAATACGCGAGTGAATTGACGCCTATTTTTAATAGCCACTAAATTATCCATTCAAAATAAAATACATTCTTTATTTTTAGCATAGCCCTATTGTTTGTAAAAGTAAAAATCATTATAAATAAAAAAAGCGAGTTAAACTCATAGTTTAACTCGCTTTTTTAATGGTTTATTTTTACGCTATACGTAACTTTACAGTAATCTTGATTGTTGTGTTAGCCAATTTTTTTGTATTTGATTCTATGTGGCTCTGTCGCTGCTGGACCTAGGGTTTTCTTTAACCAAGCTTCATAATCAGTAAAATTACCTTCATAGAAATTTATTTGGCCTTCATCACGATAATCTAAAATATGGGTAGCAATACGGTCAAGGAACCATCGGTCATGTGAAATAACCATGGCACAACCTGGGAACTCTAATATTGCTTCTTCAAGTGCACGAAGAGTCTCTACATCTAAATCGTTGGTTGGTTCATCAAGTAGTAATACATTACCACCAGTTTGCACTAGCTTAGCTAAGTGCACACGGTTACGTTCACCACCCGACAGGTCACCTATGATTTTTTGTTGATCATTACCTTTAAAGTTAAAGCGTGAACAATAAGCACGACTCGGAATTTCAAAAGTTCCTATTTGTAAAATATCATGGCCTTGAGATATCTCTTGGTAAACCGTTTTACTGTTGTCCATGTCATCACGAAACTGATCGACACTGGCAAGTTTAACGGTGTCACCAAGGCTAACATTACCTGAATCAGGTTGTTCTGCACCAGACATCATTTTAAATAAGGTTGATTTACCAGCACCATTTGGCCCAATTATACCGACTATAGCGCCCTTGGGAACACTAAAGCTTAAGTCATCAATTAGCATTCTATCACCAAATGATTTACTTAAGTTATTAACATCTAACACTTTATCACCGAGGCGAGGCCCAGGGGGAATATACAGTTCGTTGGTTTCATTTCGCTTTTGATGATCTTGGTTATTAAGCTCTTCAAAACGGGCCATACGGGCTTTGTTTTTAGACTGACGAGCTTTTGGGTTTGAACGAACCCATTCAAGTTCTTGTTTAATAGTTTTTTGTAATGCACTTTCGCCCTTACTTTCTTGTTCGAGACGTGCATCTTTTTGCTCTAACCAAGAGGAATAGTTTCCTTCATAAGGGATACCATGACCTCTATCAAGCTCAAGTATCCAGCCGGCAACATTATCTAAGAAATACCTATCATGGGTAATAGCTACTACAGTGCCTGAGTAATCATGCAAGAAACGCTCTAACCAAGCGACAGATTCAGCATCTAAGTGGTTAGTCGGTTCATCAAGCAATAACATGTCGGGCTTTTGCAGTAACAAACGACACAAAGCAACACGTCGCCGCTCACCACCACTTAATACACTAACGACTTGATCCCAAGCAGGTAAACGAAGCGCGTCGGCAGCGCGTTCAAGGACGTTATCAATATTATGACCATCATTTGCATTAATAATATCTTCTAGCTCACCTTGCTCTTTTGCCAGCGCGTCAAAATCGGCGTTTTCTTCGGCATATTCGTTATAAACTTCATCTAGCCGAGCCATCGCATTTTTAACCGTCGCTACAGCCTCTTCAACTATTTCACGAACCGTTTTGCTCTCATCAAGCTCTGGTTCTTGCGGAAGGTAACCTATGTTAGTCCCGGCTAAAGCTTTGGCTTCACCTTCAAACTCTTTATCAACACCCGCCATAATGCGAAGTAGGGTAGATTTACCTGAGCCATTTAAACCTAGAACACCAATTTTAGCGCCAGGAAAAAATGATAATGATATGTCTTTTAAAATAGTACGTTTCGGTGGAACAATTTTAGAAACACGATTCATCGACATGATGAACTTATCGGGTAATGGCTGAGCCATATGGGCACCTTCAATAATATAATCAATAATTACCGGCTATTGTAGGGTATCCAATACTAAACAATCAACCATGGTGTTTAGCTATATAAAAATGAACATTGAATAGGTATTTCGTTTTAGTGATATGGAGATATTAAACGCCAAAGTAAAAGCACAAGACATTATTACTGTAGTTCACTCATTAGTGTTTAAACGTTGCGTGAATGTGAGTGAACCATAATACAATATAGGCAATAGTTTATTCTGTTATTCATTGATTATTGCATGAGTGAGAGGTTGTCTATTCTATTGCATATCTTGTAATCAAGGATCCCGTAACTTGAGGTGGTTATGACCCAGAGTTAGGTGTGTATTTTAAGCCATTTAAGGTCTTGATTAATTTGTAAGTACCTGTCTTTAATTAAAAGTTGTAAACTAACAGAACAGAAGTTTCGGTATTTAAGTTTTCAAGTTCCTCTTTTACGATGGAGTTATAAGTAACATTTACAGAAATTTTTACTTGTAAAGATTCAATTAATCGACTGGTTAAAGAACTATTGGCTTCATAAACACTATTGTTTCCTTGTTTAATCGCTTGCTTAATTCCCGCAAATTGCTCAAACCTTATATGCTCAGTTATTTTTTTTATCAGCGTTACTTGTGCCTGCAAAATAAAGGAGTTTTGGCTGTTTAGATCAGAATTTTGCTGGCTTACATCATCAGCTCTCTGTTCGACATCTCTTTTGAAACCAGGACCTATATCTGCAAAAACACTAGTGTTTTTGGTCTCATACCAGCGGCGACCCCAGCCAGAAGATATTGAAGATTGTGAGTCAAAACCTGAGAAGCGATCTTCTTCGTAAGAGATATCACCATAAATATAATTCTGTGTTACGGAATTTATAAAGTATTTAGTCTTAGCTTCAATTTTCCATTTTTGCTCAGTAGTATTGAAGCTCTTTACTACTTGTCCTGGAGAAATCTCATTTTCAACTTCTGTTTTTTTTACTAATAAATTTGCATTGAGGCTGTTAGACCATAAGCCTTGTTCGAAACGAAAATTTACACCTGTTTTAAAGTCACGACTGTGGGTGTTTCCCGTTAAATAGAGAAACCCAAGCTCTGCTGAAGCACTAAAAATAGCGTTCTTTTTGGCCTGGTAAGGCTCATCAATTTTTTCTAAACTAAAGATAATATCGGAGGGGTCCGCGTATCTGTCGTCAGGTTTTTCCGATTGAGCACATGCTTGATATGAAAAAAGATAAATTAGTGCAATAAGGGTAGATAAACGCAAACGAAATAACATTGTAAAGATTTGCTTAACAATAACTGATTTAGGGGGCGCTATCATATCTAATTCAACTATTATTTTCGAGCATTAAAAAAGGGCCATAAGCCCTTTATAATTTAAACTGAATTGTGCTAACAGGTATTAACTGATAAGCAATGACACTAAAGTCGAGGTGGTTGCTTAGCTTTTGTTATTTTATTACCGCTTTCAACTCCCCACTTTGGTAGCGGGCAAACATATCGTCAAGACTTATTGCTTTTATCTTACTAGCGTTGCCTATGGTGTTAAATGCTTCAAATCTATCTTTACAAATACCGTACATAGCTTTAGTTGAGACTTGTAAGTATTTTCTGGGATCAAATTCACTAGGATTTTCGGCTAAAAAACGTCTAATGGCGCCCGTAGCAGCTAAGCGAAGATCGGTATCTATATTAATTTTTCTAACACCGTTTTTAATACCTTGTTGAATTTGTTCTACAGGTACTCCATAAGTTTCTGGTATGTCTCCTCCAAATTCATTGATGATAGCAAGCCAGTCTTGCGGTACAGATGAAGAACCATGCATAACTAGATGTGTGTGAGGGATACGTTGATGAATTGCTTTGATACGATCAATCGCTAAAATATCCCCTGTCGGTGGCCTAGTAAATTTGTATGCACCATGAGAGGTTCCACAGGCAATTGCTAACGCATCCACTTGAGTTTTCTTCACAAAATCAGCAGCTTCTTCGGGGTTTGTTAACATTTGCTCTTTTGTCAAAACACCTTCAGCGCCAACGCCATCCTCTTCTCCGGCCATACCTGTTTCTAGTGAACCCAAACAACCTAACTCACCCTCAACTGATACACCACAAGCGTGCGCCATTTCTACCGTTCGTTCGGTAACATTAACGTTATATTCGTAACTGCTAGGTGTTTTACCGTCATCCATTAATGAGCCATCCATCATAACGGACGAAAAACCTAATTGAATAGAGCGTTGGCATACTGTTGGCGATGTTCCGTGGTCTTGGTGCATGACTACCGGTATATGAGGGAATTCTTCAATTGCTGCTAATATTAAGTGTCGGAGAAAAGGAGCGCCGGCATATTTTCTTGCGCCAGCAGAAGCTTGCATGATAACAGGGCTATTGGTATCGCTAGCAGCAAGCATTATTGCACGAACTTGCTCTAAATTGTTGACATTAAATGCTGGGATACCGTATTCAAATTCAGCCGCGTGATCGAGCATTTGACGCATCGAAATTAAAGCCATGTATTCACTCCTATGATAACTTGTAATTAATTATGAAAGCTTTTGCTTTTGATTACAAAATTATAGCAAATGACAAGCTGTTGCGACAGGTTATTCTTAGGTAAGTTGTTTATTAAACGGTATATTTGGCAATTTCGGTTTTTTGTTCTAATTTTACTATTTAATTTATAGTTATTTTGTTTTTTTAATGTTTATTTTGTATTTATTACGTAATTTTACAATATGTCTTTCCATTTTGTTTCATTGTTATCGTATTTTGTTTCGTTGTTAACTGTAAGTCTTTCGAAAAAGTTGGTTATTTCTTATGTAATGTTCGCTTTTGTCTTTCGTGATTTTTACTGAGAGCAGCTAATACTTGCTACATGAAGGAATTGTTGTTTTAACATTTTATGCTTAGTTAAAGGTTAGAGTCTTTAATTGAGGACTAAAAAACACTTACAATAAATAGGCTATAAAACGCTTGAGGGGTAAATATCAGTTTTTGTTGAGTGTCTAAAAAAGAGTCGTTTTTTTATAAGCTCTTTTTTAAACACTCGATAAACAGCAGGGTTTCAATTAGGTAAATCTATAAATTGGCTGCGCGTTGCTCTAGTATCTCTACAGCAGGTAATTTTTTACCTTCTAAGAATTCTAGAAAAGCACCACCACCGGTTGAAATATATGAAACTTTATTTGCTATATCGTATTTATCAACAGCTGCTAAGGTATCACCACCTCCTGCTACTGAGAAAGCATTACTATCGGCGATAGCATGTGAAATGACCTCAGTGCCCTTGGCAAATGCATCCATCTCAAAAACACCTACAGGTCCATTCCATAAAATAGTGCCTGCAGATTTAATGATATTAGCAACCTTTTGGGCTGTCTCAGGCCCATAGTCAATAATATCGTCATCCTTTGAAACATTATCAGCTGCTTTAATTTCAGTAGCAGAACCATGTTGCCAATCACTAAAACCTTCTTGGGTTACAGTCACGTCGTTAGCAAAAATGACTTCAGTTTGTTTGCATAAGCGTTGTGCCTCTGGAATGAGATCTGCCTCATACAGCGAATTCCCCACTTCATTGCCTGCAGCAGCAACAAAAGTATTCGATATACCACCACCAACAACCAAGGTATCAGCTATTTTTGATAGTGAATCCAATACGGTTAATTTGGTGGATACTTTTGATCCACCAACAATGGCAACTAATGGCCGTGCAGGATTATCAATGGCCTTTGCCAAAGCATCTAATTCACCAGTTAGTAGTGGCCCAGCACAGGCTGTTTTAGAAAACTTGGCCACACCATAAGTACTTGCTTGGGCGCGGTGAGCTGTGCCAAAGGCGTCCATAACAAAAATATCACAAAGATTAGCAAGCTGTTTAGCAAGGGCATCATCATTGCTCTTTTCACCAATGTTAAAACGAATATTTTCAAATATAACTAATTCGCCAGCAGCAACTTCTACACCATTTAAGTAGTCACTAACTAAACGTACCGGGTAATTTAAAGCAGCACTTAAATAGTCACAAACTGGTTGCAATGAGAATTTATCTTCGGCTTGGCCTTCCGTTGGTCTACCTAAATGTGACATAACCATTACTTTAGCACCTGCCTCCAGAGCAAGTTTTAGGGTCGGTAATGCTGCACGTAAACGCGCGTCTGAAGTAATTTTACCTTCAGCAATAGGTACATTTAAATCTTCACGAATTAACACACGTTTGTTAGCTAATGATAAATCTGTCATTTTAATAATTGACATGAGTGTCTCCTGTAATCACTGTTATATTTTGGTTTAACAAATGTAGTAAGTTTTAAGCAAGCAAGTTACCACATAAAAATGAGTTTACGTTATTCTTGTTTTGCTGGGGCGCAATGCATGGCTTGTGCTGTATCTAACATGCGATGTGCAAAACCCCACTCATTGTCACACCAAATAAGCATTTTTATTAACCGTTTATGACTTACGCGTGTTTGGCTACCATCAACGATGCAAGAATGTGGGTCATGGTTAAAATCAACAGAAACGAGAGGCTCTTCGGTATAGTCGAGTATGCCTAACAAGTCATTATTGGTAATTGCTGTCTGTATTGCTCGGTTAATATCGATAATACTCGCGTCGTGGTTAACTGTGAGGCTAAGATCCATGGCTGTAACATTTAGCGTTGGTACCCTAACAGCTATCGCTTCAAAGCGGCCTTTGAATTGTGGTAAAATTCGCTCAATGCCGGCGGCAAGTTTGGTATCGACAGGAATGATTGATTGGCTAGCTGCACGGGAGCGCCTTAAATCTTTGTGGTATGCATCAATAACCTGTTGATCATGCATAGACGAATGTATAGTGGTAATACTTCCACTTTCAACACCAAAGGCTTCATCAATGACTTTTATAATGGGGACGATACAGTTTGTAGTACATGATCCGTTAGAGACTACTTTATCATTAGCCGTTAAGGTTTGATGATTAATACCATAAATTATCGTAGCGTCTAAATCTTTGCCTCCGGGATGAGAAAATAATACTTTACCCGCTCCTTGGTCAAGGTGGCTAACTCCCTCAGCCATGCTGCCAAATTTGCCAGTGCAGTCGAGGACAACATCAATACGTTGTTCTTGCCAAGGTAAATGACATAAATGTTCTATGTGAGTTAAGTTAACTTCATCGCCATCAATTACTAATTTGTTGTCTAGTTGGCTAACGTCGAAAGGAAACTTACCGTGAGTAGTATCATACTTTAAGAGGTGAGCAATTCCAGGAGCAGGTGCCAGTTCATTGATGGCTACTAGCGTAAAGATATCTCTTTTGCCACTCTCATAAAGTGCCCTAACCACACTGCGACCGATTCGGCCAAAGCCACTGATAGCAATTCTAATTGTCATAATTCAACTGCAACTATATTGAGGGAGTTACACAATAAACTTTGGTAACTAATTGAAATTTATATTTAAAAATCAACCTAGGTATTTAGTAAATTAACTATAAGTTAACAGCCACAAATATTCATAAGTGGCTGTTATATATTAGTTATAATGCGTTTACAGTGCTCACAACATTATCAACAGTAAAGCCAAAGTGTTCTAGTAATACACCACCTGGTGCAGATTCACCGAAGGTAGTCATACCAACTACTGCGCCGTTAAGACCAACATATTTAGCCCAAAAGTCAACATGAGCTGCTTCAATAGCAACACGTTTAGTTACATTGGCGGGAAGCACTGATTCTTTGTAATCTGCACATTGCTGATCAAATACATTGGTTGATGGCATTGAGACTACTCGCACTTTACTTCCTTTTTCTGTTAAGGCACTGGCCGCATTAACAGCAAGACCCACTTCTGATCCAGTAGCTAAAAGAATGACATCAGGTGTACCATCACAATCGACTAGAATGTATCCACCTTTAGCAATTTCACTCACTTGATCTTCACTGCGTGTCATTGCCGGTAAACCTTGACGAGAAAAAACTAATGCGCTGGGAGCTTTTTGATTTTGTACTGCGGCTTTCCATGCAACAGCAGATTCGGTTGCATCACAAGGTCGCCAGGTTGTTAAATTAGGTGTAGTACGCAAGTTACTCAATTGCTCTATAGGCTGGTGGGTTGGACCGTCTTCACCTTGGCCAATAGAGTCATGAGTGTACACAAAAATATTTTGAATACCCATCAACGCAGACATGCGAACAGCGTTGCGAGCATATTCCATAAACATCATGAAAGTGGCACCGTAGTTAATAAAACCACCGTGTAAAGAAATACCATTCATGATGCTACTCATACCGAATTCACGAACACCATAGAAAATATAATTGCCTGCTGGGTCGGTTTCAATACCTTTTGAACCTGACCAAAGTGTCAGGTTAGAGCCAGCTAAATCAGCTGAGCCACCCAACATTTCGGGGAGAACGCTGCCAAATGCTTCAATAGCGTTTTGTGAGGCTTTTCGTGAAGCAATATTTTCACTATTTTGGTGACACTCTGCAATGAAGGCATTTGCTTTAGCTTCGAATTGAGCAGGAAGTTCACCTTTAATGACACGGCGCTCGTACTCATTTGCAAGTTCAGGGTGAGCCAGTTTATAGGCAGCGAACTTTTCATTCCAACTGATTTGACTGTTTTGACCTTTCTCTTTTCTATTCCACTGCTCATAAATGTTAGTAGGTATCTCAAAAGGCGCATGAGGCCAATGTAAAAATTCACGAGTTGCTGCAATTTCATCATCACCGAGAGGAGCACCATGGCAATTATGTGTCCCCGATTTATTTGGAGAACCAAAACCAATAATGGTTTTACAGCAAATCATACTCGGCTTATCTGTAATTAATTTAGCAGCTTCGATAGCGTGCGTAATGGCTTGCGGATCATGGCCGTCAACAGATACTACATGCCAACCATAAGACTCGAAGCGTGCGGGTGTATTATCAGTAAACCAACCTTCAACTTCGCCATCTATTGAAATACCATTATCATCCCAAAAGGCAATCAGTTTACCTAAACCCAGAGTACCAGCGAGTGAACATGACTCGTGGGATACACCCTCCATTAAACAGCCATCACCCAAGAAGCAATAAGTAAAATGATCAACAATGGCATGGTTGTCACGGTTAAATTGGGCTGCCAGTGTTTTCTCAGCTATTGCCATACCCACAGCATTAGCAATACCAGCACCTAAGGGGCCTGTAGTTGTTTCAACACCAGGAGTGTAACCGTATTCTGGATGACCGGGAGTCTTAGAGTGTAATTGACGAAAGTTTTTTATATCTTCAATAGAGAGATCATAGCCTGACAAGTGCAGCAACGCGTAGATCAGCATAGAGCCGTGACCATTGGATAACACAAAACGATCTCGGTCAGCCCAATTAGGATCTGATGGATTATGCTTTAAAAAATCACGCCACAATACTTCGGCGATATCTGCCATACCCATAGGTGCACCTGGGTGCCCTGATTTTGCTTTTTGTACAGCATCCATACTTAATACGCGGATAGCATTTGCTAGCTCTTGACGAGATGACATAATAACTCCAGAGTTTATCGTCTTTAAATAATCAAAAAATTGGCGGTATTTTCTCCTACCAAGACACTTAGCGCAAATTATATTATGAAATTTTATATATTATTTTTTACAGTGATTAAAATTTATAACAATATAATGCTAGTATCGAGTTTATAATCTGTACAACTAACAAACGGCTTGTTTAAGCAGACCATTTATGTAAACAGTACCTTATGATAAAAGTTTATTTTTCGCGCTTTTTTATATCTGCTTTGTTGTTTTTACTCACCACTTTTGGGGCAACTTGGCTAATCAGCCCGCAATCTTTAGTTAATTTTGTTGGCCCTTGCGCTGCTGTTTTTAGTGGTTTGGCGTTAATTTGGGGATGGACTCCACTTGTCGCTCTCATCTGTACTAGTCCTTTTATAGTCTTAATTCTTAATGTTTATTTTAAACTCGATGCGAGTTTAGCCATAGTAATAATTGCGCTGCTAGCCATTACCCTGCAAGGAATATGGACTAAACAATTGGTGTCACGTTTTATTCACTATAAAAAGTGGTTAATATCAAGAAAACATTTAGTTTTTTTCTTATTGAGGATAGGACCTTTAGCAAGTTTAACTGCTGCCTCGGCGGTATTATTAATATCCATTTTAGATAACCGTGTTATCGAAGGAAGCTTTTTGTACAATTTTGTACATGCTTGGTCGGCAACTATGCTGGTCAGTGTATTTTTTATTCCGCTATTACTGTTAGTCAAAAATGCAGAGCAACTCAAACTAACGAAACGAATTTTTGTTAGTTTTACCTCAATTCTGGGGGGTATTGCTATTTTAATTTTGTTAAAAACCACTCAAAATGAACAACAACATCATAGGCAGGAGTTTTTTGAACAATCTGCGACTGAAATTCAACGCATCATTAAACAAGAGTTAGATCAAGTTGTTGATACTGTTGATAGCATGTCAGCTTTATTTGTAGCAAGTGATAGTGTGTCTGATAAAGAATTTAATGAATTTGGTAAAAACCTATTACAAAAAAAATCGAGTATTAGGGCATTAGAATGGGCGCCAATCATCCCCCACTCAGGTCGAATAGCTTTTGAAAAACAGCAGTCATCAAGGTTAGATCAAGTTTTTACTATTAAAGAACGCATGGTTGATGGTACTGTCAAAAAAGCACCTAAGCGCCAATCCTACGCACCACTTATTTATCTCTATCCTATTGATAATAATAGTGCTGCTCTGGGTCTGAATGTTTATAGTAACCCAACCCATGTATTGTCAATGCAAGAGGTGGCAAATAACAATGACGTTGTCGCTAGTGGGCCAATATCGCTATTGCAAGATCAACAAGCACAACCTGCTATATTATTTAGTAAAGCTATTTTCGTAAACGATACTTTAGATAAAGCTTCAGCCGATAGTTCTATGGCACAATTACCCAAATTAAAACAACAGTATTTGCTTGGCTTTGTGGTAGCTGTTGCACAATTTGATAAATTTTTTCAATCTTTAGCATTACATTACAAAAAAAGAGTAAAGTTCAACGTTAAAGATGTTTCTAGCACCGAGCCGATAACCTTGTTCGGTGAAGTAGAAACATCACACAATCGTTATGTGAAAACCTTTAATTTATCGAATTTTTCACGCACTTGGCAAATCAAAGTCATTGAGAGAGAGTCTTGGTTTAGCCAAACTAAAAGTTGGCAGGCTTGGGCTATTCTCAGTGGCGGTACTCTTGCAGCCCTACTATTTCAAATGTTGTTATTAATGATGGCGGCTTATTCGAGTGAACTCGGTCATCAAGTGGATACAAAAACCAGAGCCTTGATGCTAGCAAAAGAGAACATAGAGAAAAAAAGCTTAGCAAAAAGTAACTTTTTAAAAAACTTAAATAATGAACTAAGTATGCCATTACTCGCTATAAAGTCATTAGTGCAACAAATGAAAGAGAAGGGCATTAATACGAACGAATTAACGGCGATAAACTATGCAGGCAGTAATATTTCTTTGCTGCTTGATACCATGATGGACTTATCTAACATTGAATCAGGAAACGTTAACATAAAGCAGGTCAGTTTTGACTTTTATGGGTTCTTACAAAGAATAGAGACAGTCTTAAATGCTGGAAGTAAGTATGATGGTAAATCAATTAGTTTCCTAATCGATGACAGTGTTCCTCATTATATTCACAGTGATGAGCTATACATCCAAAAGCTTCTGCACTCGTTAATTGAAGGAGGGCATGCTTTATTGAACAGCGACAACCTGCGTATATCTATTAAATTACACCAACACAAATTAGTGGAGCCTAGTTTATTTTTCACACTTTCCTCGCAAAGTCATAGTTTATCAGAATTAAGTAAACAAGCAGTCAATCAGCAAAGTGGTGTCGATTTAGCTGCTAATAATACTGCAATGGCTATGGCAATAAAATACAGTCAATTACTGAATGGCAACACCACACTTGGGATTTCTCTCTCAGGTGTTAGAGTATTAAATGCCTCTATTAGAGTGGTGGTTTCTTCAAAAATACAACAAGAAATGCATCAAGGCTTAACCTTTGATGTGGATAACGAGATTGACTATTTAAAAGAAACTGAAAATAAATCTTGAAAATTATAAGTTTATGGTTTAGTGTCAATTTCTTTGTATACTCGTACAAATTTTTATATATAAAGTTAATACATTCTTAGGCAAACCAATGAATAATCGTTCTTCAAAAAGTTTTAAGCTTACTACCGTAATATTCGCAGTAATTGTCATGGCCTTAGGTGCAGTGCTAAGTGGCAATTCAGTTGCCGTCAGTGCCGATGAAGCAACGAGTTTGTCAGAAGAATAAATTTTTTATTTTTAGATATTTTGCAATAATTAGTCTTTCCTTTAATTTAGGTTGTTGAGTTAAACACTTTAATGTCAAGGCAAAGTCAATTTGTCTAAAGTGAATGTTATGTAAAGTCAAATTTGATTGGCGTAATTTTTTCATTAGGGTTGTATTTCAGTTACCCATTAATATTCTAAAACCTTTCTTGATTGTAAAATAATTTTTTCATCTGTTTGCATGTGACCAATATTGCTGCTCTGGCGCTACAATAGAGTATGGTTCTTGCTCAAACGTTTCCAAAGTACCTATTTAATTTTAAGCTAATAGGCATTTCCCCTGCATCATTTAATGACATCAGGCAAAATATAAGCTCCTTGTTATTTTGCTAGCTTTCTAATTAATACATAAGCGAAGGCTTAAAGGTATTGACACTTAAACGCACGTATATAGCTGGTCAACTTTAGCGTTGACGAATTACTCACTTGTCGAATAAGTAAAAAGTTACAGATGTCTAATTTTTTTACATGCCCCTTCAACCTCTTTTTATCCCTTATTGTAAAAAAAACTTATACCATTGAAAATAAAGGTTTAATTGATGTTGGTGTGATTTGTGCTTGTACTGACGGAGATGAAATTATAATTCTTTTCAGGGAATGTATTAACAAGGAAAATTCGATGAACATAAAAATGTTAAAAGCGGCTGTTGCTGGTTTGGTTTTATCTGTAAGTGGGTATGCTAACGCTGGTATAATATTAATAAATGATGAAGCAATTTTTCAAAATGCAGGAATAGCTAATATTGTAAGTGATTTTGAAGAGTTTGGTACCAGTGAATTTTCTGAGCCCTCTGATCCATACCTTCAAGGTGGAATTTCTTATAGTAGCGCTGATAATTTAGTCCTAGGTGGCTCTAATAGTATATATGATACTAATGGGACAAATATGCTGACCAACAACTTTTGGAATCCCATTGAAGGTACTTTTTACCAAAATTTTTCTCTTTTTGGGTTTGATGCTGGTTGGTCAAATAGTGATGATAATGGTTCAAGAATAACTATCGGTACAAATATCGATACTTACGTTTTTGATGTCGATTTTGATGTGGCTTCGTCTTCTGCTTTTTACGGTTTTATTGCCTCTGATGATGAGTTCTTTATTAGTTTTGAAATTACGTCAAATGTTTATAATGCCTTGGTATCAATTGATAATGTAACCGTAGGTACTTCTGCTATCCCAGAGCCTTCTACCCTCGCTATCTTTGCATTAGCCATTATGGGCTTAGCATCACGTAGATTCAAAAAACAGTAAGTTAACTTTATTAATATTGCTTTATTCAGGAAGTAGGTAGTAGGTATAAAGCACTATGTATCTTTAAAGGTATTGGTGCTTTTTTTATTACTGTGTTTTAGTTTTACTCATAAACACGTTTGTTGTTTGTTTACCTTTATAGTCTTCACTCTTACTTTGCTGCAAAACGTCATTAGAAAAAATTTCGTAGTAAACTCTTCTCATATATATCAAGTAAAAAAATTGAATAGTAATTACCGTTATTAATTTTTAATAATGTTGTGTTTTTTATTTT
>JBELHN010000047.1:0-25502 GCA_042091395.1 Colwellia sp.
TATTCCATTTATCGCAGAACAGTTAGCAATCATGGTTTACGATGTCGATGGCGAAGCTAGCCAATCAGAAACCTTCAGAGCCTTTCTAACTGACGGTTTACTTTCTTATCAAACGGGCACGAATGCCGCCAGCTTAGTTGCTTCAACTGATGTTTATGGTAATGTTTTATTTGTAGGACCAGGAGAAAATTATAGTGAGCAAGACACCACAGGTGCAGCTATTTTGCGTTACGCCAATACCTCTCAATTTACACTAAACTTCGAATCAGAAACATTTTATGGCTCATTACCGAATGGAGTTTTCAGTGCTATGGATGGCGATTTATCAATGGGTAGTGATGGTTTCTCACCACCAGTTTACGTATTTGAACCACCAACTATATTATTGTTCTTGTTAGCAAGCTTACCAATAATTTGTTGTCAAAGCAGAAAAGCCTTGTGGTGTTAAACCAAAGGAAAGTTCACGTTATTTGGGGCGAGCAGCGGCTAAAAAATATATTGAATAATTAATATATTTTATCGACATATATCTGCTTTTGCAGCAAGATATTATTTGAAGCGTTGCCAACCAAAATAGTAAACTGTCCGGGTTCAAGCAGCCAACCCTGTCTTTCATCGTCGTAATACGAAAAGGCAGCTTTATCGAGTGATAGCGTTACTGTCTTTTGCTCACCTTTTTCGAGCCAAACTTTAGCGAAAGCTTTCAGTTCTTTTTCTGGTCGCACTAGGCGGCTTTTTTCATCATGAACATAAACCTGTATCACCTCAGCTCCCGCTAACTCACCCGTATTTTTAACGGTAACGTTAATATTGACCGTTTCATCAGCGGTGTAACGCTGCTGATTGCTCGTTAACTTGTCAAATGAAAATTGTGTGTAGGATAAACCATAGCCAAAGGCATATCGGGGTTTTATTTTTGCTGTATCCCAATAACGATAACCCATGAATAATCCTTCGCCATAAAACACAGCTTTATCATTGTCATCATCGAAGTAATGTTGATAACTTGGGTTATCTTGAATATTCACTTCAAAACTGGCAGGAAGTTTTCCTGAGGGGTTGGTTTCTCCAAAAATAATCTCAGCAATCGCTTGGTTACCTTCTTGCCCAGGATACCAAGCCATAATTAAGGCATTAATATCGTCAATCCATGGTTGCATATCAACATTACCGCCAGCATTCAATACAACAATGACATTATCGTGCTCTGCAGTAATGTCTTTAATAAACTGACTTTGCTGATAAGGTAATTCAAAACTTCTATCGTAAGATTCTCCCTCTGTTTGTGGATTAAAACCAACCGCTAAAACTACTAAATCAGCGGTTTTAGCAAGATTAATTGCAGCTGATTTAAAGGCGCTGGGGGGAGAGTTTAACAGGGCTTTTTTTATTCCCTGGTAAATTAAAGCACCACCACCTGCTTGATAATACTCAGTTACTACCTTGTATTCTTGACCGGCATTCATAAATATTTCTTTTTTGGCGGTCGTTGGCCCCTGATCACGCCAGGCAGAAATAACTTCAATATCATCAAGTAAAATACGATAACCGTCATCACCTTGCCCGGCTAAACTATAATAACTCGACTCTTGCGGCGTAAAATAACTGGTAAAACGGACCGAGAAATTTGTCTTTGGAATCGCTTTATCTGCCCACAGTTGTTCATTTTCAAGAATGACTTGCGGATATATTTTTTCTAGCAGTTTTTCTCCAGATAAATCCTTACCTGAATAAAATTCGGCTTTAACTCCTTTTACTTTGCTTTTGCCGTCATAAATATAAAATGGTGAATGTTGCCAAATATTTTTTGGCATTGGGCTACCGGTAAAAATACCGGCATGATGAGACACGGTAATGTTTTTTCCTGCGACTTCCTTCACTGCCGTTAACAATGACTTAGGGTGTAAAGGTTCAGTAAAAGAACTACCACCACCGCCACTAACCACAGGATCTGCATTCGGACCAATAACCGCTATACGTTTAATACTGCTTTTTTTAATCGGCAAAGTATTATTGGCGTTTTTAAGTAACACCATACCACCACGTGCAGCCTCAAGGGCAGTATTACGGACATAATTTTTATCTAGGGTAAAATTATGCTTGAGATTTGCTTCGGTAAAGTAGCCAAACTTATCGTAGGTTGTCAGGATCCGACGAATTTTGTCATCAATGGTCGCTTCTTTAACCTGTCCAGATTTTATCGCCGGCAATAAGTTTTTTTGATTCATCCATGCCCCTGATGGCATTTCTAAATCAAGTCCACCGTTAGCTGCCGCAATTGCATCATAGGTCGATACCCAATCTGAAACAATGAAACCATTAAAGCCCCAGTCACCCTTAAGAATTTTATTGTTCAGATGATCATGCTCAGACATATGCACTCCATTAACAAGGTTATAGCCTGTCATCATAGTAGCTACACCTGCATCAACTGAAGCCTTATAGGGCGGTAAATAAATTTCATGAAGTGTCCGTTCATCCATGTCAGAAGAAGTATAGTTTCGATCGAATTCTTGGTTGTTAGCAACATAATGTTTGGTATTAGCCATCACCCTTTGCCCTTGCATGCCTTGAATGTAGTGCTTTGCTAATTCACCAGCAAGGTATGGGTCTTCCCCCATATACTCAAAATTACGACCGGTGATTGGTAACCGATAGATATTAACACCTGGCCCTAACATTAAATGAATGTTATGAGCACGTGCCTCCATCGCAATAGATTGACCAACCTTATAAGCCATTGATTTATCCCAAGAAGCTGCAATAGCAATACTCGCGGGGTAAGCGGTAGAGGCTCCAAAATTGCGAATACCGACTGGCCCATCAGCAATACGTATTTCAGGAATACCTAAATGCTCATAACCTCTAATATTAAATTGTTGATAACCACCAATGAAGTCAATTTTTTCTGCTAGTGTCATTTTGGCTATCTTAGCTTCTATCGCCTTAGAGCCAATTTGCTTAATAGTGCTTTGGGGAGCAGATGAAGCAGGTAAAGCGATCACAGCCAACATACTAACTATCGTAATAAAAAAAACAGTTGAGGTTATAGTTTGCTTCATAAAATTAAAACCCATTGAAATAGTGTAAAAACATTTATTCTTTTGCATATCATTTATTTATAACACTACCATTGGCGTTAACTAAAACATAGTAAAAGCTTGATATAATGATCGACGAAAAACATTACCTTGCCGTAATATGTCGCCATGCACACAACTAAGTAGCACAATCGATAATCCTAAGTAATTATTTACAAGATACATCATTAAAAACTGAGTTTCGTTGAAACTAAAATTTGCGGTAACTTGGGTATACTAATTAATGGATTCAACAGTTAGTTGTAAATTTTTTATTTTTTGAGGAGGATTAAAAAATTAATATAGATAATACATAGCCAGGCATTATCAGCTTGATGCGAGATTAATATCGAAGTGAGGTTTGCATGAAAATGGTGGGCCTTCGCAGACTTGAACTGCGGACCTGCCGATTATGAGTCGGATGCTCTAACCAACTGAGCTAAAGGCCCATTTTCATTTTAAGGCCTGGTATTTTTTGTTTTATGTTAGGAAGCTTGCATGCTCATCTAAGAAAACGGGAGCAGTATAAGCATTTTTTATTTTGTTGTCACCTAATGAGCTTTAAATAGTGCTATTTTTTTTACTAAGCGTTGCTTTATTAAACAAGCGCTATCCATTAATCTTTAAAAGCGATAACTAATGCCAGCACTTACCTCTGCTTGAACCCAAACATCACTAGAAATATAAACAGCACAAGTCTCAACATCACAAAATAGTGAACTGTCAGAATTAAAAAAAGTCCCATAAAGTCGGCTATCTATTCGAAAACTTACATGTTCACTCAACTCAATGGCACTTGCTAAACCAATATTGATTGAAAAGCGTATTTCATCATCCAATTGTGAAGCTTGAGGAGAAAGGTAAGATAAGCCTAAACCACCCGTAACTTTTAAAGGCAATAAATCATTATTAATAGGCACATTACCACCAAGGTGAGCATAAGTAATAGCAAGCTCAGTATTGCTTGCAGAAAAATCGACTGATTCAGAAAAAGTAGTATTGTAGTGACTAATTAATACCTCTGCCTGACGCCCACGATCAACCGACCAAGCGGTAATTAAACCGAAACTAACTTCCTCACTGAGTTCGATAGTATTATGAATTTTGGCATCGGTAGTAGCAAATTCACCGGCAAAACGATATCCAACTAATGGTGTGACTTCTATGTTCAAGTCTTGCCCTGATGCAGGGAGCATTACTGTTGCTAAAAGTACACTGCAAACAACGGTAGTTATATCAACGCGCATAATTTTACCTTTTACTAAATTAAAAAGAGCAAGCTAGGGTTAGTAACTTACTCTTTTAACATGCTATTTTAAAGTTTATTTAAAGTCGCAGGGGTTTATTCACCGTCTAGGAAGCTCTTAAGCTGCTCCGAACGTGATGGATGTCTTAGTTTACGTAATGCTTTAGCTTCAATTTGGCGAATACGCTCACGGGTTACATCGAACTGTTTACCGACTTCCTCAAGTGTATGGTCAGTATTCATGTCAATACCAAAACGCATTCTCAACACCTTGGCCTCACGAGCGGTTAAACCAGCAAGCACCTCATGAGTCGCACCTTTAAGGTTTTCCGAGGTAGCTGAGTCTACAGGTAACTCGCCACTGCCATCTTCTATAAAATCCCCTAAGTGTGAATCTTCATCGTCACCAATAGGGGTTTCCATTGAAATAGGCTCTTTGGCTATTTTCAACACTTTACGAATTTTATCTTCTGGCATCACCATGCGCTCAGCTAATTCTTCTGGCGTTGGCTCACGACCCATCTCTTGCAGCATCTGACGTGAAACTCGATTTAACTTATTAATCGTTTCAATCATGTGTACAGGTATACGAATGGTACGTGCTTGGTCAGCAATGGAGCGAGTAATAGCTTGACGGATCCACCAAGTCGCATATGTTGAAAATTTATAACCACGACGATATTCAAACTTATCAACTGCTTTCATTAAACCAATGTTACCTTCTTGAATTAAATCAAGAAATTGTAAGCCACGGTTGGTATACTTTTTGGCAATAGAAATAACTAAACGTAAGTTAGCTTCGACCATCTCTTTTTTGGCACGACGGGCTTTTGCTTCACCAATCGACATGCGGCGGTTTATATCTTTAATACCATGGATATTGAGGTGGGTTTCTTCTTCAACTTGATTAAGTTTGTAAATACAACGTTCTACATCTAACTCAATATCTGAAAGTTTTGCTGAATAAGGATGACCTGCAGCTTTTTCTGCTTCAAACCAATCTTTTGAGGTTTCATTACCAGGAAATATTTTAATAAATGTTGTTTTAGGCATACCAGCGCCAACAACACAATGTTTCATGATAAGACGCTCTTGAACACGCAACTTATCCATCATACCACGCATGTTTTTCACTAATTTATCAAACAATTTAGGTATTAAACGAAACTCTTTAAAGACCTCAGCAACGGCATCAATTGCCTCTTCAGCATCTTTGTGGCCACGACCGTACTTTTCAATCGCAATATTAGATACTTCATAGGCTTCGCGCAGTGCTGTAAATTTTTCACGTGCTAAATCAGGACAAGGACCGGTATCTTCCTCTTCTTCATCTTCTTCATCAGAGGTATCCTCATCGTCCAAATCATCTTTAGATAATTCACTACCAACGTGAGTGGCTGCCGCAGCAACATCGTCGTCTTCTGCATCCGGATCTAGAAAACCGCTGATAATGTCGGTAAGTCTTATTTCTTCAGCTTCGTAGTTATCCCACATTTCCAATAAATAATTTATTGCTGGCGGGTACTCTGAAACACTGCGTTGAACTTCTTTGATACCCTCTTCAATACGCTTGGCAATAACAATTTCACCTTTGCGGGTGAGGAGTTCTACTGTACCCATTTCACGCATGTACATACGAACTGGATCAGTTGTTCTACCAATTTCGCTCTCTACCGTTGCAAGTGCTTGCGCAGCAGCTTCAGCAGCATCTTCATCGGTATTACCTTCACTCATCATCAAGGTATCTTGATCTGGTGCATTTTCAAATACTTGAATGCCCATATCATTTATCATACTAACAATATCTTCAACTTGATCTGAATCGATAATGTCTTGCGGAAGGTGATCGTTAACTTGGGCAAACGTTAAATAACCTTGTTCTTTACCTTTGGTTATTAAGTCTTTAAGTCGTGATTGAGGGGCTGATTCCATTGAAGCGTGTCCACCTGTATTGTAAATATGGGATGTAAAGTATGCGTTTAAAACATTATTATGAGTTAATAAATGACGCAATAAAGCGCGAAATTATAGCGAATTTTTTACACAGTTACCAGTAAATATCTTGTCTTATCGTATGTAAAAAATATCAAACTTATCATCAAGTTTATAACACAAATTGTAGGCTCATTATAATTTAGTATAGTCAAGACTAGCGGTTAGGCATTGAGAATTTGCTGTAATTCTTGTTTTTCTTGACTGGTCATCTGCCCTGCTCGGGCTTTTTGTAATAAAACTTCTGCACGCTGTTCTACAAAGTTATTAAGTAGCTTTTCAATACTATCTAAAAACACATCATTGGCAGCTTCTGCTTCTACATGATGTTGCCAACACATTAACTTTGCTAATTGAGCTCCATGTTGGGAGTCACGAAAATACTCCAGTAACTGTGCTGATTTAATCTCTGGGTTTTGTTGACAAACACTCAATACATCGATCAGCAAAGGAATGCCCGGTACCGTTAATGGCTGCAATACCCTTGCATCAGTGAGACTATTAGCTATGTGGGGGTGTTCTAGTAATAAAGCAAGTGCTAAACGAACAGGTGTTACTTTAGTCGTGGCTTTATTTTTAAATTTAACCTCTTCAGCTTGTGTACTTTTAGTTAGTTTTGCTAAAAACTGCTCACTGCCTGTACCAAAATTGTTAGCTATTTCATTACGCATCGCATCTTTTAAAATACTTTCAGGAAGTTTACTCAGGTATGGCTGAAAAGATTCAACCAGTGCCGCTCTCCCTTCCAATGAATTCATATCTACTTGCTGCATAAGATGTTCAAACAAAAATTTTGACAATGGCATAGCATTATCAAGAATAGCTTCAAACGCTTTTTGCCCTTGATCTCTGATCAAGGAATCTGGATCCTCACCATCAGGCACAAAAACAAATTTCAGTGAAAAACCGTCACGAATTAATGGCAGTGCATTCTCCATGGCTCGCCAAGCTGCGTCTCTACCGGCACGGTCGCCATCATAACAACAAATCACGTCTGGCACGGTGCGGAATAATGTTTGTAATTGTTCAAATGTTGTAGCCGTTCCCAAGGAGGCGACCGCATAATCAACGCCATGCTGAGCTAAAGCAACCACATCCATGTAGCCTTCAACTACCACTAAACGTTTTAGTTTTTTGTTAGCTTGCTTAGCTTCATGCAAGCCATAGAGCTCTTGACCTTTATGATAAACGCGCGTTTCTGGCGAGTTTAAATATTTTGGTTTTTCATCACCTAATACCCGTCCACCAAAGCCAATAACTCGGCCTCGCTTATCACTAATGGGGAACATTATTCGCCCCCTAAAGCGGTCGTAAGGCCTTTTCTTATCGCCCGCAATAGCCATACCTAAGTCAATCAATTGTTGATTAGCCTGACCATTACGTGAAAAGGTGTTCATCATTCCGTCCCACGCATCGCTAATGTAGCCAATACCAAAACGTTTAACGACTTCACCACTAAGGCCACGACTTTTTAAATAACTAATCGCCTTATCTTTGTCATTTGCCACTTTTAATTGCTGCTGAAAAAAACGACTAATTTGTGACATTAGTTCATAGTCATCTTGTTTTTGTTGGTGAATCTTTTGTTGACGACGTTGCTCTGCAGGGCTTAAATTAGACTCTTCTCTGACAACATCAACCCCACAATGAGAAGCGAGTTCTTCAACGGCATCAACAAAATCAAGTCGGTCATACTCCATCAAAAAAGAAATTGCATTACCGTGCTCACCACAACCAAAGCAGTGATAAAATTGTTTCTCTTGGCTTACGGTGAAAGAAGGTGATTTTTCATTGTGAAATGGGCAGCAAGCTTGATAGTTTTTACCTGCTTTCTTTAAAGGAACACGACTGTCGATGAGCTCGACAATATCAGCCCTATTTAATAAATCATCAATAAATTGTCGAGAAATGCGTCCAGCCATAATATTTAAAAGCCATCTTTGAGAACTAATATCACTGTCATATTCTACACAATACAGGTAAAAAAAGTTGTGGAATTTTTGAATTTAAGCAAAACATTTACTTATAAAAAAACCGCAATGATGTGAGTCATTACGGTTTTAAGTAAAAGTTAGGAACTTTTAGAATTTAAATCATAATCCCTGAAGGCTTTTTCTAACTAGGCCACTTACCGCGCCCATATCAGCCTTGCCTTGCATTAATGGTTTTAATATTGCCATCACTTTGCCCATATCAGCCATAGAAGCGGCTGAAGACTCAACAATAGCCTTGTTCACTAATTCATTTATTTGTTCTGAGTCCAAAGGTTGCGGCATAAAAAATTCTAACGCAGCAACTTCTAAGGCTTCATTCTCAGCTAACTCTTCACGCCCGCCTTCACTAAACATCTTGATCGACTCTTTGCGTTGTTTGACCATCTTAGTCAATACAGCAAGAATGTTTTCATCTGTTGCGGCGGTACCGTGATCGATTTCAGCTTGTTTTACTGCTGATAAAGCCATGCGAATAACTCCAAGACGTAACTTGTCTTTAGCGCGCATAGCAATTTTCATTTCATCTTTGAGTTGTATTAGAAGCGACATATTCTCTCCATAATAGTCAGCTCTCAGAGCAGTTATACTAAGGCTTTGCTTAGTACATGCGAACGCGGCGGGCGTTCTCACGAGAAACTTTTTTGGCTGCACGCTTAACTGCAGCAGCTTTTTTACGTTTACGTTCCCAAGTTGGCTTCTCATAACATTCGCGACGACGAACTTCTGAAAGAATCCCTGCTTTTTCACATGAACGTTTGAAACGACGTAGTGCTACGTCAAAGGGTTCGTTTTCTCTTACTTTAATTACTGGCATGTACTTTATTACCTTAATATATCTATATAAATTGGTGATTGATTTCAGTAAAAGTACAGATTATTCTCACTTTTACCTCATCTACACCCGCTCTATTAAAAATGGGTGACGTATTCTACTGTTAAGCAGTAACCAATGTAAAGCGCAATTTATACACTATGCCTAACAATTTTGTTAAATACACTGGTGTCTGCTTTATAAACACAGTAAAATTGCCCCGCCAAAATTTCACTGTGTTTGTAGGTAGATCTTGTTTGGTTAATGTCCCTTTTTTTGAGAGTGAAATTATGCGTATTTTAGGTATTGAAACATCTTGTGATGAAACTGGCATTGCCATTTATGACGATGGCCTTGGTGATCGCCCTGCTGGTATCCTTGCCCATCGTTTGTACAGTCAGATTGCCGTTCATGCTGACTACGGTGGCGTTGTACCTGAACTAGCCTCAAGAGATCATGTGCGTAAAACTATTCCACTTATTAAAGAGGTATTAGCTGATGCAAAACTTACCCCTGCCGATTTAGATGGTGTTGCTTATACTGCAGGACCAGGCTTAGTGGGGGCACTATTGGTTGGTTGTGCCATTGGTAGAAGCTTAGCATACGGATGGAACCTACCTGCTGTCCCCGTACACCACATGGAAGGCCACCTACTCGCACCAATGCTTGAAGATGAAGTACCACAATTCCCTTTTGTCGCATTACTTGTTTCAGGTGGGCACACCATGCTGGTTCGTGTTGATGCCATTGGTGAATATAAGTTGTTAGGTGAATCAGTTGATGATGCTGCAGGAGAAGCGTTCGACAAAACGGCAAAATTATTGGGTTTAGATTATCCAGGTGGTCCTGCTTTATCGAAAATGGCAGAAAATGGAAGAGCTGGTCGTTTTACATTACCTAGGCCAATGACAGACCGCCCTGGTTTGGATTTCAGTTTTAGTGGCTTAAAAACCGCTGCAGGTACTTTAGTTAGAAAAGAGTGTATTAGTACTCAAGTGTCACTTTCAGAAACTCAGCTAGCACAAACTCATGCAGATATTGCCCATGCCTTTCAACAAGCAGTAGTCGACACCTTAGCAATAAAGTGCAAACGCGCCTTAAAGCAAGAGAAACTTAATCGCTTGGTTATTGCCGGGGGGGTTAGTGCCAATACTTCACTTCGTAAAAAACTTGCCATTACCACAAAAAACCTTGGTGGTAGTGTTTTTTATCCTCGCCCTGAATTTTGTACAGATAATGGTGCAATGATTGCTTATGCTGGTTTGCAGCGATTAAAGGCAGGTACTCATGCTGATTTGACCTTTAAGGCAAACCCCAGATGGCCATTAGATTCTCTGCCCTCAGTGCACAAGCTAGAAAATTAGTAGTTAAGTTAACTCAGATTTTATGCGTTATTTTACTCTCTGTGCCCTTAAGTAAACGTTTTATATTAGCCTTATGCCTAACAACAATGAGCACACTGAGCATTAAGGTTGGATACACGTACAACGGTTTGAGTAAGTACACAAACAATGGTGCCAATAACACAGTTACAATGGCAGCTAAACTTGAATATTTAGTTAACTTAACCACACTCACCCAGGTAAAAATAAGTAAGGCACCTAGCGTAAAACCTATTGGCAACAAGGTTCCAAAAGCAGTCGCCACGGCTTTACCACCTTTGAAGTTAAAAAATATCGGGTACATATGACCCAAGCAAACCGCAACACCAATAAAGCCTAAATAAAGAGAATCAATGTTTAAAAAGTATGCACTCCATACTGGAATAGTTCCTTTGATAATATCTAAAAATAATACTGAAATAGCTGTCAATGTATTACTCATTCGTAACACATTAGTTGCCCCAGGGTTTTTAGAGCCTGTGGTTCTTGGATCCGGTAAGCCTAAAAATCGGCATATTAAAATAGCACTAGAAATTGAACCTATTAAATAGGCAGC
This sequence comes from Colwellia sp., assembly GCA_042091395.1. Lineage (GTDB taxonomy): Bacteria > Pseudomonadota > Gammaproteobacteria > Enterobacterales > Alteromonadaceae > Colwellia. Next base: position 11,062 of record JBELHN010000047.1, read on the forward strand.
AATAATCATGGCGAGGGTAAGTAATAACATTTATAGGATTAAATCCATTATTGGCATAAACACAGAATACTTATTGTATTATCATCTGTGCTAGTTTTTTTAGTACTTCACAGGTAAAATCTTGTTTATTTTGTAACAATTGCCCAGCGACTGCAATAGCTCTCTTATAACAAAACAGGTAGAACATGGACAAGGTACATATCAAAGGTTTAACAATTCAAACGACTATTGGTTTTTTCGCATGGGAAAAAGAAATAAAACAAACTTTAGTGATAGATCTCGCGATGGGGTGGAACACCGCCACAGCAGCTGAAAATGATGAACTAGCTAAAACCCTAGATTATGCTGATATCTCAGTTGCCATAGAGCGTTTTGCAAATAACAACCCTGTAGATCTCATTGAGACACTAGCCGAACGATTAGCCCAATACTTGATGACGGAATACCATATTCCTTGGTTAACATTATTTATTGGTAAACCCGGTGCCGTTCACAATGCCCAAACTGTCGGTGTTGAAATAGAGCGCGGGAATAAACCTGATGAGATATCGAATTAATGGCGCAAATATATATTTCGCTGGGCAGTAATATTGACCGTGAATATCACGTCAAAAACGGGCTAATATCGTTAGCAACAGCATTTGATATACCATTTGAAAAGCTTCAGCTATCTTCCTTATTTGAATGTGAAGCCATAGGTTTTGATGGCCCTATTTTTTATAACATGGTGGTTGGTATTAATTGCCAGCATACTGTTGAACAAGTCACCGTAATGCTGAGAGAAATTGAGTTTAACCATGGTAGAGACCACAACGCCATTAAGTTTAGTCCGCGTACATTAGATCTTGATTTACTACTGTATGATAACTTAATTATTAACCAACCAGCGCAATTGCCGCGTGATGAAATCACAAAGAATGCCTTTGTATTGTGGCCTTTAAGTCAATTAGCACCGACGTTACTTCACCCTGTTTTGCATCAAAACTACCAAACTTTATGGCAGAATTATAATAAAAACAGTCAAAAAATTTATATTGTTAAAAATTGTTGGTAAGTAGCAGCTGACCAATAAACAATGGCTAAAAGGATAACCCCACTTAATGAGCACTATCGAAATATTAATACTAGCACTACTGCAAGGTCTAACAGAGTTTTTACCTATTTCTAGCTCAGCACATTTGATATTACCGTCGCAGCTCCTAGGTTGGCAAGACCAGGGGCTAGGTTTTGATGTATCAGTTCATGTCGGCACCTTGTTGGCTGTAGTACTTTATTTTCGAAAAGATCTAGGGGGGATGGCTGTTGCCTGGTTTGGTACAATGGGCTTAGGTCCTGAAAAAAAACAATCGAGCTTTGATGGCACATTAGCATGGTGGATACTATTAGCGACTATACCCGCTGGTTTATTTGGTCTGTTTGGTAAAGACTTTATTGAAGAACATTTACGTTCAGCATTAGTTATCGCCTTAACCACAATATTATTTGGTTTTTTACTCGGTTTTGCAGACAGTAAAGCCAGTCACCGCAAAACCCATAAACCATTACAAAAATTGGGTATAAAAGGCGCTATGCTAATAGGCTTGGCGCAGGCTGTAGCTTTGATTCCTGGTACCTCTCGCTCAGGTATTACCATGACTATCGGTTTATTTCTCGGTTTAAGTCGAGAAAATGCCGCACGTTTTTCATTTTTATTATCAATTCCTGCAATTGCCATGGCAGGGAGCTACCTCACCTTGAAGTTAATTTTAGCAAACCATAACGTTGATTGGTTTGCTATGGCCTTAGGCAGTTTAATTGCTTTTATCAGCGCCTATGCTTGTATTCACTATTTTTTAATTTTACTAAAAAAAGTAGGTATGATGCCCTTCGTTATTTACCGTCTTGTATTAGGTTTTGCTCTATTATGGTTTATCCTAGTTTAAGCATGAACAAGATAATGATCAGTTAATGTGCAGCGAAGCCTTACAACAACACATTTTGAGAGAGATATGATTGCAATTACTTTAGATAACTTTCAACAAGACTTGGTAGATGAGTCAAAAAATAAATTAGTGCTCGTCAGTTTTTGGGCCCAGCAAGTGCCTGAAAGCATCGATTTAAGAGATAAGTTAGCAACAAAGCTAGCAAATTTTAATGAGTATATTAGCCTAGTTACCATAGACTGCGAAAGCCAAGGCCAAATTGCTCAGCAATTTGGCATACAAGGTTTACCAACCGCTATCTTACTTAAAGACGCGCAACCGCTAGATGGTATTTCGGGCCCTCAAGACGACAAAAGTGTTGCTACATTTTTAGAGAAGCATTTACCCAAAGCTGAAGATTTGTTATTAACTCAAACCATAACAGCATTAGCAAATAATGACTTATCAGCAGCATACAAGGCTATCAGTGAGGCATACCAAATAGATAGTGAACGTGCTGATATTAAATTAACGCTAAGTGATGTTTATTTACAAATGGGGAAAACTTCAGAAGCGAAAGCATTATTAGCTAGCGTAATGATGGTTGACCAAGACAGTCAATATGAGGCATTAATGGCAAAGCTTGAGTTAGCTGAAGAAGCCAAAAATTCGCCAGAGATTCAAGCATTAGAAGCGCAATTAAATGCTAAGCCTGACGATATCAATATTAGCCAACAGCTAGCTACACAGTACAGTCAAGTAAATCGCCAACAAGAAGCGTTGACAATTTTATTTAAGTTAGTTCAAGCAGGTGACGAGGCAACCAAATCAAAAAGTAAAACCTTATTCCTTGATGTACTAAAGGCTTTACCCGAAGGCGATCCTTTAGCGACAGAGTTTAGACGCAAGCTATATACTTTACTTTATTAACAATAAAAATGAGGCGAATGCTGCTAGGTCATCGCCTCATAAGCTTATATTTCAGTGTTTCTATTTTGTTGTGTTTTTCTTTATTGGCTATTGAACAGCTATAGTTACCAACCTCAAATAAATAATAAAGTAGGGTTAAAGCCAGATTGATTCCTCATTGGCTAAGAACATAAGCTATGTATTAACAAACAAATCTTTAAATACATTAGATTAAATTAAGGTAAGTGCTCACTTGCTAAATAATCATGAGATTGCATTTCCTGTAAGCGGCTTAAGCAGCGCTTGAATTCAAACGCTAAACGACCGCCACTGTAAAGTGACTCTAATGCCATCTCGGCTGACATTATCAATTTAACATTACGTTCATAAAACTCGTCAACGAGGGCAATAAAACGGCGAGTAGTATCATCTGTATCAGGACCCATTTGTTTTACATTAGCCATGAGAACCGTGTGGTAAAGTTGGCTAATTTCCATGTAATCTCCTTGACTTCTAGCGCTTTCACACAGTACTGAAAAATCAAAATATACGATCCCCTCACTCACTAAAATAGTAGACAGAGGCCGATTATGAATTTCAATACTGTGCCCGACTTTTCCCTCGTCATTGGCAAGTTGTTTAAAATAATGCCTAAGGTTTTGTTCTGCTTTTTTATCTAGAGGGTAATGAAATATTTCAGCTTGCGTTAAGGTGCGTAACCGATAATCAACACCGCTATCAACATTAACGATAACAGTGTGTTTGTTGATCAGTTTAATGGCCGGCAAAAAGCGTTCTCGTTGTAAGCCATTGCGGTAAAGTTCATCGGGGATAATATTTGACGTCGCCACTAGGGTAACATTATGGGCAAAAAGTTCTTCAAATAAGGTACCTAAAATCATCGCATCTGTGATATCAGAGACAAAAAACTCATCAAAACAAATAATTTGTGTTTCATCAGCAAACTTTTTAGCAATAATTTTTAATGGATCAGACTTACCTGACAAGCTTTTCATCTCTTGATGAACGCGGTGCATAAAGCGATGGAAATGAACACGAGTCTTGTTGGTAAACGGTAAACTATCAAAAAAAGTGTCTACAAGATAAGTTTTTCCTCGCCCCACTCCTCCCCAAAAATATAACCCCTTAATAGGCTCTGGGGTTTGTTTTTTATAAACCTTTTTCCAGCGGTTAAGGACTTTTTTAAAGCCTGATATAGCTAATGGTTTATGTTGAAAATCTTCGTATAACCGCTGTAAATGTTTAACGGCATTTTCTTGCGCCGCATCAAAAAGAAAATCATCTCTACTTAAATCTTGTTTATACTTATCAATAGGGGAAAGTTTAATCATTGAAAGCCTATAGTTATGGTATTGCTCATTAATACATACGCAGACACTTGAAAAATAGTTTTTCGCCTAGATATGTTAATTAAACGAAAAGTTTAGGTGTTAGTATAAACTATGAGCATGCCCTGTGAATAGAGACTTATAACCTATTACACTGTGGTAAATTGTTGTAAAAAAAGCAAAGTTGCTCACTATTTTGTCGCTATTTACTTTGCAGTATGCATTAACCACAACAGTCGCATTAAAATTTTATTTTTTTGAAAAGGTAAGGTATTTCCTATGAATGTAGTTATAGCCCTGATTATTTTTGTTATCGGCACCATTGCTGGTTTTTTTGCAACACGACTTCTTTCTAGCACTAGCCAAGAACAGCGCAAACTAGTCGACCAAGCTCAAAAAAGTGAAGCAGCATTAGACCAATACAAACTTGATGTTGCCGAACATCTAGCGAACTCAGCTAAATTACTTGAGCAGATGAATAATACTTGTCAAACAGCTATGAAACAAATGCAAGAAAGTACTGAATTACTGCAACAGGCTACTACGGCTGAAGTCGAGGGTATGCCATTCTTTTCAGCTGAGACGCAACAACAGCTGGCGCAAACCGCAGCACTTCGTCATCAAAAAAGAGCCACTGAGATAAATGAAGGTATTACTGAGGCTCCCCTTGATTACTCAGATAACCCCAGTGGTTTATTTGCAGATCAGAAACAAAAGGTTACAACTGTTGACTAGTTCGTTACTTAAATTACGGAACTTAATATTTTAGGGTCGGTCTATTTTAGCGTATTTTTTAAAATTATCTGTTTATTCGTTTATGTATGTCTTTAGTTTTGCATGAATATACAATTTTAGTCTCGGAGAAATTATAACCATGAAAAAATCATCTAGCCTATCATTACTTATTAGCGCTGCTTTACTTTCCTCAACTTTTATACTGGCAAGTGCACCCGCCGTTGCCAATTGGCCGAGTCAAGTTGACGGTCAAGTTATGCCAAGCTTAGCGCCTATGCTAGAACATGTGACCCCTGCCGTCGTTAGTATTTCAGTTGTAGGTACACAAAAAGTTGCCCAACAAAATATACCTGATGCATTTAAATTCTTTTTTGGTAATCCAGAAAGAAACCCCAATCAAAGTCAGCAAAGACCTTTTAGAGGTTTGGGCTCAGGCGTGATCATTGATAGTGACGAAGGCTACATAGTTACTAATAATCATGTTATTGAAAATGCTGATAAAATAATGATTACTCTAAAAGATGGTCGTCAACTCGAAGCTAAAAAATTAGGGAGTGATGCAAAAAGCGATATAGCGCTTCTGCAAATAGACTCTGATAATTTACATGAAATCAAGTTAGCTGATTCAGATAAACTTAGAGTGGGTGATTTTAGCATCGCTATCGGTAGCCCATTTGGCTTAGGGCAAACAGTTACCTCAGGTATTGTTAGTGCATTGGGTCGCAATAATTTAAACATTGAACAATACGAAGATTTCATTCAAACCGACGCTGCAATCAATAGTGGTAATTCTGGTGGCGCCCTAGTTAACTTGCGTGGTGAGCTTATTGGTATTAATACCGCCATTATAGGCCCAAGTGGGGGTAATGTTGGTATTGGTTTCGCTATTCCCAGTAATATGATGGATAACTTGGTAAAACAAATCATTGAATTTGGTGAAGTATCTAGAGGTCTACTAGGTGTTATTGGCCGCACGGTGACCTCTGAAATAGCCAAGGCGATGGAACTTGATATCAGTCAAGGTAGCTTTATTGAACAGGTTGTACCTGATTCGGCCGCTGATGATGCCGGTATAAAGCCTGGTGACGTGATTGTCGCAATGAATGGCAAACCGATCAAAAGTTTCCTCGAATTACGGGCTAAGATTGGATCTATTGGCATCAACAAAAAAGTCAAACTAACGGTTATTAGAGATGGCGATAAAGAATACTTTACGGTTAAATTAAAAAAAGATGAAAGTAATGATATTGCTTCTGAAGAGATTCATCGCATGCTTGGCGGCGCTGAATTAAAAAATGATAGTAAACAACAAGCCATCATCATTGAAGAGGTTGCACAAGGCTCACCTGCGCAACTTGCCGGACTCAAAGCAGGCGACAAAATTACTGGGGTTAATCGTACTCGTATCAAAACCATCTCACAATTACGTAAGTTCCTTAAAGACAAGACTGGGGTACTTGCGTTAAATATCATCAGGGATGATCACTCACAGTACATTATGATACGTTAATTGATTTCCCAACAAACGATACAATGACAGTTTAACGGAATAATACAAACTGACAACACTGAGTTTAAACCATCATTTCACTCAATGTTGTCAGTTTTTTTGTTTATACTAAAACCACAAAAAGATTAAACATAAGGTTAATTTTGAATATTTTATCTGGATTTAAATACCTCATTACGGCAATTAGTTACGGTGTACTTTTGGCTGTTATACTACTTCTCGTCGTGCCTGGTTTAATTCCCGGCTTAAACTCAAGCTTAATCAATAATATTGTACAAGAAAGTCAAACTAAACAAGCTCCGCTCTCTTATGCTAAAGCGGTCAGTATCGCTAGCCCTGCTGTAGTAAACATTTATTCAGAAAAAATTGAAGTGAACCCACAGTACGGACGTAAGCCCCGTAAAAGTGCTCGTTTAGGTTCGGGGGTGATCATGGATGCTAGCGGTTATATATTAACTAACTTGCACGTAATACGCCAAGCCGACATTATCAAAGTACTATTACAAAGCGGTGAATTATACTCTGCTGAACTAATAGGTTTTGACAAGCATACCGATTTAGCTGTGTTAAAAGTTGAAGCAAGTAACTTGCCTGTTATCCCTCAAAAACCACAACAAACCTCATTGGTAGGGGATATTGTGTTAGCCATAGGTAATCCCCTCAATTTGGGGCAAACAGTAACTCAAGGTATTATTAGTGCCACCGGCCGAAATGGTCTGAGTACTACAAGTTATTTACAGTTTTTACAAATGGATGCAGCCATTAATGAGGGCAACTCTGGCGGCGCCCTGATCAATAGTAATGGCACACTAGTAGGCATTAACTCAAGAAAATTTACGCAATCAAACCCCGTGTTGCCAATACAGGGAATTTTCTTTGCTGTACCTTATCAGCTTGCTTATAAAGTTATGCAACAGATTATTGAAAATGGCAAAGTTGTCAGAGGCTGGTTAGGGATTAGCACCAATAGTTATGATAATAATCTAAAAGGCTTTATCCTTGACGAAGTGACCCTTGGTACCCCAGCCCACACAGCAGGCTTAAAAACTGGTGATATTGTTTATCAAATTGGTGATGAGTTAATTACCAGTGTTAATCACGCGTTAGATATTATTGCTGAAACACCACCTAATACGGTGCTAACCTTTAAAATTTATCGCCAAGGTAATGCAATCAAGAAACAAGTTAAAATTTTAGAACTAGAAAATTAACGCCTTTATTTGCAGTGGCAACACTGATTAGTTAAGACTGAATCCATACAAAACAGTCAATTTTTATTGAGCTGTGCAAGTTAAAAAGTAAAAAAAAGCCGACACTTCAATAGAGTCGGCTTTTTATTAACCCAATTTTATTAGGATATTGCGTAAAAAATTTTACCTAACGACTATTAAGAGTCTAACTCTAAAAGGTATTTAACTAAATTTTGGTAATCTTGTTCAATGTTATTACGATCCAATTTAGTCGCATCAATTTTATATTTACCGTTAACGATAATAGTAGGTACACCAGTCAAAACACGTTTAGCACTCATGGTATCTTGATTTTTTTTCATTGATTTAGCTTGTGCGTTAACGGTAAAGCTTTTCATTAATTTATCAAACTTTTCACCGTCAGCACCATTTAATACGAAAATATTACGTAAATCTTTTTCAGAGGTAATTACTGCTCTTTGTACATGTATGTAATTGAATATGGCACCAATTAGCTTATCGGTATTGTCAAATTGATCTGCTGCAGCAACCGCTTTGGTAATCATTTGTTGAACTTTTGGGCTGGCGGCACGTAAAAAGTCAACATGATTACGTTCAAACGTGGCATCTGCAGGTAAACTCTTTTTTAAGCCATGCATAATAGGCTCAAACTTAAAACAATGACCACAATATACGGAAAAGTATTCTCTGACCTCTTTCTTCTTAGTGGCGGTTTCATTTACTTTAGTGTATTGATTGCCCTCAGTATATTGGGCTGCTGAAGCAGCGACAGACAAAGCCAACATAGGCAATAAAAAAAGAGATTTTAATAGTTTGTTCATAAATATTTCCTAAAGTAATTTGCTTAATAACATCAATTTTTTGATGCCTGTATCGCTAAAAGTTATTCAAACTCAGAGGTGGTTGTTGTAATGCTGACATTTGCTCTTTAAGGATCAATATTTGTTGCTCCCAATACTTTTCCGTATTAAACCAAGGAAAGCTTTGTGGAAAAGCGGGATCTTGCCAGCGCTTACATAACCAAGCCATATAATTAACCAATCGCATTGTTCTTAGTGATTCTATCAAGATAAGTTGATCAGTTTCAAATGTAAAGAACTCGTCATAGCCCATTAATAATGTATCAAGCTGTAACAATTGTTGCTGCCTGTCGCCAGAGAGCATCATCCATAAATCTTGAATAGCTGGGCCAGTCCGACAATCGTCTAAATCGACAAAGTGCGGGCCTTCGTCACGCCAAAGAATATTACCCGCATGGCAGTCGCCATGTAAGCGAATTTGTGTCATCGTTTTGGCCGGTAAATATTGCGCTGCCGCCAAATTAATGACTTGCTCTAAAATGGCTGTAAAAGCGGTTAATAGCCCACGAGGTACATAATTAGAGTGTAAAATAGTTTCCCGTGCCTGTAATAACAACTCATCGGTATTAAAGCTAGGCCGGTACTGAAAGTTGGCTTGAGATGACACGGCATGAATACGACCAATAAAACGTCCCATCCACTCTAGCTGGTCAAGATTGTCAACTTCAAAAATGCGCCCGCCTCGACACGGAAACACTGTAAAATAATAGCCTTGATATTCAAATAAACTTTTGCCATTGATTTTTAAGGGGGCAACAATCGGTAATTCTTGTGCTGCTAGTTCAAAGGCAAACTGATGTTCTTCGTATATTTTATCAAGTTGCCAACGTTGTGGCCGATAGAACTTAGTCACATATTTAACTAACTTATCGTCATGAAATTGATAAACACGATTTTCATAACTATTGAGTGCTAACAGACCGCTATCAACGGTAAAACCAGCACTTTCAAGACCATCAATAATAAGGTCTGGCGTTAACGCACTAAAATCGAAAGAAGCCATTAACGTTTATTAAAAAATCGGCTTTCTTGCTCGATTTTTACCTCGGTATCAGAGCCCACTTGCTCAGCTGTAAAAATAATATCTGTCATGTATTGTTCCAGTTCATAAGGGTCCACAGAAACACTAATGGGCAAGGTATAGACAGTTGCCGCTTTAACTGTGACTTGTTGCTTGCCATGCCATTTAGTATTTTCAATACCTTTTACAGATAACCTGTAAGTATTATCGGTCTGCGACATGTTAAGAATTTTTAAGGTATAAACATTCTCAATATCGCCATTAAAGTTTTCTTTAGCTAGCTCTGTTCTGTCTCGGCTAATGTCTAACGATAAAGGTACTCTGTTAACAATTTCCAAGATAAGCATAGAACTCATTATGACTAATAATAAGGCATAACCAATGAGTTTAGAGCGAACTTTATCGACTTTTTTTCCTTGCAGTTCATGTTCAGTGGTGTAGCGAATCAATCCTTGTGGATAACGCATTTTATCCATCACACCATTACACGCATCAGCACAAGCACCACAGTTAATGCACTCGTACTGTAAACCATTACGAATATCTATACCCGTTGGACATACATCAACACATAAATTACAGTCTATACAGTCACCCAAGCCTAAGGCTTTATGATCTTGTTTACGCCCTCGTGCGCCTCGACTTTCACCACGTTTATAGTCATAGGTTACGGTAACCGTATCTTTATCGAACATCGCTGATTGAAAACGCGCATAGGGACACATATGCAGGCACATTGTTTCTCGCATCCAACCAGCATTACCGTAGGTTGCTAGCGTAAAAAAGGCCAAAATAGCGGCCATGGTCACACTTGTTTCCAGTGTTAACACATTCACAACTAAGTCTTGCATGGGTGAAAAGTAACCGGCAAATGTCATAGCGGTTAACAATGAAAAGAGCAGCCAAGCACCATGCTTGGTTAATTTACGTATGACTTTATTAGCATTGTTCGGTTGTTGATCTAATTTACGGCGCTGGTTAGCAGTACCCTCTATTTTTTCTTCAAACCAAATAAAAATAAACGTCCATACAGTTTGGGGGCACATGTAACCGCACCATACTCGACCAACAAAGGTGGTCACAAAAAACAGTAAAAATGCCGCTAAAATAAATAACCAAGCTAATAACGTTAAATCTTGCGGCCATAACGTTAAACTCCATAGCGTAAAACGTTGTTCACTGATATTAAACAATACCGCTTGCTGACCATTAAATTGCAGCCAAGGCACAATCAAAAAAAAGGCAAAATACACCAGGTTCATGCGCTGGCGTAAGCGTTGAAAAAAACCAGACACTTTTCTTACATAAATTTGATCACCTGGCTTGTAACGCTCCTTGCCGGTATTTTTATTACCATGAATTTTAATATTTTTAATGGGGATATGCTGCTGCACACTGGCCTTGTTAGGCTGAGTACTTGAGGATGATTGGTCGTTTGCTCTCACGATAAATCCTTAATAAACAGTAAATAATGAATGATGAGGTATTAGCTATTAACTCAGGAACGCTAATTTTATTAAGAAAAATAGACAATAGCTAACAATACATTGTCTAATAACCGGCAATTAAGATAAAATAATAATACGTTATCTATTATATGTCATATTATGAAGCATTTATTATTTTTAATCGTTGCTGCGTCAGTATATTTGCATTTTTACCCCAATGAGAAAGTGACAAATTTTTTTAATGAACAAAAGCAGGTATTATTGGGTCACTTTGATGAGCTAACAGACACTAAATTACAACTTAAAGCTGATAAAATTTATGACGACTTGGCCAATGATCTTGGCAGTTTTTCAAATAAAGAAGTCGAACGTTTGAAAAAAATATCGGCTTCCCGTGTCAATGTAAAAGAGTTTTATTTTAGTATTTGTCAAACCAATAAACGCGATATTGTTTTTCATATTAACAATGAAAAAAAAGTGTGTGAAACCATCAGTCGTTATTCAAGTATGCTTTAGTTCGTTTATCTGGTTTAAGAAGGCTTTAACCTTTGCAATAGCTCGGCAAATGCACGGCTAGCGTTCTGCTGCTGAGCATGTTGACCTGCGCGAATATGCCACACACCATTAACCATCACATCATGTACTGGGTTTTGCTGGCTAGCAAAAATCATACTATCAAGTATGTGCCTGGGTGCGTTAGCAAACAACTTGGTATGTTCGCTATTAAGTACTAATAAATCAGCTTGTTTACCAACAGCTAAACAACCGGTATTGCTGTTGGTGCTTTGCGCGCCACCCAGAGCCGCCTGTTGCCATAAGTTTTGCCCAACTGAAGCCTCATGCTCATTGGCTAAAATAGCTCGCTGTTGCTTAATAAGTCGCTGAGCATACTCGAGCCAACGTAACTCCTCAATGGGGTTCACTGAAATGTGGCTATCCGAGCCAATAGCTATTGTGCCCTGCTCTGCCAAAAACTCAGTGGTAGGAAAAATACCATCCCCTAAATTCGCTTCTGTCGTTGGACATATACCGGCAATGGCTTTAGCGGCAATCATCCCCTGCCTTTCAGATTGATTAATATGTGTGGCATGAATTAAACACCAGTGGCGATCTAAAGTGACATTGTCAAGCAACCACTGCACTGGTCTTTTGCCGTAATATGCCAAACAATCATCTACTTCTTGTTGCTGCTCAGCAATATGAATATGAATTGGCGCCTGCCCATCAAGCTGGCGAACGTGCTTAACAGCACAAAGCAATGAAGTTTTATCCACGGCACGTAAAGAGTGCGGGGCAATACCAACATTGCTGTTTGAAAAGCTTGCGCTTAAGGCGAAGCAATCGCTCACTAACTGATTAAACTGCTCGGTTGAATTTATAAAACGTTTTTGCCCTTCTGTCGCAGCTTTCTTGCCAAAACCACTGTGTTGATATAAAACTGGCAACAGCGTTAAACCAATGCCTGATTCCTTTGCCGCATCAAAAATAGCGTGAGCCATAGTAGCTAAGTTTGCGCTATTGTTTTTATAGGTACAGCCATCAATATCATGATGAAGGTAATGAAATTCAGCAACGCGGGTATAACCCATTTTCAGCATTTCAATGTATAGTTGTGTGGCGATACTCTTTGCATCGACTTCAGTTAACTGAGCAAGAAATTGATACATGATTTTACGCCATGTCCAGAAACTATCTTGGCCTTCACTGCCTTGCTCACTAAAACCAGCAAACGCCCGTTGAAAAGCATGCGAGTGACAATTAACCATACCGGGAATTACCGCGCCAGTGGCAACTTCTGCGTCATCAGCCTTGCCTGCGGTTATTGCAGTAATAACCCCCTGTTCAATGGTAATTGTTTGCTGAGTGGCCCAACCATCATTTAATAAAATATTCTCTGCGTATAATTTCATCTTGCCTACGTTACCCTTACTCTTTGTTTGGACAGTATTACTATTGTTGAGCGTAATCAGCCAAACATTGTACAAAAGCTTTGAGCTTAATTTTTACCTGACTTGCTTTATCATTATTGTAGTGGCTACTTGGTTCATCCATATAAGTATGTTGTGATAACTCTAATTGCACCGCATGGATGTTTTCTTCTGGTTTACCAAAACCTCTAGTAATAAAACCGCCTTTAAAGCGACCATTAACAACGCTGGAATATGGTGATAACTCAAGTTGCATAATGTCAGTCATTAATTCTTCACTGCAACTGGCTCCATTTGCACTACCAAAGTTAAAATCAGGCAACTGCCCTTCAAAAAAACGTGGCACTTTTGATAAAATAGAATGAGCATCCAATAACACCACCTTGCCAAATTTAGTTTTCATTTGCGCTAGAGTATCTCGTAATGCTCGGTGGTATGGTTGCCAATATAAAGTGATTCTTCGTTGAATTTCGGTGTCATCAGGCTCTTGCCCTAGTTTGTAGAGTGGCGATAAATCAAACGCTGTGGTCGGACACAATTCCGTACTATTAGCGCCGGGATATAAATTAACGCCATCAATATTTCTATTTAGGTCAATAACATAACGACTGTATTTAGGTTTAATCACAGCAGCACCTAGATCTTGAGCAAAATCATACAGCTTGTCCATGTACCAGTCGGTATCAGCGACTTGTTGCCCTTGTTCGGTCATGGTTTGCGCAATTTCATCAGGAATTAACTGACCATTATGCGGCATGCTAATTAACACACCAATATTACCTGTGACTAAATCATAACTTTCATTCATGCCATACCTCGCTGTGTCACATTATTTTTAAACACTGACTAGAGTTTTCTTTTATAAAGCTTAGCTTTTAATTGCGTCGTTTTTAATAGTGAGCCATCAAACTAGCTTACTCTCAAAAAAGCCTAGCTACTTTAACTAGTCGCTTAACCTAGACATATAGCCTAGTCACATAAGCTCACAATAGAATACGTACTTGCATGCCAATTGTATATACAAGCTGTAAATTTAATAATCTGTTAGGCGTAAAGACAAACTAACAAGTCAAGCAAGGCTCTAATACAACCCTAAATACCGTGATTTAAGAACGCTTATTTGAAAAACTAAGAATAACTAAACTAACTGATGTTAAGAATAATCAGGGAGTGGGTTAAAAGCTGCCAATAAATTCAATGAGCAATCTAACCAAGCAAAAAACAACCAATCCTTCTAAATAGTTAACAAATTTTCGATGCCTCAACGTTAGCTTGGTTGAAAACAGTCATCACTTAAACCAATCAATGACGCAAACCTAGCATAGCTAAAACACATAAATAGTCAAAACCTATCAAAACAATAGATTCAATAAGTTTTACAATAAAAACTTAAGCTATCATAATAACGTCACTCTATTTTATTAAGGTTTAGCTAGATTTAACTTAGTATTTACTTTACCCATAAGGAACTCGTTATGTTTACTGATATCACTGGTCAAAAAGTCCCCGCTGTAACTTTTCCCATCATAACTGATGATGGCTGGACAAGCCGCGATTTTAACGACATTT
>JBELHN010000048.1:0-1066 GCA_042091395.1 Colwellia sp.
GGTATATAGAGCAGAGTATTTTGAGCGTGTTAAATCAAAGTTATCATCATTTTGAGTTGATACTCGTCGATGATGGTTGTAGTGACAATACCCTAGGTGTAGTTAATCAATTTAACGATCCGCGTATTCGTATTATTCGACAGGCTAATAGAGGTTTATCGGGAGCCAGAAATACAGGTATAGAAGCTGCAAGAGGTATTTATATTGCCTTTTTAGATGCCGATGACTATTGGGCAGTAGATAAACTAAACAAACATATTCAACACTTAAATGCTAACCCCAAAGTAGGCATTAGTTATTGCCCGTCTTTATTTATTAATGAAGAAGGGGGATTGTTAGGAGTAGGGCAATTTCCACGATTGAAAGGCATTACAAGCCAACATATATTTTGTCGTAATCCAATTGGCAACGGCTCATCACCGGTTATTAGACGATCAGTGCTTTCTGAGGTAGGCTATTTTGGTGTGAATAAAGATAAATATCGGCGTATGTATTTTGATGAAACGTTAAAACAGTCGGAAGACATTGAACTTTGGACTCGACTGGCACTCAATACGCAATGGCAATTTGAAGGTATTAGCCAACCATTAACTTATTACCGTGTAAATGACACTGGGTTATCTGCAGATTTAGACAAACAATTTGCCAGTTGGCAACATGCCGTGAAATTAAATGAAGCGTCTCATCCTAGGTTTTTTAAACAGTTTTATAGCTTAGCTAAAGCTTACCAACTCAGGTATTTAGCCAGAAGAGCAGTGCAGTCTACAAGTAAATTTACCGCATTTAAGTTGATCCATCAGGCAATATATTGCAATTATAGAATTTTGTTTCAAGAGCCTAGCCGAACCTTAGTCACATTAGCTTGTGCTTGGTTAAAATTTTTACCACAAACCATTTATAATAAGCTTGAAAAGTTTGCTATGCTAAATTTTGGAAGAAAAACAATTAAGCATTAACATTTCATGAGTAATAAAAAATACTTATTTTATTTGCTTAGTTTTTCTTAGCTTAGCTGAGATTAGCTTTATTTATATTGACGACAAATGTTGTATACAATCAATTCAAG
>JBELHN010000048.1:1166-20263 GCA_042091395.1 Colwellia sp.
AACAACACAAAGTTGATTTTAGGCCAACATTAGCAATACCTTTTTTACCTTGGAGTTTCTATCTAGTTTTTCTTGCAGGAACCAACAAAAGGCAACTTTTACAATCCGAGCGTTTTATTGGGTTTACTCTGTTTTTAATTATGGTGTTTTTTATTGGCTTAATTGTTATTGCCTGTGTTTTTTTCTTACTATACCTCATTAAATCTTGGCTTGGGCTTGATTTTTTTCCTAATACTTCATTAGGTCTTTGGGACAAATTTGAGCATTATTTTTAGTGTCACTTTAAACTTTGTGATGGGTTTTAACCTCACTACTTTTTAACTAATTCCTAACTAGTTCTTAACTAGTCACAACTTGCTTGGCCTTAATAAAAACTTATAGGGCACTACCAATCGAGCTTTTTACGGTAAATGGTTGATGGGCTTACCTCTAACATTGCAGCAGCTTTAGGAATATTGCCGTGACATTGCAATATAGCAGCTTCAATAGCATTTTTTTCAACTTGCCATAAAGGCTTAATTTCATGTTCATTACTCGCTTCATCCCGCTCATATTCATTGCCTGAATGAGTGCCTTCTTTTTTGATTGGCGCTGAAATTGAAGTTTTTGTATCAGTTATCGGTTTATTTGAAAAAGGTTGAATTGCATTATAATTTTTGACGGTAGTAGATAACGACTTTATAACCATTTCTGAGGTTATTTTTTCGCCACTATTTAAAATAACCATACCATGTATCACATTTTCTAATTGCCGAATATTACCTGGCCAATTATGCGAGCAAAGAATTTGCAGTGCGTTGCGAGAAAACTTTTTGAAGCACTTTTTTTCAATACGACTATATTTTTTTAAAAAGAAGCTTGCTAGGTGAATGAGGTCTCCACCTCGCTCTCTTAATGGTGGTAACGACATCGTGATAACATTCAATCGATAATATAAATCTTCTCTAAATTGGCCTTCAATAACCGCATTACTGATTGAATTTGAAGAAGCAGAAATAATTTGAGCTTCAAACTTTAATACTTCGTTTGTGCCTAAAGGCGAAAATTCTCGTTCTTGAACGACTCGCAATAATTTGGCTTGTAACGGTTTAGATAACGTTGTTATTTCATCTAAAAATAAGCTGCCTCGTTTCGCTGCAGCAAATAGTCCCTCTTGATTGGATATTGCCCCAGTGAATGCACCTTTGATATGACCAAATAATTGCGATTCAATCAAGTTTTCAGAAAAATTAGCACAATTAACTGCAACAAAAGGGTATTCGTTGTGATAACTTTCAGCATGGCAGGCTTTTGCGACTAATTCTTTACCAGTACCTGTTTCACCCGTAATAAAAATTGGAGCATTGGTACTCGAAGCATGTTTGATACTCTCAAATAATGCATGCATACTCTCGTCTTCTGCAATAATACCATGAAAATTAAGTAAACTAGAGACTAAGTTTACTTTATCATTTTCATTGATTGCAGGCTCATTACGACAAAGCGCCTTATTTACTACAAACTTCAATTCCTTATTAATCCATGGCTTACAAATATATTTTTCAACTATGCCTGCACTAAAAGCAGCAGAAATGATATCAAAGTCTTGGTGAGCTGATAAAATAATACGTTGCGAGTTTGGCCAAAGGCTTTTAATTTGCGCTAATAGTTCACAACCATTTAATTCTGGCATATGTTGATCTGATATCACCACATTCGGTTCATTAGTTTGACAATATTCAAGGGCTTGAATTGGAGATTGAAAACCAACAACATTGGCCTTAATATTATGTAATGCTCTTTTTAAGGCTTGTAATATATTATTGTCGTCATCAATGAGTAATAAGGTTGGTAACTGATAAGTGTTGTTGATAATGTCCATATTAAGTGCCATTTCATCAATTAATACCCTAATTATAGATGATAATTGCAAATTCATAGGTCTTTTTTGCACTTTGCGTCTTTATTTACAAAGTCGAAAGAGAAACAATACAGGTAACATTGTTTTATGAATCAATTTAATGTTCAATATCATTTAGGATAAAAAAATTAATGGAAAAAGCATCTTTACTCATACTTGATGATGAAAAAGAAGTATTAAATGCCTTGAATCGCGTGTTAAGAAAACATTTTCAATTGTATTTATTTTCAGATCCTAACGAAGCGTTAAGCTGTTACGAAGAAAACCCCCATATCCCATTAGTTATTACTGATATGCGAATGCCAATTATGGATGGCGCAACATTTCTAGGAAAAATAATTGATATAAACCCAGCTTGTAAACGTTTTTTACTTACGGGCCATGCCGATGTCAAATTAACGGTAACTGCCGTTAATGAAGGAAAGATATCTCATTATTTTGCCAAGCCTTGGGATAATCAAGAATTAATTACCGAACTAACTGATGCTTATGAGTTGTATCGGCATGAGAAGAAAACCCTTCAATTACTTAAAGTGAATTTAGCTAAAAATGCTGAGCTCTCATTAATAAATAGCTCTCTTGAGCTTGAAACCAACGAAACTCAAAAAAAATTACAACAAATCTCAAGTCGTGAAGCGAATGGTTTTGTGAGGCTTAAAAAAACTTTTTCGACGTTCATTGATATTTATGCTGAAACAATCCGGCTACACACAAAAGACAATACTGGCCATAATTTACGTGTAGCTGCTCATGCTAGACTTATCGCTGAACAACACGCTTGTAGCAAACTCACTATTTTTCAAATTTACATAGCAGGATTGTTATATGAAACAGGTAAAATAGCTCTCGATCAAGAACTACTTAATAAAGCCATTGATGACATGAATCAGCAAGAAAGAAAACTGTACAGTGGTTTTTACCAGAAGAGTTATTCGCTTTTAAAAAATGTCGAACAACTTGCTTTTGTTGCTGAAATAATTAAAAGCATTCCACAAAGTGTTAATAAGGTTGAACAATTAAGTGGGCATGTTGAACATGAAATACCGCTAGGATCTCGAATCATTGCTGTCGTATCACTATATGATAATTTAATTAATGGCCGGCAATGTGCAATAAGCTTGTCAACAACTGAAGCAAAGCATCGATTAAAAGAACTTGCTAAATCAGTACTTGATCCAATGATCGTTAACCAGTACCTAGCTATTCTTACTGAGATGCCGAGTTCTGTGGAGGGTAAAGTTGATTTTCTCCTCAATACAGGGGATTTACTCGAAGGCATGGTACTAACTAAAGATATATTAAACAGTGATAAACACCCTATGCTAACGAAGGGAACGCAACTTGAACAACACCATATTGATAAATTATTAGAAATTGAAAAAACTAAAAATGAACGGTTTCTTATTTACGCAAACTAATTAATACTACAAAAGCCTAATATAGTGGGGTAGCTGATAAAAACTGAAAGCTAATTGCGCTACTTGGATTATTGACATCGCTACCTTAGGGGTAAAACCAAACAAAGCCAGCATTGCACTTTAAAGCCCTATTAATCAGCTATGTTCAAAGTAGATACGGTAAGTGGAAGACCAAATAGGGTAATCAATTTCCATCATATAGCACACAAAATTTTGTTTATTTAATCGAGCATAATTAAATTGGTAATCAGTAAGTTCAACAACATTGAGTTCACTTGCCGATGAAATTTCTGGTGAGTTCAAATTAATCACTTTTAAATCAGGAAAACAAGGTAAACGCTCTGTCCACATGTCTGCAGCTTTCAAATTACCATCATCAACTTTCTGATTTCCTTGATAACAACCAACGTTGACACTACTGCGCATATCAATTGATTTTTCAAGAAACACTAACATCACTAACTTTTTGGTGGGGTTACGAATTGAAATACTGGTTGAACTACAGTGGCTGTGATGGGTTATGGGATTTGCTAATTCATCAGGGTTATCAAACAAAAAAGTGGCATTAAAAGGCTTATTATCTGTAAAGTTGTCAAACACGATACCTGAATTACTGGGGGAGTAACTGGTATAAGCTTCAAATAAACCCGTTGTAGAGTATTCTTCAACAATACCTATGTTAAAACCTTGCTTTTTAGTGAGTGATTGAGCCGTTATTTTACTGGGTTGAGAAAAGTCATTTGGGTGAGGGTGAGTATAAAATTGCACAAAAGGTGGTGCATAACTTTCATGCACATTGCCTTGCTTTGAGATCATCGCCGTCTCTTGCAAGTATTTATCTTCACACTCACAAGATAAGATATAACTACAGAACAAGGTTTCCACGGAAGCACCCATGAACTCTTTTGCTGCTTCATATAATTTTTGAGGTTTAGATTGCTGAGTTAATACTGATTGATGCTCTTGGGTATTGTTATTTTCAGATAATAAGCGCTTTAATTCACTGTGACTTCTAGCATTAAATTTAATTTTTTGTTGAAATTCTGTGACCAACTGGGACAGTTTATCAGTTTTTTGCGCTGTTAGATATTTGCTAGATTTTTCGCAGAAATCCAACAAGCTAGCAGGACCAGGTAATAAACAAATAACCTCAAGGCCTTGTTTTTTATTGCTTACTGCATTAAGCAACCGTTGACAATTGGAACGATTGTAATCTAAATGCGCACTCATACCACCAATGGATCTTACGCTTACTGGAAACTCATCAATCATGGCAACTAATGTTGACTTTAGCAACTCTCCTAAGTTGCCTAACTCGTTTAATTCTGTCTGTGGTAACGGCATACAGTAAATTCTTATTTTTAATATTAACTCGCTAATATAACTTACTTTTCATGAAAAATATATGAGTTAAATTTATAGCCCCTCTATAAATAAGTTTTGTTTGATTTTACACAAATGTAAAAAAATGATTCCAAAAGTTTAACAATTTTATTTGATTTAATCTTTACATGTTAAATATCATCTGTACTCTGAGTTAATCTTGGATTGTATCTGAGATATGTTTTTAAGGTGTAGTATCCACCCTATCTAATTATAAAAATCGACTACCAATTAAAATAAAAATTAAAAAAACATAACATGTAGAAGGAAGTAAAATGCAATTTTCACTATCAAAATTGAGTTTAGCCATTGCCACCATCACTATGGCAATGCCAGCAATAGCAGAACAACAATCGTCAGAAGACCCCATTGAGCGCATTGCTGTAACAGGATCTCGTATCAAACACGACAGCTCACAAATGACTACCCCCACCACCATTATTGGTGCGGCTGAAATAGCTCAGTTTGGCGTAAAAAATATTGGTGAGTTAATGAATAAGTTACCCGCACTTATGGATGGGGTAACAGGGGGAAATACTAATTTCCAAAATGGTGGCAATACTGACAATGCTGGTTTAGAGCTTGCTAACCTCAGAGGTTTAGGCATCGAAAGAACACTAGTGCTAGTTGATGGCCGTCGCCATGTTGCTGGCAGTGCACAAAGCGCTGCTGTTGATATGAGTATGATACCTGTTGCGCTTATTGAACGACTAGAAATTATTACTGGTGGCGCATCGGCCATTTATGGCGCAGATGCTGTAACTGGCGTAGTAAACTTTATTATGAAAAAAGATTTTAACGGATTCGAATTAGACGCTTCTTATGGACAAAGTGCTGAAGGTGACGGCGAAAAAAGCGATTTATCACTCAGTTGGGGTAGTAATTTTGCTCAAGGTAAAGGAAATTTTACTATGAGTATTGCGTATTCTGATCAACAAGAAATAGCCATGACTGATAGAGATTATGCAAACAAACGACCAGCATTTGCAATATTTGAAGGTCAAGCAATTCTCAGGGAAGATGAGCGCTATCAGGCCCTAAGTGAAGAAGGGCTATTTTATGTTCCTAATGCTGACTATCTATTTGATGGTAATCACCCTGCGCCTTTTGGAGGAAACTTCCCAGCGATTCCGATTACTCAGGTCAGTAATGCTTTTTATCCTATTTTTGCAGATGACCCTATTAACCCCTTTGGCCCAAGTGGTTACGACACGTTTACAGTAGATAGAAATACAGGTGAAACGAGGCCTTTTGTTGCAGGAATAAACTGTACCACAGTGCCTTGTGATGGTGGTGATGGCTTCCGTACTTCAGAGTCAAGTACTTTGAAAACACCTAGCGAGCGACTTCTTTTTAATGCACGAGGCCGCTATGATTTATCGCAAGACCATCGCATTTTTGTTGAAGCAAAATACGGTAAAGTTGAGTCAGCTGCTTCTGGTCAAGCCAGTGTTTTTCATGATGATAACTTTGGCCCTTTGATCCCTATTCGCTTGGATAACCCATTTGCCCCGCCAGTTGTGTTAGATGCTCTTACTGCAGGAGGTAACTATGAGGCTGCTTTAGCAGTAGTAGGAATGGGGGTTCGCTCTGATACTTCTCGAGAAACCACACAATTTTTATTTGGTGGAGAGGGTACTATCAGTGATTATAATTACGATTTTTATCTCCAATATGGTCAAACTAAAAGTGAAATATATAATCAAGATTTACTACTATCAAAATATTATCAAGCGTTAGATGCAGTTGCAGATAGTAATGGCAATGCAGTATGTCGTGATCAAAGTAATGGATGTGTAGCATTCAACCCTATTAATAATTTAGCGTCTGCTGAGGCACTTGATTTTGTCGGTGTCAATTTACTAACCAATGAGGACATTGAGCAGCTGGTTGCCAATTTTACTGTGAGCGGTGAATTGTTTGAATTAGATGCCGGCGTTATTGATTTTGCTGTGGGCTTGGAATATCGCGATGAATCGGTAGATAGTAACCCTGATGCATTAACACAAACTACGCAAACTTTGCCTGATGGAACCGTGGTCGGCACTGGGCAAGTTGGCTCAACTTCAGGAGTCAACATAGAAAGTTATTCTTACCTAGGTCGAACAAAAGGCAGCTTTAATGTTGCTGAAGTGTTTGCCGAAACACTTATACCGCTAGTTGATGGGGTAACAGGTATCGATGTGCTAGAGTTAGAGTTAGCTGCTCGTTACAGTGATAATAGTATTACTGGAGGGGATACTACTTGGAAAACAGGTCTCAACTGGACTGTTATAGAAGAAGTTCGTTTACGTACTACATACTCTCATGCTGTCAGAGCGCCAAGTATTACTGAATTATTTGCTCCTGAACAAGTGGGGGGTGAAAATATGGTTGATCCATGTCATGCAAATAACCAAAGTAATGGCATTAATCCTGCCAACCGTATGGCTAATTGTTTGGCATTAGGAATTGAACCAAATTTTCAATCCAGTGCTGATTTTGGTACCCGCGGTGTTAAAACACAAGGTAATGAAAACTTAAGCCCTGAAACAGCAGAAACTCTTACCGTGGGAATCGTTATAAGACCATCAAATGATCTTAGTTTTGCTATCGATTACTGGGATATGAGTATTGACGACGCTATAACTACCTATGGCGCCTCAGATATCTTAGCTAATTGTGTCGACTCGTCAGTATTAGATTATAAGTACTGTGATTTGGTAACGCGCGATGCTAATAATCAAATTATCAATGTTGCGACAACATCAATAAATGTTGCTAATTTTAGTGCCTCAGGTACCGACATAGAGACTAATTATCGTTTGTCATTATCTGACTACGGGGATCTTAATTTTAGTTTGAAAGGCACTTACCTTAATAAACGTCAATATCAAACCAATATCGAGTTTCCAGATATTATCGATGAGCAAGCCGGTCAAGTTGGTACCCCAAAAGTTAGAGGCCTGTTAACGACTGTTTATAATCTGAATAACTTTACTGCAAGTTGGACCGTAAATTATATTGGTGAAAGTGATTTTGATAACAATGCTGTTGAAGGTCAATACCCAGATTGGTTTAACAATAAAGTCAGCGCTTATACTTATCACGGTATTAATTTAAATTACTTTGCTACTGAAGATATCTCGATTTATGGTGGTGTTGATAATGTAGCTGATAAAACGCCACCAGCTCTGCCAAATTTAAACAGTGGTGGTAGCTTATATGATGGCATTGGAAGACAATATTACGCAGGCGTAAAAATGACTTTCTAAGCTCACTTAAAGGCTATAAACCCAACGAATAAACACTAGGGTATATGGCAAACTAGTTAGTAAAGCATCATATTTACTTATGATGCTTTTTTTATTTGAAGGGTATTCACCTTTTACCTCTCACACACTTAATATAAACAAGAAAAATTATGGTTTTAAATCAAATATCATTTTCAATATTAGCTCTACTCGTATCTTTTTCTATCGCATATGCTAAGCCAGTTGAAGATATGACGATACCTGAAATTCACAAGCAAATGCAGGAACAAAAAATAACCAGCGAGGCGCTGTTAACATTTTATTTAGAACGGATAAAAGCCTTTGATGATAATGGCAATCAACTAAATGCTGTTGTGCAGTTGAACCCTGAGGCAATTGCGGAGGCTAAAAACCTTGATAATTATTTTGCTCAACACGGTTTTAAAGGAGAATTGCACGGTATTCCTGTTCTGCTTAAAGATAATATTGATAGTGCTGATAGTATGGCTAACACCGCGGGATCTCATGCATTAGCTAATCACTTTCCAAAAGAGGATGCTTTTCTAGTGCAACAACTAAAAGCTGCAGGCGCTATTATTTTAGGTAAAACAAATTTAAGTGAATGGGCTAATTTTCGTTCAACTCAGGGGGTAAGTGGCTGGAGTGGTTTATACGGACAAACTAAGAATCCTTACGATATTACGCGCAGCCCCTGCGGCTCAAGCTCTGGCTCAGCTGTTGCGGCAGCAGCGAATTTTGCAACGATAACTGTGGGTACCGAAACCGATGGCTCAATTACCTGCCCAGCAGCAATGAATGGCGTTGTTGGCATAAAACCCACCTTAGGTACAGTGAGTCGTCAGGGGATTATTCCTATTGCTCACAGCCAAGATACCGCAGGCCCAATGGCAAATAATGTGACCAATGCCGTGTTATTATTAGCTGCTATGGTAAAGTTTGATGATAATGACAGTGCCGGTTTGGTTACACATATTGATTATTCTTCGCACCTTAAGCTTGATGGAATTAAAGGTAAGCGTATTGGTATTGCGAGAAATTTAACAGGTTATCACAAAGGTGTTGATAAATTGTTTTTTAAAGCTGTTGCACTGCTAAAATCTCAAGGTGCCATTATTGTTGATAATACTAACTTTAGTAACGCCCACCAGTGGAGCCAGACTGAATTTGAAGTGTTATTGTACGAATTTAAGGACGGAATAAATCGCTACCTTGCTAATACTAACGAGGGGTTGCCCAAATCATTGGCTGAATTAATGGCATTTAACAAACAACATGCTGACACAGAAATGCCCTATTTTGGCCAAGAGTTATTTGCATTAGCCCAAGCAAAAGGGCCATTATCTGATGTTCAATATCGCCAAGCCCTAAGTTCAGCTAAAATGATGACGCAAGAGCAGGGCATTGATTTACTCATGAAACAACATGATTTAGATCTTATTATTGCTCCAACAACAGGTCCTGCTTGGAAAATAGACTGGATAATGGGTGATCACCATTTAGGCTCTGCGGCTTCAGCTGCTGCGATTTCTGGTTATCCGCATATTACCTTGCCCATGGGCTATTTTCACCACCTCCCTATAGGTTTATCGATGTTTTCGGGTAAATTGAAAGAGGGGACTTTAATTGAAGTCGCTTATGCATTTGAACAAATAACTCAGCATCGCCAGCTACCCGATTTACATTAATGTCTCTCAGCTTAAACGATAAACGTTGCAGTATTAGTACGGGTATTTGATGTCAACATGACTTAATTAAGTAAATAAAGAAAGCCAAACATTGAGATATTAAGTTATTTCACTTGGCTTTTATAACCTGATGAAATTCCAATATCTAACGCTATTCTCACTCGCTAACCCTTGCTATAATGAACCAATCTTTGTGCGAACACGTACTTTTATACCAGACGCTATAATCATCAAAATTTTTTATTAATGCTTTTTTAGGCATTTACTCTCAGAGGTTTATTTTCATGTCGGATACCGAAAACCGCCCAACAAATTTCATTCGTAATATTATCGATGCTGACTTAGATACTGGAAAACATACACACATTCAAACACGTTTCCCACCAGAGCCCAATGGCTTTTTACATATAGGGCATGCCAAATCTATTTGCCTGAATTTTGGTATAGCGCAAGATTATAACGGAAAATGTAATTTGCGTTTTGATGATACTAACCCTGAAAAAGAGGACATAGATTATGTTAATGCTATCCAAAAAGATGTTAAGTGGTTAGGGTTTGATTGGTCTGGTGATATTAATTATTCTTCTAATTATTTTGAACAGTTGCATGCTTATGCCATTGAACTTATTGAAAAAGGTTTAGCGTATGTTTGTTTTTTAAACGCAGATGAAACACGAGAATATCGTGGCACCTTAAATAAGCCAGGTAAAAATAGTCCTTACCGTGATACGCCAATTGCAGAGAACCTAGCCTTGTTCGCTAAAATGAAAAATGGGGAGTTTGCAGAGGGAGTATGTGCACTCCGCGCCAAAATAGACATGTCTTCAAGTTTTATGTGTATGCGTGATCCAGTTATTTATCGCGTCCGTTTCGCAAACCATCATCAAACGGGTGATACCTGGTGTATCTACCCTATGTATGATTTCACCCATTGCTTGTCAGATGCCATAGAAGGGATTACTCACTCAATTTGTACGTTGGAGTTTCAAGATAACCGTCGCCTTTACGATTGGGTTATTGAAAATGTCTCTGTACCCAGCACTCCTCATCAATATGAGTTTTCTCGATTAAATCTTGAATACACGTTAATGAGTAAACGCTTATTAAATTCATTAGTTGAAGAAAACCTTGTAGATGGTTGGGACGATCCTCGTATGCCGACGATTGCTGCTTTTCGACGAAGAGGTTACACGCCAGCATCAATGCGCGAATTTGCCAAACGTATTGGCGTAACTAAAATGGATAACACCATCGAAATGAGTGTTCTTGAAGCCTGTATTCGCGAAGATTTAAATGATAACGCACCTCGTGCAATGGCGGTACTTGATCCTATCAAGTTAGTCATTGAAAACTATCCAGAGGATAAGTGTGAAGAGCTTACCATTAAAAATCATCCAAGTGATGAAACACAGGGCACAAGGATAGTACCTTTTTCAAAAACACTGTTCATTGAAGCCGAGGACTTTCGTGAAGAAGCCAATAAAAAATATAAGCGTTTAGTCATTGGCAAAGCCGTGCGGCTTCGTGGTGCCTATGTCGTTTCGGCAACACACTGTGATAAAGATGAGGCAGGCAATGTCACTACAGTATATTGTCAGTACAACGAAGACACATTAGGTAAAAACCCAACTGATGGCACAAAACCCAAAGGGGTTATTCATTGGGTTGATGCTGAAAAAGCCTTAAATGCAAAGGTTCGTTTATATGACCGCTTGTTTACGGTTCCTAACCCGGCAGGAGAAGACGATTTTCGGGCAGTCATTAACCCTGAGTCACTCATCACCATTGAACAGGCAAAGGTAGAACCGGCACTTGCCGAGGCTAAAGCAGAACAAGCTTATCAATTTGAACGCCAAGGTTATTTCTGTTTAGATAATAAGGCAGAAGAGGGTAGTTTAATATTTAACCGTACGGTTGGACTCAGAGATACTTGGGCTAAAATTAATTCATAAGTAATCACTTGAATTATCGAGTTAAACAATGGCCAATGAATATTGGTCATTGTTTAATGTAAGATGAATAAGGGCGATAAAATAACACTAGTATTAATTAATTTACCAGTAAAAACCTTCACACACTAAAGAGCGCTGATAAAAAAATCAACTTATTGCCAATTTATACTGCCTTTTAAAATACTCCCCAATTCGAAATGTCGTTAGGGAATATACTGAGATATCATGTCAGTAATTTTTTTAAATAGCCGTAATATCAAGATATTAAGCAGAGGAGTCACCTTTAATTAACCTTGATAGCTGGTTATTATGTATTCTGGCTAAAACCAATAATGAAGTAATAGCGCCCAGTAACGCTAAGCCCATATCTGACTGGGTATCCCATACATACCCTTGAGTCCCTAAGAAAGCTTCTGCATCTTCACCTGTGGCTAGGGCAACCCACCATTCAATCAACTCATAAAAAGCACTAAATGCTAGGCATATAGACACAATAATAACGTTGAGCCATACCTTGCCATTAACGATGGCTTTGCGGATTAATATTTCTCTTGCTAACAATGCGGGTACAAAGCCCTGAAAAAAGTGACCTAGTTTGTCATAGTTATTTCTTTCAGATCCAAAAAGCCCATCAAAGTAAGGAACTTCAGCATAGGTATAATGCCCACCTATCATCAGCACAATACAATGCATGAGTATAAAAAAATATAATATGGGCGTCAGTTTAAATGACTGGTAAGTGAACAATAATAATGTTGCGCCAAGGATCGCCGGAAAGGCTTCAAGAAACCAAGTAAAGTGATCTTTTGGATTAATAACCGACCAAATCAGTACTAGCAAGTAAATAACAGACCATAAATATTTAATGATGAACTCCAGATTATTTAAGTGTAAAACTTTTATCTTTAATTATAGTAAAAATGTACATTAAAAAAGTGTGTCAAACATATTGTTTTTTATACCGCACTCTTATTCAATGAAAAAAGTGTTACAACGGCAATGATAGATATACTGTGTTGAATAGTGCCATTATTTTCAACCACTTTTAATGCGTATTTAAACTTAATTTACCTTTATAAACAACGCCTTCAATAGTAATGTCTTTTAACAGCATGGGATCTATTGTTAGTGGGTTGTTAGCTAACAGGGTAAAATTCGCCACTTTTCCTACTTCTAAAGAACCTATTCGAGTTTCTAGGTTTAGGCTTCTCGCGGCATCGATAGTAATAGCTCTCATTGCATCATAAACGTCAATGCGCTGTGTTTGAGATACCCGTTTTCCTTGCGAAGTAGAGCGGTTAACAGCAGCCCAAGCTAAGGTTAAAGGCTCAGCAGGTGCCATTGAAAAATCCGAATGAAACGAAAAGGGAATATTATTATTAACGAGAAGTTTCATAGCCACCAAATTTTCGGCACGCTCTTTTCCTAAACCATGTTCAGCATACTTATCTGCTAAAGCCCATAGATAATAAGGGTTAACGGAAGCTTCCATGCCCAGTGATGACATTTGTTTGGTCATGTCATCAGTAAAATAGCCCATATGATGCAAGGTAAAACGATGATCAGCCCTGGGATTTTTAGCTTGTAGTTTTTCTACATTATCAATTACCATTTGTTGACCTAAATCGCCATTTGCGTGTACATGAATTTTATAATCGTTGTTCCAGTACAAGTTGGCTTGCTCGCTAAATAACTCAAGTGGTGTCATCCATTCCCCACCGTGGCCGTCAGTATAACCGTCTTTCATTTGCATTAATTGCGAATAAATAGCACCGTCAGCAAAGAGTTTGACTTGTTTGGGCAAAAAGTGAATGTTATTGGTATTGTAGTCTGAGCCTTTTGCTAATGTTTCCATAAACTCCATGGCTTGTTGGTTACCCCCTTTCATGCTAAATAACTGGGTACCACTGGGGATTAGGTAAACATCGTAAGGAGGATTGTTTGCCATTTCTGATTTTAACAAGCTTAATTCACCATCAAAATCTGAACTGGGAAAGCCTGGCTCCGCAATAGTGGTAATACCATTTTGCTTTACAATGGCCGACATAGTAGCCAAGCCCTTGAGGTACTTGGTTGGCTCGAGTAATACGGGTGCCATAATTGGCACCAAGGCTAACCAACCACCCTCAAAAAAATGACCTTGTTGCCATTCTACTTGTGGGTTTCCAGAAAAATCTTCTTCTTTAATGCCCAAAACAGCAATAGCAGCATCATTTAAGTATATTTCATGAAAAGAGCGATGAATAATTGCTACAGGTTGATCACCGGCAATTTGATTTAACAGTTCACGGGAAATTTCACCGTGCCATAGTTGATGAAAGCCCCAAATAAAGTAAATTTCACTCGGTTTAGCATTGTCTTTAATCGATTGAGTGATGCGATCACGGTATGCACTTTCCCCTGATACGCCGCGCTTGATGCCTGAAGGTAGCTTCCAATCATAAGGGGCGATAATTTCATTTTGCAACATGATTGCTGCAAGGGACGGGTGAAGATGCGGCTCAATAAGCCCCGGTATTAAGGTTGAACCATCTAAATCAAATTTATCTGCAGTAGTACCGGCTATTTCCTTAGCTTGCTCGAGGGGGCCAACAAAAACAATTTCACCTGATTTTTCAACAAGCGCTTCAACAAGGTTTGGTGACTCTCCAGCCATGGTTAAAATTGAACCATTATGATAAAGCGTCATCAAATTTTCAGTGTCTTGCTTTACTTGAATGGTTTCAAGTTGTTTATTATTTTGAGCTTGATTAGCGTCACCACAACCTGGTAACAATAAAAAACCCAACAAAAAATAAAAAAAGCAGGTGGTGTTTTGGTTACATCGCAACATCGTTCACTCCATTAATCTATGTCTGGTTTATGACTTGCTTATTTAATTTTTTTACTTACTTCACTCGCAGAAAAAACCAATAAACTATCAAATTTACAGTAACTAACCATGCGAAGATGTGTTCATTAAACTTTATTTAGCTAAAGACTAACTGAACAAAGCATAATGGAAAGTTGTTAATTATTACAAGTAACTCTCGCATAGTTATCTTCTATTTCCTCACTGTTTGGTATGGTAAAACCTATATTCTCAGCGAGCATTGCATCAGACTCATCTATAGTAAAAATATGTAACTCACCTGTTGCGCCGCCACATACCTCGGCAAAGGCAACTTCAGTGAGGTAACCACAGCTTTCACTTTTCACTGCAATATTGGCCGCGAGTAAATAACTTTTAGTCACTAAAAGGGGAAGTGCATTATCTTGACACATTAATTTTCCAGAGCTTATGTATACGTCTATATCCGTATCAGAATCTGTGTCATTACAAGCAGATAATAGAATAGAAAGTGACAATATGATGAGGTGAGTAATTTTCATTGATGATTCCAAAAAAGGCATAGTTGCCTATATGTTAGTGAGAAAAGAAATATAAGCTGTAATGTAAGTCAATTCGTTTTGGCTTACCAGTGTTATATACAACTTTATGGCATTTTGAGTAGAGTGACTATCGCCTTGATTGAGCCCTAGGAAGTAAGTCTTTTCGCTAATTTTGCTACTCTCTTGCCTAAATGCAACGCTGTAGCTAAGTCAATTTCATTAACACTGTGATCATAGGTTTGTGCAACAACCCCTAACTGACAACCTAGCCTATTCAAGGATACATTATTGGGGCCATACGACGAATCCAGGTTGACCCACAACATGCCATGTTGACTCGCCAAGGTAGACAAATAGTGTAAGGTATTGGTTTGATCACCATTGAGGCCAGTGCCAGAAGTAAAACCTGCTGATAATTTATCTGACCAGACTTGTTGTTGCCAATACTCGCTTGAAGCATCGGCAAAGGCTTTAAACTGTGCGGCAACATTACCCATATAGGTTGGGCTGCCAAAAATAATGGCATCACAAGCAATGAGTTTTTCAAATAATTGAGGGTTAACAAAACGCCCTTCAATAATTTCATGGCCAGCAATACTGTGCGTAAATACTGTTATATTGTCTTCTTGTTTGGCTCCGTGGGCGATAGCTTCAGCCAATTGCGCGGTAACATGTGTTTGAGAGAAATAAATGATTGCGATGCAAGCCATGAGTCAATATACCAGGTTGTTAAGCTAATTTTGTTAATCGTTAATTAAATAGATTTATAAAATGAATTTTTAATTCTGTATTTTTAATACCATAGCTTAAAACGTAACATGGTTTGATGTTATAAAACATATAAATAGCTTCATAATCACTTGCTTTTAAGAGTTTAAAGAAAATATGCACATAATTTCAATTTTATTGTCTGCTTAACGTATTCATTTACCCTTCATAAACGTTAACATCAATCACCAAATGAGCCAGCATCGCCAGGGAAAACAATAGGGCTTTCAAATCCCTCTTTGCTGACACTCGCTACACCAAAAAAGTAATTATCAATAACAATATTTTCTAGGGTATATTCATTGATATTGCCAACAAAAATACTATGCTGCCATTGAGCTGCATCGGTCAGTCGCCAATAAATTTTATAGCCGCTTATAATCGCTTTTTCATTTTCTTTAGCCACTTGCCAAGTTAAACGCGTACTGGGTTGCACAGCACCACTAATTTTAACCTTACTCGGTGGGTTGGGGGCCCAAGCCATGCCCGCTAATGACACTGCATTTAAAGCGGTAATTTTCGCAGCATAGTCAAAATTAACGCCATCAATAGTATCACCGTATTGAATACCATTTTCAGTTCTTAAGTCTTGATGTTGGCGGTTATAATTCTCATTTGTTTCCATAATACGTACCGCAGGATAACCCATATCATTAAAAGGCTTGTGGTGTCCTCCTCGACCAAACCGATCCAGCCTGTATACCATCATAGTGTCTAGGTTAGGGATGTAGCGATCTGCCATTAAATCAATATATCGTGCTAAATTTCTGGTGGGTGAATCGACTTCCCCACCAGTGTATCGTCTCTTGATCGCTTGCTGTGGGGTTTCAGTGTGGCGTGTGCCTTCAGCGAAAATTCTAGCAGTTGTATTATTAATCACGCCATTGACACCTTCAATATTACCGATCATATCGTTGTTTAATACGGCTTTAATGCGCCAACCGTCTTTTTTGGCCTGAGCAGCCATAATTTTACCACCGAATAAACCCTGTTCTTCACCAGCAAGTGCAGCAAACACAATTGAACCGTTAAATTTATATTTCGAGAGGACTCTGGCAGCTTCGAGCACGCCAGCAACACCTGAAGCATTATCATTAGCGCCTGGGGAATCTGATAAGGCGTTCATTGGGTCGGTTACTCTGGAATCGATATCACCAGACATAATGACATAGCGCTGAGGGTCAGTTTGCCCTTTTAATACAGCAATTACACTCACTACTTCAGTGGGCTCAGGAATACGTTTTTCACCAGATACGGTGTCTTTTTGAAAATATACTTCCAAGCAGTTATTACATTGCGCAGAAATTGCTTCAAATTCTGCTTTGATCCATCGCCTGGCTGCGCCAATCCCCCGAGTTGATGATTGGGTTTCAGAGAGCGTATGACGTGTACCAAAGCTAACTAATTTGGTGATATCTTTTTCAATATTTTGGGCCGATACCTCTTTAACAATTGAATGAAGTTTTAGTTGGTCTGTATAAACGAGATTGGCATGTGCAACAAAAGGGATTAAACCAGCCAATGTAATAGAAAAAAATGAAGCAGTGATTAACCTATGCATTATTATCAACCTTGTTATTGTTATTGTTATTGTTATTGTGACAGAGAATCTTTAACCGTTGTTATTTAAGATAATTTAACGAGAGTTAAAATAATATTTTGTTATATAAAATAGATACTTGAAAAATAGTGTTGCGTTGATATGTTGAATCTACAGTCATTAATTTTAAGATAAAAATGGCCCTGTAAACAGAGCCTATAAAATCAGTAATATTGATTTAGCTTAACTAGTATTTACTTAACTTAACTAGTTAATAATTTCTACTGGGCCATGATCATCACAGTGGCCATTATGAACATGATGTAAACGGCCATTAACGATGTAATCTATATGATCGCCGTGAGGAACTGCTTCATGCCCACAACCTGGGCCGTGAGTATGTCCCGCACAATCATCAACAGGCGAGCAGATGTCGGGGTTTATACTGCTAACTTCTATGACATGCTCATCACAGTGATCACCGTGGGGATGATGAAGGTGTCCGTCATGAACATAATCAATATGACCTTGATGACGTATGGCGGTATGTCCACAATTTGGACCATGAGTATGTTCCGGATGTGCGTGTGTATTTGAACATTTCATTTATTTTCTCCTGCATTTAACATTAACATTACAATTAAATTTAGTGCAATTGACAGTATTATTCAAAGTACCTTGGATGTGTTATTTGCAGACTAGCCAAATAACAATTTAAAAATACTATGAACGGTAATAATAATCAAAAATAAATTGTAGATAAGTTAACGCTTTATAAAAAAAGTGCTTATTTCAAATTAGTGTTACGAATTAGCATTGCAAGCAGGTAAACGGTTAATACTTAATTTTACCGAGTAAAATATCTTTAAACATGACCCAGTCACCGCACAAACTATATAGTGGATAAGTAAATGTCGCAGGTTTGTTTTTTTCAAAAAAAACATGTCCAACCCAAGCAAAACCATAACCTAAAAGGGGAGTAAACCAGAGTAAAGTATAGTGGCTTGTTAGTAAGCTAAAGCCAACCAGCATAATGATTAATAAACTACCAATGAAATGAAGCCGACGACAAATAGTATGTTGATGTTGACTTAAATAAAAAGGATAAAACTCTGCAAAACTTGTGTATTTTTTGGGCATTAGAGAAGCCTCTTGTCAACCTAGCGCAATAACTGTTATCAGCCATCATAGATCAAGCGCCCTATATTTTGCAAAAGCATCACAAAAACTGTTAACTACAAAGTCAGTTTATTGATGTGAGCATTCAGTTTTTATTTACTGTGTATTTCTAGCCATTGACTGATGTCATTAGCCAATACATGAACTGGCGAAATATTGTTGTAGACTAAATCAGAATTTTTTCTTACTTGATTGACAGCATTTATATAGATTGCTTTGAAGTGATCTTCATAGTTTTTTAAAAATTGAGCAAGCGAATCAGGTATCTCTGCACTAGGTGATTTGACGTGTCTTTGAATTATTCGAGCTAAGCATAACGCCATAGGCTGATCTAATAAAATAACATAGTCAATTAAGATTGACATTGACTTTCGCTCTCTACCAAACGGCTCTTCAATAAAAATAAAGCGGCTGCGGGTAGTACTCATTAATTTTGCGATAGAAGTCGCCAATGCCGGTGTTTTAATAAGAGACAGATCCGCACCCAAGTGTAGCCATTGTTTCATGTTAATAGGGTAGGTATGTTCATCAACATAATCATCAAACAACAAAAAAGGGCAATCAAAGCGCTTGGCTAAGTGTTTAACAAGTGTGGTTTTGCCTGCACCAGAAGCTCCACTTATGGCCACTACTTTTGTTAAAGGCG
>JBELHN010000048.1:20363-23056 GCA_042091395.1 Colwellia sp.
ATTGCCAGCGAATCATCTCTTCATTAATAAAGTGGTTGACTAAATCGCGATACGTTTTCTATTGCACCAGAGTTCAACCCTGTAGCTAAAGCCCAACCTCTTCGTTGTTGTAACATTGAATCAAATCGTGCTGGTGCTCTAAGCGATGTTTCAACTCTTGTTTCTCTCATGTTGGAACAATGTTTTGGTGCTATTTTATTACAGTGTTGCATAGTGGTCCTTACTATTAAGACTCAATCTTTACCCAAGATTGTAAACGTATACAGCCGTTAAGGTTATCGGCTTTACATTGTACAGTATATGAATAAAAACAATTTATTAAGTGGTTTTTGAGAAGGGGTGATAGTGGTTTTAAAGGGAGATTTTTGTTTAAAAAGATAGCATTGGTAAATGCTAATAAACGTCTTAGAGTCAGTGCTAATTTTTAAGTCACTATTGGCTTAATAAAATATTAAATACGCCAGTTACCTACTGGCGTATTAATTTTTTAACTATCGCTACGAGTTATAGTACCCATAAAATATATAGGCCAAATACCAACATGGCAATGCTTACCAAGGTATAAAAACTATGGAAGATAACACCAAACCCGGCTACTGGCACTTTTTGGGTGTAGTCAGTACCAATTTGCCAACCAGCAAGTAACGAGTTTGCCATAACAATAATTAAGGTTACTGTTGAATAAACCTTAAACCAGGTTGCATCATGCATTGCCGTCCATGTTAGGTAATCGTGTGTTTGCATAGACACAACTAAACTTAAATAAGTTAGCGCGTACAGAGTAATTATAATTGTGCTAATGCGCTGGAATATCCAGCCATGAAAGCCATTTTTGCTCATTATGTTAACCCCATATCCAAAAGCCAGAAACTAAACCCAAACAAGCGCCTAATGAGAGCGCAATTCTAGAAATTAAAGCACCACCCTGAAGTGATTCAAAATAACCAAACTCTTGAATAATATGCTTTAACCCACCAACAATAAAGTAGCCCAATACCGTTAAAAACCCCCACAAAACAAATTGCGCTAAAAAGTATTCACTGAGAATTGAATTGACTTGGTTAAACCCTTCAGCTGAGGCTAAAGAAATATACAGAATTGGTAATAATAAAATCATTGACGTCCAGACAATCACTGCGCTTATTCTATGTAATATAGAGCTAAGGCCCATAACAGGGAGTTTTATTGTCGTTAAATCTAAATTTTTCGGCCGAGTTTTTGCCATTTATTCTAACTCCTAAAGATAGGTTGTTAAGATAATTTACTAAGTAAATTAACGAAACACAATTATACATCACTCAGTAAAATAAATGCGACTGATTTTTTATAACTTGTTTTTCGAAAAAGAAAGAAGTGATTTAACGGCCTCTCATTTGCAAATGATAGTAACGTCAGTCTTATTACAATTTATTAAACGCTATTGACTATGATTATTTGAGGCTGCGGACGCATTATGAAAAGGCAAAATTATTGAATAAATGCAAATAAAGCAACAAAGACAACTGTTATTGCCCTTTAACTGACTTGTTATAGTTTTACTGGAATTTTCCAAGTTCTTTGTAAAGTCTCCATCTTCTCTACAAATTCAAACCTAATCTCCCAATGGTATTTATTGTGAAATGAGCCAAGAGCATACATCAGGAAAGTAACTATAAAAAATACCAAGGCACCCATGGCTGAACCTGCAGATGGATTATTTATTGATGAAAAGGTAAACCCTAGTGTTGGGATTAAAAAAATATGGCCGCAATATTTAAGGCTTTACCTTCACTTTTTTCTTCACTAGTTATCACTGCTTTAAATTCGTTCATCACTAACATCCATGTTGGCTGTAAATTCATTAAAATAAAATATAACGCTGTTTTATGCAGCTGACAAAACCTGTGGTGGTTTGGCTGTCACTATGGCTGGCCTTGAATAGACAGCTATCTATCGTTTAGGCTCCAGATGCCAGGGCCTTTCGCTGCAATGTAGAGAAATGCAAAGCAATAGAATGCTGAGATTTCACCACCATTTGCGATGGGGAAGGGGTTATTGAGCCCATGCACCATCCAATAAGCTACTGCCATTGTGCCACTAGCGAGAAAAGCGGCATACCTTGAATAAAAGCCAACCATTATAAGAGTGCCGGCTAAGAGTTCAATAACCGCAGCACTTGTACTCATTGCATTCAATGGATAGGGAAATTCGAGAGGAAAACCGAATAATTTTTGAGTGCCATGACAAAGAAAAAGAAATCCAACGACTATTCTAAAAGCTGAGTAAGTATGTTCAGTATATCTTTGCAAGAAATTCATTTGATTCTCCTTTGAGAATATAAAAGTTTGATTTTATGGCGACTATAACGCTGCCCAAGCAGCGAAGCGAGTGTTCTTCCCCCGATAAAACAGAATAAATTTAGTAAGTTAAGAACTTATTCTTCTTGATTTATTATAGACTTATTCATAGGAAGTTGAAAAGCTTCAAATAGAAAGTAACCGCAACTACATACTAAGCCTATAAATTTAAAAGTAAGGATATTTTCAAAATCCCAATTAGATAATGCCTCATAAAGCTCAAAAGACACTATGAGAACTAACAAAATTGTAAATATTAAAATTATAATTTGCTTCATACTTAAAATCTCCTTGTATAGCTAACGCCGCATTAAGCGGTGAGTAATAGTTTGCTAAAATGTTATACGAAGTGGAACC
>JBELHN010000049.1:0-9672 GCA_042091395.1 Colwellia sp.
ACCTGCGACCGCCTGGTTCGTAGCCAGGTACTCTATCCAGCTGAGCTACGCGTCCTCGAGAACTATGTTTTTTATCTTAGTCTAAAGATAGAGAGTTTGAGCTCTCTTTACCATTAAATTTAACTTTATTAATGGCGGAGAGGGAGGGATTCGAACCCTCGATCCGGCTACAAACCGGATACTCCCTTAGCAGGGGAGCGCCTTCGGCCACTCGGCCACCTCTCCAATGGGTGCGAATAATAAGGGATTCTAAAAATAAGTCAAACAATTTTTAGCATTTATTGAGTATAAATTACTGTTTGCTGAGAATTCAGACAATTGTAACGTTTTTTAATCATTGAATGACAAGTAATATAAAAAAACACCGACTAAGCGGTGTTTTTAAACGATTATATCTACAACTAAATTAAACAATCTCAACTCAAATTTTGACGCAAACTGAAAGTTGAGTCGCTAATTAAGCTTTATTTCCTGATACTTCTGAATCATTTTTTTCAGCTTGTATTCGCATATAGATTTCTTCACGATGAACTGAAATTTCTTTGGGTGCGTTAACACCAATTCTTACCTGATTTCCTTTAACGCCCAAAACAGTGACAGTAACTTCGTCACCTATCATTAATGTTTCACCAACGCGTCTCGTTAATATAAGCATATTTTCTTCCTTATCCTTTAAAGTGAGATCACTAAATAAATATATATAAGCTAGTAATATATTAAAATTAGTTAATTTTTAAACAGCTCTTCAAAAAGTGGTATGTAAAAAGGTATTTTCATTAAATACCATATCCATGATCGTCCTAGATGAAGCTACTTAGCAATGACGATTGATGGTTTTTTGTCATCACTATACTTCACATTTTAGCAAGGTTTCCTTACCCTTGGACATATTTATACGCTTATTTATCAGTCGATACTGTTATCTTTTGTAATATTTTAGTAGTTTTTTGTATAAATAAACAAATTTACAACATTTGTTTAGCTAAAAATCAAAATATTTACTTTTTTTTTACAAAAAAAATCAGGTATACAAAAAAAGGAAGCCACTGCTTCCTTTGTATTAAAATTTCACTCTCGTTAGCTATTTTCTCTAAAATCCTAACGCAATTTTTCTTGAAGCCAAGGGCTGACACTATCAAGCGCCGCGGTAATATTTTCTGGCTTACTACCTCCGGCTTGGGCCATATCCGGACGTCCACCGCCTTTACCACCTACTTGCTCGGCAACCATATTAACTAATTCACCAGCCTTAACTGTGGAAATTAAATCTTTAGTAACACCAGCTATCAAACCAACCTTAGCACCATTAGCTGTAGCCAGCATGATAATACCTGATTGCATTTTATTTTTAAGTTCATCAACCATACCGCGTAAAGCTTTTGATTCAACCCCCCCTAAATCAGCAATAAGAACTTGGACGCCTTCAATAGTGGTGGCTTTATTCAATAAATCATTCCCAGCTTGTGCCGCTAGTTCTTGTTTCAATAATAATACTTGTTTTTCAAGTTGTTTTGCTCGGCTTATTAGTGCTTCAACCTTACTGTTTACATTACTTACATCGCTTTTGACCAATGAAGCAATTTGAGTTAACGAAGACGCTTGTTGATTAGTATAAGTCAGTGCACTTTGGCCAGTTACTGCCTCTATTCTTCTTACACCTGCGGCAACTCCTGACTCAGAGACAATTTTAAGCAGGCCTATATCACCAGTCCTGTTAACATGAACGCCACCACATAACTCTATTGAAAAATCACCCAGAGTCACAACCCGCACTTCATCATCATATTTTTCACCAAATAGGGCCATGGCACCTTTTTCTTTGGCTTCTTCTATGTACATAGATTCTGTACTTTTATTATGATTACGACGAATTTCATCATTAACCATTTGCTCAACTGCTTGTAATTCCTTAGCAGTAACCCCTTCAAAGTGTGAAAAATCAAATCGTAACTTATCACTATCACACAAAGAGCCTTTTTGAGTAACATGCTCACCCAATATTTTTCGCAAGGCGGCATGCAACAGGTGTGTCGCAGTATGATTTTTAATAATAGCTTCTCGGCGTTCAACATTAATTTCAGCTTTAACCCGACGGTTGAGACCAATATCTGTATGCGCTAAGCCTTTGTGAGCAAAAGCATTGCCAACTTTAATGGTATCAGTGACTTCAAAAACACCACCATCTAGGTGGAGTAAGCCGCTATCACCTACTTGACCACCTGATTCCGCATAAAATGGCGTATGATCCAAAATAACAATACCTTGCTCACCAGCATTCAATTGAGGAACTGGCTCATGGCTTTGATTGTTGAATAACTCAACAACTGTTGCCGAGTAAGAGTCGTTGTCATAACCTTTAAAATCAGTTTTGTGGTCTGATTTTAGCTGTTCATTATAATCTGTGCCAAATTGGCTAGCTTGTTGAGCTCTTTCTCGCTGTTGTTGCATGGCTAAATCAAAGCCCGCGTGATCTATTTTTAGATGACGTTCTCGTGCAATATCAGCGGTTAAGTCAGCTGGGAAGCCATAAGTATCATATAATTTAAAAACATCACTCCCCTTAATGGTATCACTCGATAAATTCGCTAAAATGTTATCGAGTAAAAGCATGCCTCGGTCTAAAGTTCGACCAAACTGTTCTTCTTCAATGCGCAATAGCTTTTCAATTATCGCTTGTTGTTGTATCAATTCAGGATATGCTGCACCCATTTGGGTAATTAGTGAAGCAACAAGTTTATGGAAGAAATGACCTGTTGCTTCTAACTTGTGGCCATGGCGAATTGCTCGGCGAATAATTCGACGTAGCACATAGCCTCTGCCCTCATTCGATGGCACAACCCCATCAACAATCAAGAAACTACATGAACGTATATGATCGCTGATGACTCGTAATGATTTATGTTCAAGATCATCACAATTAAGCAATATGGCTGTATCTTTAATTAATGCCTGAAAAATATCAATTTCATAGTTACTATGCACATTTTGCATAATGGCTGAAATTCGTTCTAAGCCCATACCCGTATCAATAGAAGGATTAGGCAAAGATTCCATAGTACCGTCAATTTGACGATTAAATTGCATGAAAACAATATTCCAAATCTCAATAAATCGGTCACCATCTTCATCAGGTGACCCTGGCGGCCCACCAAAAATATTTTCGCCATGATCATAAAAAATTTCAGAGCATGGTCCACATGGGCCGGTATCACCCATTGACCAGAAATTATCTGACTCAAATTTTTTATCTGGTGATTTGTCGCCAATTCTAATGATTTTATCTTCTGGTACCCCAATAATATCTTTCCAATAACTGAAAGCTTCTTGATCGGTATCATATACTGTCACCAACAACCTTTCTTTGGGAATAGCTAAAACATCCGTTAAGAACTCCCAGGCAAAACTAATCGCATCATTTTTAAAGTAATCACCAAAGCTGAAATTGCCCATCATTTCAAAAAAAGTGTGGTGGCGAGCGGTGTAACCAACATTTTCTAAATCGTTATGTTTTCCTCCCGCACGCACGCACCGTTGCGCCGAGGTGGCTCGAGTATAACTTCGCTTTTCTGCACCTAGAAACACATCTTTGAAAGGCACCATACCAGCATTAGTGAATAATAGTGTGGCATCGTTACCCGGTACTAGGGAACTACTTTTAACTATTTGATGTTGTTTGGTGGCGAAAAAATCTAAAAATGCCTGACGGACTTCGGCGGTGCTTTTAATCATGGGGTACTCAACAAATCGATTTTGGGTCTATTTAAGTTTATGGCTAATAACAGTTTACCAACTAAACTAATTTTTACTTTTTGTGAAAAAAGCAGTAGTGCGTTCAGATGATGATCTTGGGCATAGTATTGTAATGTATCTTTATTATCAACTTACATTAGACTTTAAAAAGTCGTGCAGTGTATGCCTTGTTCACTCATTATACGCAAGCTCAGCTCGAAGTTACCAATCAATTTCAC
Source organism: Colwellia sp. (assembly GCA_042091395.1). GTDB lineage: Bacteria > Pseudomonadota > Gammaproteobacteria > Enterobacterales > Alteromonadaceae > Colwellia. Next base: position 3,969 of record JBELHN010000049.1, read on the forward strand.
AACTTTCATACAAATCTTGCTATTTTCACTTGGGACTTATTATTGTTGGCAGCCTGTTAATAAGAAATTGTTATGTAAGGCTCTTTATAAAACCTCTTAATAATCTTTATCGATAATAACAATTAAAGTAACTTTATCAATTTAGTCATACACTTAACATAAAATAACTATTAAAAATCTAAACCTAATTGTAACTCATTCATTTTCTTCTCTGCTAGCGATACCTGAACGCCAAGTAATCTCACTGATTTACCTTGGCCTCGACTAACAGCATCGTTAAGTAACTCCATCACTAGGGCGGTGTTAATCTCTGTGTGAGTTTGTTCTTTTGTAGTTTGTTGAAAGTCACTAAACTTGACTTTCACGCCGAGTTTACTGATTTTGCCCTGTGCCGCATACTTCTTAGCCCTTTCTTTTAGAGTAGGTATTAATTCGTTCGTTACAATAACTTTCATATCATTGATATTAAATAAGTTTTCTGAAAAGGTTCTTTCTACTCCAACGGACTTTCTAATTCGATGGGTTTGTACCTCTCGCTCATCAATACCACGACAACGCCGCCAAAGTACTTGCCCATACTTACCAAAATGTTGCACTAAAAAGGCTTGCGAAGCAGCTCTAATATCGGCACATGTTAACAGGCCTAAATTGGTTAATTTTTCTGACGTGACTTTACCTACACCAGGGATTTTTCTTAATGGAAGGCTGCTGAGGAACTCATCGATATCATCAGGGCCAATCGTGCATTGACCGTTTGGTTTATTTACATCAGAGGCAACTTTTGCAAGGAACTTTAGTGGTGATATTCCTGCCGATGCTGTTAATCCGGTAGCATTATATATTTCTTGTCTAATATCTTCGGCTATCAAGGTAGCAGAGCCGTTATGCAATGAAGAATCAGAAACATCTAAGTAGGCTTCGTCGAGTGACAAAGGTTCAATGATATCGGTGTACTTTTTAAAGATATTTCTAATGATCAAACTGACGTCTTTGTAGACAGCCATTCTACCAGGCACCACAATAAGGTTAGGACATTTTTTAAGAGCAATTGCAGTGGGCATTGCGGAACTAACACCAAATTGACGAGCAATATAATTACACGTAGATAATACTCCACGGTGTTGAGATTTGCCGCCAACAGCAACAGCTTTTCCAGCTAAAGTTGGATTATCTCTTATTTCAACGGACACATAAAATGCGTCCATATCAACATGAATAATTTTTTTACACCTATTCATAACATAGCCACTAAAACTGTATGTAAATACAGTTTATCATTTCTACGATTTTAGGCAATCAACTGTATTTTGATACTTTGCTAGCTAAGTTTTGAAATAGAGATAGCTGAAAACAAGTTACTCTATTCGACTAGTTCATCAACCACTAGTTCCAATGTATCGCTTCGGTTAACATCAACATTCAAGGCTTCAGCTTTATAATCTCCCGATTTAATTCCTACGCCGCCCTCTTTAGAGACTATAGCGTAGACATGAGCGTATTTAACACTACTCAACGTATTTGCAGGACTCATGGCTTGGCTATTATTTAAAACAATGACATCAGGTAGGTCACTGGCTTTCAGTTTCACAGCAGCTAATGGCATACGTTGGCCATTGGTAGGAACTGCATAAACAAAAACCACGCGATCATCTTGATCAGCAAGTTGCGCAATGACTCCGTCAGACAAGCTGACATTTATTTTGAGTTGTGGGCCTGAAATATTGTTATTACTATCAGGCTGTTTTAAGCCATCGGTAGTATTTTCATTGAGCCTGTACCTTGCTTCAGTCACAGCCTCTTTAAGAGCGTTAATATTCACGCCAGGATTGTTAGCATTAATAACAATTTGCCAATATGAAATAGCACCCTGAAAGTTTTCTGCGATAAAATTATGCATTCCCAACAAAATATTCGTTGAAGCATCATTAACATCTAGCGCTAATGCTCGATCAATATATTCTTGCACTTCAGCAGTGATTTTTTGTTGATTTTGATAATACAGTGCTTGCGCAATAGCACCATACAAATCCGCGTGCTCTCCCTCAATAGCAACCACTTGCTTAAATGCTGAAATAGCCTCTGTGAAGCCGCCAATAGCAACATAAGATTGACCTAAATTGTACCAAGCTTCACCGTTTTGTGGATTATTTTTAATATAGTTTTTTAATTGATTAATCTGCGCTAACGTTTGATTTTGTTGACTGTTGCTATTTTGTTGTGTTCCTGAACTCCCCTGAGTGACACTTGGCTCAGTAATAGACAAGAAACTGCCTTGCTGTTGGTAAACTACGAATGAAAAGAAAACCACAAACAAGCTTAAGCCTAAGGGCCAGAATGGCGAGTAGGTTTTATTATTAGCTGAATTTTTTGATGCAGTACTTTCAGTATTTTCTATATCTTGTAGTAGAGTGTTATCTAGTTCGGCCAGCAAATATTGATAATTTTCTTCATCAATTTTAGCTTCTTGATAGTCTTTTTCTATTTCGGCTTTATGCTCGTGATATAAACGTACGTTAGTTTCGTCACGCAATTTACCCTCTACTTCAACAGGAGATTTTTTTTGAGAAAAAAAAGGTCGCCAGATCATAGATAACAACAAAATAATGAAAATGAGACTGATAACTAAAAATTCCATAATACTCTCTAATACTGCTTAAATATTGGCTAAAAACTGTTACTGGTTATCTAAAAAACGTGATAATTTTTTTTGTTGAGTTGTCGTTAATACAAGGTCTTTTTTAGCAACAGGTTTTCTTCGAACAATCACCACCACAATCAGCATGCCGCCTAATATCAATACTATTGGTCCGAACCATAATACATAAGTCAACTGTGAAACACGTGGCCTGTACAACACAAATTCGCCGTAGCGGTCAACCATAAAATTCACAATTTCACTGTCAGCTTTACCTTGTTGTAATAATTGGTAAACTTCTTTGCGTAAATCAGCAGCGATAGGCGAATTGGAATCGGCTAAGTTTTGATTTTGACATTTAGGGCAACGCAATTCTTTATTCAATGCCTGAAAACGTATTTTAGTCACTTCATCCTGAAACACATAGGTATCTACCGGACTTGCTTTTACAGTAGAACTAAACACCATTAACAAAGCAAAAATTATAACTAAACGTAATAAACTCATATTATTTCCCCTGCCTCTTTTCTTCAATAAGAAGTGCGATCAGTGGCTCAAACTCACGTCGCCAAACTTTATTATCAATAGCCCCAGCAAATCGTTTTCTGATAATACCATGATGATCTAAAACAAAGGTTTCAGGCGCGCCATAGACACCTAAATCTAAGCCTAATGTCCCAGACTTATCAAAAATAGAGAAAACATAAGGATCTTCATAAACCTGTAACCATTGTTGTGCAGCTAATTTATCATCTTTGTAGTTCAAGCCGTAAAGTTTAAGTCTTGGATCTTTGCCTATATCAACTAAGTAAGGATGCTCATATTTACAGGTTGGACACCAGGTAGCCCAGACATTGACTAGGGCAATATCACCGGTAATATTATTTTGATTCACCACTTCACTATTGTGTTTCAAAGTCGGTAAAGAGAACTCAGGCATTTTTTTACCCACTAATGCAGAGGGCATGTCTTGAGGGTTCAGTGATAATCCTCGGTATAGCACAACACCCAGGGTAATCACTAAAATTAGAGGTAAGAAACGTATCAACTTAGTCATTATTATTGTTCCAAAGTTTGCAGTGTTGCAGTTGCAGGAGCAATAGGTTCAGTAACAACTTGTTTTCCTGAGTTTTCAGTTTCTGAAGCCTCACTGCGCTGCTTTTTTTTGCGGCGATAGCGTTTATCAAGTATTGACAGTGTCCCACCAATACCCATAAAAATCGCACCTAACCAGATCCAACGCACAAAAGGTTTATAATGCACTCTAACAGCCCAAGCACCATCTGGCAGAGGGTCTCCTAGGGCGACATAAACATCGCGAAACAAGCCAGGGTCAATTCCCGCTTCAGTCATTCCCATGGTTTGCACTCTATATTCGCGTCTCTCAGGTTTGAGTAAACTAATAAATTCGCGCTCACCTTCAGTTGTTACTTTATAAAGATTTATTTGGCCTTGTTCGGCACTGTAATTTGGACCTTCAACATTTTTGATGCCCTTGAATTCTATTTCGTAGCCAGAAACAACTATTTTTTCATTAACGGCCATTTTTACATTTGTTTCACTTTCGTACATTGACACTAGGGTCACACCGACGATAGTAGTAGCAATACCTGCATGTGCTAGAGTCATACCGATATGACTTGTCGACAACTTACCAGTAAGTTGATACTGGTTCACTACCTCTTTAACCACAACCAAGAAAACCCATATAGCTAACGTCATACCCATGGCGACTAAGGCATTAAACTCCCCCCCGTAAACGATAGGGAATATCAAGCCGAGAGCAATACTGACTAATGAGGGCTTAAATAATTGTTTACGCAACTCTCCTTGTTTTGCTTTTTTCCAGCGGATCAGTGGCCCTATGCCCATCATAAGAAATAACGAACTCATAATAGGAATAAATACCGCATTAAAATAAGGAGCACCCACAGATATTTTGCCATAACCTAGTGCATCAACTAATAGCGGATATAAGGTTCCAAGCAATACTGTTACTGTTGCAATAACCAAAATCACATTACACAATAATAAAGCAGTTTCGCGTGAATATAAGCCAAAACGCGAAAAACTTGCAACACTTGAGGCTCTAAATGCATAAAGGGTTAGAGCACCTCCCATGGCAACAGCTAAGATCATTAAAATAAAAACACCACGCGTGGGATCAGCGGCGAATGAATGTACAGAGGTAATAACACCGGAACGAACTAAAAAAGTTCCCAGCAAACTTAGTCCGAAAGCAAAAATAGCTAATAAAATGGTCCAATTTCTGAAGGTGCCGCGTTTTTCTGTAACAGCCAGTGAATGTATCAATGCGGTACCAACAAGCCACGGCATAAATGAAGCATTTTCCACGGGGTCCCAAAACCACCAGCCGCCCCAACCTAATTCGTAATATGCCCACCAACTACCTAAAGCAATACCTATGGTTAGAAATACCCATGCTCCTATAGTCCAAGGCCTTGACCACCTAGCCCAAGCTGCATCCATTTTACCAGCCATCAATGCCGCAACAGCGAAAGCGAAAGCCACAGCAAAACCGACATAACCTAAATAAAGTAAAGGGGGGTGAATAATTAAACCAACATCTTGTAATAATGGGTTTAAATCTCTCCCTTCTAAGGGGAAGTTTGGCCACAAGCGTTCAAATGGATTTGAGGTAAATAAAGTAAATGCTATAAAACCAATGGCGATCATCCCCATAACGGCTAGTACACGGGCAATAAACGCTTCTTCAACCGCCGTTGAGAAACGTGCAACTGCTGCGGTCCAAGCTGTTAAAGAAAAAACCCATAAGAGTAATGACCCCTCATGCCCACCCCATACCGCGCTAATTTTAAAATAATAAGGGAGCTGGGTATTAGAATGGCTAGCAATGTATTTGACTGAAAAATCATCAACTACAAAACTGTATGCTAGGATAATAAGACTTATACTAGTGAAGAAAAAAAGGCCATAACTAAGCGGTTTGGCATATGAAATTAACCTAGCTAAACTTGTCTGTTGTTTGCTATGAACCCCAACGAGAGGAATGATGCTCAAGCAAATAGCAAATGCTAAAGCGATTAT
>JBELHN010000049.1:9772-12194 GCA_042091395.1 Colwellia sp.
CTGCTTGATTTATTCCTGCAAAATAAAAGTGACTAACTTGGTAAAAAACACCTCTTCCCCATTAATACAGGCTGTTCAATTAACCTGTATTCGCGAACAACGTTTATTATTTGACGCTTTATCAGTCGACATTTTTGCAGGTGATATTGTGCAAGTAACAGGTGCTAATGGTTCTGGAAAGACAAGTTTACTGCGTATTTTATCTGGGTTGTCGCAACCCTATGAGGGAGAAGTGCACTTTCAGTGCACTAATATTCAACATTGCCGTGAGCAATTCCAACAAAATATTGTTTATTTGGGGCACTTAGCAGGCATTAAAGGTGAAATGAGTGCCCAAGAAAACTTGAGCTTTAACATTGCCTTGCACGGCAATCAAAATAATTACACTGACGATTGCTTACGTTACGTTAACCTTGCCGGTTTTGAAGACAGTTTAGCCTCACATTTAAGTGCTGGTCAGCATAGAAGAATAGCCCTAGCCCGTCTTTATCAATCGCAAGCACCTATTTGGATTTTAGATGAACCTTTTACTGCAATAGATAAGGAAGGTGTTGCTAGTTTAGAAGTACTTTTTGCTGAGCATGCTAAACAAGGTGGATGTGTTATCATGACAACCCATCAGGATTTAATAAGTATAAAACCTGATGCAATCAAAAAAATCATGCTAGATGATCATTATGGCAGTATGCAGCTCTAAAGCATACACACGAGTTATTAAGGTAACTATAATAAATCATCTTAACACTGACGATAGCAGAGAATATAAATCGATGAGCTTAACACCTCAATGTAACGACAACACTGACAATTTACCGACTAAAGTGTCTAACGCATCACAAAGCGATAGTGTCCAAGCCAATAAGTTAGCAATCGACAGTACGCCCCCTTCTTACATAGCGGCATTTCATCTAGTATTAACGCGTGACTTAGTGATTGCCCTTCGCCATAAAGATGACTTCCTTAATCCTTTATTGTTTTTTGTTATTATTATCACCCTTTTCCCCTTGGGAGTTGGCCCTGACGAATCAACACTTAGCCGTATAGCACCTGGTATAATTTGGGTTGCAGCCTTACTAGCGACACTTTTATCACTTGATAGGTTATTTAAATCAGACCACCTTGATGGTTCGCTTGAGCAACTTCTACTTAGCCCACAACCCTTGTTTATTTTAGTGCTAGCTAAAATTACTGCCCACTGGTTAATAACTGGCTTACCCTTGATAGTGGTTGCCCCCCTTTTGGCAGTGTTATTGCATTTAGATGAGAGCAGTTATAACGCACTATTTTTAACGTTATTACTCGGCACACCAGTACTAAGTCTTGTAGGAGCTATTGGTGTGGCGTTAACGGTTGGTATTAAAAAAGGTGGGGTATTATTAAGCTTATTAGTTTTACCTCTTTATATACCAGTGCTTATTTTCGCAACCAGCGCCATAGACAATGCCGCTCTTGGTTTACCTTATAGTGGTCAACTTGCTATAATCGCAGCATTGTTTTTTGGATCTTTAACGCTTGCACCTTTTGCAGTTGCCGCAGCCTTAAAAGTGAGTACCAACTAATGTGGAAATGGTTACACCCTTATGCAAACCCAGAAGTGTCCTATCACTTAACCAACAAATTATTACCTTGGTTAAGTTGGTTAACAGCTTTGTTTCTCTCAGTTGGTTTAATTTGGGGCTTACTTTTTGCTCCCGCAGATTATCAGCAAGGCCATAGTTTTCGTATATTTTATGTTCACGTACCAGCTGCATCTTTATCTATGGGTATTTATTTTACCATGGCAATTGCCGCACTCTCCAGCTTAGTGTGGCAAATAAAACTTGCAGATGCTTCTGCAGCTGCAATGGCACCCGTTGGTGCAGCATTTACAGCAATAGCCCTAATTACTGGTGCTGCATGGGGTAAACCTATGTGGGGAACATGGTGGGTATGGGATGCCCGCTTAACATCAGAATTAATACTGTTATTTTTATACTTAGGTGTTATTGCCCTTCACAATGCCTTTGAAGATAAACACTTAGCAGGTAAAGCGGCAAGTATTCTCACCCTAGTTGGCGTTATAAATATCCCAATCATTAAATATTCTGTTGACTGGTGGAACACCCTACATCAAGGCTCAACTGTCAGTAAATTAGGCAAGCCATCAATGGCTATTGAAATGTTATGGCCATTCATTTTTTGTTTTATTGGTTTCTCGTTATTAGTGTCTGTTATTGTTTGTCTTCGTTTGCGAAACGAAATTTTATCGCGAAATAGCCTACGTCCTTGGGTAAAACAACTAGCAATGCAACAAAATAATTAATACAAAATAGCAAGTAGTAGGAGAGCACTTAATGCAATTTAGTACTATAAATGATTTTATCAGTATGGGCGGTTATGGCTTTTATGTATGGCTATCATTCGGCTCAGCAGCCTTGATATT
>JBELHN010000049.1:12294-13628 GCA_042091395.1 Colwellia sp.
TCTGGTTTAGTGCTGTATGCGTTAAGCCAAAACATCGATTTATTTTATACTCCATCAGAGATTATTGAGGGCAAGAAAGAAACAGGAATTAAACCACGCATAGGCCAACGGATACGCATAGGTGGTTTAGTTGTGCCAGAGTCTGTCATTCGCGATCCAGACAGTTTAAAAGTAGCCTTTAAATTAAGTGATATGACCATGCCTATTCGTTTTGATGAGCAAGATACTCGCGTTACCGTCTATTATGAAGGTATTTTACCTGACTTATTTAGAGAAGGTCAGGGTATTGTCGCTAATGGTACCTTGTCAGATAACCCTAAAACGGGTATTAGTATTGAAGCCAGCGAGGTATTAGCTAAACATGATGAAAATTATATGCCGGCTGAGTTAGCTGAATCGGCTGGACAAAAGCATCAAGCTGCGCGCTATACTGAAAAACAATTAAAAAACTATCAGCCCAATTAACCTTTGAGAAAGCGCGAAATATACTTAAAAGTGAATACTCGGTCACTTTTAAGTATTTCATTATGATTAACTAATCCTCGCAAGAATTATCAGAGCTTACGCGAGCTAAAAATATCTTAAGGAGTAATATTAGTAAGGGCTGATCAATTTATCGCCAATAGTATTTATAATATCAACCTCGCCATCACACATTGCGACTATTGTTTTTCCAATTTTGAACTGGCTTGGTATGATTAATTCACCGTACGCATCAAGGTTGAATATTTTAGTTTTTCTATACAAAGAAAGATCATTATCACATGAAAAAATTACGGTTATTTTTCTGTTAATTTCGCTCATATTTACATCCTTTTAAATTGTTACGGACAAAACAACGATTGTGTTTGCCACATAATGAATAGCTGCACTAAATCCTTTAGTGGTTTGATTAGTATATTATGTTGGATACTTCAGCTGGTCAACATTTTGTAATGTGTTTTAGCTTTAAACGCCGAGAAATTCTAAGTATAAAATCATATTTAAATTCAAGCATATGATACGTTTTTTGGTTGTATTGAAAGAAAAATATTTATTAGTTAGTAAATCAGGTTTTAGAAAAAAACTGCACTTAAAAAAATAGCTAAAAGTGCAGGTATCACTAGGGATTGATAATACTTACGACTACAATTTGTTGGACAATATTATAACGGCCTAATAATTCGCAATGAGTTAATAATCAATTAACTCCAAGAACGAATTTTATGACCTTTTAGTGCATAAAATAAGATAAACACATAACTGGGTACCATTAGCGCATAAGCACCTTGAGCGCCAAAGCCAGCAGCGTTTCCTATACCAATAAGCAAAGGACCTAAAGCACCACCGGCAAT
>JBELHN010000049.1:13728-19571 GCA_042091395.1 Colwellia sp.
GCAACCCCTATAGCTAAAGCATATGAGCCAATGGTATCGGCTGCAATAACTTCTACAGCAACATAAAGCGCAATACCGATAACACCCAAAACCAAATGGGGATGACTCAGGGCTTCTTTAACTTCACCTTTCGCAGTACTAGAGTTATCTTCAAACACTAAGTCTGGAAGCGGTGAAAATTTTGCGAACAAGGCGAAAATAAAAATTAAAGCTGCAATAGCAATATAAGGCAAGATTAAGCTATCAGCCATAGCATCTTTTTGTACTTGTGATAAAACTTCACCATCTGCAACAACGCCACTTACCACAACAGCAGCAAAAGCAATCGGCACAATAACACCAGCAAATTTATTTAAAAGCCCCATAATACAAACACGAACAGCAGCTGATTTTTCTGGGCCCATTTTAATTACGTAGGGGTTTACAGCTGTTTGCAACACGGTTTGACCAACACCGATTAATAACTGTGCCAGTAAGAATATCTCAATCATCTGCAATTTAGCTGCAGGGATAAATAACAATGATGAGGCAGCCATAATAATACAGCCAATAGCCATACCATTTTTATAACCCACTTTTTTAATAAGCATTGCCGATGGAATACCCGTTATCGTTACAGCAATGTAAAAAGAAGAAATAATGAATGAAGCTTGTAAAGGAGTCAGCTCAAGCATTTGCTGTAAAAAAGGGGTGATTGCGCCATTAAGCCAAGTAATACAGCCTAAAATAAAAAACATCGCACCTGCTAGCACCATAGGCAACCAAGTACTCACTTGCGGTTGTTGATTTTCTTCATCTTGTGTTAAAGACATTTCCATAACTTCCTCATTACCTTTATTTTTGTTATAAATATTACAACTGATGGCTGTAATTAATTTTTCGACCTGAAATCCAAGTCTCTTTTACTGAAAGATCACTATTTAGTACTAACATGTCTGCTTGTTTGCCACGATTAAGCTCGCCACGAACAACTTTCTGGTTTTGATATAAGTATTCAGCGGGATACAAGCTCGCCATGCGAATAGATTCATCTAATGGTATCCCTAATTCTTTATGAGTATTGATAACAGCAGTGGCCATATCTAACGAAGAGCCGGCAAGCTCCCCTGTTGTCGAGGTAAGTTTACCATTATCTACAAATACTGTTCGATCGTATAATGCAAATTCTGTTTGCTCTGTGCCAACTGGTGGCATTGCATCAGTGACTAGAAAAATTTTGCCTTTCGGTTTAGCTTGTATCGCCAATTTGCAACTAGCATAATCAACGTGAAAACTGTCAACAATCAATCCACAGCTCGTTTGATTATTTAATAATGCGGCACCAACCACACCCGGCTCTCGACCTTGCAGGGGCGACATGGCATTGAATAGGTGTGTGAAACCGCTTGCACCAGCGTCAATAGCCGTCTGCGTAGTATGATAGTCAGCATTAGTATGACCTAAACAAACTTTTATACCCAATTTAACCATACGATTAATATCTTCTGGGCTTACTGTTTCTGGTGCCAAAGTAACAATAATTTCGCCAATATCGTTACGAGATAATACCTGCCACTCAGCTTCACTTATTGCTCTAATGTAGTCAGCACAGTGGGTCCCTTTTTTTGCAACGGACAAATGTGGTCCCTCAAAATGAATCCCGATAATGCCTGGTACTTTTTCAACAATTGCTTGCGCAATGGCATCGGCAGCTTGTTGCATTACTTCAACTTTGTCTGTAATTAAGGTGGGTGTCATCGCCGTAGTGCCAAACTTAGCATGTGCTGCCATAATGACTTTTAAGTTATCGACACTAGGACAATGGTTAAACAATACGCCACCGCCGCCATTTACTTGTAGATCAATATAACCTGGCACCACAAGACCTTCTGCTACATAATCAACATTGTTAATATCTTGATCGAGCCCTGTGATTTTTCCATCAACAATGGTCAATACTTGGTCATCAATAAATGCTCTACCATCAAAAAGCCTGCGAGCATGAAAGCGTACGATTGTCATAGGTTTCCTAGTTTACAAAATCTTAAAGAGCATAATTTAATGACTATGCTGATTGTTTTATTGCTTGCTTATCCTGCTGTTGACGTGCAAATATCACAGCACCAACTTCTGGCGGTTGCAGAGGTTTTTCAAGCATTAATTTTACATCATCGGCAAGCCAATCCTTCAACCGGGCAGTTAAGCCCCCTAGCATTGACATTCTCGGCGGATTTTTTGATGCCAAGGTTTTTGCCATATCATTTATGTATTCAGCACCCTCATTAACTATCGACAAGGCGACTTGATCACCTTGTTCGGCAGCATCAAAAACTAAATTTGCTTGCTGCGCATAAAATGTTGCTTTTTGACTAGCTACCACTTCAACTAGGCCAGTATCATCACTACAATTAAGTTTTTCTAATAACAGAGAAGTCATTATCGTTTCTGGCACTAAACCATCAAGAGACAATAACACTTGTTTAACACCCTGCAAACCAAACCAGGCGCCGCTGCTTTTATCTCCGTGCGGAAAGCCATGCGCACCAACAATACCATGTTTACCTTCAATACATGAAAATCCACAAGAACCGGTACCACTAATCATCACAGCACCATCCTTGCCATTATGAGCACCTAAACAAGCAATCAGTAAATCTGTGGCAAGGTGCATAGTTTTAAAAGGGTGCTGCCACGCTAGCATCTTGTCTAATAAAACGGGCAAATTAACACCCGCTAAGCCAACCCCAGCTATCAATTCATCAAGTTGAATATGCGCTAAACCTGCATCTTGCAGGGCTAGTTGGGCTGATTCTGTTATCGAGTTTGTTGCTTGCTCAAAGCCATGAAGAGGATTTCCAGGTCCTGAAATGCCGGTGCCAAGTATTTCATTGTCTTTATTCATGATGATTGCTTTACACTTACTGCCACCACCATCAATACCTAAAAGTAATTCATGCTTTTTATCATTACTTGTTAGCATATTCGTCCCATGTTAACTAGTTGTATCATTATTATCTATACTTGATAATATCTACAAATGACAGCGTTGTCATTTGTTTTTTGTGTGAAAATTGTATATTTTTATACAATAACTTTAACATTAAAATCTAACAATATGATTTTAATGTTAAAGTTAGTTGATAATTAAATTATTTTACGGCAGTAATGCGACTGGTTCGCAAACCATTCTTACTTCGACTTCTGACATTAACATTGCCTGATACTGCTACAGCTTGCTTGTATTGCAACCACTCACCATCGTTGACTTGGTATTCAATCGTTAAGCCTGGAAATGCAATATTTGCAAAAAGCTTACCTGCTTCAATTATTGCACCGACAGTTGGTAAACGATAACTAATATCTGCGATCTCAAGTTTATCAAACTCTTTTTGGCCTAATGTATTAGCAAATTCAGACCATTTCTTGTCTCTGGTAGCTTGCATTTTTTCAGTAAAAACACTGGTACTGGAAGAATAACTAGCTCCTTGGTAATTATACGGTACGGCCCATTCAGCTTGATGCCAAGCACGCTCAGCTAAAGCCAATAATCGAGGAAAAACCTTATGTTCAACCATATCATCCGTGCGAACATTTTCGCTCCACAGTTGACCTTGAATACCCAAGTATTTTTGCCCCGCGGCTAAAGGGGTTTTAGTATCATCTGCAGTATAGTGCTTGTCCTCTCGGTCTAACCAAAACTCGGCATGCACTGGTAAGTTGTCAGGCATAAATTGGAAAACTTTCTCGGTATTAGTATGCCTTGATGCCCAGTAATATCCATGCTCTTTAGGATCTGCTTCGTGAGGAAAATCAAAATATAATGCATCAGGTGTTGAAATAACAATTTGCCAATTTCTGTTAGCTAATTGATGAACTTTATCATGCCCGCCCCAAAATAAAGCATCCCAGGCATTTGCTTGCACAATAGCTGGCATATTTTCAACACGAGTGTGCTCCATGCCATCACTCCAGCCAGCAGTTTCAATATCAAGTTCAGATAGAATGCCAGCAACGCGCTCAATAAAATAAGCACCAAGGTCTTTCATGTCTGTTACGCCTTTATCATTATTAGCAACAAACTTTTTACAGGCAGGTGATTCTATCCAAGCTCCGGCAGTTTCATCTGCACCTATGTGATAACGAGTAAGAGGCTGACCAGCATCTGCATGAATTTTCTTAACTTGCAGCATAACCTCAGTAACAAAAGCATAAGAAGATTCTAAACACGCATTAATGGTGTTATCGCCATAAAACTGCACAGATGAGTAGGTAGTGGTATCATCAAAGTCTTCCAGTAGAAACTCTGTTGCTTTTGCTTCATCCTCTAGTGCTTGGTATTTTTTATAACGCGCAGTCATGGCTTTTACTGAAGAACGAGAGTGACCCGGCATGTCTAATGAAGGAATGACTTGAATATGTCGAGCCGAAGCAGCTCTTAATATTTGCTGATAATCATCGACACTGTAATAACCATTAACAGCTGAATTTGTATCAATACCAGCACCAAGTTGCGCCATTAAACACTGTTCTTCACTGGGATCGAAACAACGTTGCGCACCTATTTCTGTTAACTCAGGCAAACTTGGTATTTCAAGTCGCCAGCCTTCATCATCACCCAGATGCAAATGCAGTTTATTCAATTTATAAGCAGCCATTTGATCAAGTAATTTTAAAATAAAGTCTTTTGAGTGAAAGTTACGAGCTACGTCAACCAGCATGCCACGAAACTGATAATGAGGTTCATCAACAACGCTTAACTCTGGAAGACGTGCATCGCCAAGGTTAACTAAACTTGCTAACGATTGCAGGCCATTAAAAACTCCATTTGCATCAACGCCAATCACTTCAATTAGGTCACTCGTAACATTTAGCTGATAGCTGCCAATCACTTTTTGTTCATTTTCAACAACACTCAAACGTAAAGGAAAGCCCTTTTCACTTTGTTTTACGCCTAGCGAACTCAAACGTAACAAAGCAGCATTAACCTTGTCAGCCTTCACATTACCCAGAGAAATGGCTAAACCATGACTAATATCAATAAAACGACTCTCATCGGCAATATCAATAAATTTTGGAGTAGGAACAATAGCATGCGCTAATGACATGTTATTAATCATTAAATTAGCGTTGCGTTGATATAACTCTGAACTCGTTAACCATTTTGTTTTATCACTGGTTGTGCGCTTAAACTGTTTTTCATAATCGGTAAAGGTTTCAACATGAGGAAGTACCTCTAAACCAGAGTCTTTATCTATATAAGGTACAGTACTTTGAATTACTTGTGCTGATAAACCAGGTGCACTGACAATGTAATTGGGCATGACATCAGATTCAGCGAGCGACCAAAACATCCCTCTAACGATGATTGATTTAGTTTCATTAGCCGCAAATCCGGCAAAACTGTCTTTAAGAATAATTTGGTGCAAGTCGCCATTTAAATGTTTTACCGAAAATTCATCACTTTCAAACGACTGTATTGGTGCTATTTGGCTAAAGTGAATAGTCCAATCCTTGGCGGCAATTGCTTTATCACTGGTAAAACTAATTTCTGATTCGAAACAAGCACCATCAGCAATTTTGCTGTCGCATTTATCACTCGGCACATTAGTAATGACGCGATATTTTATCACTAAGTTATCGGCAATAGTGTTAATGTCAGCTTGAGTCACGGCATACAACGCCTGCAATTCTAGTTGCTCACCTTTCTCATTAAGCGGCTGCGATGATTGCTCGCAACCAACAAAGGTTAATGTGCAAGTTAAAATTAGTGCCAACCTATGTATAAATGTTTTCTTCATTATCATTTTGCTAGTGCCTTGAGCTTTCTTGCTATTAAAAGTAAGCTTTAAATTATGTTAGATATT
>JBELHN010000050.1:0-17885 GCA_042091395.1 Colwellia sp.
AGAGCTCAACTGCTCGTGTGTTCATGAAAGCTGGTAACGGTGCAATTACAATTAATAAACGTGACATTTCTGAGTACTTCGGTCGTGAAACTGCTCGTATGGTTGTTCGTCAACCATTAGAGCTAGTTGAAATGTTAGAAAAGTTTGACTTTAACATCACTGTTGTTGGTGGTGGTATTTCTGGTCAAGCGGGTGCAATTCGTCACGGTATTACCCGTGCATTGATGGAATTTGATGAAACATTACGCTCTGGTTTACGCCAAGCTGGTTTTGTTACTCGTGATGCGCGTAAAGTTGAACGTAAGAAAGTGGGCTTACACAAAGCACGTAAGAAACCACAATTTTCAAAACGTTAATCAACACCGTTTTTGTTTTTTGTTTTGGTCATGTGTTTTGTTGTTAAGCGTTACAATTATGTAATACTTTCTGAATAACAACATAATCAAATACCAATGAACACAAACCTTTAAAAAACCGACCTAGTGTCGGTTTTTTGTTACACAAATTGAAGTAGCTTATCGACCAGTGAGTCATTACCTAACAATAAACTATTTTAATCTATTTCATTTCAAAGTATTTCTGCTTTTACGGCCCTCAAACCCCTTTTTACCTTGTAAAAAACCTACTATTTCTTTATGATCGTAGTAAAATTTTTGTCGATATACCACTTGGTATAATTTTGAGATAACAAAAACAGTTACAGCACATTTAGTGTACGAATAATTGTAGTGCTGAGCTCACTATAGTAGTAGCCGTTTTGTTAGTGTCTTAGTTGGAGAGTAAAATGAGCGATGTGCCTGTGAATAACTACCGCAGACGCTTCCTGACGGCTGCTACGGCAGTGGTAGGTGGTGCTGGTGTGGTTGGAGCGGCTGTACCCTTCATTGCTTCCTGGAATCCAAGTTCGCGTGCGAAAGCTGCGGGCGCTCCAGTTGAAGTTAATGTCAGTAAAATACAGCCTGGTCAATTAATCCGTGCAGAGTGGCGAGGTAAACCTGTTTACGTAGTGCGCAGAACTGAAAGTACTATTAATGAGCTAGCAGCTCATGACGATCAGTTACGTGACCCTAAATCAGAAACAGCGCAGCAACCTCAATACGCAACGAACCCTTACCGCTCTATTAAACCAGAATTTTTAGTCGCCCTAGGTGTATGTACTCATTTAGGCTGTGCACCTACCCATCACAGTGGCGACTTTGAACAGTTCGTCGAAGGCGTACCAAACGGCTTCTTTTGTCCTTGTCACGGTAGTAAATTTGACATGGCAGGGCGAGTTTTTCAGGGCGTTCCCGCACCATTAAACTTAGTGGTTCCTGAGCATTCATTCCTTAATGATGACACCTTACTTATTGGTGTTGGTCAAGGAGACGCATAATGTTAACTACGTTAATTAAATTATCTACCGATCTTATGGGTTGGGTAGATAAACGCTTACCTGTTACTGATACGTGGAATAAACACGTAGGACAGTACCCAGCACCTAAAAACTTTAACTTTTGGTACTTTTTTGGTGGTTTAGCCATGTTAGTACTGGTTAATCAAATCTTAACTGGTATTTGGTTAACCATGAATTATGAACCATCGGGTGAAGGTGCATTTGCCTCAATTGAATACATCATGCGTGATGTAGATTATGGCTGGTTATTACGCTATATGCACTCTACAGGTGCCTCAGCATTTTTTGTTGTGGTATACATGCACATGATGCGTGGTCTGCTCTATGGCTCTTACCAAAAACCACGCGAATTATTGTGGATCTTTGGTATGTTAATCTTTTTAGTGTTAATGGCTGAAGCATTCATGGGGTACTTATTACCGTGGGGTAATATGTCTTTCTGGGGGGCGCAAGTTATTATCTCGTTGTTCGGAGCTATTCCGATCATTGGTGATGATTTAACACTTTGGATACGTGGTGACTATGTTATTTCTGGTGCTACCCTGAATCGCTTTTTTGCCTTACATGTTATCGCAATGCCACTAGTATTGGTTGTGTTAGTGTTTTTACATATTTTAGCCCTGCACGAAGTCGGCTCGAATAACCCTGATGGTGTTGCCATTAAAAAACCTAAAGGCAGTGTGGCGCCTGAAGAGCTAAGTAAATTTAAATTCCATAAACAATACAGTGATAATTACGATATTGTTGATGCAATACCATTCCACCCCTATTACTCAGTTAAAGATATTATGGGTGTGGTATTTTTCCTATTCTTCTTCTGTTGGGTTATGTTTTTTGCGCCAGAGGGCGGTGGTTATTTCATTGAGGCACCTAACTTCGAACCAGCTAATGGCTTAAAAACGCCAGAGCATATTGCTCCAGTTTGGTACTTTGGTCCTTTTTATACCATTTTGCGTGTAGTTCCGGATAAATTATTAGGTGCAGTAGCAATGTTTGGCGCTATTGTGATGTTGTTCTTATTACCTTGGTTTGATCGTGGTACCGTTAAATCGGTCCGTTACCGTTCAAAATGGCATTTAGCTAATTTAATTCAGTTTGCTATTTGTTTTATTGTGTTGGGTATTTTAGGAACGATGCCGGCTACACCAATAGCCAACTTTATTGGTACTGTTGCTAGCTTTGGTTATTTTGGCTTTTTCATTGCTTTATGGTTCTACTCTAAAAATGAAAACACTAAACCGGTACCAGAGAGGGTAACTCACTAATGAAAAAATTTATTTTAGCCGTCACGGTTAGTTTAGCTGTATTTATTTCAGCCCCTTTATTTGCAGCTGGCCCAAGTGTACCTGTTGATAAAGCGAACAATGACTTGTCTGACAAAGAATCGTTAAAAAGAGGCTTTCAAACCTATATAAACTATTGTTTAGGTTGTCATCAATTACAATATCAACGCTATAATCGCACCTTTAAAGATTTAGGTATTGCTGAGTCTGAAGGGGTTGAAAACTTTATGTACACAGGTGAAAAAGCCGGTGACCACATAACTAACACTATGCCTAAAAAAGATGCGGCACGTTGGTTTGGTAACCCACCACCTGATTTAACTTTAATGGCGCGTTTGAAAAGTCCCGATTATATTTATACTTATTTGCGGACTTTTTATGTTGATGAATCACGCCCGTTTGGTGTTAATAACACGACATTTAAAGATGTTGGTATGCCGCACGTGCTGCAAGACTTGCAAGGTATTCAATTAAAGGTGATTGATAAAGAAGCCGTTGCAGCCGATCATGAAAATGGTATTGAAGCACAAGCGGAAGTCAGTCATTTGACACCTGCCATGGGTGGTAGTTTAACGGTTGAAGAGTACGATAATGTAATTCGTGACTTAACCAACTTTATTGAGTACGTTGGTGAACCCAATAAACTTGAACGAAAAGCGTTAGGTAAGTGGGTGTTAGCTTTCTTATTTGTGTTATTTATTCTCGCTTATTTACTCAAAAAAGAATATTGGAAAGACGTGCATTAATATCGAAATACGATGAATTGTGGGGGAATTTGATGCATAGTTGTCAAATTCCCCTTTATTAGTTTTTAAAGTGATAATTTTAGGAGGCTTTATGGCCGTAGCAGCAAACAAACGCTCTGTGATGACGTTGTTCTCTCATGCCGATGATATGTACAGTCATCAAACGCGCATTGTTTTAGCAGAAAAAGGAGTGGGTGTTGATATCAACCTTGTTGATTTAGCTAATTTGCCTGAAGACCTGTTGGACCTTAACCCATATGGTACTGTGCCAACGCTAATTGATCGTGAATTAGCGCTTTATGAAGCTAAAATTATTGTTGAGTATTTAGATGAGCGTTTTCCTCATCCTCCATTAATGCCAGTTTACCCAGTGTCACGTGGTAGAAGTCGTTTAATGATGCACCGTATTGAACAAGACTGGTATAGCCTTGCCAAGGTAATTTTGTCTGGTGATGCAACGGCAGCCGATAAAGCTCGCCAAGAGCTAAAAGAAAGTTTACTAAGCATTGCACCCATCTTGAACGAAGCGCCTTACTTTATGAGTGAGGAATACAGTTTGGTTGATTGTTATTTAGCCCCATTATTATGGAGATTACCTGCTTTTGGCATTGAACTAGCTGGACAGGGTTCAAAAGAACTAAAAACTTATATGTTACGTTTGTTTGAGCGTGAATCTTTCCAGGCATCGCTGACTGAAGCAGAACGTGAATTGCGCTTTGGACACCCAGCATAATGGATATGATTAGAGCTAGCTCAATGTCTTCAAATAAGCCTTATTTGGTTAAGGCTTTCTATGAGTGGATCTCAGATAACGATTTAACGCCTTACATTATGGTTGACGTTAATGTCTATGGTGTTTTAGTGCCAATGAATTATGTTGCTGATGGTCAAATTGTGTTAAATGTTGCTAGTTCTGCTGTGGGTACCATTGCACTGGGTGATAATACCATTGAATTTAGTGCCAGGTTTGCAGGTAAACTGGAACACATTACTATTCCATATGGTGCCATTGGTGCTATTTATGCAAAAGAAAATGGTGCAGGTACCTCACTGCCCATTGAGCACCCTAATATCGAAGAAGACGACATTGAAGAAGTGGTTGAAAAACCAAAATCTAGCTTAAGCAGTGTTGCTGCTACAGGCAGTGAAAAAGACAAAAGTAAAAGTAAAAGTAAAACTAAACCAACGCTTAAAATTATTAAATAGCTGTCGTAGTTAAGACGATAACGTTTACTCATTGCAGAGCAGTTTGTAAAACAAAATTGCCGTTTAGTTTGTTAAAGTCGTAAGCCCATAAATAGCTCTGCTGTTAATGGGCTTATTGTTTTAGGGGATATGTCATTAACTGGCAAGCAAGGTTGAAAGAGGTTAAATATATTCAAATGCTTTTATAACACGATCAACACCACTTATATTTCTAACTATTTCAACCACTAAATCAGCTTCCTTAACTGACACTAAACCTAACAAAAAAACTTCAGCGTTCTCAGTTACAACTTTAACATCTTTACCATTAACCTCACCACTGGCTAACAAAGTTGATTTTACCTTTGATGTTAACCAAACATCATTACTTTGCGTAGTAATGGAGGTAATAGGCCTAATTCTAATTTGATTGTGTATGCTAACGATATCTGGTGTTGTTTTGATTGTTTTGATCACTAAATCACGCAGGTAGGAGTTAGGGGCTTGGCCAACAACCAAAACAACACCATTGACACTGACAATATTTATATTGGTATTCTTTGCTAATGCTTTATTTTTTAGTAATTCATTATGAGCAATGAACTCAATACTATGATCGTCGATTTGTTTTGAAAATGTGCGGCGATCTGATATTACTGTCGCACCTGCGGTGACTGCGGCAATTGTAGCGACAGCACAGCCTTGAATGGCAGAAGCCATGATAAGTATTAATACTAAATAGCTGCCTTTTTTAGAAGCAGGATATTGTTTGCACACAGACGTAAATGGCTTGATGAGACAGTACATTTAACCAGCTTCCTGTGGGAACAAGGTGGAATCAATAATGTCGCACAAGGTATGTAATACCACAAGATGGACTTCTTGTATGCGTGAGCTTCGTGCAGAAGGTACACGTATTTCCACATCAGTATCACTAAGTAAGCCAGGGATATCACCGCCATCAGCACCGGTTAGGGCAATAATGGCAATATCGCGCGATACTGCGCTTTGGATGGCTTTAATCACATTATTCGAATTACCGGAGGTTGATATAGCCAGTAATATATCCCCCTGTTGACCTAATGCGCGTATTTGTTTTGAAAAAACATCATCGTATTGATAATCGTTGGCAATGGCTGTGAGGGTTGAAATATTACTATTTAGAGAAATAGCGGGAAGGCTGGGTCGCTCAGTTTCATATTTATTAAGTAACTGGGCAGAAAAGTGTTGAGCATGACCACCCGAGCCGCCATTACCACACGCGATAATTTTATTGCCCGCCAATAAACATTGTACCAACATCATACCCGCTTGCTCAATTGCCGGCGAGAGTAATTCGCTGGCAGCAATTTGCGTCTGAATACTCTCAGTAAAATTGTTGCTGATATTTTCTAACATGTTGAGCAGACTCCAGTCATTAAGCAATAGTAGTGTACAAAATTAAATAGCGTTTTTTAGCCAGTTAACATGAGGATGATGTAAATCACCTTGTAAAGTAACGATATCGATACGGCAAGGAGTATTATATTCATTTAAGCCTGCTTGATGAAGATAAAAGACTATACTCTGTTTAATTTTAGTGACTTTACTTGGGGTAATAGCGGCGATTGCGCCACCAAAATAACTACCTTTACGGTATTTAACTTCAACAAAGACCAGAGTATCGCCATCACGCATTATAAGGTCGAGTTCACCGCGGCGGCTATGAAAGTTGTTGGCAATAAATACTAAGCCTTGTTGTTGAAGGTATTCTCTAGCAAACTGCTCGGTAATAATGCCTTTATTAACCGTAGTGGTAGCCTTATTCGAAAACAACTGTTTCAATACCATTATTTTTATATGTCCCCCAAAGAAGACTTCGGGTTAGTGTGTTTAATGTTCCTAGCTTTAAAACGCCTGTTTGCCCCCAATGTTGTACGTAGGGTGCTTGCTGCATTAAGTCAATGTTGTCAATAAGGTTAAAGCTATCATACCCCATCGCAAAAAGACGCAATAAACCATCACTGCGTGTTGGCCATAATTGTTGGTGTAAGGCCGCTAAATTAGTATCTTGTTCTGTTTTTAACAGCCATGGTATTTGTGTAAAGGTAAGACCCTTAAGGTCTTTGCTGATAGCTGCTCCTGCTCGGTAGCTGTGGCTGCGAGAGCTAGCATATATAGGAATAGTACTTGCAAATTCACTGGTGTTTACTTCAATGTAAGGCTTAATTAATCGAGCTTGTTGTGGTGAACCAACAAAATATATCATGTCTAGATCACGGCGATTGCGGGGTTTACTAATAACAGAGCTACTGACCTTAGTGTTTAGTAGACTGATTCTTGATTTACTCTTGTTAACAGCTAACATAGCCGCAATATTGGCTTGCATTTCTGCACTATTTTTATAAAAAACAAGGTCAATAGTATTACCAGTAGTTTTTTGCCACTGCTCTGCAAAAGCGTTGGCAATGCGTGAACTTAACACATTACTTTGGCTCAAAATAATAGGGTGTTTAAAGTGTTGAGCGCCTAACACCGAAGCAGCTTGCACAGCTTCATCCTCAGGTCGCATTGACAAAACGGTGTACGACTGCGGTAACGAAGACGTCGTAGGTGAGTTAAGTAGTAAGGTTGAAATTGTAGGTGCTTGCTCATCCGTTTGTAAATAACTCTGAATTGCCGCATTACTGTCTATAGCTGAAAATGTGCTATCAGAATTAATCAAGTTAGAGACAAGAGTAGAATCCAGTTGCTTGACTTCAATAGTACTTTTATTAGTTAATGTATCTGCTACTACTGATTGATCTAAATTGCGATTATTAAGGCTGCTGTTATTAAGGTTACTGTTATTAAAATTGCTGCTAGCTGGATCGTCAATGTCGGTAGATGCATTCAGTAATGATATGTCGTTAAACAAGTCATCGTGCTGAGATTGAGCTTGTTGACTGGTATGGTAAATATATTTGTCTACGTTGTTTTTAAGTAGTGGCCCAATCACGTAATCGATGTTTAACACGCTCAATTCATTGGTTAGGCCGTACCAATTTAACGTATTGCTATCAATAAAATGTAGTGTTTTTTCGTCGTTATTAGCAAAACCAGCCAAGATACCTTGCTGAATGGCAATACCTGCAGCACTTTGATTTCCCGTGAGCGGTAAAATAATAGCAATATTATTAATGGCTGTAGCCGTTATTTTATTGGTTAGTAGCTGGGTGGCAATCGAATTGGCGGGGTGTTGTTTATATAGTTTTTGCCACATATTGAGCTGATAATATAACTGTTCTGGTTTAGCACCAAACTTATTGGCAATAGCTGTTAATTTTAGCCAGCCTTCAGCATAAGGAGCCTTTTCAGCGGCAACTAAATTTAATTGCCATTGCGAGAGCCCTTGAAAATCATGCCAAATATCATCGATAGATGCTTGATTGACTGCTGAACTAGGTAAGGTTGACATAGCATACAACTTTGCCGTTAGTGCTTGGCTTAGTTGATTTTGATCAGTAAGAACAGTGCTGAGTAGCTGGTAATAGTCGGCTGTTAACAAAATATCATGTTTATCAGCATAACTTTTAACTTCACTCAATAGTTCGTGGCTTTTAGTGTATTGCCCCAGTTTTTGCAGACTATTGGCTCTAATTAGGGTTAGGTTTAATCGTTGATGGTGGTAATAAGGCAAAGTGGCATCAATCAATGGTAAGGTTTTGTCAGCTAACCATAATGCTTGAAGATAATCTTGCTGTGCAACGAACTTTTGACTTGCGGCAATTAACGCTAATACAGCTTCGTCACCTGTTAGCGTTTCAGCTAGAGTAAGTTGCTGTGCAGCAGTTAATTCATCTGATAAGGAGGGTAACTCATCAATGGTTGCGATACTTTCATCGACGGGTAATGGTGAAACAGAATCGTTAGTACTACAACTGCTTATCAGTACCAGTAATAAAACAATAATAATACAATATAATTTAGGGATAGAAGGCATAGAAAAAATCATTATCCTATTGAAGTTACGTTGTTTTCAGTACAACCAATAAATCCGTGCCTATTGGCATCCGTATCAGGTTATAATAAACGCCAATGACGCTAGTCACAACTATTATAGGTGAAATTGTTGATGTTGAAGAAAACCTTTAAACCAAGCGGGATATGCCCATGAGTGAAGCAACGATAACCCCTGCGACCCTTTATATTGTTGCAACACCTATTGGTAACTTGGCTGACATTAGTCAACGCGCTATTGACATACTCAGCGCTGTTGATGTCATTGCCTGTGAAGACACCCGTCATACGGGTAAGCTTTTGTCGGCGTTTTCTATTAAAAATAAAATGCTATCTTTGCATGATCATAACGAACGCCAACGCCAAGACCAAATAGCGGCAATGCTGCAAGAGGGTAAAAGCATTGCTTTGGTTTCTGATGCAGGAACGCCACTAATAAGTGACCCTGGGTTTCATTTAGTCAGGCACTGTCGTAACTTGGGTTTAAAGGTGTCACCTATCCCGGGAGCTTGTGCAGCTATTTCTGCTTTATCGGTTGCTGGTTTACCCACAGATCGTTTTAGCTTTGAAGGTTTTTTACCGTCTAAATCTGGTGCAAGGCAAGCGACGCTGCAAGCACTTGCCAACGAACCGCGAACTATGGTGTTTTATGATGCGCCTCGCCGCGCAATTGATACAGTGCAAGATATTGTCACGACGCTAGGTGGTAATCGCTATTTGGTTATTGCCAGAGAATTAACTAAAACCTTTGAAACTATTCACAGTGATACCGCTGAAAATTTTTTAGCTTGGTTAAAACAAGATGCCAATCAGTTAAAGGGAGAAATGGTACTGATCATTGAGGGCTATAAAGCGCTTGAAAATGAAATTTCTGCCGAGGTAATTAACACCTTAAAATTATTGCTGGCAGAAATGAAACCTAAAAAAGCCTGTGCTATTACCGCTGAAATCTATGGCGTTAAAAAAAATGCTTTGTACGATTTTGCGTTATCACTAAAATAACAACATAGCTTAATTACAACCAGCCCTTTTGTTTTGCTAAACGTGCGGCATCAATTCTATTGGTGGCATTTAGCTTAGCAATGGCCTCCGATAAATAATTACGCACGGTTCCCTCTGATAAAAATAGTTTTTCGGCAATGTCTATTGTGCTTAAGCCTTCTTCGGCAAGCCGTAATGCTTTTCTTTCCTTATTTGTAAGGGGATCAGAATCATCCAGAGCACTCATTGCTAATTCAGGATCGATCACTTTTTTCCCCTGTATAACTTTGTTGATTGCCTCTACTAAGTATTCAGTGGGTGCTTCTTTTAGAATAAATGCTGACACTCCAGCTCTGATTGAGCGTTTAATATAACCACATCGAGAAAATGTGGTCATTATCATGGTCTTTATTTTGGGGTGCTCAACCGCTATTTTTTCAACTAATTCGATACCTGACATCTCCGGCATTTCAATATCGGTAAGTACAATGTCCGGCATAAATTGTTCAATCAATGGTATAGCCAAGGCACCGTTTTCGGCTTGAGCAACGACATTAATATTCTCTTCAAAATCTAATAAAGCACTGATTGCGCCGCGGACAAGTGCTTGATCTTCTACAATGATGACTTTAATCATTAGGCTTCTCTGGTAGGCTTATTTTTATTGACATGCCATGCTCGTGAGTCACGTTGACAA
This sequence comes from Colwellia sp., assembly GCA_042091395.1. Lineage (GTDB taxonomy): Bacteria > Pseudomonadota > Gammaproteobacteria > Enterobacterales > Alteromonadaceae > Colwellia. The sequence goes on from JBELHN010000050.1 coordinate 10,267, forward strand.
TACCGTTAAGTTGTTGACAGCGTTCATTTATACCACTTAGGCCATTGCCAAACTTAACCTCTGATATACTACCATTATCAGCGATAGATAAATTAATATTATGGTGTGATTTTTCAAGTTCAATGGTCACCCTATTTCCCGTACTGTGTTTTAAAATATTGGTAACGGCTTCCGTTAGCATGAGTATTAAACTCGACTCAATAATGGCAGAACAATTAACTAAACGATTAGTTACTTGCACAGTAAAATTATGTTCGATAAGTTTTGCTTTTAACTGCGCTATTTGGCTATTAATATCTCTGCTTTTAAGGCCTGATACCGCTTGTCTCACTTGTGAAAGGATCTCCCGGCTTACTCTTGATACGTCATTAATTTCTTGTTTAGCTTGGCTAACATTATTAATGTTCAGGTGTTTTTCTGCTAATTCAGCTTTAAGTGCAATGGAAGTAAGCGAGTGACCAATTAAATCATGCATATCACGGGCAATTCTTTCTCGCTCAGCAATGGTGGCTAACTGCTCTATGTGTTGTTCGCTTTGTTTTGCTTTCATTTCATGAATTGCATCTCTTCGGGTCATTACACCAAAACTATAGAGCCCTAAACTCATTATTAAAGCGGGGACATAAAAGTATAGATTTGAATCGGCAAGCAAATAACCTGAGATCAATATAGCAGCCGTGATAAAGAGTAAATAGGTTAAACTTTTTCCTTGCGTTAAATTAAAACCAGCAAGAAAGGCAATATAACCAAATAAAGCTTGTGTGCCAGGTGTTAGGTAAGTACCGCTAGCAATAATCAATACCATCGCAAGTAGCCACGGAGAAATTTCATTGCCTCTGCAATAGACCGCCTTGCCATAAAGCAGTATAAAGCTGATATAAAGCAAAAATATGTAGAGCAGCGTTAATAAATTAACATTGTTAACATTTATTATTGTAGGAAAAAAATAAAAACTGGAAAAAATTAAAGGTAACCAAGTCCAATAGGGTTTGTTACCATCGGCAATACTGAAACTCAATGTATTCATATAAACAATCCTGTTAAAAAGTTAGGTTAAAGACTGCGTTAAACTGCAGCCTCTAACGCAAGGGAAGCTAGCTAATATTAGTAAGTAACATTTTTGCCCAATCTAGGTTTGGCTCTATTTGCAGCGCCATAGTAAAGTCAACCGCTGCTTTTTGGTTTTCGTTCATGGCTTGATGAATTAGTCCACGCCAAACATAGGCTTCTGCTTCCCCCCAATAATGGTTAGAGTCTCTATCATAGCTATATAGGTCAATAGCCTTATTTATATATGCCATGGCTTTATTTTTATCTCCACCATACGCTGCTGGGGTGTTAAAGCTAATAATTGCTTTGAATAAATGTACTCTTGGGTTGTTAGGTGCAATGCTTGCTGCTGTTGTTAACGCCTCATATGATTTTTGCCCGTATTCTTTGGTAAGCTCAGGCTGATAACTAAGCATTAAACCATAACTGGTTGATAAAAGCCCCCAAGATTCAGCGTCTTCAGGGTTAGTCTTAACGGCTAACTCAAGTATGTTAATGGTACTTGCTATTGCATTAATTGCAGCGTCTCTGTTTGAATGTACATTATGTAGAATAGATAAACGATAATTGGCTAAAGCTTTGCTGTAGTGTTTATTCTCTGTTACCAACTTTGTTAGTACTTTACTGTTGGTAGCGAAATAGGCCGATTCAATTTTATCTATTTCTGCTTGGGAAGCGATAGCTGAGCTTGAAATTAATAATCCTAATGCAAATATTGCTTTCATAATATTGTCCTTTAATAAGTGATTTGAGTGTGCTTGGTTTACGAATTAAAGTGTTACTTAAATGAAGGTACATCGATAGAGATCATTGTCACCACTTAGCCATGACAAATGTCATTATGGTGATACTTGCAGATAATGTCTTTTGTTTAATAATCGAGTCAGGTAGAATGCGCACCGAGTTGACGAGACAATCGCTGCTTTATCGTTGTGCCTTAGGGTAGACAGATAAAGGGGAGGAAAGTCCGGGCTCCAATGAGCAGGGTGCCAGGTAACGCCTGGGCGGCGTGAGCCGACGACAAGTGCAGCAGAGAGAAGACCGCCGATGGCTTGTTTACAAGTACAGGTAAGGCTGAAAGGGTGCGGTAAGAGCGCACCGGATTGCTGGTAACAGTAATTGCAAGGTAAACTCCACCTGGAGCAAGACCAAATAGGGTTTCATGATTATTGTTGTGTAAACATCAATAATATAAGCGTGGCTCGCGTGGAAACCGGGTAGGTTGCTTGAGCCTTAGAGCAATTTAAGGCCTAGACGAATGATTGTCACTTCTTTGGAAGATACAAAACCCGGCTTATGTGTTAACTCACTTATTCTAATTGAAAGCCTCGACAGCAATGTCGGGGCTTTTTCTTTTTTTATCATAGGAGCCTGATTTAGTAATCACCTAACGCTACCTAAGCAAATCAAATAGCGCCAATTGGCTGTTTACTTTAGAATACTTTTTTTAGTGCTTGTGGTGTCAAGCCGGTCCAGCGTTTAAACGAACGGCGAAAATTCGTGATATCTGAAAAGTTAAGGTCACGGGCAATTTTTTCGTTATTAAAATCTTGTTCAGTTAATAAGAACACCGCTTGTTGTTGTCTGACCATGTCAAATACTTGTTGATAAGTGACATTATGCTGGCTGAGCTTTCTTTTTAGGGTGGCCTGACTCATGGTTAATTGCTCTGCTAGCCACTGAGCATTAATTTCCTGTTTTTTTTGTAATCGCTTGATCATGTGTTGCATGACATATTGCATGAAACCTATGTTGGCCGTTATTGATACTTTTTGTTGGTAGTGTGCAATCAAAGTCGGGTTGGCATTTGCTAGTGGGTAAGATAATAAGCCTTTATCAAACTTTATTTGTAGCGGTAAATGATTGGCTTGCTGAATAGCTATGCTGGTAAAGTTTTTAGTATTTGGCGAAAATTCAAATTGACAGGGTAAATAACTATGATATTGCTCGATGTGGCGAGGCGCTGGGTAAGGAAACCTGATACTTAAACGGCTAAGAGGGAGTTGTTTTTGTTTAGCTATCGAGATTAATAAACTGGTGAATAGTTCGCAAATAAATTGATAATGGTGAATGTTTTCTCTACTGATAGCTTGATTAAATAGGCAATATTGATGTTGTTCGGTACTTTCACTGCGCATAAATAAAAAAGGAAAAATTTGATGATGAAAATGCCTTATCGTGACAATGATATCACTTAAATTTTGCGCATGAAAAATTGCCTGGCCGGCGGATTCTAAATGACTTGGATAAAGCCGACTACCCAATAAAAATGCACTATTTCCATGGGGTAAATATTTATTGATATTGTGAATTACTTGCGAAAATTGTTGATGAGAAACCGCTAATGTGGGATTTGATAAATCAGTTAAAAATAACTTACTGCCTTTGAGTATTTTATCTGGCGCAATATGATTTTTTTTCGCCATATCCACCAATAATATTAGCCAAAGCGATATTGCTAGGTTTTTTTCGTGTTGCTCAAAAAAAGACATTAGGCACTACATCGTTGTTGAGCTATTTGCTTGCTTAAGCTTAAATGGCCATTGATATCGTTAAGTACCTCTTCATAGCGATGCCAACCCCGATATTGATGATTACAGCTAATGACTTTAGGGTAAATAGCATCACTTGTTTGACCATATTTGAAGGCAAGGTGCTCAATCGCCTGTTTTGTTTGCTGTTCAATTTCTTCGGCAGTATTTTTGTTCGTATTAGGCATTAATACAATAAAACGATCGCTAGCATAACGACAGGCAATATCACCATCGCGAATATTCATCTGAATCAATTGGGCAACTTCTCTAAGTAGCAAGTCTCCATGCTGATAGCCATAATCTTGATTAAATTGGGCGAAATGACGCAAATCGAACATCATTAATGAAAAGGATGTCTGTTGATTTTTTACGTGATTAATTTCAACTTTTAATTGTTGCTTGATATATTCCGCACTGTATAACCCGGTAGTGAAATCAACCAAACTGTGTTCACGATAAAAGCGCTCCGTTCTACTCAGCTGATGATTGATAGTAGTTTGTTCTTTATGCCATTGGTACAAAGCGATACTCATTAATATCATACCTAAGGGTGCGGGTAATGCTTCTATTGCGGTCAGCCAGTGTTGCTCGGGATAGATGAAAAATTCATCGAGAAAGTCGAGTAATACTGATACATGTGTAAAGAGTAAGCCGATAAAGAGTAGATTAGTAACCCGACCTGAGGGGCGACTCACCAGTGTGAAAAATATCCATATTAGTGTCATTAAGGTAATGCCACCTTCACCTGCCATATCAAATACGTCTAATTCAGAGGAAGGTTTTAATTGACCAAAGGACATTGCGCCAAAGCAAACACTGGCAATGGTTAGTAATAAGGTGACAAACAAGGGTTTGTGAAAGGGTAAAAAAGCAAAGTTCATAAAAGTGACTAGTTAAGTAATCCATACAAATAAGCATAAAAATTTATGCCATGCAGTGAAAGGGTCATATTAGCTCACTAGAGTTACATTTTTTTTACTCTACTGTGAAAAAATAGCAGCAGATAAGCAATATTTGACAAATAACTCAGAGTTACTGCAAGGTTGAATTAGCTCAGCAGTGCAAATAAATAATTATATTCGTGCAAAATTTTCTGCAAAATCATCATCGCTGCAAGTGAGTGAAATATTATTGTCATTTTATTTGGTTAACGTCTCCTCGTTTATTTAACCCGCGACCTAAAAGTAGTCGCAATGACAAGACGATGAGATAAGATGATGACTAAATTAACTACGTGGAAGCAGTTTAAATACTCTGCACTAGCGATTGCTTGCAGTACTGCCTTATTAAATAACGTTGCGTTAGCGGCTGATGCTAACTTTTCTGGCCGAGTGACCGATGCCTCAAACTCAGTTTATTTTGAAGGCGCTCAAGTGCGTATTGTCGAATTAGCGCTGACAACCGTGACTGCACGAGACGGTTCTTTCAATTTTAGTGAGGTGCCAGCAGGTACATATACCCTAGAAATAAATTATTTAGGTGCTGATAAAGTCTCTAAAAGCATTACTATTGGCGCAGACGGTAGCGTACAGCAAAACTTTATTATTGGCGCAGACCAAAGTGCAATTGAAAATATTATCGTTTACGGTCAACGTGCCAGTCAGGCTGGCGCAATCAATCGCCAGCGCAATGCTGATAATTTAATGTCAGTTGTCAGTGCCGACACCATTGGTCAGTCACCGGATCAAAACGCAGCAGAAGCTTTGCAGCGTCTACCGGGTATGTCAATTCAGCGTGATCAAGGTGAAGGGCGTTTTGTTGCTATTCGTGGCATCGACCCCAATTTAAATAATGTCACCATCAATGGTGTTAATGTCCCTTCGCCAGAAGGTGGCGTGAGAAGTGTTGCGATGGACGTTATCCCTTCTGAGTTGATTCAAAGCTTAGAGGTGAGTAAAACGGTGACGCCAGATATGGATGCTAATGCCGTTGGCGGCTCAGTAGAAGTTAAAAGTTTAAGTGCTTTTGATCGACAAGGGCGAAGCTATAGCGCCACCATTCAAGGCTCTTATAATGAATTGATGGAAGAGGTCGGCCCAAAACTCTCAGGTAGTTTCACCGACATCTTTAATCTTTCTGGAGGGACAAAACTGGGTGTTGCTAGCGCAATTTCTTGGTTTGAGCGCAAATTTGGCTCGCACAATATGGAAACTGACGGCGGCTGGGCTGAGTTTGAATACGAAGATGCCGCAACAGGCGATGATATTGAAGCCTTTGGCGCCGAAGAAATTGAGCAGCGTCATTATGCCATTACTCGAGAACGTTTAGGTATCGCCTTAAACTTTGATTTGCATACGTCACCGACAGATAAATATTATTTACGTACTCTGTATAGTAAATTTTCTGATGATGAATTTCGAACCCGTAACCAATATAAATTGGCAGATGGTGCCTTAGATAGCAGTACTTACACTAGCACGAGTGCACAATTTATTGATGCTGAAATGGAGCGAGACACCAAAGATCGTTACGAAGAGCAAGATATTTTATCTATGGTATTAGGCGGTGAAAACGAGTTTAATCATTGGTTAGTTGAATATGATCTTGGCTATTCAAAAGCTAAGGAAGCAGAGCCAGATCGAATTGACGTTACCTTTGCAGGTGAAGATTTTTTACTTGGCTATCAATCAACAGGTGCGGTGCCAAGCTTAATGCAAAGTGAGGCGGCGCATCAATTGTCTAACTTTGACATGGATGAGATTGCTTATGAAAATAATCTTGCCGAGGATGAGGAGTTGAGTGTTAAGGTTGATTTTAGTCGGGATTTTGTTTGGTATAACAATAACGCGACCTTTAAGTTTGGTTTCAAGCATCAGTCTCGTGAAAAAGCGAATACTGTCGATGCAACTATTTATGATGATGGTTTTAATGAGCTAACGGCAGCACAATTTGAAACCGCTGCCCCTAGTTATCAGCTTGGCAATTTTGGTCCAGGCCTTAATCAAAATAGTTTAGCTAGTTATGTTCAAAGTAACCTTAATCAGTTTGAAATAAATGCACTTGATACCTTGATCGACTCTAAAGGGAGCTCTTATTTCAGCGAAGAGCAGGTTTCATCGGCGTACGCGATGATTACACTTGATATTGATAAATGGCGAATAATTACTGGTTTTCGTTATGAAGATACGCGCTTTGAAACCACAGGTAACCGGGTTGAACTCATTGAAGATGAGGTCAATGATGAGGAAAGCGTCAACATTACCCCTTGGCAAGTTAGTAAAGACTATGATCACTTATTACCAAGTTTAAATGTTAAATATCAAGCGTCTGAGAAGCTTCTTGCTCGCTTTGCCTATACCCAAACCATTGCCCGACCAACCTTCGGTGATTCAGCGGCATTTCAGTTAATTGAGAGTGAAGTGTCCGAAGATGATGGTGTTATTGAGACCGAACGTAAAGCTGAAGTAGGCAACCCCGATTTAGAGGCGTTTGAATCAGACAACATCGATTTTTCAATAGAATATTACCCAGGCAATATTGGGGTACTGTCGGCGGGCTTATTTTTTAAAGATATCTCGAACTATGTTGTTGTTGCTGAAGTACAAGACAATGGTCAGTGGGATGGTTTTGCAGAGGTAATGCAACCCATTAATGGTGGAGACGCATCATTAACGGGTCTTGAATTAGCGTGGACAAAAAACTTTGCTTCTGGACTATTTATTAGCGCTAATGGCACATTTGTTGACACCGATGATGATTTACCGAATCAAGCTGATACCCTAGCTAATTTAATGTTTGGTTACGAAAATAATAAATTCAGTGCCCGTTTAAGTACTTCATACAAAAGTGAAAGCTTTCAGTTTGTTGACAATGATAGTGCTGTTTATGAGGACACACATACGCAAGTTGACTTCTCAGCAAAATATTATTTCAGCGACACCATGCAAGTATACTTTAATGCTATCAATATAACTGACGAGCCGTTATATATTTACCATGGTAACAGCGCATACAACTATCAATATGAAGAATATGGTGCGTCATTTGAACTAGGTTTTACCATTAATTCTTTGTAATAAATAATCAAGGTAAGGC
>JBELHN010000051.1:0-5352 GCA_042091395.1 Colwellia sp.
CTAACCATTAATCACAAACTAAAACAGCCTTTTGAGTTAATTAACCAGTTTATTGCCAGTAAAGACACCCCCAATAAATTGCTTTTTATCGCCCAAAGTGAAGGGCGTCGGGAAAGCGTACTTGAACTTCTGGCTCGCGATGCCATAAAGCCCAACCAATTTAATACGTTGGATGATTTTATAAATGCTCCTGACTCCATTGGCATAACAGTGAATAGCTTATCAAAAGGTTTTAGCTTTCAAGCCAAGGGGAAAAGTCAAAAAAATGCGATAGCCTTGATCACTGAAACTGAACTACTCGGCGATCACGTCTCGCAAGCAAGGCGCCGAACCAAAGCCCAAGATTTACAAGCAGACGCTTTATTTAAAAACCTTGCTGAATTAACAATAGGCCAACCTGTTGTCCATATCGAGCATGGTATTGGTAGGTATCTTGGTTTACAAACCATTGAAAATAATGGCATAGTCACCGAATTTTTAATGCTTAGTTATGCCAATGACGCTAAATTGTACGTACCTGTTAGTGCTTTGCATTTAATCGGCCGTTACTCAGGCGCTGACAGCGACCATGCGCCGCTTCATAAACTTGGCACAGACACCTGGAGTAAAGCAAAACAAAAAGCCGCTGAAAAAGTACGCGATGTTGCCGCTGAATTACTTGATATATATGCTAAACGTGCCAGTAATCATGGCTATACCTTCAAACGTGATAAGCAAGATTACCAAGCCTTTAGTGATAGCTTTGGTTTTGAAGAAACCTTTGATCAAAAACAAGCTATTAACGCTGTTGTTAGCGATATGTTATCGCACAAAACCATGGATAGACTGGTATGTGGTGATGTTGGCTTTGGTAAAACCGAAGTGGCAATGCGCGCTGCTTTTGTTGCTGTTAATGATGGAAAGCAAGTCGCCATACTGGTACCAACCACCTTATTAGCACAACAACATTATGAAAATTTTAGAGACCGATTTGCAAACTGGCCGGTCACAACCGAAGTTTTATCTCGTTTCAAAACAGCTAAAGAGCAAAAAGCCGTGGTTGAACGCGTTGAGTCGGGTCAGGTTGATATTCTTATTGGTACCCATAAACTCCTACAAAACAGTATAAAATATAAGGATTTAGGCTTGTTAGTCGTCGATGAGGAGCATCGATTTGGGGTTAAACAAAAAGAAAAAATAAAACAGTTAAGAAGCAATGTAGATATATTAACCCTAACAGCCACGCCAATACCTCGCACCTTAAATATGGCAATGGGGGGTATGCGTGACTTATCTATTATTGCAACGCCACCAGCTAAGCGTCTAGCGGTTAAAACCTTTGTTCGTCAGCACGATGAGGCGTTAATACGAGAAGCAATATTACGTGAAACATTACGTGGTGGCCAAGTGTACTTTTTACATAACCATGTCGACACAATTGATAAGACTGCGGCTGATATTCAAGCACTTGTTCCAGAGGCAAGAATAGTGACCGCACATGGGCAAATGCGTGAACGTGAGTTAGAACGTATTATGAGTGATTTTTATCACCAACGATTTAATGTCATTGTCTGTACAACTATCATTGAAACAGGTATTGATGTGCCCAGCGCCAACACAATTATTATGGACAGAGCTGATCACCTTGGTTTAGCGCAATTACATCAACTGCGTGGCCGCGTTGGTCGCTCCCACCATCAAGCATACGCCTATTTATTAACACCACACGAAAAACGCATGACCAAAGACGCTAAAAAACGTTTAGACGCCATTGCCTCTTTAGAAGATCTAGGCGCTGGTTTCACGCTAGCAACCCACGATTTAGAAATTCGTGGTGCTGGTGAACTGCTGGGTGAAGACCAAAGTGGCTCAATGAGCCAAGTTGGCTTTAGTTTATACATGGAAATGCTTGATGAGGCCGTTTCAGCCCTAAAGGAAGGTAAACAATTGTCGCTTGATCAAGTCATGTCTTCGCAAACAGAGGTTGAATTACGCATACCTGCGTTATTGCCAGAAGAGTATATTTTTGATGTCAGTTTGCGTTTAAGTTTATACAAACGCATCGCCAGCTGTAAAAATAAAAAGGCGCTTGACGATATTCAAGTAGAATTGATTGATCGATTTGGTTTGCTGCCACAACCCAGTAAAAATCTCATTCAAATAGCAAAAGTTCGCCTTAAAGCACAAAGCATTGGTATTTCTCGCATTGAGGCGAGTGCCAAAGGAGGTTCAATAGAGTTTAGCGATAATACTAAGGTCGACCCTATGTTAATCATTGGCTTAATTCAAAAGCAACCAGCTATATACAGTATGGCAGGCGCTAATAAATTAAAGTTTGTTAAAGACAGTAATGATGCTCAACAAAGGTTTACGCTAATTGCTAATATTTTAAATGACTTAGCAACAAAATAAAGTATCGTGTTATGCTAAAGTAAAAGAAGCAAGTAGGTAAGTTTAAGCTGTTTTTTATTTTAGCTATTAGTTAATGATTGCCTTACGATTGGCTAACCACTAGCTAGAAATTACTTATAATTAATAGTATAAACAATGCTTAAGCTAACAACTTAAGGCATATAAACAGACGTTTAACCGATGGACTTTTATGAAATACTGTGTGGCAACTTTATTAATTACCCTGATAACTATGCTGTTTTGTCAGCCTACTAATGCAAATAGTAGCGCTGCTCTTGCTAGTAGTATGCAAGCACGTTGGTTTGAGATAGAAGTTATCTTATTTAAACAAAACTCAGCAAAGCGGGCAGAGAATGAAACGTTCATAGCGCTGCAATCAACAAAAAACAAAAACATTGTTGATCTCTTGTCCCCATACTTACAACCTGACATTAGCAGTTTAAAACAGTTATTGCCTTCTTGTGCAGATGGCCAAGTACCTCACACCGAGACCATAACACACCTTGGTCAACGCAATTGGCCCCTCAATTACCAGCTTCATGCTAACCAACGAAGAGCTGCCAGTCTGCCACTTAAGTTAATAGCCATTAATGCGCCAGTAAATAGTATGACCTCTGTGTCAAACGATGTTACCTTTGAGCCTAACAACCTCAAGCAATTTAGCGAACAAGCCAACTTCAGCCAATACCCCGATTTAAAACAAAAAACACTGTGTGTTGTAAGTCCTTCAGTCATAACCAGTCAGCTAAGTGCAGACGAGTTAACAGACTTTAACATTGACGGTTTTCCAGCGGGAAAATTGCCCTCAACGGTGAATGGAATTGAACAGTGGCAAGAGGACGACAGTGGTCAAATAACCTGGGCCAGCACTGAGCCTTATTTAATTAATGAAAATTCATTAAAGTTGAAAAATATTGCCTCTCGTTTAAAGCGCTCTCGTGATTACAATTCCGTCTTTCATTTGGGTTGGCGGCAAATTGGTGAATCAAAAAAAGTGGCAAAACCATTTCGCTTATTTGCTGGTGAAAATTTAAATGATGACTACCTAAAACAGTTGACAGGACAACAGGTGCCAACGCAAAACCTTCAACGTACCCAGCAGCCTGAGCAACAATCTAATCAAGTAAAAGTCAATGATACGAGCCAAGCCAATTCAGTAGTGCTAGAACAGCAGCAACTAATGCAACAACATAAAAAAGCACAAGTTGAACAATTATTTAGTGACTTAGCTAGAGTAAATTCAGCGTTGCAAAAGCCTCTGGTTGCTTTGCCTGTTGCCCAGACACCAAGAACGAACGCAGGAAACTCACCTACCCCTGATAATGCTAACAACAGTACGCCCCCTGAATTGACTTCATTGCCTGAAGCTAGCATTAGCAAAGAAGACCCGTTGTACAGCAGTGAAGATATCAGCCTCATTGTTGACCAATTATCAGCCAATAGTTTATTGGCTGATGCAGTTGCGTTAAGGGAAAACACTAATAGTGTTGTAAATACTCAGTTGGGGGATGAAAACAACAACAAGCTCGTTGAAGTGACTAAACCCTTGCAACCTTGGTCAATAGATGGGTTGTTTAAAGTACACCTAAATCATTTTCTGTATATCAACTCAGAATTTACTCTCATTGATCCTGAATACCAAGCTAAGCAACACGCATTAAATCAGCTAAATGGTACGGAATTTTCTGAAAAAAATGAGGTTATTACCTTTAAACAATCACGTAAAGTCATTACGGGTGAAATCCATTATTTTGATCACCCCTACATTGGTATGATAGTGCAAATTAGGCGTTTCGATCCAACCAAACCTGCTAACCAAGCGGTCACTCAAGCAAAAAGGCAATGACATGAATAAAGAAATTGAAATTCAAGCGGCGGTATTTCGTCGATTATTGGCACACTTAGACAGCCGAAAAGACGTGCAAAACATAGAGCTCATGAATTTAGCCAGCTTTTGCCGCAACTGTTTAAGTAAGTGGACTGTTGCTGAAGCTAAAAAATTAGGGGTAGAAGTCGACATGGACACCGCTAGGGAGCAAGTATATGGCATGCCATACGCGGAGTGGAAAGAAAAACACCAACTACCGGCAACTGACGAGCAAATGGCAAAGTTTAACGCCTTAAATAAAAAATAAAATTAGCACATTAAACTTTATATATATTCTTTTAGCCTTACTTTACATACTGTGAAAATTTAATTATATAAATGCTGTTATTTAAATTGCGCAATTTCCTGCTCAGTAAGGCTTCGCCATTCAGCGGGTGCTAAATCGGCTAAGGTTATTTGACCCACTTGCTCGCGATGTAAACGCACCACTTTATTGCCAACAGCCGCAAACATCCGTTTTACTTGATGATACTTTCCTTCCGTAATGGTCAACAACACTTCATGCTGATAAGCGTCTTTATCAACTAAATCAGCCTGTGCAACGCCCTGTAACACCGCTGGTCTAGTTAAATTACTTTCACCTTGCAATTGAATGCCCTGTTCAAATGTTGCTATTAATTCAGTTAATTTAGTGGCGTCAATAGCATTACGTAACCACACTCTGTAGACTTTTTTACAATGTTTTTTGGGTGATATCACATTATGAGACCAACGACCATCATCTGTAATGAGTACTAAGCCGGTTGTATCGGCATCTAAGCGCCCAGCAATATGTAAATCAAACGCCTTGTCGACATCAATAAAATGCAAAACCGAAGGGTATATTTCATCAACATTTGAACAAATGCTATCTACCACTTTATGTAATATAAAATATCGCGAACCACGAGCGGTAAGTGCTTGGCCATCAAGGGTAATAGTATTATTTTCATGGACTTGCATTGCTGCATTTGTAGCGACCTCACCATTCACCCGTATCTCGCCATTTTTAAGCAATTTTTTAGCCTCATTACGGGTTAATTCAGTACTCTTACAAATAAATTTATCTAAACGCATAATCAATATTTTTCACG
>JBELHN010000051.1:5452-17434 GCA_042091395.1 Colwellia sp.
AAGCATTGGCTGTTTATTGAAGCTTTATAAAAAAATTACTCGATTTATAACTTAATCTTCAGCTTCGGCTAAATACCAATAACCTTGATTAAGTAATGCCGTGACCAGGCTTATAAAATCGGCGTTATGGCTCCAAGATTCTAGATCGTTTGGCGCTAACATGACTCGATTACAAAGTAATTTAACCCCTTGCGCAATAGTGGCAGGAAATGTCTGTTCATGGCCATTGATATAACATACCCCTTGCTCAACTGTGTCTTCAAAATAAAAGGCACGCAAACCACCTAAACGCTTAATGGCGTGACTATTAAGTAAATTACTCACTTCTGATAATTGGAAAGGCTCATCAGGCAATAAAGTATCTAATTCATGTTTAGGTGCTGTTAAAAACTGACCAGTAAACGTTTTAAAGCTAGCATCGTCATCTAATAGTCGTTGAGTTTGCTGTTTTATACTGGCGTAATCATCATTACTGACTTCACCGCTATCCTTAACGATTTTTCTATTAGGATCAGTTAATAAAGTGTTGCCTTTGTCATTGTCAATTAAATGGTCGGCAAAAGCACTTAGAACGCTAACCGCTGAGTTAGCACGAAAGCCCACTGAAAAACTCATTGAGGTATCTAGAGAGATGCCTTCGTGGGGAAAACCTGGAGGAATATATAATATATCACCTGTTTCTAGCTCAACATCAATAATGGCAGTGAAAGGCTCAACATGTAAAAGCGCTTCATGTGCTGCAAACTCAACATGTGCACCATTATCTCCTACTCGCCAGTGTCGCTTTCCAGAGCCCTGGCAAATAAACGTGTCGTAGTTATCTTTATGGGGGCCTACACTACCGCCTGGCATAGCAAAACTAGCCATTAAGTCATCTAAGCGCCAATGAGGCAGAAAACGGAATGCTTCAATAATTTCTGCGGCTTCTTCTGAAAAATTATCTAACGCTTGAATTACCAAAGACCAATTTTCGTTACCTAGGTGCTCATAACTATCAAAAGGTCCAAATGTTGCTTGCCATTGTTCTCCTTGTTTACAAATTAAACGTGACTCTATTTGCTCTTCCATAGCAAGACCAGCTAATTCATCTGGGGCAATGGGATCGATAAAGTCTTTAAAGCCTTGGCGAATAACTACTGGTTTTTTTTGCCAATAATTGTCTAAAAATTCTTGCTGACTCATTTGCCTTAAATCTAAGGTATACATAGTGCTCTCTTATTTTTTATCACTTATATTGGGCCTTCACATACCAACAACCTTGTTACTGCATTTACTGCAATCATGCCACCTAAAACTAACGTTTGGTTAAAGGGAATAAGTCTTGCCCTGGGACTAAATGACAATTGTAGCCTAAGCGCTTTCGATATTGATATTGGTGTTGATACAGGTATTAATTTTGTCAATAGTGAGACTTAATATAGTCAAGACTAACATTTGCTGATGTCATTATACTGCTAACTTGAATGAGTTAGAATACTATTAAACATAAAACATACTCTCTTTTGACCCCATAACAGATTGCTTCGGGTCAATGAACATAAAACACGCCTTTGACAATTTTACTTTATCAGCAAAAAATGAGACATTTGACCAATTATAGAATTTATTTATGACACAGGTAATTGATAGAAGCTTAACTATAGTTTACAGTAAATGCGCAATGAAATTCATTTAAGATATCGTTGTAATTAAATTTTCCACATGGCTTATTTTAATTTGAAAGGGATAGATCAAATTATGTCAATAAATACTAGCAACACAATAATTAAGGTTACAAATTTTAATGGATTTATCCCAATTTGAAATAACCAGTTTTATATATTCCCATGAAGATACTGTTGTCGCGCGAGCTAACCCACATAGCGAGGCATATGATGCTTCTTCGGTTATTATTAAGTATCAAAATACAGATTATCCATCTGCAGAGTTAGACGCTCGCTGGAAAAATGAATTTAATATATTACGCACGATCAAGTCTAAATGGGTTATTAAAGCTCACTCGTTATTACAATATAAAAATAGTCATATTTTAGTTTTAGAAGATTTCTCATCAACAACGTTAAGCGATCTTATTGCTGCAAACACCCTAACTCTGAAAGAAAAAATACAGATAGCATGCCAATTAACCTCGGCAATAGCAGATGTTCATAATTTACAATTGATTCATAGAGACCTCAACCCAAGTAATATTTTACTCGATCCCGAGACTTTAGAGTTAAAATTGTGTGATTTTGCATTAGCTACGCGTTTAAGCCATAAACAAGTTAGCCTGTTCAACCAAGACTTATGGGGTAAGTTTGAATATATTTCTCCAGAGCAAACCGGACGAACCAATTTAAAAGTCGATTACCGAAGTGACTTCTACTCACTGGGGGTTACCTTGTATGAGCTGTTTAGTGGCCGTTTGCCATTTACTTCATCGAACCCAATGGCGTTATTACACTCTCACCTTGCTCGCTCTCCTGAGCCTCTAGAAACTATAAAAGACGATGTGCCGCAAGTTATTTCCGCAATAGTCAATAAGCTTATGGCTAAATCACCGGATAACCGCTTTCAAAGTACATTTGGTCTTCAAACTGATTTAAATAATTGCGCAACACAATGGAACAATAGCAACTCAATTGACTATTTTACCTTGGCAGCATCTGATGTTTCTATGCACTTTAACTTGTCAACGAAACTCTATGGCCGAGATAGCGAACTATCTGAAATTTTAGCGACATATCAACGTGCTTGCTCTATAAAGACTGAAATAACTATGGTTAGTGGTTATTCAGGTGTTGGTAAATCAGCCTTAGTGAATGAATTACAAAAAAGCATAATTGCTAACGATGCTTTGTTTGTCATGGGAAAATGTGACCAATACAATCGAGGCCAACCTTTTTTAGTGTTAATTGAAGCATTACAACAATTGCTGCAACACTTATTAAGTGAAAACGCGACCAAACTTAATCAATGGCGCAGCAAACTGCAAAACGCTTTGGGCAATAATGCCGCTATCATTACCGAATTGTTACCTGATTTAGCCCTAATCATCAGTACACCACCAACATTAACAACATTACCACCTGCCGAAGCTGAAATGCGTCTGAATATGGTCTTCACTGACTTTTTCAACGTCCTTTACTCTGAAGAGAACCCATTAGTCATTTTCCTCGATGATTTACAATGGGTTGATATGCCAACCCTTAATTTTTTAGAGCGAGTTAGTAAAAATCAGCAATGCGGTTTATACGTAATAGGCGCATACCGTGATAATGAAGTAGATAACGCACACCCTCTTAAGAATACTTTAACAAAAGTAGACCAGGCTGACGTACTCAATGAAATCAACTTAACGCCACTGAAACTAGAACATGTACAAAACTTGATTTGTAACACACTGCATTGCGATTTTGACAAAGCGTCAGCTATTGCTAAGTTGTCCTTTGATAAAACTCAAGGAAACCCCTTCTACCTCAATCAATTTTTGTTGTCTATTTATCAAAAAGGCGCTATCAACTACGATCATGTTAATGGTAAGTGGCAATGGGATATTGAAGCGATCACTAAACACTCAATGACTGATAATGTTGTTGATTTAATGATTGAGAAATTCAAAAGCCTAGCGCCCGAAACACAATTACTTGCCTCTATTGCTTCTCATCTTGGTCATAATTTTAGCCTGAGACAATTATCATCTGCCTGTAAATACGATACGCTAACCACTGCAAAAATATTATGGCCATTGCTCGAGTTTGGCTTTATTTTACCTCAAGATGAGCACTATCAATATACCGATAATGAGACCAGCCTAATTAAGGCTCACTACTGCTTTTTACACGATAAAGTCCAACAAGCTGCATATCAACTTACTCCTGTAAAAGGGCGTGAGCAATTATTATTACATATTGGTAAGCATTGGCTGGAAAATATCACTGAAACTGAATTAAACGCTAACCTATTTACCTTATTACATGTGCTTAATGGCGCCGTTAATATTATTGATGACCAAACTATTATAAAGAAAATAGTTTCACTGAACTTAAGAGCTGGTTTAAAAAGTAAAGATGCTGCAACCTATGATATTGCTGCTAATTATTTACGAAAAGCTAAAGCTTTATTGACAAAAGATTCATGGTTCAAGGCTCCTCAACAAACTCTCAATGTTCATAAAAGTTTAATTGAGACAGAGTTTTTAGCAGGAAACACTGCAACAGCTCGCTCGCTATACCTTGACAGTATAAAAAACAGCCAAACCAACAAGGAAAAAATTACCTTAATACTGGTGCAAGCTGATCAATTTCAATCAACAGGCAACTTTCCAGAAGCAATTAATGTGTTAATGGAAGGTTTAGCTATTTTGCAAGTCAATTTCCCAAAGACTGAGCAAGAGGCTGAACAATCATTAAAATCAATTTACACTGAGACACAAGCATTACGACAGCCATTTACTGACGATGAGTTAATTACCGCCAATAAAATGTCTGATGAACATTATTTATTGTGTATGGAGATTCATAATGCACTTGCACCGGCGCTATATTTATCAGGAAAAGCTTGTTCATATGCCACTAATGCTTGCAGTATGGTCCAAATTACTCTGGCGCATGGCCAGTGTGAGCTGAGTTCAATTGGCTACGCAGCATACGCTACGGCAATGTCTATGATGGGCGAAAAATATCCAGTATGTTATGAGATGAGCAAGTTGGCAAAGAATGTCTCTGATCTTTGGGATAGCAAATATCACAGAGCAACTATTTATCAATATTTTGCATCAAGTTACCAACATTGGTGTGAGCCTATTGAAAATACTTATGCCTATCAAGAACAAGTTATCGCTTGGGGCGAAGAAGGTACTAACCTAGTTTTTGCTGGTTACTGTGTTTTATTCAAAGCATGTAATAAATTTATTAAAGGCGAAATTTTACCAGATTTACGCAAGGATATAGAACAAGGTTTAGCCTTTTTAACCAAGAAGCAGCAACCTGCTACAGTAAACTTCGTTTTATTAGGCGCATATCAGTCATTATTAGCACTACAGGGCAAAACATTGCCCAAAAACTCATTAAACAGTCAATCGTTTAATATCGATGAGTATTTTGCTGGCAATTATCATGCACCATCAATGGATACCGCTTTTTATACATTCGCGACCTTGCGGTATGCATACTTGATGGATGATAAAAGCTTACAAATGCAGGCGATTAAAAACGTTGATATTGTTTGTATGTTTTTACCCGATAGCCCAATAATGACAGAGAGTTTGTTTTATCAAGCCCTAATTATATTAGATGATATCAAGACTCCAACTAGCTCTGAAGATGAGCCTAATCTCGACCAGCTAGCTAAAGCGGAACAAATTTGCCAGCAATTACATACATGGTCTATGCACAGCACAAAAAACTATCAACACAAATACTGTCTTGTTGCCGCAGAGTTAGCAAGAGTTAAACAACAAGGTAATGCAGCAGAAGAACTCTATATTAAAGCGCTTGATAGCGTTGAGTTGGCTAATTGTATTCATGATGAAGCGTTAATTAATGAGCGTTATGCAAACTACTGGTTGACCTCAGGACAAAGTCGTATTGCCACTCATTTCATCAGAGATGCACATTACCTTTATGGTCGATGGGGAGCAGTAGCAAAATGTAATCAGCTGGAGAGGCGCTGGCCTCAACAACGCTTTACTGTTATCAATGCTAACCTTGATCTCAGTGGCAATTTGCAAACATCAATACATAACCCACACATTGATCATACTCAGTCGCTCGATTTGCACTCATTATTAATAGCGAATCAACATTTATCTGAAGAAATTTACGTTGATTCTTTACTAGAAAAATTGATGCATTTACTAATGGAGAACGCTGGCGCGCAAAATGGCGCAATTATCCTCCAAGAAGAAGGTCAACTGCAACTCGAAATTGTCGGTAAAATTAATGATGAGTCAGCAGGTATTGATAGCCAACTGTATAATATAAGTTTGGATGATATAGCAGAAGAAAACCCTCCTATATTGCCCGATACTTTAATTCGTTATACACAAAAAACAATGAAAACCTTGATCCTTGATAATCCGAGTCAATATCCGCGATTTTTCAACAATAGTTATTTAAAAATAAATAATCCAAAGTCAGTGCTTTGTTTACCGGTAACTGGCCAGGGTAAGTTAGTCGCCATTGTGTACCTAGAAAATAACTTAATAGCGCATGCTTTTACTAAGAAACATAAAGATACTGTTGAATTAATTGCTGCTCAAGCGGCTGTTTCATTAATCAATGCTAGACATTATGAAACACTTGAAAATAAAGTCGCGCAGCGCACCGCAGAACTACAAATGTTGGCCGTTAGAGACGGATTAACAGGTATATACAATCGTCGTGAATTTGATAATACATTTGCTAAGGAATGGAATAGAGCTTCCAGAGAATACAGCTCTTTATCATTAATGATGATAGATATTGACCATTTTAAAGCTTATAACGATAATTATGGCCACCCAGAGGGTGATGCCTGTATAAGGTTAATCGCTAGTGCCTTGAGCGAAGTAGTTGCTCGTAAGAATGATTTTGTAGCACGTTATGGTGGCGAGGAGTTCGTTATTTTAATGACAACCTCTGAAAGAAGTGTTGTGGAAAACCTTGCTAAACGTTGTATTGAGAAGATTGAAAAATTAGCTATTCCGCATCAATATTCTGATACTGCTGAACACATCACTGTTAGCATAGGTATTGCTACGGTAGATGTATTAGCAAATCAAAAACCTAGTGCATTAATAAAACAAGCGGATTCAGCTTTATATCAATCAAAAGAGAATGGACGTAATCGATATACCTGTGCTCCAGTTCTATCAAAATTAATGTAACCAGTTATATCAAGTCTCTCAAATTGCTGAGTTAGCACTGCTTATCGCAGTGCTAATTAAATTGCCTATTAGATACTAGTACTGTTTGGGATCATTGAGGGCAACTGGAATGTATAAGGCATTGCCCGCTTTTTATTCCGCTTGCCGATTTCAACTTCTATACTGGCCAAATCTAACTGAAATTCAGACACAGACCCTGTAACTCTAGGATCTTTAAAGTAGGATATACGAGGGTTTTCACTGTACTTACCAAAAACATCGTATTGAACGCCACTTAACAGATATTCAAAGGACAAGGTATACAAAGCAATATCAAGTGGAGGACACCACAATAATAAATCCTCTTCGCTGTTCATTTCTGTATCTTTTCCTGGCGGCTCTTTATAAAGACAGCCTGTCACGCTTGGCGCATAAGACATTAAAGGGTATTGAGCATAATTTACGGCAGCGTGCTGTGGGCCAGCAATATAGATAATATGTGACACTAACTCAACCAAATAAGCAAAATTATCAATTTTATAGGGCTTCTCGCTATCTCCCGTTGCTGACAAACCATCTAAGCCTTTAAAACCACCCAGTTTTGGAGAAACCAACGCATTGATAAAGCCTTGTAATTCAGTATCTAGGGCAACACAACTATCATCATTATTATAATATGCCGCTAAATATGAACGTACATATTTCTTAATAGCCTGCCAAAGTAGTAGCGTATCATCACGAAATTCAAAAGCAGGTAAACTGTTATTATCAATACCACGGTCTGTAAACAGTTGTTCAGGGCTTTGCTCATCCCATCGCCACGCTTCTCTGGCTTCGGTAATCATTTCAAATGATGATTGTGGTGTTAGACCTACGTCACAAGCAGTTACACCACCGGGGATAACAAGACTATGTAAGGCATCATTATTAATACTGAGTGTAAAGCGAAAGTGCGGTTTTAATAAGGTTAGAATAGGATGCTGCTCTGACAACTCCCTATTAGCGGCAATAATAATAGTATCCATAATTAAATGACATGCGCCGAGGTGAGCAACATTTTCATGTTGTATTGCGCTACATATATTGACAATTTGTTTGGCTACTTGCCATTTTAAGCCATTTATGTCGTTAGCATCACTACTGTCATTAGGGGTAAAGAGAGGTGTCTTAATAGCATCATGTTGTTGATCTAATTGAATCGCTATCGGTCGCATGTAGCCATCAGTTTCAGGGAAGCCTGCTACTCGGTCATTACTCCAGTAAAAAACGGCTATGGGCGCGGTAACATAACGTTGTTTACCATGAAGGGCATTGCTTTTTTTGCCAATTAACATGGTATAATCACAAACATACAGCCTTCTCTCTGCGACTGCTGATGCCAAACTGACATTACTATCATTTAACACAGATTGTAAAATTTGATCAGTCAGCGGCATTTTTTCCAATAATGACGCTAAAACAACAGCACTTTTAGCCTCTTGATGATCTTCTCGCACTGCTAATAAGTTAGTGGTATTGAACCCGGCTGTTTGCAAGTAACCAAAGAACCAATCTTGTTGGTAAGGCTCCTTATCACTTTCCATCCAGGGTTTGTTTTCAATGGATACTGTTAATGGTGGGGTTGCAAAGGATTGATAGAGGTCGCGATAATCCTGATTGTCGGTAGCTGTAAGGTAATCACGTTTACCATCATTGTTTAATAATTCGTACAACGTTGATTTTAGCAGCGCTGTAGTACCTTCTTCTTTAACTTCTTCAATAACCGCCTCAATACCCGTTAGCATCTTCGCTAAATCTTTAGGAATTTTCAAAGCATCGTCAATAGCAACTGGGAGTTTAGTGAGACTTTTGATAAAGCCTTTTAATTCTTGAATATCTTTATCCAAGTGAAAAGCACTCATTTGCTGAAGTTTTTCATAGCTTGCTTTGATTTCTTGGAAGATATCATTATCAATATCCCCTCTTAACTCTTTTTCTAATAGTTCAAGCACATTGTTCTTAAAGTTATCAGCTAAAGCTAAAAATACTGGTAAAATACCGGCTTTATATTCAAGAGAAAATTCTTCGCCTTTGGGGACATCTGCAGATAAAGGCACACCTTCTAAATAAGAAGACATGTAATTATATTTTGTTTTTGCAACCGACAGTTGAAAAGCGCGTTGTGCCTTTCCCTCTGCTGTATCATCCTGAGGAAGGCTGGGTAAATTTTTAAATGGCATAGTAAATCCTTATTTTTATTTTTTATTTTTTATTGTTCCATTTAAGGGAAGGATCCTTATCCATGAAACACTATTTATACTAGCAAGATTAAAGTACCTTGCTAGTATAAAATAGTATTGAGCTTAATAACTTATAGATAAGAGTAGTGAGGTGGTACTTGAAAGTTAAACTAAACTAGCAGCAAACTCCCTAGCTTTAGCGAGGTCTTCTGGGGTATCAACGCCTTCAACGGGAACATGACTGTTTGCAACAGCAACGTGAATCTTCTCTCCTTGGTATAACACCCTGAGTTGCTCAAGCGCTTCAACTTGCTCAAGCTCACTGGTTGGCCAATTAACATAATCCCTAATGAAACCAGCCCGATAAGCATAAATACCAACATGACGTAAATAAAAATCACCAATAGCGCTAATCTTTTCTTGTGTGCTAGCTTTACTCGTTAAAAACTTTTCTCTATCGTAAGGGATAGTCGCACGAGAAAAATATAATGCGTAGCCATCCTTATCTAGCAAAACCTTCACCGCGTTAGGGTTAAAAGCTTCTTCGACGCAATTAATGTTAATTGCCAGAGTCGCCATACGAGCCACTTGCTGATGACTTTGCTGATTAGCTAAATTGCTGGCAACTTGGCTTATATTTCCTGGTGGAATAAAGGGTTCATCACCTTGAACATTAACAATGATTTCGTCATCACTAAACTGGTATTGCTGCATAACTTCCGCAAGTCGCTCTGTACCTGATTGATGATCAGCACGAGTTTTACAGACCTCGCCACCAAAGCCTGCTACTACGGCAGCAACTTCATCATTATCAGTTGCGACAATGACTTGTCTAGCGCCACTTAATTGAGCTTTTTCAACTACCCATTGAATCATAGGTTTGCCATTAATATCGGCTAGTACTTTGCCTGGCAAGCGTGAGGATTGATACCTCGCAGGTATTACTACAACAAAATCAATTAATGCATCTTGATTGCCGCCTGGTGTCATTAAAACATTGTTAGCAATGGTCATTATTAATTACCCAGTTCTGTAGATTGCACATCAGTTATTTCACGTGCCTGAGCTTCTAATAACACGGGGATACCTTTTTCAATACTAAAAGCTAAACGATCAAAATGACAAATCAGCTCTTGCGCTGACTTGTCATAGTCTAATTTTCCCTTGCATACTGGGCAGGCAAGTATTTCCATTAATTGGGTATCAAAAGCCATATTCACTCTCTCATTAGTTCGTTTGCTCGTTTGTTCGTTTGCTCGTTTGTTCGTTTGTATTGTCGCGTTAATATTATCGCGTTAATAAACCACCTGCATCAGCTATCATAGAACAGCTTTAATCGTATTAGTTAGCAGTTGCTTTTCAGATGAATTAAACGATGCATCGACTGGTAAATACCACCAATTCTTTCTGCAAAAAGCTTGACACTTTACCGCATCTTTTTCGGTCATTAGTAACGGTATATTATCATCAAATTGCTTAAAATCAGCACGGCTATAGTCATGGTGATCAACAAAACTTTGGCAGTTTATTAAGGTAAATTGCTTATTTATTAAAGTATCAAAAAAGCGTTGCGGTGCACCAATACCGGCAATAGCATTAACCCTAGAAAATGAGCTTATAAACTCAGTAATGCTAAGGCATTGTCCGGAACTCAAATTACACACTTCTTCAGCAGCGAGTGTCATAGTCAAGCCAGTAAGGTTTTTGTGAGATGCGCTATCACCTCGCTGACCATTATAAATCACTAAGTCATTACTCAGCAAACGCCACAGTCCCTCTCTTAATGGTCCCGCGGGTAATAATAAGCCATTACCAAATAAACGTTTGCCATCGACAATGATTAATTCTAGCGCTCGTGATAGACGATAATGCTGCAGACCATCATCACTGATAATAACATCACAACCTTGCTCAATCAGTAGCTCAGCACTGGCAATACGATCACTACCAACAGCAACAGGAACCTGACAACGTTGCTGAATGAGGACAGGCTCGTCTCCTGCCTCAGCAGCTGTTGATTTTTCTGTTAGCAAATAAGGGTAATGGGGAGCTTTCCCACCATAGCCTCTCGATATAACGCCGGGGTTAGTACCTAAGCTGCGGGTTAGTTCAACCAAATAAATCACCATGGGTGTTTTACCGTTACCACCCACACCAATATTGCCAACAACAATAACAGGCTTTCTGGTTTTCATTACTTTTGATAAGCCTGCTTTATAGCTATATCGTCTTAATAAACTGATCAGCCAAAACAAGCCAGATAATGGCAATAACAGTGGCACGAATAACCACTTAGCTGGGTGACCTTGAAACCATACTTTTTCAATAATACGCATGGTGTGTTGCCTTATAAATAACCGTAAAATATTGTCTTAACATCAAAGCTTATGAATCAAACTGAAAACTATGTAACTGCGCATAAGCACCTTGCTTTGCCAGTAAACTGTGATGATTACCCTGCTCGACTATCTTACCTTGCTCCATAACAATAATTTTATCGGCGTTTTCAATAGTAGATAAACGATGCGCAATGACAATAGAGGTACGATTTTGCTGCAAAGTATTCAACGCATCTTGGATATGACGCTCTGATTCCGTATCTAATGCACTGGTCGCTTCATCTAAAATTAAAAATGGCGTATCACATAAAAGTGCGCGCGCAATAGCAACTCGCTGTCTTTGGCCACCAGAGAGCAGTGCGCCATTTTCGCCAATGTTAGTATCAAGGCCTTGCTCCATGGCTTGCGCAAACTCCATCACATGCGCACTTTTTGCCGCGGCGATAATTTCATCCTGACTGGCCTCTGGTTTACCGTAAGCAATATTGTTAGCTAAAGTATCATTAAAAAGCACAACTTGTTGAGATACGTAAGAAAACTGTTTACGTAAATCTTTTAATTTAAATTGTTGAATATTGGTATCATCAATTAATACCTC
>JBELHN010000052.1:0-16464 GCA_042091395.1 Colwellia sp.
GCTCTTCCGATCTACCCCATTTACGGACATAACTTAATTGTAAGATAATTTCTCCTTTAAGATTCCAAGGCAATATTATTATATAATCAGGCTGTTGCTCTTTTATTGATTGTTCATCAAAAATAGGAATATGGGAGCCTGGCATTAATAACCCCTGTTTAGCGGGGCTTTTATCACAAACCATCGTGATGTTTTCAGAGGTTATCTGACAAAAATTAAGTAAAGTATTACCTTTAGCTGCAGCGCCATAAGCCGCGATAATTTTCTTCTGTTTTTTTGCTTCATCAATAAAAGCTAAAATATCTTTACGGATATTATCTACTTGTTGTGAAAAGCTATCGAATGTTGGTGACAAATACCCTTTATCTATTTCTTTTTGATATATAGCATTAAATTTCAACGACTTATTTTTGTTCTGAGTAGTATGTGTAGAAAATATTCTTAATGAACCACCGTGAGTTGAGAGTTCTTCAATATCAAAAATACATAAGCCATGTTCAGTGAAAATTTTATCGACTACAATTAATGAAAAATAAGAAAAATGTTCATGGTAAATAGTGTCAAATTGGTTTTCATCAATAAGATTCATTAGATGGGGGAATTCAATTGAAATCATGCCATTTTCGGCTAATAGCAATTTCAAACCTTTTACAAAATCATTAATATTAGGAACATGGGCTAATACATTGTTAGCTACGATTAAATCTGCTTTTGAATATTCCGATATTATTTGTTGAGCCGTTGCATAATTGAAAAAACTATTTAAGGTGTTAATACCCTTTTCTTGTGCTACTTTAGCAATATTACTTGCAGGTTCGACACCTAAATGCGGTATAAAACGCTGTTTAAAATTTTGTAATAAGTACCCATCATTACTCGCTATTTCAATAACAAAAGACTGTTCGTTAAGCATGTTTTTTTTAATTACTTGCTCACTAAATAATTTAGCATGTGCTAACCAACTTGATGAGCAAGATGAAAAATATGCATAATCTGAAAAAATAGCTACTGGACTTTCAAATTCAGGCAATTGTACTAAAAAGCATTTTTGGCACACTTCGACTTTTAAAGGGAAGCTTCGCTCTTTATCGATATACTCTTTTGATAAGTATGCATTTGCCAAAGGCATATCACCAAGGTCAACTAATAAAGTTGATTTTTTGTGATTACAAAACCGACAACAAAAGTTTGTTTGATTATTTTGATTTTCAATCATCACCATTTTTTCCATGCTGCTTTGTCTGCATTCCATAAGTCATCGAGATAACGCTTATCTCTTAATGTATCCATTGGATGCCAAAAGCCACTATGTTGATAAGCGTTTAATTGCGACTCTTTTGTTAAAGCCTCTAGCGGTTCACGCTCCCAAATAGTTGAGTCGCTATCTATATAATCTATAACTTTAGGTGATAAAACAAAAAAACCTCCATTTATCCATGCACCATCCCCCAAAGGTTTTTCGGTCAATTTGGTAACCGTGCTTCCTTCAAGCTCAACGCTACCAAAGCGTCCGGGGGGTTGAACTATCGACAGCGTTGCTAATTTATTCGATTTTTTATGGTTTGATATTAATGCATCTAAATCAATATCTGACAGGCCATCACCATAGGTAAAACAAAAGTCTTCATCATCAAGATAACTAGCAATACGCTTTAACCGTCCTCCCGTTTGGGAGTCGGTGCCTGTATCAATTAGTGTTACTTTCCAATTTTCAGCATATTCTCGATGAACATGCATTTCATTTTTAGCCATGTCAAAGGTAACATCTGAATTATGTAAAAAATAATTAGAAAAATATTCTTTAATAAAATAACTTTTATAACCACAGCAAATAATGAACTCATTAATACCATAACTAGAATAGTACTTCATAATATGCCAAATAATGGGCTTAGATCCTATTTCAATCATAGGTTTAGGTTTCAAATAAGACTCTTCACTTATTCTTGTACCGTAGCCACCAGCTAATATTACAGCTTTCACTTTACGTCCTTTATTAAAAGGTTATTTTGATTTATTTAGCCACAGAAGATCTTTACTGAGTTCATTTTTTTCTACCAATGCAATTAGGGTATGTAAACGCATTAAGTAGCTTGATCTAAACTCTTTATCGTCAAAACCTTTTAACCCTTGAACCAAATCATTAATTGCATCCTTTAGTGTTACTTGAGGTTGGTAGTCGGGCGCTAATTTTTTAAATTTTGCGAAAGAGACTTTATAGCTTCGATTATCAGAGGTTGTTTGAGTATTAATATTGAGTTTTACATTTAGCATTTTCGCTGTGTGTTCAGCAAGATCTTTAATTTGATAATTCCACTTATCGTCGCCAATGTTTATGACTAAGAAAGATTGTTGATGATCAAAGCTTGCCCACTGAAATGCTCTAGCCATATCTTTTACGTGAATAAGCGGACGCCAAGGACTCCCGTCACTTAATACAGTTATTTCTGAGTTTGTTATTGCTGATGCAACGAAGTCATTTAAGACTAGATCAAGTCTTAATCTTGGGCTCATACCGCAAGCGGTTGAAAAACGTAAACAAGTAACGCTAAAGTCATCATTAGCTAGCTTCTCTAGAGCTGTTTCGCTCAGACACTTAGACTTAGCATAAGCGGTTAGAGGCTGTAGTTCTGACGTTTCAGTTTTTATTTTTTCGCCGCCTGCGCCATACATACTGCAACTTGAAGCAAAAACAAACTTTTTCACGCCAACTTCTTTCGCTAACAAAGCTAACCGAGCTGTTGCTTCATAGTTAATCGTTAATGTTTGCTCCTCAAACGCTGCTCCCATCGGATCATTTGATACAGCGCATAGATGAATAATGACATCAATGTCTTTTAGATCGTCTACTGATATAGTTCTTATGTCTCCAAATATTTGATTTTTTAATACTCTTTCTGGAAAAGCTTCCTGGAAAGTCAAACAATGTGCAAATAAACCTGCATCGAATCCCACTAAATCACACTCAGGTACAACCTTATTTAAATGTTCAATCAGTACTGAACCGACATAGCCCATATTACCCGTAATTAGAATTTTTTTTATCATAATTTGACCTGATTAACTTTAGATAATACGTCTTTCTTCGCGCATTTTTTCTCTGCGCTCTTCAACACTTGCCATAGTTGGATCGTCTTGTTGACCGCAATGTGCCATTTTTCCATGACTTTCAATATAATCTTTGGCAAAAGCAACACGTCTGTTGAGTTCTTTTTGATCATACTCTTGATCTTTGTATTTCCAAGCAGGAAGATCAGGAGATAGCTCAATCGCATAAGCGGCTATTTCATCAAAATGCTTGACCACAAAAGCTAATGAGTGTTCTAGTTCAGCCATTGTTTCTGTCGGCCAACCAACGATTAAGTCAGTACGAGTTATCGCTCGGTTATTTTTCTCTCTCATGCTTTCCAAAAAACTACCCACCTCTTCAAAGTGATTAGGGCGTCTCATCATTTTTAATAAACGTGTACTAGTCGTTTGAATAGGAAGTTGAAAGTTAGTGATCCGTTTTGACTGCACCAATGGCAGCATTTCATCATAAAACTTATGAATACCACTTGGATTAAACTGAGCAATATGCACTTCAAAAGAGTCATCAACGGCTAATACATCTGTTAACATATCAGGAAATGAGGTGCCGTGTTCTATACCGTAATACCCTGTTTCCATTCCTGTTAATACAATGGTTTTAACCTTATTTTCTACTAGCTTTTCAACCTGTGAAACAATATCTTCTTTGGTGCGACTTCGACGTTTACCTAGACCTGGCTTATGGGTACAAAACGAACAGTTAAATGTACAGCCATTAGCGACATTAATAAATTGTCTCGATGGTTCCCAAACTCGATAATCAGCCTTAGTTCTAAAAGTAGAGCTATGAGGAATATCGGCATATTTAACTTTTGCATCAGGTATCAAACTATCTATCTGTTCATCAATTAATTTATTTGAAATAGTTTTACCTTGATGTACTTCATTTACTTTTTTTGGGTGTGCATCGTTAAGACAACCAAAAACAACTAAAGAATCACTTTTAGCTTGAGTTTTCAAAGTATCAATACGGTCAAAAGAACGCTTCTCTAATAAAGACCAACCATTACAGGTTAAACATAAAGTTAAATCAGACTCGGTAGGATCTGTGGTCACTTGCCATTCATTCGCTAAAAACCAATCTTGGACACGAGCAATTTGCAACATTTGAGTGGTACACATGTCATCTTCAGAAAAATATACTTTTTTCATTTTAGTCACCTTAAACTCTACTTAATATTCGGACTATTTTAGCCTTTTAATATAAGCATTAGGCCAATATGTTAATGCTTGTGCCTTAACATTCCCCTCATTAAAAGGAGGGACTTGCTCTTCAATAACAAAATCTTGATTATTCTCCACAAATTCAATTGCAGCATGTGAAGGGTTATTCCAAGACCAATCTTCCTCTGACCTTGGTGCTCCAACTAAATCTTTCATGATCCCGTCCATAGCAACAATATATGAATTTTTAGACACAAGTGATGAATATTGAGCCAGTTCCTGTAAAACATGTTCTTTAGTATGGCAAGCATCTAGGAAAATTAACACGACATCATCAGGTTTCACAAAGCTTTTGGCTTTATTTACAACTTTTTCATCAATTGAACTGCCTTCAATTAAGTTTATATAAGGAAATAGCTTATGCTCTTCAATTGCTGCGCGATTATGAGATCTTATATCGATATCAATACCAACAATTTTTCCTTTACCCATAGCATGCAATAAACTTGCATAGAAAATTAATGATCCACCATGTGCAACGCCGGTTTCAATAATAACATCAGGTTGGACTTTATAGATAAGTTCTTGAATACGGATCATGTCATCTGGTAATTGAATAATAGGACGACCGAGCCAAGAAAAACTATAAACATATTTATTGTCCCAACCGGTTCTAAGCATGACTTGGCTGATGGCTGAAAATCCTTCTTCACTGTCAATACTGACCGTTTTTTGTTTATCTTGTTTATCTAGAATAGTTACTTGGTTATTTTCCAAGTTGATATTAATATTTTTCACAGTCTAATCACTTTATCTTTATTAAAAAGATGAATAATTGTCACTTCACACATATTAAGTTATGCAGCAAGAATAAAGCCAATTGTTTTTTTCAGTTCCATTTTAAAGAAAATATATTTTGAAACTTCCACAACAATATAAAATTTGATATTGTTAATTGTATTAAATTTCCCTTATAAATCAATAAAAAAAACCTATCTATAATGAGAAAATCAAGAATGACCGAAACTTTAAACAGTGAAAAAATATTAGTTATCATTCCAACTCATAACAGAGCGCAATATCTAAAAAGAACTGTAAATTATTACCAGAATTACTCAAATGAAATAGAACTTTTGATCATAGATTCATCAAGAGAATGTAATGAATCAATTTCGCAGCGTAAAAGTTTAATTTATCTTCATTTTCCTGATATGCCATATATAGATAAATTACAAAAAGCGATGCAAACGGTAAAACAACAAACAAATATTTATACAAGTTTTGTTGCTGACGATGATTTTTTTATTGTTGATAAGTTAGTTGAGTACAAGAATTTCCTCGAGAAAAATCCTGATTATTCTGCAATACAGGGCGGACATGTTAGTTTTTGGCAAGAAGAAGGGAGGCATTTGCTATATGTTGCACATCAATACGCATTGAGAGATAGCTATCAAATTAATCAAACAAATAATAAAGAAAGAGTTCAGTACTATTTTCATAATTACTTTAATGTTTTCTACGCTTTAACAAGAAAATCACTCATTACGGATTTTTTCGAAACTATTTTGCCAACCCTTCATAATATATTAGATTGCGATGTTTTTATTGATTTAATTGAAGTATCTCAAGCATGCTTTCTCATCTTTGCAGGAAAAATTGAAATTGATAAATCAATAGCTATGTATAGAGAGTTCATTCCTGATTCTGGAGCACACACTGAAATGGTTAGAATATCTCAGTTAGTTGAAGAAAACAGATTAACAAGATGGAAGACTGAATTTTCACATTTGCTTTCCAAAACAATAGACATACCAACTATAGAAATATCTGAATTATTAGATATTGCAATGTTCGGAATTCAAGAGTTTCAATACAATAAAAACGCTGGGGATAGGAAGAATTTACGGAGAATTGAAAAAGGCATTGAGATGTGTCATATCAGGGAACAATGGCAAGACATTAATAAGTTTATTAATGCAAAAATAACTAGCTTTTAATAAAATTTCTGACATTAATTTCAATGGAAAAGTTAAAGTATTTTTGTAATATCGACAGAGTTTAAAACAATGCCATGCATACAAGCGAAGTTCCAAACTTATATTTAAAATAAAGGGTGATAAAGACTTTTTGGCGAATGAGCCTATACCACTTAGGATATTTTATACCCCTTAGATAACTTTAAAAAGTTTATTAAATAGCTGTTCACCATTATCTAATCTCAATAATTTTACTTTTGTGTAATCAATCAATTTTTGAGGATTAAGTGACTCATCCAAATCATTAATAAGTGTAACTACCTTATCCCAATTTTTTAAAATTGCGGGCGAAAGAATATTATCACCATTTTCGAGCCTTAATCTTGTATACTCGCACAAATCAACAACTGAATCGACTAAGGGTAATGCTTTTATGAAGTCAGGTGTTGAGAAGCTATTTAAAAATCTTTTAACGACATATTTAGGTGTTAATGGCTGATTAACGTGCATGTGATCATACGTACTTAGTGTTTCATAAAGCCGAAGCTCATCAATAACCATTTCATATGAAGGGAAGTATATGGCAGTTTTACCTTTACACTCTTTAACAAAACGGTGGGCCGCTACAATTAAACTAGCCTTACTTAAATTATTGTATTGAACAAACGGTAAACCAGTCACTTTTTTATCCCATGGATAACGTTGAGGGGATACAGTAACAATAAACTTGAAAGGCTTTTCACTTCTAATTTTTAATAGTGCATGATAAAAAGCATGTAAATCACTAACAACCTCTTCAGATTCCATTGTGTGTAAAGTAGCATTTTCCTGTTCTAAACCATTAAAACAACAAATCGGATGATTCGTCTTTTTATAGGTTGCATATACAGTTGTGCCTAAAGTTAGAGTGATCACATCAGCTGCTAGCAGCTTACTTCTTAGTCTTTCTCCAGAAACCTTTATTTTTTTTAAACAATCCTCAACCGCATTCTCACCATAAGATTTAATTTTATGGTGTCTATATGAGCCAACATCTTTTTGGTCATTCTGATAATAAAAAAGATCTTCGGCTGAATATTTTTTATTTTCTGCCAGCATGCTTATGCTATCTAAAGCTGTTTTACTCGAATAATGGGCGCATATTTCATGATCGAAAAAAGCATCTTGCAAATATTGCCACAAAATACCTTGCATATTTTGTGCGAAACAAGAGCCAAAACTAACAAACTTAGTTTCGAACTTTGTAATTAAGGGCTGATGATCAACTTCTCCTACTAAAGGCTTTAACCATTGTGCATCTCTTAAAAAATCATCATATACAAATTTCATACTTTATCCTTAAGTTCATTTGTTTCATAAAAGCTATGTTTTATGAATATATTCACTAGGCTGTTTCTTCAACGCTTGATAATTATCAGTTAGCCACTTAATCGTTTCTTGCAAACCCTTTTCCAATAAAATGTTATCTTGCCAAGCCAATTCATTACGCACTTTGCTAGAATCTAATAGGTACGCAGAATCTTTGCCAAGTCGATCTTCTGACGCTTCACACAAACGTTCAAAAGGATAATCCATTAGTTTACAAATTTTTTGAACTAATCCTCTAATACTGATGGTGTCCTTTGTAGCTATATGATAAATTTCGCCATCATTTCCTTTCTCGCCTATCGAGAGAGTGGCAGAAGACACGTCATCAATATGAATAAATGAACGTTCTGAATGACCACCACCATGTAACGATAAAGTACCTTGTTGTAGTATTGCTAAAATAGCACGGGGAATTATGCGATACAGCTGTTGGCCTGAGCCATAAACATTTGCTGCTCGAGTAAAAACCACAGGGAAGTCATAAACATCGCTAAAAGTATGCAAACTCATATCTGCCGCTGCTCGCGAAACAGCATAAGGTGTGCTTGGTTGATAATTTTTATTTTCTTGAACATAACCCGAGCAGCTACCATAAACTTCAGGTGTTGATATATGTATATAGCGATCTAACCAATCAACTTTGCGCAGCATATTATGAAACTGAATCGTTGACACGGTATTGGTCATAAACCAGTGTTCAGGGTGTTCCCAACTTTGACCCACCATACTCTGTGCTGCAAAATTATAAATATGCTTGGGTTTTTCAATCATTAATAAATTTTCAATGTCAGCTAGATTATGGTTCAAATCGTATTGATAAAAGGCTAGAGGTTTGTCTTTCCATTTATAAGGTAATAGCGCGTCAATAGGCTCTGCTGACCGACTTATAGCAATAACCTCTTTCCCTTGGCTTAATAAATACGAACAAAAACTAGCACCTGAAAATGAATTACTTCCTAAAACAACAATCTTATTAGACATAACACTCTCTTAAACAATATAAAACGCTTGGATTGAACGCTTAATTAATAAAAGTATATTTTATTTTTTATTAAAAATATTATCTTGCATCCAATGTAAATTATGAAATTCTGGTTTATCAGTTAATTCACCCGATTGATAAGCATCAACAATTTCTTCAATAGCATCAGATACCGTTTTACTGGGTTTAAAACCTGTTGCTAGCAACTTATCTGAATTAACTCGGTAAGAACGAGGATCATAAGAAGGTGTTACTTCAATACTACATTCAATACCTCTACTCGACATTTGAGCTTGCACAAGTTTAGCGATATCCATGATCGTGATATTTTCAAAACCTGCGTTAAACACACCTTGCGTTTTATCTGGATTATTTAACATAAAAATATATAAGTCGGTAATATCGTCCATATGAATATTAGGTCGAGCTTGGCCGCCGCCAAATACAGTAATAATATTATTTTTCAATGCGGCCATGGTTAATAAGTTCACAGAAACATCAAAACGCATGCGTGGAGATAAACCACAAACCGTTGCGGGTCTAACAATTTGTACCGCCATTTTATCGGCATAACTTAACAATACTCGCTCAGCCACCATTTTAGTTTTGTTATATTCTGATATAGGTGTAAGCTCGAGTTCTTCGGTTACTTGCTCTTCATGCTTAACCCCGTATACACTGCCAGAAGAGGCATAGATAAATTGTTTTACACCTGACTTACTCGATTTATCAGCAAGTTGCATTGTCGCTAAGCAGCTAATCTCCCAAGTCAATTTAGGGTTTAAGTCTCCACATGGATCATTAGCAACAGAAGCTAAATGAATAATGGCTTCAAAGTCAGCTAAGTCAAGTGAGGCAACGTCACGAATATCGTGCTCTTTTACAACTAAGTTTTCATGTGTTGTTAAATAATTACCAAACCACATAATATCTAATGCGGTTACTATATGACCTTGAGCTAAGAGTTTTGGCACTAAAACACTCCCCTTATAGCCACATGCTCCCGTTACTAATATTTTCATTTAATATTTCCCCAAACTTCTAATTTATTGAGTAGCTTATAAACACAAAAATTTACTACTTCATATTCTGATAAGGATTAAGTATTTTCAACTTATCTCCCCAACTTGAAACAAGCTGATTTTTCATGGAAAGGTGATGCCTTTGTGAGCAAATTATTACAACAGTCTGCTTTCCTATTTGTGTATTACTATTTATATAATTCGTTATACTTGCCACAGAGATCACAGGCACATTATTAACTAGCCGCCCCTCTTTAGTTTTATCATTATCAATAATGGCAACTATTTTTAAATAACTGTACTTAAGTAAGGCATTAAGCTCTGTACCGCCACCAAATGCTATGATATTACTTTCATTTTTAATAAGTTCGTTCACTTTGGCAGGAATGTATGACAACCACTCTTGACCCAGCTGCTCAACAGTAACACGTTGGGTAAACACATTAAGCAAATCAGGCGAATTACTTAATAACGTTTCACAATCTATGATGCCCTGTGTTTGACCTTTTACATCGTTAATAAACTTTCTAACTCTTGGGTCTTGGTCGTCACCAAATAATACATTATGTTGGCTAAAATATTGATGGTGTAATTGCAACTCGTTTATTTTAAAAAGCGCGATACTTAAAGGGTTAAACGTATCAACAATTTTTATGGGTAACATATTTTCATTTTCTAACACGACAACCATACAAACTTGGGTATTGCAAACCACATGAATTTTATCACTTGTAAAAGGTAAAGGCATGGTATCTATGGTTAAGTTATTAGGTATGTCAATTTTATTACGACAATCCATTAAAAATGGATAGCAATAATTACCTCGTTGAATGACTGCGATGTTAGGTAAATGCCAATAAAGATAGTCTGGCCATTGGTTATTGAAATGAACGCTATCTGCGGCATTCATCAAAGTCCATGGATGAATATGTTTAATTGATAAATCAACTAACGTTTTACCAGGAAATGACAACACACTCTTTTTATCATTAAAGTATTCGTTGCTGTCTAATAGAAAACTTTCTTTTTTAACACGCATACTACCTACTAGAACACATTCAACCCCTTGTTTGTGCTGTGAAAGTAAATAGCTAAAAGCACCGTCAGATATAATAAGATCTGACATGAGCGGTATAAAAACTCCTGCAGATAAGTGTGCTTTAGTCATACCTAATTCTAAGCAAGCCATTTTTAACGCATATTTCTTCCAATCACTGTCATGATATCTCCGCCATAAATTACGGTCATCGGCAATGCTATTTTCCAGTATACTTAAGTCATGAAAGCAAAGATTAACTATGGTGATTAACTGTTGATAAGCCTTATGTGATGTGATTCTTTCACGCCCTGCATCATCTGTAACGATGTGGTAGTGAACTTGATAATCGTTGTTATTAGCCAAAGCAGGCAAGTTAAAAGCAGACAATTGGCAAGGTAAACTTAGTGATAAATAATCATTTAAGTAATCATTTCCCCATACTGGGACTAATAAATGAATTGATAACGGCTTAGACATATAACATTACATCCTGCTCGGCTTGTTGTAACGCTAGAGGTGTACCAATATCTTTTAAATATTGGCTATTATGCCAACACTGAACTTTTCCTAGTAATAATGGCAATAAATGATAACTGATATCAGTGTAACCGACTTGTTCTCGCCATAACTCTTTAACGTTGTTATTGAAACAAAAGACTGCGCCATTAGCATGGTTAGAAGGTGGATTAACCACTTTCTCATGAAAAGCAATTAAACGATTCTGTTCATCAGTTTCAACAATGCCACATGACGATGGAGTTAATGAGTCAAAGGTCATCATAGTAGCTACAATATCGTTAGATGCATTATTGTGATATTCAATAAACTGCTGCCAATCACAGAAAACTAGATTATCTGCGTGAGCAACAATAATAGCTTGATCATTAATGAATAATTGATTAGCAAGTAATTGAAATGTTTTTAATGTACCCTGTAAATTTGGTTCATGGTGAGTAATGATATTATACTGTGCTTTTAATGGCGCTAAATACGCCTCCACTTGTGACGCAAAGTAATGAGTATTAATATGAAACTCAGTAACACCAATCGCGCTTAATTGTTCTAACCAATATCCCAATAGCGGTTTATTATTAATAGGAACCAAGCATTTAGGAATATTATAAGTGAGAGGTCGTAAACGAGTACCTAAACCTGCCGCTAATAATAAAGCCCTCATTGATCATTAACCTGGCTAAAAGCATTAAGTAGTTCTTGATATTGTAATGGCACATTACCAACACGACCAACTTGACAACCTGCGGCCAAACTACCAATAAATGAAGCTTGCCAAATATTAGCATTACAAACGAGTGACATTGCACTGGCAGTTAGCATAGCATCTCCTGCACCGGCAACGTCAAGTGGGCTTTTATTAAGAGTAGGAAGCTCGTCAGTATCCCAACAACTAGCGTCTTCGGCTTTACTTCGGATCAAAACCCCGTCTTCAGCAAGCGTTACCATTACATGTTTCGCATTCAAAAATTCACCAATTTTTTCTGAAACTTGAATTAAACCATCTTTACTATTTTGTAACGTTAATCGAGCTTCATGCTCTGTTGGTGTAACAAGTAACATGTCGTAAAATTTTGCAAGATCTCCAACTTGCGATGACGATTGGCTATCAGCAACCATAGCCACGTTATTTTCTTTTGCACTGCATATTAAGGTCTCTAAAAAGTCATTGCATAAAAAACCATAATTAAAGTCACTAAAAATGATGAGATCATAATCTTTCAACTTAGGAATAATACCATCAAGCAATTGCTGTCTTATAGGCAAGTGAATATCATGTTGTCGAAAATTATTTACTCGTAATAAACTTTTACCATTTGCACGATAGCGAGTCTTACTCGTTGTCGGACGAGAAAGATCTTTTACTAAAGTTGGATTCACACCAAAACTATTCAACTTTTGCTCTACATATTCGGCGTTATCGTCTTCACCCACAACGGAATAAAAATCAACACTTGCTCCTAAACCTTGAGCATGAGCGGCAACAATACCTGCGCCACCAATAAATCGACATGTTTTTTGTGGTGATACAACAATGGTTGGATCTTCTTGCGACATTCCAATAGGATGACAATCGATATATTCGTCAACAATAACATCGCCAATAACCGCAACTTTTAGCTGAGTAAACAACCCAATAATATTTTTTAATAACTCAGCATTAATCTGATGTCTATTACAATAAGATAAAGATTTATATGAAAAATTTAATTGTGAAACGGGTAATGATTCAGCACTATCAAGCGAGTTCGCACTAATAAACTCTCCAGAGCCAAAGACTAATTGTCCGCCATAGGCATTAACCGCAACTTCTTCATCGTTATCGAGTTTTTCAAATTCTTTACCTTTAACTACTACGTTTGGCTTTAAAGCATCAATAAAATGCAGCTTATTGTCAGTTACAATAAAAACATCGTCAACAACAGTAATGCACTTTAAAGCTTCAATTCTTTCATAATCACTAAGAAATGCCCCTGATGAATAATCTTTAGCAAGTAAACCAATAACAAGTTTGTCACCTTGCTCTGCCGCAAATTTTAAAAAGCGAATGTGCCCTGGATGTAAAATGTTAAAGTTACCAAAAACACACACTAACTTTTGTTTTTGCTTTTTTATTTCAATTTGCAATGTTTGCAATGATTGACTAAGCACAAATACCTCGTTGAAAATCTTTGATAACAGCTGATATGGACTCATTTCT
This sequence comes from Colwellia sp., assembly GCA_042091395.1. GTDB lineage: Bacteria > Pseudomonadota > Gammaproteobacteria > Enterobacterales > Alteromonadaceae > Colwellia. The sequence goes on from JBELHN010000052.1 coordinate 13,355, forward strand.
AATATCACATGAAACTGCAATATTTGAACCAAAACAAGATTCTAAGGAACCATAAGGGAGTGGAGTTACACCTTTGTCAACAGCAGAAATCGCCACAATGTTGGGTTGTGGTAAATTTAGTTGCTCTGCAAAAATCTGCGCTAACTGGTAATAGCTTATATCATTAGCACCCGATAGCTGCATGGTTATAATCTCTGAGGTCTGAATTAAAGTGATAAGTTGTTTGCATAAAAATGATAGCGAAATAGGCGCAATAAAGTGATCTTTAAAAGCTAATATCGGAGTTTTACTTAGTATTGCTTGTTGCCACTGTGCAAACAACAAAAAGTTGACACCAATAACTTTAGTAGGTCGAACAATAGCTACATTCAATGACTGTTTATAAATTTCTTTTTCAACTTTAGCTTTTAATTCACCATAAAGAGAACAAGGCTGATACTCAGTTTGCCAATGTACATTGGGTTTTTGGCAGGAGAAAACTTGGTTAGTTGACATAAAAATTGAAAATATATTACGCTGTGAAAAATAGTTTAATAACTCAAGCGTGTTTGTTACATTCAGTTTTAGTGCTTTTTGTGGTAAATCACGACATCGTGAAATATTAGTCATGGCAGCTAAAAAGACAACCGCATCATATTGTTGCGATAATAGAGCAGAATTTGCTAAAGGTGCAGACAAATCTAGATAATTGTCTTTAGCACAATTTTTTCTTTGTGTTGCTACAACCCTATACCCTTGCTCGGTTAATTTACTATGAAGTGCCAAGCCTATATAACTATCACCACCAAGAATGAGCACTTTTAACATCATTTAACCTTGTTTGTCTAATTCAGGGTGAATAGCAATAACCGCACGGACTATGTTCCGCTGTGCTAAGTCATCTAATGCTTGATTAATATTATCTAGTGAATATTCTTGTGATAACAAACGTTCAAAAGGTAACTGTTTTTTTTGGTAAAGTTCAACTAATTTTGGAATATCTCGGTCTGGTTGAGCGCCTCCGCCCCAACTTCCTTTAATACTTTTACCCCGGTGAAAAGCATGGGGCTCAAGTTTTATTGTTTCGCCATCAGCCGGATGTGATGCAAAAATACATTGGCCGCCACCATCCTTAACAACAGCAAAAGCTTGTTCGATGGTTTTTGTTAAACCGCCAGCCTCTATTGAATAGTCTACGCCACCTTGAGTGATCTTTGTTATTTCTTCAACCACATTGCATTTGTTTGAATTAAAAACATGAGTCGCGCCTAACTCTTTCGCCAATGCTAGTTTTTCATCTTCGACATCTACGGCAATGAGTAAATATGGTGAAAAAAGCTGTATTGCAATTAAAGCACTTAAACCAATGCCTCCTAAACCAAAAACAGCCATAGTTCGATTCGATTCAGGTTTCAGTTCGTTTAGCACTAAACCAGCCCCCGTCGGTAAAGCACAGCCAAGTAATACCGCAACTTTTAATGGCATACCCTGCGGTAATTTTACCAGACGGTTTTCCGCAACCACGCTTAACTCTGAAAAAGTGGTTACGCCACCAGAATTTATTTTTTGCCCTTTGTATTGATAAATGCCGCCAGGTGCGTCTATGCCTTGCCCCTTTATCCACCCCAAAACAACAATGTCACCCGTATCAACTTTGCTAATGCCTTCTCCTATGGCTTCAACAATACCAACACCTTCATGACCTAATAAATGGGGTAAATACTTGTCTACGCCGCGCTTACCTTGCACCTCCATTAATTGTGAATGACAAACACCACTATAAATAATCCGAACTAGTACTTGCCCATATTGTAATTCGGGGATCTCTATTCCTTCAAGTACCTGCAAAGGTTTAGATGTTTCAAATAATACCGCGGCTTTCATATTTATTCTCCAATTTATTTTTTACTACTAAAAATGTTTATTGCTTAGTAATAACTACTAAGGTATCAGTAAAAACGATAACCACTTAATCGCTCTTTAATACGACGACTTTGCACTTCTGGATAAGGTAATACAATAAATTCATTTTTTGTTATTGCAGATAATGACTTTACAGGAGAACCACAAAATAACTGCCCTATTTTATGTTGGTCTTCATCAAGCCAACAACTGACTTTTTTACCTAGAATACAACCAGCATACGAAGCCGATGGTCCAGTACCTAGCACTGCAACACTATTGATAACTTGCCGCTTAATATTGTGAAGATGTTGAACATTATCATCAAAGTGCTCAATGCATTTTTTCTGAGGATCAAATCTTTTAAGGCAACTTGTAGGTTCATTAACACCATTTTCACTCAGTGAAAATGGTGTTAATGAAGCAACCACTGTCAGCTCTTTGTCTATTTGATTTTTAGGCAAACAAACAAAAGGGAAATATTGTAAAACAAGTTTTACCAAGGTCTGCTTTGAAAAATGAGAAACATGGTCGTATATCGCAAAGTCCCATTCATTTTCTTCAATATTAGGTACTTGAAAAACAATTCGCCCCGTTAATGACAGTTTACTTTTTAACGTAGACAATAAGCTATCTAATTGCCAAACGTGTTCTAAAACATGTACTAAAGTGATTAGATCAAACTGTTCTTCTATTTGGTGTAAATCCCCCTGATAAAAATCAATGAGTTTATAGTTTTTCTTTAACATATCGGCTTGATGAGCCGAAACATCTTGCGCGTAAAGTTGCCAATTTCCTTTTAACGTCGTCATCGCTGAAAGCATAACTCCACTGCCAGCCCCCACATCAAGCATTCGTCCTGACTTAGGTAATAGTTCCTGACAATAATTTAAAATCATCTGACAGCGCGAACTCGGCACATCGGCAGAAAAATTAAGCTGCTCTTTACCTTTTGTTAACTGATAAGCTTGATAACTTGCATAAATTTCTTCAACATTTTGTTGGTAAACGTCATCAATATGTTTTTGATAATGGCCACAAACTTGGCATTGATAAATAGCAAAGTTAAACCTCAATGGACGACAATCAGAGGCTACACAATGCTCTTCTTTCGATTGATAAACTCGCTCAATATTCTCTGTTTGGCAAACAATACAATTATATTTTATGCCATAAGCCTTCATATTTGAAACGTTAGCATTACACAATATCTGCTTAGCATGGTTCAA
>JBELHN010000053.1:0-15327 GCA_042091395.1 Colwellia sp.
ATATATTCATTGATATATCGTTTGCTATTGTTCATGAATACCTTTAGTTGAAGTGACAATTAAGTGTATTAAATGTCTAGAGAAGTTTGGGACCTTTTGATTGCAGGAATTGAAAAGAAGCACCGCTGTATTAATATGAAAAATTGTCAATAAGGTGAGATGCCCTTTAAATAAAACATGTTCTGGTTACTATTAGCTCTTTTATTAAGTGCATGTGTAGACTTAACTAACTACTTAAGACTTAGGGGGTAACTGGCAAAAAACTGTTTGGTCAGATAAATCAAGAATAAATGTTGAAATAGGTCGTCTGGTTAATATATAATCCGCTGCCGCTTATTTTTAGCGCGCACTAAATGCGCTTTTTTACGTTGTGAAAACAACAAATTTAAGCGAATTTTGTAAACAGGGAAGCGAACATCATTAGTTTGGCTAGTTATCTAGCGGAATTAAAGGTCAATAGCGTTAATTACCCAAACACAAGGTATTTTAAAATGGCTAAAAAAGTCCAAGCTCTAATCAAGCTACAAGTAGCTGCTGGCGCAGCTAACCCGTCACCACCAGTTGGTCCTGCACTAGGTCAACACGGTGTTAACATCATGGAATTCTGTAAAGCATTTAATGCAAAAACAGATTCTTTAGAAAAAGGCGCTCCGGTTCCAGTAGTCATTACTGTATATAACGACCGTTCGTTTACTTTCGAAACCAAAACTCCACCTGCTTCTTTCTTACTGAAAAAAGCTGCTGGCATCAAAAGCGGCTCTGGTCGTCCTAACACTGAGAAGGTGGGTACTGTTACAACAGCTCAACTTGAAGAAATTGTTAAGACAAAAGAACCTGATCTAACTGCTGGTTCACTTGAAGCTGCAGTGCGTACCATTGCGGGTTCTGCTCGTTCAATGGGTTTAGTGGTAGAGGACTAATCAATGGCTAAATTATCAAAACGCACTCGTCTTATCCGTGAAAAAGTAGACGTATTAAAAGAATATGATATCAATGAAGCAGTTGCTTTATTAAAAGAATTTGCTACTGCTAACTTCCGCGAAAGTGTTGATGTTGCAATCAATCTTGGTATTGATGCTCGTAAATCAGATCAAAACGTTCGTGGTGCCACTGTACTGCCAAATGGTACAGGTCGTGAAGTTCGTGTAGCTGTATTTACGCAAGGTGCTAACGCAGAGAAAGCTAAAGAAGCTGGAGCTGACGTTGTCGGTATGGAAGACTTAGCTGAGCAAGTTAAAGCGGGTGAAATGAACTTCGACGTTGTTATTGCTTCTCCTGATGCAATGCGTGTTGTTGGTCAACTAGGTCAAATTTTAGGCCCACGCGGTTTAATGCCTAACCCTAAAGTTGGTACTGTAACACCTGACGTAGCTGGCGCAATTAAAAATGCTAAGTCTGGTCAGATTCGTTACCGTAACGACAAGAATGGTATCATCCATACGACTATCGGTAAGGCTGATTTTGAACCTGCACAGTTACAAGAAAACTTAGAAGCCTTGCTTGAAGCGCTTAAAAAAGCAAAACCTGCAAATGCTAAAGGTCAATACTTGAAGAAAGTTTCTCTTTCTACAACCATGGGTGCCGGCGTTGTCGTTAACCAAGCAACACTAACTCAAGCTTAATATTAATTCGTTAATTACAATTAAATATAATTGAGTAAAGTTTTGTGTATTGAATCTTTACAAGGGCAGATTTATAACCTATAATTTTGCCCCTTAAATTTTGGTAGGAGTTGTATTGGGTTTTGTATTTTACATTACCTTTAGGTACAACCCCCGTCCAAGACCGTAGGTGTGATTATTTCTTCTGATATAGTCACTTAATTTATCCTACGTAGATGGTGATTACCCAGATATTTCCTTACATTCTGGTCCTCGCCGTTATGGCCTAAGTCTCAGTGATGGGAGTTAGGGATTGTAAATACCGGTTCGCCGGTTAGAAACCAGGAGTTAAAGCCGATGGCTATCAATCTTGATGACAAAAAAGCAATTGTTGCTGAAGTTCAAGAAGCTGCTAATGGCGCTCACTCAGTTGTAATCGCGGATGCCCGTGGTGTTACAGTTGAAGCAATTACTGTATTGCGTAAGCAAGCACGTGAAAATGGCGTATGGATGAAAGTTGTCCGTAACACATTAGCACGTCGCGCAGTAGAAGGTACTGATTTTGAATGTGTTTCAGATGTATTCAAAGGACCTTCATTAGTTGCTTTTTCAAGTGACCACCCAGGTGCTGCTGCTCGTTTATTCACAGACTTCGCTAAAACTAACGAAGCGTTTGAATTAAAAGCAGCTGCATTTGAAGGTAATGCCGTAGACGTAAATATGTTAGCGAAGCTACCTACTTACGACGAAGCGATTGCACGTTTAATGAGCGCAATGAAAGAAGCATCTGCAGGCAAGTTAGTCCGCACGATTGCTGCAGTTCGCGATCAGAAAGAACAAGAAGCTGCATAATTTATTTAGCGTTTACCGCGGTAAACATAAATAAAGCAATTTTTGTAATTATAGTTATTCAAAACAGTCTATCATATTTGTATGAGCTGTTTATTAAAAACAGGAAATTTTAAAATGTCTATTTCTAAAGACGATATCTTAAACGCAGTTGCTGAAATGTCAGTAATGGACGTAGTTGAATTAATCGAAGCAATGGAAGAGAAGTTTGGCGTATCTGCCGCTGCTGCTGTTGCTGTTGCTGGCGGTGACGCTGGTGCTGCTGCTGAAGAACAAACTGAGTTTGACGTTGTATTAGCAAGCTTCGGTGATAAGAAAGTTGCAGTAATCAAAGCTGTTCGTGGTGCTACAGGTTTAGGTCTTAAAGAAGCTAAAGAGTTAGTTGAATCTGCTCCTAAAGCGATCAAAGAAGGCGTAGAAAAAGCTGAAGCTGAAGAGCTTAAGAAAGTTCTTGAAGAAGCTGGTGCTTCTGTTGAGATCAAATAATCTGTTTTTAAACAGATTATTTGCCTGAAAAGGCATGGCTGGTGATTTCAACGTCACCGGCCTTTTTGCGCTAAATAAAATGGTGTTTTTTAAACTAAAACAGTGCATTATTTAGTGTATAGGTGATTTTAATCGCCTCGTAATATTTAGACGTAAATATTACAGCATAACCTGTCTAACTGAGCTTTGCTCAGTAGGCAGATTTGGCCATAACCAGCAAGCTGAGGAACCCCATGGCTTACTCATACTTTGAGAAAAAGCGAATTAGAAAGGACTTTGGTAAAAGTGCACAAGTAATGGAATATCCATTCTTGTTGTCCATTCAACTCGATTCTTTCCGCAAGTTTATTGATATTGACGCAACAGGTGAAACCGGTCTAGAGGCTGCTTTCCGTTCTATTTTTCCAATTAAAGCTTATTCAGGTAGCTCAGAATTACAGTATGTAAGCTATCGTTTAGGCGAACCGTTATTTGATGTTAAGGAATGTCAAATACGTGGTGTCACTTATTCTGCACCATTACGCGTAAAATTACGCTTAGTGGTTTACGATAAAGAAGCTGCTGCCGGTACTGTTAAAGATATCAAAGAACAAGAAGTGTACATGGGTGAAATCCCGTTGATGACAGATAATGGTACTTTTGTAATCAATGGTACTGAGCGTGTAATTGTTTCACAGCTACATCGTTCTCCTGGTGTATTCTTTGACCATGATAAAGGTAAAACGCATTCATCAGGTAAAGTATTGTATAACGCTCGTGTTATACCTTATCGTGGTTCTTGGTTAGACTTTGAGTTTGATCCCAAAGATAACTTATTTGTCCGTATCGATAGACGTCGTAAGTTACCTGCGTCAATTATTCTTAGAGCGCTAGAATATTCTACTGAAGAAATTTTAGCGATGTTCTATGACACAACGGATTTCGCCATCAAAGGTGAAAAGTTGATCATGGATCTCATCCCAGAGCGTCTTCGCGGTGAAACAGCTACTTTTGACATCGAACTTAAAAAAGGTGAAGTGTTAGTTGAAACAGGCCGTCGTATTACTGCACGCCACATACGTGCGCTATCAAAAGCTAAAGTAGATAAATTAGACGTTCCAGCAGATTATATTGTTGGTCGCGTTTTGTCTAAAGCATATATTGATAAGTCCACTGGCGAAGTCATTGCTGAAGCCAATACAGAGATTACTTTAGATTTGTTAGCTGAGCTCAGCCAAGCTGGCCATAAAGTACTTTCTACACTTTACATGAATGAATTCGATGTGGGTTCATACATGTCTGATACTATCAGAGTCGATAGTTCAACCAATAAATTAGAAGCCTTGGTTGAAATATATCGTATGATGCGTCCTGGTGAACCACCCACTAAAGATGCAGCAGAAGCGTTGTTTGCTAATTTGTTTTTTGCTTCAGAGCGATATGACTTATCGACTGTTGGCCGAATGAAGTTTAACCGCCGGGTCGGTAATGCTGATGATATCGGCACTGGAATTTTGTCCAACGATGATATTATTTCGGTTATGAAAACCTTGATCGGTATTCGTGACGGTAAAGGCGAAGTTGATGACATTGATCATCTAGGTAACCGCCGCATTCGCTCTGTGGGAGAGATGGCTGAAAACCAATTTCGCGTTGGTTTAGTTCGTGTCGAACGAGCTGTTCGTGAGCGTTTAAGTCTTGGTGACTTAGATGCGATCATGCCACAAGATTTAATTAATGCTAAACCGATTTCTGCGGCAGTGAAAGAGTTCTTTGGCTCGTCTCAATTGTCTCAGTTTATGGACCAAAACAACCCGCTATCTGAAGTAACGCATAAACGTCGTATTTCAGCGCTAGGCCCTGGCGGTTTGACACGTGAACGTGCTGGTTTTGAGGTTCGAGATGTTCATCCAACGCATTATGGTCGTGTTTGTCCAATCGAAACGCCTGAGGGACCAAACATTGGTTTGATCAACTCGCTTTCTTGTTATGCACGAACTAACGATTATGGTTTCTTAGAAACGCCATACCGTAAAGTTATCGATGGTGTAATAACCGATGAGATAGATTATTTATCAGCAATTGAAGAAGGTAACTTTGTTATCGCTCAGGCAAATGCATTACGTGATGAAAACCAAAAATTAACGCAAGATTTAGTTAATTGTCGTCACAAAAATGAATTTACCTTAAAAACTTCTGCAGATGTTCAATACATGGATGTTTCTCCACAACAAATTATCTCAGTTGCGGCGTCACTTATTCCATTCCTTGAGCATGATGATGCTAACCGTGCCTTAATGGGCTCAAACATGCAACGTCAAGCTGTACCTACTTTAGTGGTTGATAAGCCGCTTGTTGGTACTGGTATGGAAAAAACAGTAGCCGTTGACTCAGGTGTTACAGCAGTTGCTAAACGTGGTGGCGTGGTAAGTTATGTTGATGCTTCGCGTATTGTTGTAAAAGTCAATGAGAATGAAATGCACGCTGGTGAAGCGGGTATTGATATCTACAACTTAACTAAATATACACGTTCTAACCAAAATACTTGTATCAACCAACGTCCAGTATGTCGTATGGGCGAGCCAGTAGTTCGTGGTGATGTCTTAGCGGATGGACCGTCAACTGATATGGGTGAATTGGCACTTGGTCAAAACATGCGTATCGCTTTCATGCCTTGGAACGGTTACAACTTTGAAGATTCAATGTTGTTATCTGAACGTGTGGCGATTGAAGACAGATTTACTACCATTCATATTCAAGAATTGACGTGTATTGCACGTGATACTAAATTGGGTAGTGAAGAAATTACCGCTGATATCCCTAATGTCGGTGAATCTGCATTATCTAAATTAGATGAAGCCGGTGTTGTTTATATTGGTGCCGAAGTCAATGGTGGTGATATTTTAGTGGGTAAAGTTACCCCTAAAGGCGAAACACAACTTACCCCAGAAGAGAAACTACTTCGTGCGATTTTCGGTGAGAAAGCCGCAGATGTAAAAGACAGTTCATTACGTGTACCAAACTCAGTTAAAGGTACTATTATCGATGTACAAATTTTTACTCGTGATGGTGTTGAAAAAGATGCCCGCGCGATAGAAATTGAGCAAATGCAACTTAAAGAAGTTAAGAAAGATCTTGGCGATGAATTAAGTATTCTAGAAGATGGGATTTACGCTCGTACTAAGAAATTATTGTTATCTGCTGGTTTGAACGAAGCTGACTTAACTGCGATGACTCGTGATAAGTGGTTATTGCAAAACTTATCAGATGAAGGTCAACAAGCAGAGCTTGAGCAAATTTCTGAACAATGGGACAACATCAAAGAAGATTTCGATAAGAAATTTGAAGTGAAACGTCGCAAGATCACCCAAGGTGATGACTTACAGCCTGGCGTGTTAAAGATTGTTAAAGTTTACTTAGCAGTTAAACGCCGTATACAGCCGGGTGACAAAATGGCTGGTCGTCATGGTAACAAGGGTGTTATTTCGAACGTAGTACCTGTAGAAGATATGCCATATGATGAGCATGGTGTACCAGTTGATATTGTATTGAACCCATTAGGTGTTCCATCACGTATGAACATAGGTCAAATCTTAGAAACCCATTTAGGTATGGCGGCACGTGGTGTTGGTGAAAAAATCAACCGAATGCTAGAAGCACAACAAGAAATACACAAACTACGTAACTTCATTCAAGAGGTTTATAACGTAGGTGAATCTCGTCAAGAAGTTGATGTAGCAAGCTTTTCTGATGATGAAGTATATCGTTTAGCTTCTAATTTACGTGCTGGTCTTCCTATTGCAACACCAGCCTTTGATGGCGCTGCAGAGAAAGAAATTAAAGAACTATTTAAACTTGCTGATATGCCAGAAAGTGGACAGTTCGTTCTTACCGATGGCCGTACAGGTCGTAAATTTGAACGCCCCGTAACAGTCGGTTACATGTATATGCTGAAACTCAACCACTTAGTTGACGATAAAATGCATGCTCGTTCAACTGGTTCATACTCATTAGTCACTCAGCAACCACTTGGTGGTAAAGCTCAGTTTGGTGGGCAACGTTTTGGTGAGATGGAAGTATGGGCACTTGAAGCATATGGTGCTGCGTATACACTTCAAGAAATGCTTACGGTTAAGTCTGATGATGTTAACGGTCGTACTAAGATGTATAAAAACTTAGTTGATGGTGATCATCGTATGGAGCCAGGTATTCCTGAGTCGTTCAACGTATTGTTGAAAGAAATCCGCTCGTTAGGTATTAATATAGAGTTGGACCAAGACTAAGGCATTAGCAATAAGTCAGCTGTGCTTTCTGTTTAGGTAAGCCAGTAAGCGAAATGAGCATATTCTTATGCTCATTTCTCAAAGTTTAACTCCGACAGGAGAAATGTGTGAAAGATTTACTAAAATTTCTTAAGCAACAAAATCAAACTGAAGAGTTCGATGGTATTCGTATCGGTTTGGCGTCGCCAGACTTGGTTCGTTCATGGTCATTTGGTGAAGTTAAAAAGCCAGAGACGATTAACTACCGTACTTTTAAACCTGAACGTGACGGTTTATTTTGTGCCCGTATTTTTGGCCCCGTAAAAGATTATGAATGTCTTTGTGGTAAATATAAACGCTTAAAACACCGCGGTGTTATTTGTGAAAAGTGTGGGGTAGAAGTTACCTTAACTAAAGTTCGTCGTGACCGTATGGGTCATATTGAACTAGCTAGTCCCGTTGCACATATTTGGTTCTTGAAATCATTACCATCACGTATTGGTTTATTACTTGATATGACATTACGTGACATTGAGCGCGTATTATATTTTGAATCTTATGTTGTAACTGAACCAGGCATGACAACATTAGAAAAAAGCCAAATTCTAACAGAAGAAGAGTACCTTGATGCGTTAGAAGAGCACGGTGATGAATTCGATGCACTCATGGGTGCTGAAGCTGTTTTAGCTTTATTACAACAAATTGATCTTGATTCTGAAGTAGCACAAATGCGTGAAGAATTACCTGAGATCGGTAGTGAAACTAAACGTAAGAAAATCACTAAGCGTTTGAAGTTAATGGAAGCCTTCGCTGCTTCAGGTAACAAACCTGAGTGGATGATCATGAGTGTTCTTCCTATTTTACCACCAGATTTACGCCCATTAGTGCCTCTCGATGGAGGCCGTTTTGCGACGTCTGACCTTAATGATCTGTACCGTCGTGTCATTAACCGTAACAATCGTTTAAAACGCCTTCTAGATCTTGTTGCACCAGATATCATTGTACGTAACGAAAAGCGTATGTTACAAGAGTCTGTAGATGCGTTATTAGATAACGGTCGACGTGGTCGTGCTATAACGGGTTCAAACAAGCGTCCTCTTAAATCACTTGCTGATATGATTAAAGGTAAGCAAGGTCGTTTCCGTCAAAACTTACTAGGTAAGCGTGTTGACTACTCAGGTCGTTCTGTAATCACTGTAGGTCCAACGCTTAAGTTGCACCAATGTGGCTTACCCAAGAAAATGGCACTGGAGTTATTCAAGCCATTTATTTACGGTAAATTAGAAGCCCGTGGTTTGGCAACTACCATCAAAGCCGCTAAAAAATTGGTTGAGCGTGAAGGCGCCGAAGTATGGGACGTTCTTGATGAAGTTATCCGTGAACATCCAGTTATGCTTAACCGTGCACCAACACTTCATAGACTTGGTATTCAAGCCTTTGAACCTGTGCTTATCGAAGGTAAAGCAATTCACCTGCACCCATTAGTCTGTGCGGCCTATAACGCCGATTTCGATGGTGACCAAATGGCGGTACACGTACCGTTGACCATTGAAGCACAAATGGAGGCACGTACGTTGATGATGTCAACGAATAACGTGTTAGCTCCAGCTAACGGTGAACCAATTATTGTTCCATCGCAGGATGTTGTATTAGGTCTTTATTACTTAACAAGATTTCGTATTAATGGTCTTGGCGAGGGTATGGTATTTACTGACGCTAAAGAAGCTGAAAAAGCCTACCGAACTGGTGTGGCTGAATTGCATGCACGTGTAAAAATTCGTATTACCGAACATGTAAAAAATGCTGACGGCGAATTTGAAGAAGTAACTAAACTTCGCGACACAACTATTGGTCGTGCCATTATGTGGCAAGTTTGTCCTAAAGGCTTACCTTATGATCTCATCGATCAACCGTTAGGTAAAAAACCCATTTCTAAATTGATTAACCATGCATACCGTAACTTAGGTTTAAAAGAAACAGTAATTTTTGCTGACCAAATTATGTATACAGGTTTCCACTACGCAATGATTGCGGGTTGTTCTGTTGGTATTGATGATATGGTTATTCCAGAAGCAAAATATACTATCATTGATGAATCAGAAGCCGAGGTTGCTGAAATTCAAGCACAGTTTGACCAAGGTCTTGTAACCGCAGGTGAAAAATATAACAAAGTGATAGATATCTGGTCATCAGCTAACGAAAAAGTATCGAAAGCGATGATGGACAACTTGTCGAAAGAGCAGATCCTTAACCGTGACGGCGAGATGGAAGAACAAGATTCATTCAACTCTATCTTCATGATGGCTGACTCAGGTGCTCGTGGTAGTGCAGCTCAGATTCGTCAATTGGCGGGTATGCGTGGCTTGATGGCTAAACCAGATGGTTCAATCATTGAAACGCCAATTACTGCAAACTTCCGTGAAGGTTTAAACGTACTACAGTACTTTATTTCCACACACGGTGCGCGTAAAGGTCTTGCCGATACTGCACTTAAAACCGCTAACTCTGGTTACTTAACACGACGCTTAGTTGATGTGGCACAAGATTTAGTCGTTACAGAACACGACTGTGGTACTACTGATGGTTTATTAATGACACCATTAATTGAAGGTGGTGATGTTGTTGAACCATTACGCGAACGTGTATTAGGTCGTGTAGTATGTGACGATGTTATGATTCCAGGAACTGATCAAGTATTACTGCCTCGTAATACCTTAATTGATGAGGCTCTGTGTGATGTAATTGAAGCAAACTCTGTTGATCAAATCAAAGTACGCTCGATTATCACTTGTGAAACTGATTTCGGTATTTGTGCTAACTGTTATGGCCGTGATTTAGCCCGTGGACACATGATTAACCAAGGTGAAGCCATTGGTGTTGTTGCAGCACAATCAATCGGTGAACCGGGTACACAGTTAACTATGCGTACCTTCCATATTGGTGGTGCAGCATCGCGTGCTACTGCTGAAAACAGTGTTCAAGTTAAAAACACAGGTACACTGAAATTACAAAATGCTAAGTCGGTAATCAATTCAGACAATCATTTAGTAATTACCTCACGTTCATCAGAATTAACTGTTATTGATGAAATGGGTCGTGAAAAAGAACGTTACAAAGTGCCTTACGGCTCCGTACTTTCTAAACATGACGGAGAAGCTGTTAACTCAGGTGATACTATTGCCAACTGGGACCCACATACACACCCAATCATTACCGAAGTAGCTGGTAAAGTTCAATTTGTTGATTTAGCTGACGGCGTGACCATGGTTCGCCAAACAGATGAATTAACAGGCTTATCAAGCATTGTTATTACCGATGCGGCACAACGTACATCTACAGGTAAAGAAATGCGTCCGGCATTGAAACTTATTGATGCTAAGGGTAAAGAAGTCATGATCGCTGGTACTGAAATTCCAGCACTTTACTACTTACCAGGTAACGCGATTGTTAACTTAGAAGATGGTGCGGATGTTGGTGTGGGTGATGCGCTTGCACGTATTCCACAAGCAAGCTCAAAAACTCGCGATATCACTGGTGGTTTACCACGAGTTGCTGATTTATTCGAAGCACGTAAGCCTAAACTCCCTGCTATTCTTGCTGAGAAAACTGGTGTTGTTTCATTTGGTAAAGAAACTAAAGGCAAGGTACGCTTACTAATTACTCAGCCAAGTGGTGACGTTTACGAAGAGATGATACCAAAAACTCGCCAATTAAATATTTATGAAGGTGAGCAAGTGATCAAAGGTGAAGTCATTGCCGATGGTCCAGAATCACCTCATGATATTTTACGTTTACGTGGTGTTGCCCCTGTTGCTAACTATATTGTCAATGAGGTACAAGAAGTATACCGCTTACAGGGTGTAAAGATTAACGATAAGCACATCGAAGTTATTGTTCGTCAAATGATCCGTAAGTGTGAAATTCTTGATGCTGGTGATTCAGAATTCTTAAAAGGTGAACAAGTTGAGGTAGCACGTGTAAATATTGCGAACCGTGAACTTGAAGCTGAGGGTAAACAACCTGCCGAGTATGAAATGCAAATGATGGGTATTACTAAAGCATCACTTGCCACTGAATCATTTATATCAGCTGCATCGTTCCAAGAAACAACCCGTGTTCTAACTGAAGCTGCCGTAGCAGGTAAGAAAGATGGTTTACGTGGCTTGAAAGAGAACGTTATTGTTGGTCGTTTAATTCCAGCAGGTACTGGTTACTCATACCATCAAGAACGTGCCAAGGCGAAAGCTGCTTTTGATGCACATGAAGATACCACTGTATCTGCTGACGATGCAGAAAAAGCTTTAACTGATGCGTTAAATGCTGATCTATTGTCAGATGACGGTGAATAATTACTGTTAACCAAAATTTAGCAGAATAATAAACCGCTTCTTATTAGAAGCGGTTTTTTTTTATTTGTGTAATGTAAAGTGACTAAAAAAGACGCGTTGTTAAATTAATAGGGACAAAAGGATCAGATACTATTAATACACTGGCTAGCAATGATCAAATACTTGACAGTTCAATCATTGACCTATAGAATTTCGCGACCTTATATTCTGTGCTCATTGCACTGTAGTTAAATCTATGTTTATAAGGTAAGTAAACAATTTACGAGCGTATAAGTTTTTTCCATTGATTTAAAGCTTATACAATATCTTACTAAGGCTACTTTCCTTAGTAACAACTAATCAGGAGCTATAATGGCAACTATTAACCAACTAGTACGTAAACCACGTGTTAGACAGGTAACTAAAAGTAACGTTCCAGCGTTACAAGCCTGTCCTCAACGTCGTGGTGTGTGTACTCGTGTGTACACAACTACACCAAAAAAACCTAACTCAGCATTACGTAAAGTAGCTCGTGTTCGTTTAACTAACGGCTTCGAAGTTACTTCATACATTGGTGGTGAAGGTCATAACCTACAAGAGCATAGCGTGATTTTAATCCGTGGTGGTCGTGTTAAAGATTTACCAGGTGTGCGTTATCACACCGTTCGTGGCGCACTAGATTGTTCTGGTGTAAGCGACAGAAGACAAGGCCGTTCTAAGTACGGTGCTAAACGACCTAAATCTTAAGTTTTCCTCTCTAATTGCATGTTAAATGCGAGAGAAAAAAACGTTAAGTAAGGCCAAATAAACAAATTTTAATAATTTATATTTTGGATTATTCCTGAATACTACGGAGAATTAAGATGCCAAGAAGACGCGTCGTTGGGCAACGTAAAATATTGCCAGATCCTAAGTTCCATAACGAACTTTTAGCAAAATTCATCAACATCCTTATGGTTGATGGTAAGAAATCTACTGCCGAAAAAATTGTATACGGTGCATTAGACATTCTTTCAACAAAAGAATCTGATAAAGATCAAATTGAGTTGTTTGAAACAGCTTTAGAGAACATTCGCCCATCTGTCGAAGTTAAATCTCGTCGTGTTGGTGGTTCTACTTATCAAGTTCCAGTGGAAGTACGTCCAGTTCGTCGTAATGCTCTAGCCATGCGTTGGTTAGTTGAAGCAGCTCGTAAACGTGGTGAAAAATCAATGGCTCAGCGCCTAGCTAATGAAATGCTAGATGCATCTGACAGCAAAGGTTCAGCGGTTAAAAAACGTGAAGACGTTCACCGTATGGCTGATGCAAACAAAGCATTCGCTCACTACCGCTGGTAAGCTAGCAACGGTAATTGAATGCGTTATCTTGCTTTGCTATTATGCAAACCAAGATAGATGGCTAGCAAGGGATAACTTTGCTAGCCATACTCATTTTAGAGATATTACTTTTTAACCTATAAAAGTAAAATTAGTTTTATTAATTAAACATTCAACAAGTTGATATCATTGAATAGTTAATTAATAACACTAAACAGTTATTACTGGTAATCAAACCAGTAATTTAAGAGGATTCCATTTTGGCCCGTGTGACCCCTATAGAGCGCTATCGCAATATTGGTATTTGTGCGCATGTAGATGCAGGTAAAACTACGACAACAGAACGTGTTTTATTTTATACTGGACTGTCCCACAAAATTGGTGAAGTCCATGATGGCGCAGCTACCATGGACTGGATGGAACAAGAACAAGAACGTGGCATAACTATTACATCAGCAGCAACGACATGTTTTTGGAAAGGTATGGAAGGTCAGTTTACTGATCATCGTATTAATATCATTGACACACCAGGCCATGTAGATTTCACTATTGAAGTGGAAAGATCTTTACGTGTACTTGACGGTGCAGTATTAGTCTTATGTGGTTCTTCAGGTGTTCAACCACAAACTGAGACCGTTTGGAGACAAATGGAAAAATACTCAGTACCCCGTATTGTTTTCGTCAATAAAATGGATCGAACTGGGGCTAATTTCCTCAATGTTGTTGAACAATTAGAAAATCGTTTAGGTGCTAATGCGGTACCTATGCATTTGGCCATTGGTGCTGAAGATGATTTTAACGGTATCGTTGATCTTGTTAAAATGAAAGCCATTAACTGGAATGAAGCAGACCAAGGGATGACCTTCACTTATGAAGAAATTCCAGCTGATATGGTTGACTTAGCTGAAGAATGGCGAGAGAACTTAGTTTCTGAAGCTGCAGAAGCCAATGATGAGTTGATGGATAAATACCTTGAAGAAGGCGATTTAACTGAAACTGAAATTAAAGCAGGCCTTAGGGCGCGTACATTAGCGAATGAAATCATCTTGTGTAGCTGTGGTAGTGCATTTAAAAACAAAGGCGTTCAAGCAGTATTAGATGCCGTAATTGAGTATTTACCGTCACCAACTGAAGTAACCGCTATCACTGGTATTAATGATGATAAAGAAGAGTCAGAGGGTTCACGTGAAGCAGATGATGCTGCGCCTTTTTCAGCATTAGCCTTTAAAATAGCAACAGACCCTTTTGTCGGTACGCTTACCTTTTTCAGGGTTTACTCAGGTGTGGTTAAAACAGGGGATAGTGTTTTTAACCCTGTAAAGGGCAAAAAAGAACGCTTCGGTCGCATCGTACAAATGCATGCTAATGATAGACAAGAAATAAAAGAAGTTCGTGCTGGGGATATTGCAGCTGCTATTGGTTTAAAAGAAGTGACTACCGGCGATACGCTTTGCGATGTTAATAATGTAATTACCCTTGAGCGAATGGAATTTCCAGAGCCAGTGATTTCAGTAGCCGTAGAACCAAGAACACTCGCTGCACAAGAGAAAATGGCGATAGCTTTAGGTAAGTTAGCAGCTGAAGATCCATCATTTAAGGTCGCAACCGATGATGAAACAGGACAAACTATAATATCAGGGATGGGTGAACTACACTTAGACATTCTAGTTGAGCGAATGAAACGTGAGTTCAGTGTTGAGTGTAATGTCGGTAATCCACAAGTATCTTACCGAGAAACCATTCGTAATACCGTTGAAGTGGAAGGCAAATTTGTACGTCAATCTGGTGGTAAAGGCCAATATGGACACGTTTGGTTAAAAATGGAACCAAATGAAGAAGGTGCTGGTTTTGAATTTATTAATGAGATTGTTGGTGGAACTGTTCCCAAAGAGTTTATTCCTGCCGTTGAAAAAGGCTGTAAAGAACAAATGGATAGCGGAGTATTAGCAGGTTATCCTCTATTAGATATCAAAGTAACACTTTATGATGGTTCATTTCATGATGTCGATTCGAATGAAATAGCGTTTAAAGTGGCTGCATCTATGGGCTTTCGACAAGGGGCTTTAGATGCAAACCCAGTTATATTAGAACCTATGATGAAGGTTGAAGTATCTACGCCTGAAGAAAACATGGGTGATGTTGTTGGCGACTTAAACCGTCGTCGCGGCATGATAGACGGTATGGACGAAGGCCCAGCCGGTTCAAAAATTGTAAATGCACTTGTTCCCTTAGCTGAAATGTTTGGTTATGCTACCGACCTACGAAGCGCTACACAGGGTCGTGCATCTTACTCTATGGAGTTTCAGCAGTATAATGAAGCACCTAAGCTGGTAGCACAAAAAATTATGGAAACGCGTTAGCGTTAACATAGTAGAATATTGTAATATTAACATCTGGCAAGGTCGTTTTGACTGCGCCTTTTAATTTATTAGTTCACTAAACTTTAAGGTAATTGAAAAATGGCTAAAGAAAAATTTGAACGTTCGAAACCACATGTAAACGTTGG
>JBELHN010000054.1:0-69 GCA_042091395.1 Colwellia sp.
CGAATAGCGTTCTTACGATTTTTTTTACGGAATTTTGCGGCATAGGGATTTAAAATTTTAGGTTAAAAA
>JBELHN010000054.1:169-14557 GCA_042091395.1 Colwellia sp.
AATTAATATAAAAATTAATATAAAAATTAATATAAAAATTAATATAAAAATTAATATAAAAATTAATTTTTAAAAAGACGGTCATATACTAGCAAGAATAAAAGGTTAGAATAGCTTAGTACTTTAAAAATTTAGTACTTTAGTCATTTTACTGAAAACCAAGCAATGTAGTTACTAGATTAATTAGGTCGATTAAACCTAATATACCTTTAATAATGGTTATGGCTAAGCATCAACGAAGCACTGCTATTACTCAACAATTCTAATATAACCCGTATCATTGACATACTCGGCTTCAATGCACATACCATGGCGGGTTATATTATGGCTCATATTATAATCAACAAACCCTTTATAATAAGCATCCATAACGTCAGAATAATTGCCTTTATCCACTTCACTTATTGACACAAAAGCAACATCTTGCTGTTTTCTAGCTAAGGAAAAATCACCGGGCTTAGTTGAATTGTTTTTTGCTAAAGACGCCACCAATTGATTTTTTATAGCCTGTTCAAATGGCAAATCACATTGCTTAAAAAGTGATGTAAACTCACCTAAGGGGTTTTGACAAAGCTCTTCATACTTAATCGTTAAAAAGCCAGTATCGTTACACTCTTTTCTAATATGCTTAACATACCCTTCTATCCACCCAAGCATATAACCAAAATTATACCAAAAACTTTTACTCGATAAATTTGGCTCATTAGCATAAATTAATGCTAACTCGTCCTTAGCAAATTTTTTTTCAAAAAAACGTGCACTCGCCCACCCTAGGGCTTGGTAACTTTTAGCAACCGAAAAAGGGTGGCGCACCAAATAAATAACTTGATTAACCTTTCCAACCCACTGCTCAATAACCAATGGGTTAACTTCCTTTATTAATAGCGTTTTAGCTAATTGGGGTTGCTGCCATTGTATTGGGTGTTTAATAACTGAATGAGTTAATACTGGTCGCCCTTGTAACACCCTATTAATATAACTTAAATACTCATGCCAATGCGATGCTGATTGCTGCTCAAACACCGACACTCGCCCGGAAACTTTTTGCATATACTGAGTAGTTACCGGCTCACGAAGATACCTTACAGCACTGCCTTTGCCCAATATAGAGCCAACCCAACTTGAACCAGAACGGGGAAAAGAGATAACGGCAATTGTTTGCTTAGCTGTAAACTTTTTACCAAGGGCTTTGATTAAAAAAGGATGTAACAAAAATAACTTAGCCGTAAAAATAAACTTCTTCAGCGGTAAGGGTAAGCACTTAACAATACGCAACATGGTTTTTTTCAACATAAACGTCAATAACTTTAAAAAATAAGGAAAATCGGCCTCAAGATTAAAATCTTACCACAGACAAAAAGCCATGTATTTACGTTAGCCTATTAAAGTATATTCTCTCACTTTTATGCTTGTTTGCTATGTTATGGCTCTTTATAATAGTCTGTTAACTAAAGCGGAAATCAATGTAACAGAGAACATAATGGATAAGAAAACATTAAAAAGTATGCCGTTAAGCGCCTTTAACGAAGAAGGTTGGTTAAAACCACCATTATGGGTATATATTAATTTAGTCTTTATGGCTAAAGGCATGCTAATCTTTATTGCTTCGCTTGCTTCAAGAGGCACGGGCGATCAAATACTGGCATTTATGTACCCTGAAAAAAACAGCCTTTATATCGCTATTGCTTTATCAGTAGTACCTTTAGTTACCCTAGTATCATTTACGTTAGGTGAAATACAAGACAAGTTAACACTTAAAAAAGTTTTATTTATTTTATGTGCAGCTGAAATTGCTGCAGAGGTCTCTTTCTCCTTAAAAGTCATTTTAACGAGCACTCACCCCCTTAACTCTGCATCATTAAAAGTCTTATTATTGCAAATAGCCCTATTAATATTTGCAGCCTCATCAAAACCTGTAAGAGCTTTTTTTAAGCAAATTACCGATGAAAAAGCCATTCTTAAAAACTGATATTCAATAAGGGAGCCAAAAATATCAACTTATTAGGCCCCCTCCCAAGAGCCACAATTATTGCAAACCAAGTAAATAATTCTTCACTGATAACAATGCTTTTTTAGAAAAATCATCACTTTGCTTGGTCATATTCGTTTGAAGATTATCGGGGCACTTCATATCTAGCATAGTAAATAATTTACGATACGAATCTGCCGTCTCTAATCTGACAAAATCTTCATAAGCGAATTCAGCATTAGTAAGCTTAGAGAGTTTATTTTGATAAACATTATCCGAATTCACAATATGATGAAGGCTATTAACAATCATAGGGGAGGTAATCTCTTGTAATTTTTCTTTATCAAAATGAACATCGCTTGACCAAGAGTCAGTATGACTAGCTTTAGCTAGAGATACAGCCTGAGCTAATTTATTATTTCTCGATAGATATATGACAGTATCAAAATTTAAATCTAATAAATTAAAATTCTTATTCTTTGCAAAAAATAATAAATGCTCAATATGAGCGTTTACAACAAATACTCCCGTATTCCTGATGGTTTTTTCCATCACAAAAGTTAAGTACTCATTAAATTGTACTTCAGCATTGCCCTTCATTTTTCCATATGCTGCTATATAACGGCTATTGAACCACTCTGCACATTCACCTAATAACCCAGTATTATTTAAGACATCACAAAACATACTCGAGCCTGAACGAGGTGTTGATAATATCAAAACTTTCTTTTTAATTGTTTTAACATCAACACTAACTTTTTTATTTAGCGATTTCATTAAACTTAGCAATAAGTCATTTGTCGTTTGCATGTCAACCCTTAGAATTTTATTAAATATAATACTTTTAATTATTAGAGTTAAATAACAAGGCAATATTAAAGTAGTGCGTTGTTTTTAAAATCCAATGGCGCTAAGATAACACAAATATTTAATTAATATATCACTTGTGCCAAAACCTACATATGTAACTAAACCCTACTTTCCGCCTATTGAAAAGTATTTTAAGTATATTCAAACGGCTTACGACAATAACTCATTAACCAATAATGGGCCCTTAGTTCAAAAGCTTACTGAACGATTAAAAAACAAGCTTGGTGTTAAACATTTACTGTTAGTAAACAATGGCACCATTGCTTTGCAAGTGGCTTATCAAATAAAAAACTTGGCAGGTAAAAAAGTAATTACCACACCCTATACTTTTGCTGCAACCGCTACAGCATTGCAATGGCAAGGGGCAAAAGTTGTACTTGGTGATATCGACACGACAAGTTGGAATTTAGCGCCTCATTCGGTTGAGCAAGCACTGGCAAAAAAACAAGCTGAAGCGATTGTTGCGGTTAATTTATTTGGCCAACCTTGCGAGCTTGATGCACTTGAATCTCTGGCTAAACAATACAAAGTACCACTTATATACGATTCTTCTCATGCGCTACTAAGCACTTACAAAGGTAAGAGTATTTTTAACTACGGTGATATTCACTGTATTAGTTTTCATGCGACAAAACTCTTTCACTGCGTTGAGGGTGGCGCTATGGTATTTAACAGTGAAGAAGAGTATTTATTAGCGAAAAAACTAATTAATTTTGGTATTGAAGACAATGGCGATGTAAATTTTGCAGGTATTAATGGCAAACTAAGTGAAGTGCATGCCGCCATGGGATTGTGTGTATTAGATGACATTGAAGCGTTAGTTGCCGAAAGGCAAGCCCTAATAGATCTATATAAACACGAGTTAAATGACTTAGTAACATACCAACAAGCGCCATTTGAGTGTTACACACAACCTATATATATGCCTGTGCAATTTAACACTGAAGCCGAACTTATTGCAGCCGAAAAAGCATTAAAGGCGGCTAATATTTTTCCTAGGCGTTACTTTGTGCCAGAAAATTATAAATTCTTAAAGCAATCATCGTCACAATCAATCAAGCAATGTGGCAAAGTGGCTAACAGGGTACTCTGTTTACCTTTAATGAATGGCTTACCACCAAGTAAAGTTGTCGATATTTGCGATATAATTAAGTCATGAAAACAAAGTTTAAAGGTACTTGTTAATAAAAGTCAAAAATCATAGTAAATCAATAGTACCTTACTCATGCTATTTGATATGACTCAATAGTAGAACTTATATACCCCTGTATAATAGAGTAATAATTTGATAACAATCGATAATGTTGATGTTACCGGCATTGTTTGTATAATTAATTTAAAAATCAAGTGGTTTTGACCTAGTATCTCGATATAGAATTGAGGGAGCTACTAAATTAATTTCCAATTTAGGTATAGAATCTCGTTATATAGCGAGTGATGGTATAACTGCTGAATCTCTATTTTATTCATCAGCTAAAAAACTACCATGAAGGTTAAATTGGGAAAGAGTACTATCACTGCTTTGATATTTTCAAGTCAAACTGCCAATATCGATTACCAGTAATTATTTATATCCTTCAATCTAAGTTAGGTGAAACAAATAAAAAAATTGCTTATGTTGTTAATTCAGGCTGCTCTGATTGTGTATATGATTGGCTTCTAGAAGCTAGTTTAGTTAAATTTGGTGTAAAAGGGTTATAACTGCTTGTTGCTGGCGGTAATGTAAGTAAATTAAATTTGGAAATCACAGTACACAATTTTTATTTGCTAATGATGGCTCTGCTTCTACGATTGTAATTCAACTCGAAAATCATTAACCTTAACTTGGGTCAGACTGGTAATAGGTATCAACATATTGTTTCAAAAAATTAAATCCTTCCAAAAGTTTAAGTGGTTATACTCCAGCGGATATCGAAAGGTAATGTTAAAGAGGTATTTGCATTTACCATAAATGGAAGTTTTATTATCAATAGGTTAGTTAAACAATCTAAATTTCACATGAACAAACTCCTTCGAAAATTCTAGATTACTGCAATACAAGTGCTGCTTCTATTACATTAATTTTGGGTTCTAAAACTTTCCATGAGAAGTTTAAAGTGCGTTTAATAAGCTTTGGTGTTGGACTGCCTTTGATGGTGGTATTTGCAATTTGAGCGATACAATTTTTTTACCTGATATCACTTAACCATAAGTGACTATCATACTTTGAGCATATTATAGTTATGGAAGTATTATGAGTGCATACGTAGCAAAGGTTACAACATATTTACCTGATTTCATTTTAGATAATAAAAAATTAGCAAGTCAGTTCCCCGAGTGGAACATAGATAAAATTTATGAAAAAACTGGTATCCATAAACGACATATTGCGGCTGATGATGAATCTTGTTCTGACATGGCAGTTAAAGCAGCAGAAAAATTATTTTTGACTAAAGAGATACTAAAAGAGGATATTGACTATTTATTGCTTTGCACTCAAAGTCCAGATTATCTGCTGCCAACGACAGCTTGTTTGGTCCAATCAAAACTTGGGTTACCTGTCAGCTGTGGCGCATTAGACTTCAATCTAGGCTGCTCTGGTTATGTCTATGGCTTGAGCCTAGCAAAAGGGCTTATTGAAACTAACCAAGCTAAGAATGTTTTATTAATAACCTCTGAGCTATATTCACGTTATCTTTCTAAAGAAGATAAAAGTGTAAGAACCTTATTTGGCGATGCTGCAACAGCAACCCTAATAAAAGACGATAAAACTAAACCCGAACAAATTGGCCCTTTTATTTTTGGTACCGATGGGAAGGGAGCTAAGAACCTTATTGTACCTGATGGGGGCAGTAAATCGCCAATTTCAAGCAGTTCTAATAAAATAGAGACTGACAAAGCAAATAATAAGCGAGCGCCCAAAAATTTATTTATGAATGGTGCTGAAATTCTAACATTCACTCTCAATACAGTGCCAGCAAGTGTATATAAGTTACTCAGTAAAGTGAATATTAAAATAGACGATATAAATTACATCATTCTGCATCAAGCAAATAAATTCATGCTAGATAAGCTTAGAAAAAAACTCAAGGTTACTACTGAAAAGTTCCTTGTTTCCTTTGAAGAATATGGGAATACTGTATCATCAAGTATCCCATTAGGCCTAGCTAAAGTTGTATCAGAAAACAAAATTAAAAAAGGGGATAAAATTATGTTGGTTGGATTTGGTGTCGGTTATTCGTGGGCTGCTACAATAATAACGATGTGAATAGCAATATAATTAACTTTTAATTTTACCTACTTTAACCTCCTTCTACGTATAGCTTGCTCCAAGGTTACCCACATTAGATAATTACGTCTTGGAAAAATCGCACTTATTGCAGCCGAAAAGCCATTAACAGGCAACCAGTGTTTACCCTAAGCGTTATTTTGTACCTGAAAGTTATAAACTCTTAAAGCAATCATCTTAAAAGTCATTTAAAAAATCCAGCAAAATGGCTAACAGCGAACTCTGTTTACCTTTAATGAATGGTTTACCACCATGAAGAGTTGCCAATATTTGCGATAGAATTAAATCAACCTATAGTTATTAGATAATTAATAATTTTGACACTGAATACATATTATCGACTGACCATACCTTAATTAGCATGTTTACGGTAAAGATCAATAAACTCACCAAACGTGCTAGGGTAAATTGGATCTTCTTCAATAACAAAGGGATCAAAGCCCAAACTACTCTCTAATTCTGCAACCAAAATAGCAAAATCCATGGAATCTAAGCCAGACTCTAGCATTATTTGCCCCCTGTCTAGAGCATTGAGGGCCTCTCGTTCACTATCTGTGAGGATTTCATTTATTGTTTCTAATACAATTTTTTCAATAGTCATTAGCTTGTTGATCCAGCATCTATAATAAAGGACTGGCCAGTAATACCAGTATTTTTTTCATCGAGAAGAAAGTTTACCATATTTGAAACTTCTTTAGGAGTTACCAAGCATTTAAGAGGGCTTCTTGCTGTAATTTTTTTTAAGTTTGTATAACCGATTGCGCTTGTCATATCTGTTTCCATAAACCCTGGAAGAATTGCGTTAACTCTGATATTCAATTTACCCAACTCCCTGGCAAGTGATTTGGTAAAACCAACTTGCCCTGCTTTAGCAAAAGCATAAACACTTAATCCGTTATAACCGGTAAGTGACACAATTGAGGATACATTTAAAATCACACCCAACTTACGGCGAATCATTGCTCTTGAAACATATTTTGTCAATAAAATCTGTGAAGTTACATTAATATTAATTGACGACAAAATTTCACTGTCATGCAAGGTCGGTAATATTCCATCAACTCCTATAGCAGCATTATTAACTAAACCATAGATATAGCCATGCTCTTTGATTAATTCTGCAACAAAAACTCGAATACCATCTGTATTACTCATATCAAATTCATAAAAAAAATATAAATCAGGATAAATATTCTTCAATTTTTCTGTCTGCGCATTTTTCTTTCTAGCAAATGTCAACACTTTATAACCTAGCCCCAGCAACTCAGTACTGATAACTAAGCCGAGGCCTTTCGAGCCACCCGAAACTAGAATTGTTTTATCTAAAATTTTCATCTATTTATTTTACCTGAAAGACTGATTGTTAACGATGGTACAATGTCAATTTTAACGGGTACGCCATACTTAGGAAGCTTTTGTAAACAAAGTGTTCTTATTTCTTTCTTTACCGTTTGAGCATCATATTTTTCTGTATTTAATACAACTTTTGCAGTGGGGACTTGACCTAAAAATTTGTTATCTTGAGGAGATACCAAAACTTCATGGGTATATTGGTACGACCTTATTACTGATTCAATTTCCTCACATAAAATTTTATTTCCACCAATATTAATTGCTAATTCTTTTCTTCCTTTGAATATCACTCTGTTATCAATAATTTCTACAAAGTCACCAGTCAAAGTAGATTTTTTGTTTAAAGTTATAACAAGTTCCCCCCCATCACTGATACTAAGTTTAGAGCGATACAATTGATTTTCAGTGCTATCTAGGTATTTTTTAGGGAAACCAGCTTTACCATCAGTTACTGAAAAACAAACGCCTGTTTCAGTTGATGCATAAATATGTGTTAATTTAGCACTTGGGAAGAACTTACTTAGTTGCGTTAATATAGCCTGATCAGCTATTTCTCCCCCTAAAGAAACCTGTTTCAAGCAAAGTTTTTTAGCCGAAGGTAATGACAGCGCCATCCTCCAAAAGGAAGGTGTGGCTGAGATAGAGTCAACACCATTTTTAGAAAAATTTTCTAATAACTGATTAAAATGTACTTGATTATCCTCACAAACAAAACAATCACCGTTAACTAAGCTATTTAAAAAAACTTGGATACCTGCCATCCTATATATTTGGTAAACTTGCCCCCAAACATACCGTGATTCTCTAACCTTCAGTGTTTTGGTTAAATTACTGAGTTTATGACAAATAGCCTTAGGTATACCGGTAGTGCCTGATGTTAACAAATATATATCAGTATCAAATGTGTTCAACTCGGCTATACCAACCTCCTCCTCAATTAAATTAATGGGTTCTACTAAAATAAACCCAGTAAATAACTGTTCCATTATATTTTTTTGCTTATAGAGTTCTGGAGGAACTAATGCTACGGCAGCGACTGAGCCAATATATTTAAACATATTGGCAATTACTATTTCCGTAGACTCGGATGAAATAACTAAAATATAGTTAACTGCTTTTTTTTCTAATTGATAATCATAATTTCGAGCTGATAAATTCTCTATGACCATCTCTTTTTGGTTAACAATGCATTGAAAATATTGATTTCTTAGTTTATGTAAATTGTCAGACACTCTAAACTTTACTCATCGTATATTAATATTTCAGGACAATAATCAAGGCATAGTACTGTATAGCATGAAGCCCAAGATAAACCGACACCAAAACCAGATAAAATCACCCGCTTTTCTTGATTTTCAAGGCTCTTGTTGTATTTATCATTTATTGCTGTAGGGATTGATGCACTGCTGGTATTTCCGTAACGTGATATCGTGTCATGTGGCACTTTATCTAGTGGGAAAGCTACACGTTTAGCTATATTTGATATTATATAGCGATTGGCTTGGTGCAAAATTAAGTAGTCAATATCTTTCTCTGTTAGCCCTTTCTGTTCCATGATTGATTTAATTTCCTTGGGCTCCTCAGTAATAGAAAAAATCATGATCTCATTACCGTCCATGGTTAATTTGGGTAAGTCTGAGGATTCTAATGCCACTGGTTTTTTGAAGCCACCATCTTCAACAATTAGATTTTTGTAGCCACGACCGTCTGTATTTAATGAAAAGTACATATTAGATTTATCGTGAGGTTCAATTAAACAAGCTGAAGCTGCATCTCCAAACAAGGGAGCTACTTTTTGATCATTTTTATCAACTAATTTACTGATGGTATCACCACATAATAAAAGAACATTATTTAATTGTAGTGAGTTAATAAGCGAAGCCGCAACAGATAAGCCATAGACAAACCCCGAACACCCCAAGTTTATGTCAAAGGCCAAACAATTTTTTTTTAGACCTAATTGCCCCTGCAAAATACATGCATTTGCAGGTTGAATGTAATCAGGTGTTTGTGTCACACATATAATCGCATCAATATTTTCAGGTGAAGTATTGGTATTTTGTAATACGTCTTTTGCCGCAAAACGCATTAAATCAAGGGTAGTTTCATCTTTCACTATATGTCGGTAATGAATACCAATTTGTGCAACTATTCGCTCTAACTGTTTTTCAGTCCATTCATAGTTATCTAACTCATCAAATACATTGATTTTTTCTGGAGGAACCACAGTATTGATGGCTTTTATACGAACATTGTTAATTTCCATGTAAACTCTATTTACTGTGCCTATTTATAGGGCTATTAATTGAAAATCATTACTGAGCATTATAACCACCATCGACCAATAAGCTGGTGCCGGTAATCCACTGCGCATAATCACTACTGAGGAAAGCCGCCGCATGAGCAACATTTTCAGGTTTACCAAAACCGAGAGGATGCTTTTGTTGTAAAGCTAAAATTTGCTCCTCAGTTAAAAGCACTGTCAAGTCCTTTGTCATATTAGTTTTGATTAAAGCAGGTGCGATGCAATTCACTCTTATTTTTTGTCTAGCTAGTTCTATTGCTAAACTCTTGGAAAGACCTTCTACAGCAGCCTTTGATGCACTATAAACAGCATTAGAAGAATTACCATTAGTTGCCGCGACTGAGCTTAAAAACAATAAACTACTGCCTTCACTGTTGTAACGTCCCTTGCGCCTAAAAGCTTTAGCAAGTAATAAAGCACTTTTTACATTATTGTCAAAAGTATCTGTATAGTGCTCCTCCTTTAAGGCTCTGATTGGCACGGTGATTTGAATACCAGCTGAATGAATTAAAGCATCTAATACGCCAACACTTTTAAAAGTTTCATCCATAACATAATTAACCATTTCAGTATTACTTATATCACCGGCAATAATGATGTGGCCGCTACCTTGAAGTTGCTGCAACGTTTCAGTTAATCTAAGCTTATCCCTGCCATTTAAAATTACTCGAGCGCCCTGCTGGCTACAAAAAATTGCAGTTTCTCTTCCTATACCAGAAGAAGCCCCTGTTATCAGTATTGTCTTCCCTTCTAACATATTGTTCATCAAACTTGCTCCCCAGGAATTTCATTAACAGGTAACAAGAGAGTCTTTGATAAATCAGCCAAAGCCACGCCCCAAGATAAACCAACGCCAAAACCCACCATAAGTACTTTATTTTTTTGCTCCATAGCTTGGCTACAAAGTGTTAAAGGAATAGAGGCTGAGCTAGTATTACCATAATCAACAATACTCAATGGCACTTGATTTGAGGAAAATTTAGATTTTTTTGCCAAATGCTTTAGCATAAAGCGATTGGCTTGGTGGTAAACACACACATCAATGTCTTCATTAGTATGTTCAATGGTTTGCAAAAAATTATTAATTAATTTTGGCACAACTTTTAACGTAAAAGCAAAAACTTCACCACCATTCATATCACTATATGCTGAGCGAAGCCCTCGTATAGGTTTATTATTTGGGGGCTGTGGCCTGCGCGTTATAATGTGTTCAAAACCACTGCCATCTGTACCTAACTCAAAGTGCAAAACACCAGACTTACTGGCTTCTACTATAGTTGCGGTGCCAGCATCGCCAAACAATAACTCTGTACTTCGATCGCCTGACTCGGTCAGCGTTGTACTAGTATCACCAACTAACAACAACACTCTTCCAACACCAGACTGAACTAATGACGATGCTAAAAATAAGCCATATACATAACCTGAACAGCCTAAATTCACATCAAAAGCTAAGCATGTTTTTGGTATATTTAGTTTATCTTGCAATATACAAGCGGTTGCAGGTAATTGGTAATCAGCAGTTTGACTAACAAAGATTACCGCATTAATGTCTGTTGGACTGATTGCTGATTGTTGCAATAACCGTTGGGCAGAGTCTAAACACAGGTCAGACGTCGTCACTTTATCATTACAAACATGGCGCTTTTCAACACCAATAGAGTTAATCAAATCTTGAGTCTCTTTTGCACCATAAACAGAAGATAAATCTATATTGTGCACAACATCTTCTGGAACCGTTGCAGCAACTCCTGTAATGGTAACATTTTCTATAGTAATCATTTAATTTGCTCAATATATCACAAGAGGTAATCTAATAATTCATTAGATTAAATAAGATCAAATAATTCTTGTACTTTGCTCACTTCAGCCACTTTTTGCGGTGCAACCACCACATCAAATTCTGAGTCTATTTCTGAAATAAACGTCACAACCGCTAATGAGTCCCATTGCGCTTCATTTAACTCTGTAGTGAGGCTCACTTCACTTACCTCAACTTCTAAAATGTCTGCAATAATTTCTAAAAATTTAGCTTCGTTTTTCATGTTTACACCTTAATCATATTTGCAATTATTTGATTTTTTTGGCTGGATTACCAAAAACAGTAGTACCTGCTTTAACATTCGTGATGACGACACTACCCGCACCTAAAGTAGCATCGTTGGCTATTTTTCGTTTGGGTATAATAGTTACACCACTACCTATCATAACTCTTTCACCTACCATAACATAACCAGTGATGTCACAGTGAGCACTCACCGTGCTGAAGTCACCTATTGCGGCATCATGCCCCATGCCACTGTAGCCATTTACCGTTACGCACTTACCAATATTGATATTTGTGGTAAACGACGTTAACCGCTTTAAAACCGCACCTTCACCGACTGTAACATCATGCCCAACAAAAGCACTGTGGTGTATGTAGGTTAAAAATTGATAACCTCTGGCGTGATAAAACTCATACAATTCTTGCTTAAGTGCACAGTCTGTAACTCCCATAAGCAAAACAGCATTTTTATTGAGAGTCTCATGCTTTATGTTGCCTTCAACTTTGAACCGGCAAGAAAATCCGTCTAAATCCTTTGCGTTATCACTTAAAAAACCAGCTAACTTAATACCTTTGTATTGAAAATTATCATCTGCCAAATAACTATAAAGTTCTCTAGCAAAACCGCCTGCACCTAAAATGTATATTTTTTTATCTTTGTTCATCATAAATGACCTAACCACGCTATGATGAAGGTTTAATATTTTCTAACAATTCAAAAAATTTATCACTTAAACGGTTATCGACAATATTTTCATTTGTTGCAGATTCATCAAATGCCTGTAAATCAAATGACTTCATTTTAGCTTTAAATTCTGTGAGTCTGTCTGGATTTTCAATAAACTCAATAGATCGGGAAATTAGAGTATCAATCGATTCACAATACCCGTCCAACATATCTATGGTCTTCCATATTTGATAGTCGGTATACCCAACATAAGAGCTGTCATCAATAACAAATAGTTTGGGTATACATATGCGTAAGCAGTCAATATTACTGTTACTGCCGCCAAAAGGGAATGTAGGAATAGCAAAACTGCACTGAGCTAAAACATTTATGTAGGCATTGTAGTTTTGATAAAGGTGCACTTTAGCGTTAGGCAGGGTTCTACGTAAATGTGATATCGCAGCATAATATTCTAAATCTTGCCTAGGACTACCAATAAAAAATTGAAATTCTAACTGTTTATTTGTACCGGCGGTAATTTTTTGACAAGTGCTAATTAGTTCGTTAGTAACTTTAGGAACAACTCCATTAACAGCTATTTTTATGGTATCACTGTCCTGTTTAACAGGTTCTAGAGTGAAATCAGAAACCGTCATACCATTTAATTTACCACTAATAAAGTCGACTTTTTCTGACCAAAATGTTTGTATTACCGACTTTTCAACACCAATATCCAAGTACAGCATATAATCAATCGTATCAATCATACTGCTTGAAGGGTGTCCTGGGCTCATACACTGCAACGGAGCTAGCCTTTGAGTCGCTAACATCGGCACATGATTGCTCATACCAATAGAGGGGTAATAAACCATATCGGGCTTAATAGATAAAATATCAGCAATGATAGTTTCTAACTCATATATATTTTCATATTCGGTAAAGCTATGGTGATCGGCCTGTCCTACCTTATCGACCGACCCCTTGCTAGCGATACCTACAACATTAAATTTGTTTTTAAGTGCACTAATCAAACTATGATAACAGCGGTACATAGCGTGATTGTCTCGATAGTGCTCATGAATTATTACAATAGTAGGTTTAGTTAAGTTGGGCGTTTGTTTTACTTTTTTCAGTTGGTCAATTGTTGATGATTTGAGGTAGCCCTCCATAAATCGTGTATAATTTTTTACTGCCCACTGTTTAAAGTGATATTTTTCTTTTCCTGAAAGATTACTTACATGAAAGTAACCTGCTGCCATCATTTCAAGGTTGGCAGGCCGACTAAAGTTAATTAAAGGCATTTCTTTCGCTAAAGTACTCAACTTATTTAACTGGGTAGAGGATGTTTCCGACATTAACAATACCACTGAAGATAATAAGCCTAAATAGGCTTTGGATACTTCTGTAGGCATAAAATGAGCCAGTTTAACCCAAGGTAAATCAAAGGTAGACTCAGGCAAATACAGCATTAAAAACCGTCGAATATCATTTTTAGTAAAATTGCCTTTTTGATCTAACCCGAGGTGCTTTATAATATGATCAGTGTTTTGATAACTACTGGCCGAAAACAGGTAAGCTAAAAACTTTTTACCTAAAACAAACTCATTAAACATTGCTTCTGATGGTACATAACTTTCATCACAAAACATTTTAGTTAATAATGTCGCCAGCTTTTCAATAATCTGGTAACTTTCAGTTAGACTTTGACTGTTTGATAATTTTCTGCCCGCTGGCCTTAAATTAAAGGTCATTACACCTTTACGTTGATTTTGCATGAGTTTTTGTAAAACTACTTCAGCTTCAGCATATTTACTTTTAAATATAGGGGTTTCCAAGTCACTTAGCGACAATGAGATATACTCATCTGTTGCTTGTGTTTTTTCAATATTATCTGACAATTTCATACCGT
>JBELHN010000055.1:0-14425 GCA_042091395.1 Colwellia sp.
GAAAACAGCAATTGCTCAAATGCAAATGTTTGAAACCGCCATTGATACTTACCGACTGGATATCGGCAGTGTACCGTCTTCATTAGAAGATTTAAGGACCAGTGACCATTCTTTCTGGGATGGACCATATTTACCTAAAGCAATACCACTCGACCCTTGGGGGAAACCCTATATATATACAGTTCCAGGGCCAAATAATACGGCTTATGGGATAATGTCTTATGGACTCGATGGCCAAGAGGGTGGCAGCGACGAAAGCGCGGATGTTATTCATCAATGATAGAGTTGTCTGAGTTATTACAGAACAGCTTTTCGATAAATAATTCTGATCTTGAAAAGGCAAAATCATATCAAAGTCGTTATGATGGTAGGCTTGAACAAATATTAGTCAATATGGGTTGTTTAACTGAAGACGATCTAGCGCCCCTATACAGCCAGCTGCTTCAATACCCATTATTTGATCCCGATGTCTGGCCAAATTGGCAATTGCCTGACATCAGTATCAGTGTGCTTTCCCAATTGAAGTCATTAGATTGCTTGCTCTTAAAAATTACGGGATCGAGCTGGGTACTGGCGGCAAAAGATCCATTCAACATTGATCTTATTCAATACATACAGCACAAAAATGTAGATGTTGAATTATTTGTAGCAACCGAAACACAATTACAAGTGTTTTTTTACGAGATACAAAGTCAAACTGATAGCCTGATTGATGATGAAGAATTAACAGGTGATGAAGAAGCACGCTTAAGAGAACTAGCCTCAGAAGCACCAACGGTAAACTTATTAAACTCTCTTATTACTAAAGCGCTTGCCCGTGGCGCTTCAGATATGCACCTAGAACCACATCTAGGGCGGTTTCGTGTTCGCTATCGAATTGATGGTGTTCTACATGAGGTTGAAACCCTTGCACCTAAAATGCAATTACCCATTACTACCCGATTAAAAATTCTGTCGGGTATGGATATTGCTGAAAAGCGCCGTCCCCAAGACGGTAAAATTGAAATGCGTATTGCCAATCAAGAGCTAGATATTCGTGTTTCTGCACTACCCCTAAACGATGGTGAAAGTATTGTTTTACGTTTCTTACTGAAAGAATCAATTAAGTACGATATGTCAATTTTGGGTTTATCTGCAGACACTCAACAACTGATTCAACAAGACTTAAAAAAAACAACGGGCGTTATTTTATTAACAGGGCCTACCGGCTCAGGTAAAACCACCACGCTTTACACTTTTTTAAATGAACTAAATCACCCTGATGTTAAAATTATTACCCTAGAAGATCCCGTTGAGTATCAACTTGATGGAGTTAACCAAGTACAAGTTAATCCAGACATAGGCTTTGATTTTGCTGCAGGTATTCGCTCTATTGTTAGGCAAGATCCTGACATTATCATGGTAGGTGAAATACGTGATGCTGAAACCGCTCGAATAGCATTACAGTCAGCATTAACTGGGCACCTAGTGTTCAGTACTGTCCATACCAATGATGCCGCAAGTGCTTATACCCGTTTACTTGATTTAGGCGTTGAAGAATTTTTGTTAAATGCTGCCCTGGTTTCTGTGGTAGCACAACGCCTCGCACGGCGTTTATGTCCTAAATGTGCCGCCCCTGCTGATAATAGTGAAGAGTTAATAGCAAAATACCCGTTAAAAAATATTGCTAACAATGCAGGCCTTAGTGAAATTAACATTAAAAAAGCAGTCGGTTGTGAGCATTGTAACCATACTGGTTACAAAGGCCGAATAGCAATTAATGAATATTTACGCTGCGATGATACCATTAAAGAAATCCCAAAAAATGACCAGTTTATTAATAAAGCGAAAGCTCATAATAGTGATATGAAGCGTCGTAATTTAATGGAAGACGGGCTTTTTAAAGTCATTACTGGCGTTACTACAATTGATGAAGTATTAAGGGTAGCTGGGTGATTGAGTTTGAATATAAAGCAATTGATTCGCACGGTGCACGCCATCAGGGTACTGTTGAAGCGACCGATAAAGGCAGTGCCCAACACAAACTACTGCAACAAGACTTACATCCAATGTCAATTAAAGCTATACCGAAGGGTAATAGCTTAGCTAGTTTTTTTAGTCAAAAAGTTTCTCTTGATCAATTAGAGTTTTTTACCAGTGAGCTATCTTTGTTACTTGAAAGTGGCGTTAGAGTTGACAAGGGTATTGATATTATTAGGCAAGCAAATGCTCACCCTGCATTGAGTAGACTATTAAATCAAATTGCTTCCTCGTTAAAAAAAGGCTCCTCATTGAGTGATGCTTTTGCTGAACATGAAGACTTGTTTGGCCCTCTATATATAAGCTTGCTCACAATTGGTGAAACATCGGGGAATCTTCCAGAAGTGTTAAACCGCTTGGCTGATGATTTGAAATTTCAAAAAGACTTACGTTCGCAAATCTCAACGGCGTTGACTTATCCAGCTGTTATCTTCTTTGTTTGTATTATGGCGGTTTATTTTGTTTTAACTTTCATAGTACCTAAAATGGCAGGTATTTTTACCGATTTGTCATTGGCACCTTGGTATACTCAAGTCATCATTAATACAAGTAACTTTTTTGTTAACTATCAAGCTATTATCGTGGGGGGGATTGTTTTAGCTATTGTAGCCTTAAGCTATGCGTTGAAGCGACCCGAAGTAAAAAGCTGGTTTTACGTAAAGGCCTCACACCTCCCAGGCATTGGAAATGTTATTTTAACAGCAGAACGTATTCGTTTTGCCCAATCTATGGCGATGATGTTAGATGCCGGACTTCAACTTGATACCACACTTGAATTAACTGCCAATACCCTTAAGCAACAAGAACTAAAACGCGATGCAAAACAGGCGTTAAAACAATTAAAGTCTGGTAAACAGTTAAGCCAAGTATTGGCTAAAACTAGGATATTTCCTGATTTCTTTTTATCTATTATAAAAGTCGGTGAAGAAACAGGCCGACTCCCTCGTGTTTTTAAAGAAGTAGCTAGCCGGAGTAAAAACGATTTAGAGCAGGTAATTAAAAAATTAACCACCATGTTAGAGCCTATTATGCTTATTTTTATGGGTGGTTTTGTTGGCGGTATCGTCATCTCAATGTTAATGAGTATGGTATCAATTAATGATGTTCCCTTCTAACCGTATTCAGCCGTTAATTATCGCTAAAAATAAAGGCTTTTCTCTGATTGAACTCATGGTTGTTATGGCAATAATGTCAGTAATTATGGGCTTAACAGGTGGTTTAGTTACTAAAACGGATGCTCAACAAGAAAAACAAGTAGAGCTTGAAAAAGTAAAGCATTTATTTAAACAGCTGAGCTATCAGGCTTTTTATCAAGGTAATGATATAGAAGTGATTTTTAAAGGTAACCAAATTCGTATTTCAGACAATCAAACACAACAAACGTTAGTGTTTAAACAATTAGTTTTTGTCGCGCAAAATTACACAGTATCAACGAACGCAGTGGTATTTCCCGCACAATTTTCAATTTTTTGGCAAGACAGTATTCGTCATTTTCCAATAGACAGTATATTTACCTCGTATGAGTTGGCGGCTGATGACGCTTAATAAATTACGCAATAAAAATAATCAACAAGGTTTTACTTTAATAGAGGTACTGATTGCTGCAATCATCTTGTTTTCAGCCATCGCTTTAGTGGCAGAGCTTTTTTCAGCCTCATCGTTATCGTCAAAAAAAGCCGCTAAAATAGCGCAATATAATCAAACGATTCCACTTGCTAACCGAAAGATACAGCAGGAAGTATTAACTAGAGCCAAAAACAGGAATTTAACGAGTTTGCAGGGTAGTGAAAACCTGTTTGGCATTAACTTTACTTGGCGCGCCGAAAGGATAGCATTTTTACCACCAGCAAGGCAGGCTGAAGATGAAGACAGTAGGCCTGCAAAATTTGGTTTATTTACTGTTGTTGTTGATACAGAGCAGGGTAGCCGCAAAGCAGAATATCAGTTTGACGTTGCAACGTGGTAATTTTATGAAGCCATTTAGCCAAGCAATCCACCCAAGTAAACAGCAAAGGGGCTTCACTCTTATTGAGCTTATGATTGCCAGCAGTTTGCTGATGTTAATTATGTACGCAGGCTACTTTGCATACAGTTTGTATTCAGCTTCTTGGCAAAAGCAAAGTCATGCATTTTGGAAAACTACCGATAAAGGGGTTAACTTAACCTCGCTGTATCGTGTTATTGAATCAACAGCGAGCTACATTGCCCTAGATAGTAATAAGCAATCGAGTATATACTTTGCTGGAAACGAGCAAACGCTTAACTTTGTCGCAACATCACCTATTTTTACAAACACTGAAGCCCTAGTGCAACTGACAATTATAGATAATTCATTAATTTACAAAGAGAGTGAACTGGGTAGCAAGCCTCTACTAACAAGTGAAGATAACCGAGTATGGCAGCACAGCATTGTGCTCTTAGCAGGTATTTCTGATGCAAAATTTGATTATTACGGTTGGAATAGTATTCAACAAATTAAAAATCGAGAAATGCAACAAGCGGAGCAGATAAGAGGCGAAACAATTATCACGCCAAGTTGGTATAGTGTGCACACAATGGCGCGTATTAGAATTTTACCCATTAAACTTTCCTTAACCTACACAGATGAAAAAAATCAAAATAACACCTTAACTTTCACATTGCCTCAGCATAGCCATTTTGGCTTGTTTAGATACCTACGAGAAGATATTTAAATGAAAAACTCACAAGGCATAGCGCTAGTGCAAGTGCTCATAATTACAATCGTATTAACCATGCTTGGTTTGTTTATTAGTCAATCTATTCGTAGCCAAGTAAATTTATCGTTTGATATGCAAGCAGCAATAAAATTAGAGGTTGATATTGAAACAGCACAGGCGCGGTTATTACACGCCTTACTCACCAATACTCGTTATATGAATCAAACTGGTGAAAATAAGCTTGTAAAAGTATGGAACTTTTACAATAAACCTTTTAGCCTAGGGCCAAATATCACCGTTAAAATTCAAGATCTTAAAGGCTTACTCAACGTCAATATGATGAGTAAGGA
Organism: Colwellia sp.; assembly: GCA_042091395.1. Taxonomy (GTDB): domain Bacteria; phylum Pseudomonadota; class Gammaproteobacteria; order Enterobacterales; family Alteromonadaceae; genus Colwellia. The sequence goes on from JBELHN010000055.1 coordinate 5,048, forward strand.
GCTAGCCACTCAAGTTTTTGCACAACTGGGTTTAGAAGGCCACCCTGTTAGAACGTTTTTAGATTCATTAAGAGACTGGATAGATGCTGATGATTTCAAATTCCTCAATGGCGCAGAAAAAAGTTACTACAGAAGTAACCAAATGCCTGGGCCCAGAAACGGTTATCTGCAATCATTAAATGAAGTATTAGCAGTAAAAATGGGAAACATATTACCAATCGATGTGTGGCAGTTGTACTTTACTGAAAAACCCATTGGCGGCTTCAACCCGTTAACTGCACCAAACTTAATTTTAGCAGCCCTTATTCAAGATGAAGCAATAACACAAGAAGTGATACGTTTACGAGACGCTAACCAATTAACTTATTTTAAATTTTACCAATTAACCCGTATTGATGGTGGCGAGTATTATAACTTTGCCACAGGTCATAAACTTAGAGTAGAATTAGTGGCTAAATCAGGAAATACCCAAGTTAAAAAACACTTTGTGGTTGAAGTCAACCCCTATGACAACAAACGAACAGTAATAATTACCGACGTAATGTGGAACTAAGCGTGAAATTAAAGCTATTAACTCAACATAAGCAGTTAGCAAATATTCTTCAAACTAATCTAGGTTATTTGGGTGATGAACTGTTTTCTTTCCAGGCAGAGAGTTCCAATGACAGTGCTGATAATACATGTGGAAAGTCTTTTTCAAAAAAAATTGCCTTAACTAAATCAAAGAAGTTAATTATTGTTGCCCGAAAATATTACCAAGAGCAGTGGAAAACATATTCGGCATTAACTATGAAAGAGTTAAAAAATATTTTAACCCTTCAACAACAGGTAAATAAGGGGTTAAAGCTCATTCAACGGGTTGTTATTAACAAAGAGCAAGACGGCTTAGATGTGAAAACAATTACCTTTGATAGCGACTTAGTAGCAACATTGTCAAAGCACGTCATATTAATTCCCGAAACAGAGTTGCTAAGAAGACATGTGACAAATGGTGGAAGAACCGTGGCAGAAATTGATAGCCCCTGTGGTGTGTTATTTTGGTCACATTCTGTTAATAAAGTGAATAGTGTTTACAAAAAAGGTTTTGTTAATAACTTGGTTAGCTTTAAACAAAGTGTGGGTTTACCCAATGATACCGATGACTTGAGTATTTCAGAGCAAGATTATGCGACGTTACTGTTCCAATTAATTGAAAACACCCCTGTGCAACAGCTATTTGCGGTCGCCTCAGTTAACATTAACCCCCACGAGCTGATTAACCTTAACAAGTTGCATGCGTTATATCTTGCACCGCTTGTGTTAACAGGGTGTTTTTTGTTAAGTGTGAACAGTTATTTTTATGTTCAAAAAAACATATTATCTGCACAGCTGGAAGAAAGTAACGCTGAAGTTATGGCGCTGCTGAACGACAAGCAAATTATCGATAAAACCAATCAAACCATTAATATTATTAATACTGAGTTTTTAAGCGTACAAGCTACCCATGAAGTTTGGAATATACTGCATAAAGCGATAGAAAGCGGTATGCAAGTATCACGTTTTAAAAGAGATAAGCAGGGTGTTGAACTCAGAGGCTTAGCGGAACAATCAACCAAAATATTGAGTGATTTAAATGAATTGCCTGAAGTTACAGATGCTACATTTAAGGGCGGCATAAGAAAATCGAGAGGTAAAGACTCCTTTACCATTGTACTTCAAGTTAAATCACCTAGGTCAGAGAGTACAAAAGGGGTTAACAGTGAGATCTGATTTGCTTAAATACAAGCATTATTTTATTTTGCTTGCTGCTTTGTTGCTCGCAAACTTTTTGGTTGTACCTTTGTGGCAGCTTATGCAAGAGCAAAAGCAAGAAATTAACCTACTGTCAACGCACGAATTAAAGCTAAATACCTTAATAGCAAATGCCTCAAGGTATCAAGGTTTAATCAACAAAGCCGAACAAAATGAACAGGAAATACAAGCCTATGTTTTTTCGCAAGCCAGTGAAGCAAAGTTCAAATTAACTGTCCAGCAAAAACTCGAAGCATTATTTGCCGAGGCAAAGTGTTCAGTGCAGCGTATCAATTGGAAAAGCGCTACGCCAGTTAGTGAAGGTATTACAAGGTGGTCTGTACAAACTCGATTTAAAGGCAATCCAGCCTGTATGATAAAAATAACAAGGGCACTTGGCGAAACAAAGCCGCTTTTAAGAGTGCAAGATTTTGTTTTTACCTCCAGAAAAATAGATGGCCAAGTTAGAAACAAGATAAATGCAGTGGTCGAGTTATTTGTTTTACATATGCCCGCAAAAGTAACCCCTCATGTTGATAAAGAAGTTGATAAACAAGCCAACAATAAAGCTAACAGAGGGGGCAAACTAAATGAATAAACTCACCATTATTATTTGTGCAATTACCTTACTTTGGTTGGTGTTAGCAACGTTTGATACTGAAAAGACCGAGGTAAAAAACAATGCACATACGGCTACTGAACTTATTACGCCTTATGAACTAAGCAAAGAATTTCTTCCTGTAGAAGAAAAGTGGTTGTTACTGCAAAAAAACTTTGATTTAGCTGCGCTTGAAAAACTTGCTGCAAAAAACAAAGACAATCAACCCGACGAACAACTATTAAGCATTGGTGACAATAACTATCGGCTAATCGGTGTGTTCTTGTCTGATAATGAACCTTTTATTTTAATAAAGCAGATTATGAATAGCCAAACAGCCAAAAAAAAGACTGACTCAAGCAATGGATTATTAAAAGTAACGCTGGGTGAGGAAATCAATTCTGGCACTTTTTTAACTCACATTACCTCCAATTCAATCACGTTAACCACTAACGATAAAACCGTTGAATTTAAACTTTTTGAGCGCCGCATTAATGAAACTACCTAATTCAACAACACAAATTATGGGTACACCTATGAAAAATGAAAACGTTAAGGCCACGTTGTGTGTCGCACTGTTCTTTTGTTTAAACGGTTGTGCATCATTATTAAAACCAGATGAAACCATTGAGCAAGAGCCTATGATGGCCGGGGGCTCATTTTTACAACAAAATCAAGAACAAAGTACCATTAAAAATGTAGACCCTAACAACACTCCTGATGAAGCCTCTTCGCAATTTTTACGCTTAAACAGTAAAAATGAACAAGTGGGAGCTAGCCTTGAAGTCGATTTATCAAGGCACTTTGATAAAAATGGTGAATTTCAAGTATCAGCGAACGGTATGGCTTTTAACGACTTCATTCACTACGTTTTTGGTGACTTACTGCAGGTTTCATACTTAATAGAAGCGTCTGTTAAAAAGAAATCAGTGCCAGTAACTCTTGAATTAAAAGAGAAGGTGACTGCACAGCGGTTATTTCAATTAGTGCAACGCGTTTTAACGCAAAATGGCACCAGTGTGGTGTTGAATGATGATATTTTTTATTTATACCCTACGCCAAAGAGGGGAGCTAAGTCAGATATAGCTTACGGTTTTGGCAGAACCGAGCAAAGTGTACCAAGAGTATCAGGCAATATAACCCAGCATATCCCCCTTAAATATAATGTCTCGAGAGGTTTAAAAAACACCGTAAGTAGCTTAATAGACGCAACAGTATACACAGACCCAGCATTAAATTTAATGACTGTTGTCGGCAATCGAGAGCAAATCATAAGGGCAATATCACTATTAGATATGATAGACAGCCCTTTGCTATACAATAAATCAACTGCTTTACTCAGCTTTGCCTACATAGACACTTTTACTTTTATTGAAAAAGTGACTGAGTTATTAGCGCAAGATGGTATTTCAACCAATTCACTGGCTAACAATAGCGGCGCTAATGTTAATTTTATTCCGCTAGAACACTTAGGCAAGGTGGTTGTGTTTGCAACCGCCGATGAAATTCTAGAACGTATTGAATATTGGGGGAAATTAATTGATAAACCAGCGACAGGCAGCGAGCAAAGTTATTATATTTATCACCCCAAGTATGCTCGTGCCGCAGATCTTGGGCAATCGTTAGCGCCTTTGTTAGCATCATCAAATAACAACTCTGCTCTAACAAGTCGTAGTAACAATAGGCAAAGCAGTGTTAATAACACTGCTTCAAATAATGGCGTCAATAATAATCAACAGGCTTCTTCAGCGCGCAATACTGGCGGGAATAATGCGCAGTCTTCGCAAACCATTGAAGGTGACAAACTGCGTATGGTGGTAGACGAGCGCGCTAATGCCTTAATCTTCTTCTCTACCGGTAAACATTACCAAGAATTGCAGCCTATTATCAGACAACTCGACATAATGCCCAAACAAGTCATGCTTGAGGTAGTCATCGCTGAAGTTAAGCTAACGGGTAGTTATGCTAAAGGCGTAGAGTTTGCCATTACCAGTGGTGCTTCGTCGGACAAACAAAGCTCATTTAGTTTTGATAGCGAAGGCGGTTTTAACTACTCCATTGTTGGGCTACCGGGTAACTTTAATGTGAATTTGAATCAAACAGACGGCTTAATTAATGTGTTATCAAAGCCAACCCTAGTGGTGCGTGATGGTGTCACCGCCAGTATTAGTGTTGGGGACGATATCCCTACCATTGGTAGTACCACCACAGATCCAATTAATGGTGAAAGGCAAACAACTAATATTGTGTACAGGAAAACCGGGATCGATTTAAATGTAACTCCCACCATAAATGCCCAAGGCACGGTGATTATGACTATTGCACAAAACATATCGAATGTATCAGCATCGGGACCTTCTATTGGTGGCTCTACCGCTGTATTTGAACGCACACTGCAAACCGAAGTGGTAGCGGGTGATGGGCAAACCGTTATGTTGGGTGGCTTAATTAGTGAAAATAAAAATAATGGTGCATCTTCAATACCTATGCTGGGCACATTACCCTTAATTGGTCATTTATTTAGAAGCGACACCGAAGAAACCGATAAAACTGAATTGGTTGTTTTGGTGACCCCTAAAATAATAAGTGACGCCAGTGATTGGCAGATGCTGAAAGAGGATTTTGCTAACGGTTTAAAAAATATACAATTTTAGTTTGTAGTAGGTACAATAGTCACTGAAATTTAATAAATGTGTAATAGCAAGGCAAAGTTACAGGTTAATTAGCTTGGCTCGAGAGCCGATTAAATAGAAAGTTTTACCTTAATTTAATAAAAATCATAACTAAAGCGGTTTTAATGCTTGACTTAATTAGGCTTACCCCTTAAATTCTATCGTGATCTAATAGTCTCCCTATTAGAACATATAAAAATATTGGCTTGTCGGAAATGATTCTTATAAGCCGGTTTCATGAAACTGGAGAACGGATAAAAATGAAATTATTTAAAAAAGCGCTAGTCGCAACTGCTGTCGTTGGTGCATTTAGTGCGCAGGCAGTAACGGTATCAAGCCAGAAGGTTCAGATATCACAAGAAGGTTCAGACTTCGGTTTGTCAGCACTTGTTGCTCAAACTGCCGGAACTGATGACTTTGTACTTGATTTTGTTGTTGATAAGCTTACACCAGCGGCCTCAACTATTACGCTAACTTTTGATAGCTCTGTTAGCTTAACAAATATCACTTCACCTGATAGCGCTGTTAATAACGTTATCGGAACTGGTGAAGGTATCGCTAACGTTGCTGGTGGTAATGCAGTATTTGATTACGGTACAGGTTCATTCACTTTTGATAGATTCAATATCGATCAAAACGCTGACGGTCAAGACACTATCAGTTTTGACGTTAACCTAGGTAACCCATTAACAGCTAGCTCAGCATTCCGTTTAACACTGTCTGATTTTGGTGCTACTAACGGTGTAGCTTTAAATGGCGAAGCTGAAGTATGTTATGAGTCTCGTGATGCAGCTGATGTGCTTATTGAAACAGGTTGTGCGCCAATTTCTGAACTGAAATCTCAATTCTCTTTCCAAGTACTTGATGCAAACGAGTGGGATGGTAAAATTGAACGTGTTGAGCAAGAGAGTTTCTCTCGTAACTCAGACATCGGTTCTGACACAGCAGATACAGTTAAGTTCAAATTGTCAAATGACGAAACTTTAGCTGCAGCATTAACTGTTGCAACAGCTAACCTAACTTTTGCTGGTGATTTTGACAACGTTACAACTAACGAAATCACTGCAGCAAACGGTGGTATTTCAGATATCAGTGCTTCTACAGCGACTGTTACTGACGAAGATGAAATCAACTTCGTATTAACCACTGTTACTGACATTGCAAATACTGGTGTAGAACAAACTGGTTTAGTTGAATTTGATGCTAATGGTTCAGGTACAGCGATTACTATCCCTACTACAGGTGCGATTAACGCGTCAATTACCTTTATTGATACAACCAGTGTTTCAGGTACAACAACTGGTACTACAGTTGTACTTAATGATGCCGCTGGTTCTTGGGCACTAGATGCAACTGTTATCAATGTTCCTTACTTACCATTATTGTTTACTGATACGTCTTCTTCAGTACACATTGCTAACGATGGTAACAGTGCTGCAAATGTTATGGCGACTATCGTAACATACTGTGACGCTATTAAACTTGACACTTGTGTTGACCAAACACGTTCTGAGTCAGTTGATTTAGGTACAGTGCCAGCTAATACTGTTGCTAAGATTCGTCAAGGCGCATTAGCGGAAGCATTTGGTATTACTGATGCAACTAAAGTAAGTGTTACCTTTAACATTGATGCTTACGCAGAAGATATTTCAGCTTACGCCACTGTACAAAACGGTGAAGGTCGTACTGAGGTTTCTAACTCACAAGCTAAAGTTGACGGTAAAGGTTTATAATATTTACATCCAATAATATAATGTAAATTACATTATTGAATAAATATTTTAAATACATTGAAAGCCCAGCAAATGCTGGGCTTTTTAGTGACAAATAATCAATAATCAATAGCAGATAATTAATAACAGAGATAAGATGAGTTTATAAGTATGATTAATAGTATGCAGTATTGTTTTATAGGCCTTGTTTACCTCTTTGCCGTGAGTTTGAGTAATAAGGTTTGGGCTGTAAATCAACAAGAAGGCAATTCAGCCGTTTACAACGCTGAATGTGGATTAAATATTGCCTTTAAAAAAATACCTAAAATCACTGAGCTAACCACCCCGATAAATGCGCAAGTGTCGTTATTTTCAAAAAACTACATTAGTGTGCAAATAGCTAAAGGCGCGCGTATAGCGAGCAACGTATCTTGTCAAAAATTAACGAAAGCCAAGTACACTGCCAGTGAGCAAGAATGGCAAAATATATTAAAAACTAATTTTCAACAATTAGCTAAAAAAGGCTTTAAAGAGGTTACACTAACGCCTTTAGAAGCAGAAAATGCTATTTTTTCAGGTAATGAGCAAAGTAGAGAGTATTTGATTAACGCATCGCATGCCAATGACTCACAAGTTTTTTATCTCGCTAATATTTTGAATAAGAACTACGATACGCTTTATACCATTATGATCAGTGGCAATATTAGTGTGACTGCTGAAATAAAAAAAGAGTATGAAAGGGTAATTAACGGTTTAGGTACATTACATTAATAATTAGCTTTAAATAGTGTTCGAATCAGTTAACAGTTAATGGGTTAAGGGGAAACATAATCTTAAGGTGGTATTTTGGATAAAGCAGCAGTATTAGAGCAAGCTATCGGCTTAAGGCAATCTGGAAAGTATAAAAAAGCCATAGCAGTGCTAAAAAAACTCAAGAGCAAGCAAGTTAGTAAGCAAGTTTGCTTGCTTCTAGTGCAATTGCATAATGATCTTGATCAATATGCATTAGCTATTGTTGAAGCTAAACGAACATTAGTATTGTTTCCAAAAGATTTTACACTAAAATGTCAATTAACTTTTTTTATTGGTGTGAACTATCGCAAACTAAATGATGAAATCTCAGCGATTGAATATCTGCAGCAGAGCCTGTCAATAGATAGTGGGGTTAATAATGCCGAAGCTGTTTATAATTTAGCGTTTCTTTACATTGAAACAAAGCAGTTAACCGCATTTGAGCAAGTGGCAACAAGATTACTTAAGTGGGAGTCATATTTTTTAGATACTAGCTTACTTCGATTAGATAGTGCTATATTGCAACAAGATCAATGTTTATTAAAAGAGAGGTTATTGGCGTTGCAGCCCTATTTTTCCGAGTTAGACTCCTTTGCCATAGGAAAAGTAGCTGCGTTGCTGATTGACTTTAAATTAGACAAGGTGTTTGATAAATTACTTAGCCACCACCCAATAGATAGTCCTATTGCTCTTAGCTTTGAGGCAAAACAGTTATTCGAGTCTAAAAACTTCATTAAAACAGTTAGCCTGCTTAATGAGCCATGGGCTAAAAAACAGCCCAAAGCTGCATTGCAGTATATGCTTGCAACGGCGCACCATAAACTTGCTAATTATGACGAGGCTTTTGCTTGTTATACTGCAGCTTCAAAAACAAAGCTTCGTGAAATTGAGAAGTTGAATGTTAGATATAAAGATAATTTGTCAAAGTTAGTTAACTTTAGCAAGTCAACACGATCATGTAGTGGCTTGAATAAAATAACTCGATTAACGAGTAATCTTGGCTCAAACAAGGCAAATATCAGTTTTGTATTGGGCTTTCCCCGCTCAGGTACAACACTACTGGACAACGTTTTAGATACACAGAAAAACATACTGGTTTTTAGTGAATCTGGGGTATTTAAAGAAGTTGTGAGAGCATATAGATATAGACTGAACAAGCGTTATCCAGAAGATATTTTAAAATTAACAGCAAATGAGTTATCTACACTGAGAAATGTTTTTTTTCATACGATAGCCAATATGGGCTTCTCAATAAAAGATTATTCACTCATTGTAGAGAAAAATCCAAGCTATAGTTCCTTCTTACCACTCATTTATGCCATATTCCCAGAAGCAAAAATCATATACATGCAAAGGCAGCCATTAGATGTTTGTTTAAGTTGTTTTCAACAAGATTTTGTGATGAATAATGACAATAGAAAGCTAATTACCTTAAATGATATTGTTGAGCGCTACATTCAATCTGATGCGATGGTTAGCCAATTAAAAGAAAATTTACAACTTAACTTTTATGAGGTCAGGTATGAAGAATTGGTGAGTAATTTTAACCATGTGGTAGCAGGAATCTTTAATTACTTAGCATTAAGCCCTGATGACTCATACCTTGATTTTCATCAGCACGCTGCCAATAAGTATGTTACCTCGGCTTCACGAGGACAGACTAGACAACCTTTACATAGCGCCAGTAAAAATCGTTGGTTAGCTTATCAAAAGTATTTACAGCCATTTGAAAAAAAATTATCGAATTTATTGGTTGATAAAGGTTATAAAGAGCAAAACAATAAAGCATAATATACGCAGTAAGCTATAAATTTTAAGTTAATTTAAAGGCTTT
>JBELHN010000056.1:0-14105 GCA_042091395.1 Colwellia sp.
GCGACCCCTTGGACCCAAACCAAGTGCGCTACCAAGCTGCGCTAATCACCGATTTTATTGTCAAAACAGAACGGTAAACTGCGCTGTTTCAACGGATGCGGATATTACCGAGTTGATTCACGCCAGTCAAACACTTTTTATAAAAATATAATTGTTCGCTCACTTTTAGCACAAGTCAATTGAATATTAAACAACGCAAGCAAACTATAATAATATAAGTATTAACACTGTTTAAATTTTAGAAGCCAAACATATCATGTTAGTTGGTGTTAATTTACAAAGTACTCTTGTGTCATTATTGAACCGGTAGCTTCTTTATAGTTAATTTTATGGCACTTGAAGTTGATTAGTATTTTGCTAAATAAGTCTGGCGTTATGAAATACATTAATATTGGCCCTTCCCCCAATGACCTACTACCTTCCCCCAATGACCTACTAATTGGTAAGACTTTTTGTATACAGTATCCTAAATATTGATATTATTAATAATATTTTTTATAAAATCGATTTAAAGTTTACGTTAGGTAAACTAAGCCTACAATGTAAAGTCAATTTATGGCAGAATGTCACTGTTTTTTATTAGTTAAGCAAGGCTTAAAGCAGAGTTATGACAGCATCATTGATTAACGGCAAACTCATTGCCAAACAACTTCGAGATACAGTGAAAGAAAAAGTAAACTTAAGAGTAAGTGAAGGGTTAAGAGCTCCTGGTTTGGCTGTTATTCTAGTTGGTTGTGATGCAGCCTCACAAGTGTATGTAGGTAGTAAGAGAAAAGCCTGTGAGGAAGTAGGTTTTCTTTCCCGTTCGTATGATTTACCTGACACTACTACAGAACAGGAATTATTATCCTTGGTAAGCGAGTTAAACCATGATGATAGTATTGATGGAATTCTAGTTCAATTACCTTTACCACCAGGTTTAAATGCAGACTTAATCATTGAGCACATTAACCCACTAAAGGATGTTGATGGTTTTCATCCCGCAAACGTGGGTAAATTAGTACTGAGACAACCTGGTTTAAGACCATGCACCCCTAAAGGAATTATGACCTTAATAGAGTCGACCAAAATCAACACGGCAGGGTTAGATGCACTCGTTATTGGTGCCTCTAATATTGTAGGTAGGCCAATGGGCCTAGAACTCCTGCTTGCTAAGTGTACCGTAACAACAACTCATCGTTTTACTAAAAACCTAGAAAATAAAGTAAGGAATGCTGATTTAATTGTTGTTGCTGTTGGTAAAGCAGGCTTTATTCCTGGTGAGTGGATAAAAAAAGGAGCGATTGTTATCGATGTGGGAATTAATCGTTTGGATAGTGGTAAGCTAGTTGGTGATGTAGCATTTGATGTTGCTAAACAAAATGCCGCTTTTATAACACCTGTTCCTGGTGGTGTAGGCCCAATGACAGTAGCAAGCTTGATTGAAAATACACTGATCGCCTGTGAACAATCTGCAACATAATGACTTTCTAGCCCAGTTTGACTTATCACTAAGCTGTTGCAGCCAAATTACCTTTTAATAAAATTACCGCTTAATAACAAATGGGAATAGCTAATATAAGCTATTCCCTTGTGTAAAGTTAAGCAGATTAAGATAAAGAAGCTTAATTTAGCACTAGGCTTTTCGCCAAGTTGTTTTACCAGCACTGTCTTCAACAATAATCTTCATTTCAATAAGTTTGTCTCTGGCCTCATCTGCCAGTGCCCAGTTTTTATCAAGTCTCGCTTGATTTCGCTGAGTAATAAGTGCTTCAATTATTTCACTCTCTGAGGATTTAATGTTCCCCTGCAAAAATGCTGCGGGGTCTTGTTGAAATAAACCCAAAATACTTCCCAACCCTTTAAGTGTTGAAGCAAGCGAATTGGTTAACTCATGATTATTATCAGCTTTAGCAACATTGAGTGCTTTTGAAACTTCAAATAAAACAGCTAAAGCCTGCGGTGTATTAAAGTCATCGTCCATGGCTTGACAAAATTGTTTAACAAACAATGAATCTCTATCTAATGTGTAATCACCCTCAAACTCTGCATCTCTAAGTGAGGTGTAAACTCTTTCAACAGCAGATCTTGCTTGATTTAAGTTATCTTTAGAATAATTTAATTGGCTACGATAATGGCCTGTTGTTAAAAAGAAGCGGACAGTCTCATTATCGTATTGCGCCAATACATCTCGAATAGTAAAAAAGTTCCCTAATGATTTAGACATCTTTTCTTGATCAACCTGAACCATGCCAGTATGAACCCAATAATTTACATAGGGCGTATCTAGCGCACAACAACTTTGTGCTATTTCATTTTCATGATGGGGAAACGTTAAGTCTGAACCACCACCGTGAATATCAAAATGGTGACCAAGTTCTTTGGCATTCATCGCTGAACATTCAATATGCCAGCCAGGCCTGCCCTCTCCCCAAGGTGATGACCAACTTGGCTCCCCTGGCTTTGCTGATTTCCATAGGACAAAATCAAGTGGATTTTGTTTAAATTGGTCAACCTCAACTCGAGAACCAGCTTGCAATTGCTCTAAGTTTTGGCCACTAAGATGCCCATAATCTTCATAACTTGACACATCAAATAAAACATCACCCTGCCCGCTTTTGTCTGCATCAATGCCTGCAACATAGGCATGTCCTTTATCAACTAAGGTCACAATCATGGCAATTATTTCATCCATGTGAGTTGTTACCCTTGGTTCCAGATCAGGCCTAAGCATATTAAGTGCATCAAAGTCTTCGTGCATCGCAGCAATAGTGCGCTCTGTTAAAGCCTCTGGGGTTTCGTTATTTTCATTGGCGCGGTTTATTATTTTGTCTTCTACATCGGTAATATTACGAACATAATTTACATCATACCCACTAAAACGTAGGTAGCGCGCTATGTTGTCAAAGCTGATGTAAGTACGACCATGACCAATGTGACACAAGTCATAAACGGTGCAACCACAAACATATAAGCCTACTTTCCCTGGGTTTATCGGTGTAAAAGTTTCTTTTTTACGACTTAATGTGTTGTAAATTTGCAACATAATATTATACGACTCCTGCTGAGCGCTCTTTGTTAATTAATTAGGGAATTGTACATCAACAAAACTTTAGGGTCATCAATACAGATGCACTTTATAACAAGTTAGCGTACAATTATGACTATTAATTTATTACAATCTAACAAGAGATAGCTATGATTTTATTAAAAACTAATCTGGGCGATATTAAAATTAAACTAGACCATGATAATGCTCCGGTTACCGCTCAAAACTTCCAACAATATGTTGAAGAGGGGCATTATAATGGCACTATATTTCATCGAGTAATTAAAGGTTTTATGGCACAGGGTGGTGGTTTTGCTCCAGGGTTAGATGAGAAGCAAACACGTGCAAGTATCAAAAATGAAGCAAATAATGGTTTAAGTAACAAGCGTGGTAGCCTAGCTATGGCTCGCACACAAGAGCCTCACTCGGCATCTGCACAATTTTTTATTAATTTAACCGACAACAACTTTCTAGATTTTACAGCGGAAAACGTGCAAGGTTGGGGTTATTGTGTTTTTGGCGAAGTTATCGAAGGTATGGATATTGTTGATAAAATGGCGTTAGTAGAGACCGGCAATATGTTTGGCCATGGTGATGTCCCCAAAGATGATATTGTTATCGACACTGCAGTTATTGTTAAAGCGTAAATCAGGCAATGATTAGCAATAAAAAAACAGCTGTAACCTATTTTATTGCTGATTTGCACTTGTGCGAAAGCAGACCAGATATTACTGGCTGCTTTTTAACTTTTTTACAACATGATGCCCCCCAAGCAGAGCAACTTTTTATTTTAGGTGATTTATTTGAAACTTGGGTTGGTGATGACGATGATGATCCTTTCCTATCGAGAATAGCAGACGCCCTATCAAAGTTAAGTCATTCAGGTACCAAAATATATTTCATCCACGGTAACCGAGATTTTTTATTGGGCAAACGTTATGCTAAAAAATCACACATGACTCTTCTGCCTGAAATCGACACTATATGCCTTTATGGTCAAAAAGTTATTATCATGCACGGTGATACATTATGCACTAGGGATATCGACTATCAGGCCTTTAGAAAGAAATCTCGATCGTGGTGGTGGCAAACGTTAGTGACTCATTTACCTTTATTTGTCCGCAAGAAAATGGCCAAAAATTACCGACAAAAAAGTGCTGCAGCAACAGCCATCAAATCACAAGAAATAATGGATGTGACTGAAAGTGAAGTAATAAAATGCCTCGAACATCATCACAGTCAATTATTAATCCATGGGCATACGCATCGACCTGCTATTCATAACATTGTAGCAAATGATAAAAAAGCACAACGCATCGTCCTCGGTGATTGGTATGAACAAGGGGCTTGGCTTAAAGTAACGCCCAATTCTATTGAATTACTTAATCAATCATTTTTATAATGGTTTAAACCCATTTATTACAACTAACTAAGGACAGCTAGCTGTTATTATGAGACATACCTATTTTATGCTAAGTTGGTATACCGCTATGAAATTTAAAGTCATTATCTGGAGTTAAGATTAATTCAGCTTCAACTTCACCAAAATAATCTACGCGTTGACTAATATCTGAACCCGCCACATATTCTGCGAGAGCTAAATAGTCCTGATAATGGCGTGCCTCAGACCTTAATAAAGACAGATAAAACTTTTTTAACTCATCATCTAAATATGGCGCTATTTTCGCAAAACGTTCGCACGACCGAGCTTCAATATAAGCACCACAAATTAGCTTATCAATTAAGGTATTGGGTTCATGAGTCGTTACATGCTTCATCATACCCTTTGCATAGCGACCAGCAGAGGTATTTTCAAAAGCAATATCACGGCTTTCCATGATTTCTAACACTTGATAAAAGTGATGCAACTCCTCTTTAATTAATAACACCATTTTGTCTATGAATTCTTGACCATAATCTGAATTATTATTGACTAACACTGATTTTGACAAACCTTCTTGGTTTGATAAAGATTTTAGATCACCTTCTTTACGGTACAAATATGCTTCATAAGGTTTGAACCAATCAGCAATTACGTTACCGCTTACTTTGGTTACCGCATATTTTCTCATTAAATGCATAGCCGTTTGTCCAGCTTTTAATTCACAAGCTAAATGATCACGTAATATGGTAGGTAAATTCTCCGCTTTTTTTGCTTCATCAATCCATGCTTGTGGTGTATCACATTTTAAGAAGCTTGATATTGGCGCTAATAAATCATCAATAGGCACAGTAAAATCTCACAATAACCGTTAATTATTTTTTCATTTTATTATTTTATCATTTCAATTAAATAGTTTCGCGCAGAAAATGCTATAAAACCAAAAGTAATATAAACAAGTATCCTAATTAAAATTTTTTATATTTTGGCCTTTGAGATAGAATAATTTATTGATTGTTGCAAACCCCAAAGAGTATCGGTATCTAATATGAAAAATGTAGTGAGTAATATCACTGGTCAACAACTTGTCAAAAAACATAATAAATTGACTCACAGCGAAAATATCAGGGTAGTTTCTCATGTTCAGCGTGAAGCTGGAGACTGGGTAATCAATACCTTAATGATCGATAATGTTGACGTTCCTTTCAAATATAAACGTAAAAAGCACTATAAAAGCTTGCAAGGACAAAAAGTTAACATTACCTACTACCCTGATGAACAATCAATAGCAGGATTTAATGTAGAAGTAATGTCTGTTGTTCGTATCAAAATAAGTTAACTCAGGTGTTCATAAGTTTCTTTGCTTTGTTTTTGCTATTCTTTTAAATACGCTAAACTTATGCTGCAAAATTAGGTAATAATTCATTTATTCAAAAGTACTACATTAGCCACATCAACTTATTTTTTAACGCTTTGTTACTTGCTCAAAAAAATCTGTTACGTTTGTTGATACGTAATAATAATGTGGTTATTGATAATGTAATTATTAGAAGTAGCCATTAAAATTTGTCGCAGTTTTAATGTAATTTCAAAAGGGTTTTTATGATATTGAATCACATATGGGGGCTTTACACACATCCCAAAAAAGAGTGGCGTGATATTGAAAAACGCCGCGAAAGTTTAATTTACAGTTTAATTCATACGATAATTGTGACGTTAATTCCCGCTATTTGTTGTTATTACGCAACGGCTCATATTGGTTGGACTATAGGGTCTGGTGAATCGTTCAGACTCAGTAATCAAAGTGCGCAGATAATGGCGTTATGCATGTATTTTGCTCTAGTCTTTGGTGTTTTAACACTGGGGTTACTCATACAATGGGTAGCTAAAGCTTTTGATTCAAAGCCAGATTATA
The DNA here is from genome assembly GCA_042091395.1 of Colwellia sp. GTDB lineage: Bacteria > Pseudomonadota > Gammaproteobacteria > Enterobacterales > Alteromonadaceae > Colwellia. Next base: position 6,325 of record JBELHN010000056.1, read on the forward strand.
TTCAATCCTTGGAACTAGCTGCCTATACTGCAACGCCATTGATTATAGTAGGGGTAACTGCACTATTCCCCGTGCTTTGGTTTATTGCCTTATCAGTCATATCAGCGATGATATATTCAATTTATTTATTGTACTCAGGCGTACCAATTATGTTGAATATCCCTGAGGAAAAGGGTTTTATTTATGCTATTTCGGTGCTTACTTGCGGCATAATTTTTCTAGTGAGCTTAATGGCAATAATAGCGATGATGTGGACTGCAGGCTTTGGTCAAGAACTTGTAAAGTGAATCATTCAACCTTTTTATAGATAAGAGCCTAATTATGTAGGCTCTTATCTCAGATGCTGTTACTGACCTTTAAATTACTCTGCCCCTTCGTTATGCATATCTATGATAGAGTCTGCATTTTTATCTGTTGCCTCTTTGGTGGTATTGTTGCGTAATGCATCGAGCTTTTCTAAATAATCTTGATTAATATCGTTGGTCACGTAATTGCCATCAAATACCGATGTATCAAAGTTTCTTATATCAGGGTTGCCACCTCTTACAGCGTCAATAAGATCACCTATTGATTGGAAAATCAACTTATCTGCGCCAATTAAATCACAAATATCATCAAGTTCCCGCCCATGAGCAATTAACTCATTGGCACTTGGCATATCAATACCATATACATTAGGAAATCTAACTTCTGGCGCTGCTGATGCAAAATAAACTTTATTAGCTCCTGCTGCTCGAGCCATGTCTATAATTTGCTCTGACGTTGTTCCGCGAACAATTGAGTCGTCAACAAGTAAGACGTTTTTACCCTTAAACTCAGTCTTTATAGCATTAAGTTTTTGACGAACAGACTTTTTACGCTGCTCTTGGCCCGGCATAATAAACGTTCGACCAATGTATCTATTTTTAACAAAACCTTGTCGATAAGGTAAGTCCAACTCTTGAGCAATTTGCAAAGCAATATCACAAGAAGTCTCAGGGATTGGAATAACAACGTCAATATCTATGTCTTGCCACTGATTGGCTATTTTTTTGCCAAGTTTGGTTCCCATCTCGACACGAGAACCGTAAACCGACATTTTATCCATTGTCGAGTCTGGACGTGCAAAATAAACAAATTCAAAAATACAAGGGCTATAAGTAGGGTTTTCAGCACATTGCTGGCTAAATATCTGACCATCTTCACTAAAGAAAATAGCTTCACCTGGCGCTACGTCGCGAACAAATTCAAAAGAGCACGCATCAAGTGCCACTGACTCTGAAGCGACCATGTATTCAATGCCATGCTCAGTTTCACGTTTACCAAACACTAACGGCCTGATACCGTTAGGATCACGAAACGCTATCATACCGTGACCTACAATTAAAGCCACACTGGCATAAGCACCACGAACATGCTGGTGTACTTTTTTAATTGCGGTAAAAATGTCATCGGGGCTAAGCACTAAATTTTCACTAAGTTGTAACTCATGCGCCAAGATATTCAGCAATACTTCAGAGTCAGAAGTGGTATTAACATGACGCCTAGCCTCATTAAATAACCATGTTCTCAACTCATCAGCATTGGTTAAGTTACCATTATGCGCCAGCGATATGCCAAAAGGTGAGTTAGCATAAAACGGCTGTGCTTCAGACGAACTGGACGTTCCAGCCGTTGGGTAACGAATATGACCAATGCCAATATTACCTTGCAGACGCAACATATGCCGAGTATGAAAAACATCTTTTACTAAGCCATTACCTTTACGTAACCTAAAGGTATTGTCATGGATAGTCACAATACCTGCAGCATCTTGCCCGCGATGTTGCAGAACAGTTAAGCCGTCATATATATATTGACTAACAGGGGTTTTACCAACAATACCAACGATACCGCACATGAAATTTTCTCCACAAAAAATATTTACAATATTTTCATCCAAAGTCAGCACTTTGCCTTATCTTGAATTGAAAATATCTGCTACCAGACAATGATTAGTCGGGTAATTAGTACTCACGAATTAACTTCGCATAACCCTAATTGTTATTTACTGATTAAATAAAAACAATTAGCTTAAAAAACTGGATGAACCTTTGAGGTACTCAAAAAACCACTCAACAACTAAGCTGAATTCAGGAATAAGTTGCGAACTTTGCCACCAGGTTGTGTTTGCAGCGCCTGTAAAAGCATCAATAAAAAATAGTAAAGCACTAATAATTAACACACCTCGAAGTGCCCCAAACACTAAACCTAACACTCTATCAGTACCTGATAAGCCTGTTTTATTGACTAATTGACCAATAAGATAATTAAATAACGCACCAAGCACCAAGGTGGTAATGAATAGAATGCCTATCGCTGCAGCATTTCGTAAAAATTGATCGGATATATTAGTGAGAAGATTAGCGAGGTTACCGTAGAAGGTACTGGCAATAAAAAATGCTCCGATCCATATAACCAGAGAGACAGCTTCTTTTGTAAAGCCTCGAACTAAACTGACTAGTGTTGATATACCAATGATTGCCAGAATCGCGTAATCTATCCAAACCATAACTTGAGTATCTCGTTGAGCTCTCTAAATTAGAGGCGCGAATTCTACCAGAATATTGTAAAAAATACCTAATAATTTATGAATGACTGTTATTGCTTAGGATCAAAATAGGCAACCTTGCCCTCAATTCCGGTAAGTTTTTTCAAAGCCGGTAATTTTTTAAGCAGAGTAGATTTAATTAACTCAGGGCCGATAATGACTTTGGTTAACATGCCTTGTTTGGTTTTTATTGGCTTAGTAAAAACAACATAACCATTTGCTTTTAGTTTTTTTAATAACTGCTCAACGTTTTTTTCATTTTTAAAACTGCCCAAATGAATTACCCATGCTTCTTTGGCAATCGCTTTTTCAGGTAAATTAACTGGTACACTTTTATTTTCAAGCTGAGATTTTACTGAGACGTCAGTGATTTGCTTCGCTTCTGGTGATGATATTTCATTAACCTTTACTGGTATAGGTTTGTCACTTTTCGCCAATTCTTTCTCTGACTCATCAATTGTTGATAATGTAGTTTCAGTTAAATTTTCATTATTAACTTCAAGTTCATCAAGGGCAACCTCTTGAGTTACAGGAGTAACTTTTTGCCTAACCAGCTTATTTTCAGGAAAAGACTTACTCGTTAGCTGACCAGAAAAAGTATCGGCTTTAGGAATAGCTTCAAACTCTGCTTGATAAGACTTTTTTTCACCATCGAGTAGGTCTGGCAGAAAAATAATAACCACAGCGGCTACAATAATAGTGCCAACCAAGCGATTTTGAAACGGTGTAGACAAGAGATACTCCTCGTTAGTAAAAATAATATTTTACAAAATTGGGCATATAGAAATGGCCATACAGAAAACTGCTAATATTTACTTTTTGCGATGTTAAGCAAATAAAGCTTATATTTTAATTAGTTGAGTTCTAATTTGTGAAACTGTAAAAAACGAGCCAAACACTAAGATTAAATCGGCTGCTTTGGCTTGTTTGTTTGCCATTTTAAAGGCCTCGTTAATATTGTCAAAACAATTTACCGTATCCGTAATGGTAGTCAAGCTATTATACATTTGTTGTTTAGATGCAGCTCTGGGTTGCGCTAATGGCCCAGTATACCAATAATCAATGTCATCGGTTAATGAAGATAAACTAGCAGTGATATCTTTATCAGCCAACATTGCAACAACAGCATATATTTTCTGATAATTGAACTCCGCTTTCATACGCTTAATATAGCTCGATAAATAGCGTGTTGCCTGCGGGTTATGGCCCACATCAAGCACAACATCACACTGTTTCGTTTGCTTAATTAGTTCTGTTCTACCGGAAACTTGCGTATTTTTTATGACATGGTTAACGAAAGGTGTCGATAAGGGTAATTTAAGTTTTGAAAGCACCATGAGTGCTGTTGCGACATTATCTAATGGGATTAATGGCGCACTCAGGCTTTCAAGGGTCAAATTTTTTGACTGCCATTGCCAAACTGAATGGTTTGCATCAGCTAAATTTATTGTAAACTCTCGATCTCGTAAAGATAACTGACTGTTTTGCTCAGCATCTAAGCCAACTGCATGTGCTAATACAGATTTTGGGGGGGTGATATCTCCGATGACAATGTCTTGATTTTGCCGCATGATTCCGGCTTTTTCATAGCCTATGGCCTCTCTGTTGTCACCCAAAAAGGATTGGTGATCAAGATCAACGGTAGTAATAACAGCAATATCGGCATCGATAATATTGGTAGCATCTAAGCGCCCTCCTAACCCAACTTCCAAGATAATCACATCTGGTTTTTCAAGCATTAACACCAAAAAAGCAGCTAACGTTGTATATTCATAATAGGTCAACGAAGTATCTTGTCGGGCTATTTCAATTTTTTTAAACGCATCAATTAATGGTTGATCAGCTATGTTGATCTCATTAATCCGCAAGCGCTCATTAAAGCGATCAATGTGAGGTGAAGAATATACCGCTACCTTTTTTTTTGAATGACCAACAAAGTCACTTAGCAACGCATTTTCAATAAAAGCACATGTCGTTCCTTTGCCATTTGTGCCAGCAACTGTAATAACCTTGGCGAAGCTTAAATCAATAGTTAAGCGTCTAGCTACCTGACTAATTCGGGATAACCCCATGTCAATTTCACTGCTATGCAGGTTCTCTAAATAATAAAGCCACTGATCGAGATTAGTAAAATCTTGATAGTGGCTTGTGTTACGTATTGTCATTTTTTAAGTAAGGTTATCCATATAGAATAAAGTACATCAATAGTTTTTTTAAATTTAAGAGGCTATGCTTTCATGGCCCATAAACTTAGTAAGCATTCTTGATAACGTTGCTCTCATTTCACGTCGATCAATAATCATATCAATAGCGCCTTTTTCTAGTAAAAATTCACTACGCTGGAAGCCTTCTGGTAATTTTTCTCTGACGGTTTGCTCGATAACACGGGGGCCAGCAAAACCAATGAGTGCTTTCGGCTCTGCTACATTAATATCTCCTAACATTGCCAAACTTGCAGAAACGCCACCCATGGTTGGATCTGTTAATACCGAAATATAAGGAAGACCTTTTTCACTCATCTTAGCTAATGCAGCACTTGTTTTAGCCATTTGCATTAATGAAAATAGAGCCTCTTGCATACGTGCGCCGCCACTGGCTGAAAAGCATACAAAAGGTAAATCGTTAGCTAAACAATACTCAACTCCTTTAACAAAACGAGCACCCACTACCGATGCCATCGAGCCACCTAAAAAAGAAAACTCAAAAGCCGCTGCAACAATAGGCATTCCATTAAGCTCTCCTTTCATGACAACTAAGGCATCTTTTTCACCTGTATTTTTTTGAGCAGCACTTATACGATCTTTATAGCGTTTCGAATCTTTAAATTTGAGAATATCCTTTGCTTCAAACTCTTCACCCAGCTCCAAACGGTTATCTGGATCAAGAAAGCTATCAATGCGTTTACGTGCACTTATACGCATATGGTGATCACACTTGGGGCATACTGAAATTTGTCGCTCTAATTCAGTCTTATAAAGTACTGCGTTACATGCTGTACATTTAGTCCAAACACCCTCGGGAATATTACTTTTTTGGGTGGTTTTGGCTCTAGGGAGAATTTTTTCTATCCAACTCATAATTTTATTTTTGCCTGTTGCAACGAGATATTTGTCGGTTTTGATGGAAAATTCACATCAAAAATTAGGTTAAATCAATAGTAATCGTAAACCGCGTATTAGACCATAGTATATGCTAAGGAATAAATAAAAAACTGGTCTGCTGAGTTTAACAGGTAAATAGTTAATTTCAGCCTTATAAAAATAATGGCCCTAATGTACTTTTTGGTAGCTTAAAGTGCTCGGGGTAATCAACATCAACAAAATATAAGCCCTCCGGTGGAGCTGTTACGCCAGCATCACAACGATTTTTAGCAAGTAACACGTCTTTTATCCAGCGTGTTGTTTCTTGAGATTGGCCAACTCGCATTAAACTACCCACGATATTTCTTACCATATGATGTAAAAATGCATTGGCTTTGATATCAACTACAAGGTAATCGCCATGACGTGTTATTCGGCAATGTTTTATGGTGCGGACAGCAGAATGAGATTGACAATGCACGGTTCTAAAGGAAGTAAAGTCATGTTTACCCACAAGATGATTAGCACCTGCTTGCATTAAAGATTCATCTAATGGGAAATGACAATGACTAATTCCATGACTTAAAATCGCTGAACGAAGTCTTTTATTGTGAATAATATAACGATAATTTCTTGCCGTTGCACTGAAACGGGCATGAAATTCTTCATTGACTTCTTTGACCCATGATACGGCAATGTCATTGGGTAAATAAGTATTCACACCTAATGTCCAAGAAACGTCTTTGCGGTGTTTTGTTGTATCGAAGTGAACAACTTGATTAGTAGCATTAACACCGGTATCAGTGCGCCCCGCACAAATAACCTCAATAGGTTCGTCAGCAATAACAGATAATGCTTTCTCAACTTTTTCTTGTACAGTGATAACATTATTCTGACGTTGCCAACCACAATAATTTTTACCATCATACTCAATGCCTAACGCATATCGCATAGCTAACGACCCTTTACATTATCAATGTTTATTTTGCGTTGCGCATTATCCTTTATTTTGTGAATTTAGGCTAGAGGGCACATTGTTGATACAGTAAAAACTTATGTTTTTAATGTATCTAGTAATGATTGGGCTTCAACTTGTTGAACATTATCTCCGTTTAGAAGTACCTCATGCAGGATCACTTCGGCATTTTCTTCATCACTCATCTCTATATACATTTTTGCTAAATCTAATTTCGCCGACATTGAGCCATCTAGGTCAACATCAATAGTTGAGTTGTTGGTTGCAAATTGCCCTAACCCCACATCAATATTCTCTTTCTCGTAAGGTTCAGTTTGATTGTTATCACTTAAACTATCGTGTAATAAATCATCGACAGACACATAACTTCCCTCAACAGGCTTTGCAGGCTCTTTGCTGCCATTATCTTGTTGTTCGCTAATAAGGTCGTCACCAATATCACCAAGTACTGAATTGTTCTCAGCCCCTTCTTGCACATAATTAGCAGACTCTTGTTCTATATCTGCAAGTAAATCATCAAAATCAACCTTGTCTAGGTCGCCAATAGTCTCTAAGGCATCATCGCCAATAATGGAGTTATCATCAGTATTACTCTCTTTCAGTAATTCAGCTAACACCTCTTCCTTTGAAAAATCAGTAGTATCATCACTCGATGCTTTTAATTCTTGAACAGGCTCTAACGTTTCGTCGTCTGACGATTCTGCTAATAGTTGACTTAAATCTTCGCTTGAAAGCCCTTGTGCATTAACTTGGTTGTCGACCTCTGTTATTAATTCATCACCAAGTTCATCTCTAGCTTGTTCAATGTGGTTATCATTGTCGGTATCAACACTTTGTAAATTTTCACTTTGAATGTTATCAAGTAAAGCATCTATGTCTAAGTCATCATTGGGTATTAAATCTAGCTCTTGTTCGGCAAGAGTTGCCTGACTACCCTCAGATTTTTTTTCCTTGCTGCTGGCAACAATGTCACTAAAATCAGCTGTTAAAAATGGTGTGACGTATTCTGCGGTAAACTTAGCAATTTTCTCTTGATTTTCATTAGTTTCTTGTTGAGCTTTTAAATCTTCTTCAGATAGCATAGTACTATCTCTATCTGAACCGGCAATGCTAGAGTCTGATGGAAATGAGTCTATTGATTGCTGGCTTTTGATAT
>JBELHN010000057.1:0-13811 GCA_042091395.1 Colwellia sp.
CAAGAAATTAAACAAGGACAAAAAATAGTTAGTTTTTGCCTGTTAATTGTGCGTTATGTTTTTAAGGAGTTTCGGTGGAATTAGGGAATTGGGATAAAGCTATTATCAGATCTATTTTCTCTACATTCGTTCCGATTGCTGGCTACTTTCTTGTCATGGGTTGGCTAGCAGAAAACAACAATACGGACTTTGTTGGTTACCTATTTTCAATGGTCATTGTATTGGCAACATACCTTTTATTTTCGATTGTTGGTTGGTGTGTTATTGGTTTCCCAGTGCACTGGTTAGCGTCAAATTATTTCAATCAAAGTCTTTGGTGCTACTTTGTAGCTCTAGTTTTGTTTGTTATCTTTATCACAGGTTTTGTTGGTATGTTCGGCGCTGCTTTTTATGGTTCAGCTGCAATACTTCAAGCAGGCTTATTTTTATATTGGCTGCGTAAATTAAAAACATAACAAGCGCATTAAGCGCGGGACTGCTAAAGTTTGGCGCGGTTCCGCTTCGCTTCACATTTTAGCCAAACATTAATCAGCCCTTATGCGGGCGTTATAGCTCAAGGAAAGTATGCGTTATATTCTAATCATCGTTTTGATATTTTCACTATCTAGCGTTGCTAGAGAAAAAGAGAAAATAATATTAACTGAATCTTCAATAGGCAATATGAAAATTCAGAAAGGCATGCCAATATCTCTTTTTCAAATTAGTAAAAATTTTCCATTTTATCGTGTAACACAAGAACTTGGCCAAGGTGATTCACCCGACTTTCATATGTTCAAAGTATCAACATATGAAAATGAAGATTTAATTTATTTTATATCTTACATTAATGAACAAGCTGACTACGAGCGCGGAGTTGTTAAACTCGATGAAGTTATGACATGTAGCGCTGAAGTTAAGGATAGTTTTGGTGTTAGCCCCAAAATGACTATTGATAAAGCTTTAAGTAAAAGAAATGAATTAAAGTTTGGTGCGGGACACATAGACAATTACTTTGGTTCAGGAAGTATTTGGTACTTATTTACCGTAAATAACCTTCATGGAACTGGTGTGTCGAAACAGGTGGCCTTGCAAGAAAATCCTAAAATAGACTGTATAAGTTGGCCATATGCTCGTTGGCGTTGAGCTATAAAAAGCCCATTAATGCATCTACTAATAAAGAAATGTTACTTAAATTAGGAAGTTTTAAAAATGGATACTATTCTACTCTTTTTTTCTTAGTATTTGTTGTATTTACATTTACCGTTTATAAAAAGAACAACCGTAACCTTATGCTATTAGGTGCAGTAGCCCTTTTATTTGGCTTTGTAGGTATGGAGTTTATGCTCGGCTCTGCTGAAGGTCTAGAAGGAGTTTAAACTTCCTTATAATAAGGCATTCAATCGGACAATTTTCAGTTGGCTTTTTGTTCATAACTCACATATTTTAGCCAACTATTAATCAGCCCGTTACTTGGGCGATAGATTTTAACTTTACATAGTATAGAGTATATTTTTTAAATTAACGCTAAGGAGATCAATATCAATATTTCATTAAGAAATGCGTCGGCAAATGATTCGACCGAATTGACATCTTTAATTATTAAAGCAAAAGCCCATTGGGAATATCCCAAAGAATGGCTTGATGCTTGGAAATCTGATCTTAAAATTACTCCGAGTTTTATAGAAGGTAATGAAGTTGTTTTACTAACAACTGAGGAAATAACAATTGGTTTTTTTGGTCTTGAATCTCGTTCTATTGATAAAGCAGCCTATCTTGAGCATTTATGGGTAGATCCAAAGTATATTGGTGAAGGTTACGGTCGTTTGTTATTTGAAATTGCTTGTAACAAAGCAGCTAAGATTGGCCATAAAACAATGGAGTTGTTAGCAGACCCAAATGCTGAAGGTTTTTATTCTCGAATGGGTGCAATAAAAATTGATGAAGTTCATGCTAAAGTGCTTGATGTGAAGAGAGTGCTACCTAAAATGGAAGTACATCTACAAAAATAATCTAACAAGCAAATCAAGTACTGGAATACCAAAGCATAGCGGTGTCGCTTATTCTAGCCGGCTATATTTTTGCCTATTTACGAGTGCGTTGTGTATTTTGGGGCATGCAGTAAAATTTAGGTGTATAAATTTACAAAAAATTAATCGCCCTTTATCAGGTAAAAGATATGGTCAATTATGTAATTTTAAAATCAGACTAAAAGCTAAAATCATTTTATGGAGTTTCAATGCGTACAACATTTTTACTGGTAGTTTCACTATTATTAATTTCATGTAAAACCACAGATAGGATTACAAAAGACATAGATGCTATCGACAAACAACAAAAGTGGGGATTACTTTATATGAGAGAGGTGATTATCAAGGGGCGTTTAATGAATTAAGTGAGTTAGCTACTTGGGGATACAAAGATGCTCAATATGCTTTAGCGTTTATGTTTTTTAAAGGACAATACGTAGAACAATCAACCCTAATTGGTATGGGCTGGTTAGGTGTAGCTATAGAATCAGAAAGAGAGGATTGGGAAGCTCTTTTCAATGATCTTTATGCTAAAGCATCACAGCAAGATAAGCAAAAATTTGATTTTATTGTTAAGGATTATAAATCAAAATTTGGTTTAAAAGCTCAGCACGTCACTTGTGATAAAACTACCAATGGTATGTCCAAAAAAATAATTACCAAGTGCACTAAAAGTGATAGGTTATCTACAATTTATGAAGTTGACTTAACAGAGCCTGAAATACAGTTTTAAAATCAAGTTAGTTTATGGAAGTAAATTATTTAAGGAAGAAAATTAGATGTTTGAATCATTTCAAGATAACGAATCTATTGAAAAAATTGTCACCTCTTTGCCAAGCGTGCTTGTGAAAAAGTTCGATAAAAAAGATTTCTACACACCTGAAGAGGTGCTTACTGTATTTATTGATGTGTTGGCAACGGACAATAATATTGAATATGCGTATGCTATGTTTTGTACTCAACCTGACTTTAATGAATTAGCTAATACACAGCACTTTGGATTGTCGTATAAAGCTTTGCGACTAAAAGTATCTAAAAAGTGTTTTGATAATTGGCCCCGTTTTAATTTTGATTCACTGCTCAATTATTCAGGTCAACCTATAATTTCTGATTTAGTAAATGAAGTGACCGATATCAGTGCTGATATTGTTGGTGGCTTTTAAATGCAATATATAACCCGAAGATTTTGTTATTTTAATACTTGTATAAACTTATATTGTAAGTAACACGTAAAATTTAAAGTTATATTAAATTTTGTTTGTATTAACTTTAAAGTATTTAATGAATTTCTTTCAATGTTACTGTGTTAACAGTAGCTTAGACATTATGAATATAATCGGGGTGCTATGAAAAACTTAATGTTTACAAAGGATGGTACAGCACAAGGCGTTGCAAAACAGCGTTTAATTGAAACACTTGCTCAGGCCGATAAACGAATTATATTCGATCCTTACGCTGAAAACTTTGTCCTTGGTTCCAGTTTTATTAAACTGATGGGTCACAAAGTATGTGTGTGGTTAACACAAAAATTTGCGCCAGGTTTTCATGAACATTTAATTGCGCGTACTCGCTTTATTGATGATGAGGTTAACAAAGGTGTTAATGATGGGGCCGAGCAATATGTAATTTTAGGGGCAGGTTACGATTTACGAGCGTATCGACTCGATTTACCACCATCATTGCAAATATTTGAGGTTGATCAACCCGAAGTTCAAGCCAGAAAACGCGCTAAGCTGCCGAACAATTTACCTAATGCCAACAATGTTGTGTATGTGAACATTGACTTTAATCACCAATCGCTTTCTAAACAATTACTCGCTGCAGGTTTTGATCAAGCTAAGTCGACAATATTTACCCTTGAAGGAGTATCGCAGTATATTTCCAAAGAAGCGTTAGATTCAACACTTCATGAACTTGCTGAACTTTCACAGGGAACTCATTCAACATTTATTATTTCTTATGTTGATGAACTGCTTAATAACGATCCCATTCGTTGTTTTGGTGATGGTTATCACAACGCAGTAAAACGTGCTGAACTCATTAAAGGTTTAGCGGCTAAAACAGGAGAGCCTTGGCAGTCATTTTATACGGCGGAGGAAATGAAAAATTTACTTGCCCAACACGGTTTTATTGTACAAAAAAATAAATCGCTGGAAGATCTTAACGCTGAATATTTTACGCCCGTTGGCAGAACACTGGCAACAGAGCATATAATGAAACTTGAGTACTTTGTTATGGCAAACAAATAGAACGTTTTAGTTTGTTATTACAACCTCTTGTAGTCAATTTATCTCTTAAAACCTAGATGGACTCTTTGCTTATTGACATTATATTACTTTTTTTTGCTGGATTCTTAGGTGGTATTTTAAATTCTATTGCCGGAGGAGGGAGCTTTATTACGTTTCCTGCCTTAGTTTTTGTTGGTGTTTCACCCTTAATAGCAAATGCCACTAATACCTTTGCTTCTTGCGCTGGTTATATTAGTGGCGCTTATGCATTTAGAATGAAGTTAATCCCATATAAAAGAGAAGTGATCACCACGGTTTTTTTGAGTGTTTTAGGTGGTTTTATTGGCGCCTATTTATTATTGAAAACCCCTGAATCGTCTTTTGAGTTAGCTATTCCTTGGCTATTGCTATTCGCTACACTGTTATTTATTTTTGGCGCTAAGGCCAACACACTATTGCAAACTTATTCAGCAAACAATAAATATTTGCTGCGCTTTACTTCATTTTTTCTGTGGTTTTTACTACTTGCTGTTTGCGTTTACGGTGGTTTTTTTAATGCGGGTTTAGGTATTATTGTATTAAGCTACCTAACGTTAGCGGGGCATCATAATATTAATGTGATGAATGGCTTAAAGTTGGTGGTATCTTCAGCCGTTTCTATTGCTGCCATATTACTCTTTGTGTTCAACGATTCTATTGCCTGGCTTGAGGGAAGTGCTGTGTTGCTAGGTACGTTATTGGGAGGCTACTATTCTGCACATATCTCAATGACCTTAAATCAAACCTATATTAGGTGGTTTATTATCGCGATGAGCTCAGGTATAACGGTGTATTTTTTCTACTTAACGTATGTATGAACTTAGTTCTGGCCAATAGGTAGGTGGTTTTTATAAATTTTCGTTCAGTTAAGGCTAATATGCCGTCTATATAAGTATACCTTCTAAATATGTCTGCCCGATATAAAAGGCTGATTACTAAAATAAGTGAACTTTTTTATATTCAAAACGACTCATTGTCATTACGATTAATCAAATAATGGACTAAGTATTGATGTTTATTTTTGATTGAACGATAGGACTAAATCGTATTAATACACTTTTTAAATGCAATTTTTAAATAAGATTTGAGGAAAATATGATTAATCACGTAGTATTACTAAATTGGCATGAGGGCGTTACAGAAAACACTATTGCTACTGTAACATCAGGTTTTGCTAACTTAGCAAACGGTATTAGTGAAATTAAACACTACAGTTTTGGCGCTAATATGAACTTAGCTGGTTCAAACTATGAGTATGCTTTGGTCGCTCAGTTTGACACTATTGAAGAGTTTAATGCTTATGTTGTGCATCCCAAACATCAACATTTCATGGATACCGTAACGTCACCTATTGTTAAGTCTTACGGCGCTGTTCAGTATACAAGCTAGTACGATTTATCATTGACGTTTTCTTTTACTTATATAAAAAGGTAAGTTTTTTTATTCGCTTAAATACGCTAGAAAAAAAATTACCCTTTAAAAGCTTGGCCACCTACTTGGTTAAGTGTTTAACTCTTATCACTTAACTCTTACCGCTTAATTCTTTACCACTTAAGGCTTGATAGCATTCAACTCTTTTCTGATAATTTCTGCACCGGCGCTTAACGCATTTAGTTTGCCGTTTGCTACCTCCGCTGATAGCGGCGTCATACCACAATTGGTGCAAGGGTAGAGTTTGTCAGCGTCAACAAATTGTAATGCCTTACGCAACGTCTCGGCAACTTCCTCTGGGGTTTCAATGGTATTGCTTGCTACATCGATAGCCCCTACCATAATTTTTTTACCACGAACTAGCTCAAGTAAATCAATAGGTACATGAGAGTTGTGACACTCTAACGAAATGATATCAATGTTTGACTTTTGAAGTTTTGGAAAGGTTTCTTCATATTGACGCCACTCTGAGCCTAATGTTTTTTTCCAATCGGTGTTGGCCTTAATACCGTAGCCATAACAAATGTGCACAGCCGTTTCACATTTCAGACCTTCAATGGCTCTTTCTAAAGTAGCAATTCCCCATTCATTAACTTCATCAAAAAATACGTTAAATGCAGGCTCATCAAATTGAATGATATCAACACCAGCCGCCTCTAACTCTTTCGCTTCTTGGTTAAGTATTACTGCAAACTCCCAAGCAAGCTTTTGACGACTTTTGTAGTGATTATCGTACAAGGTATCGATCATTGTCATGGGGCCGGGTAGCGCCCATTTAATAGGTTGTTTAGTTTGTTTACGTAAGAACTTAGCATCTTCAACAAATACTGATTTTTGACGACTCACAGGGCCAACTACCGTCGGCACACTTGCCTCATAGCGATCGCGAATCTTTACTGTTTTACGGGTTTCAAAATCAACACCGTTTAGGTGCTCTATGAAGGTGGTTACAAAATGTTGGCGAGTTTGTTCGCCATCGCTAACAATATCAATACCGGCTTGTTGTTGGTCTTGAAGTGATAACCGTAACGCATCCTGCTTACCTTGAACCAGTTCCTCGTCTTGAAGTTTCCAAGGAGACCAGAGTGTTTCTGGCTCAGCAAGCCATGAAGGTTTGGGTAAACTGCCAGCTGTTGAGGTAGGTAATAATGTTTTCATATTAAAATATTCTTATATTGGGAGGAATTAAACCGCGTAATTAGCAGACCACTGTTCAAGCACTGTTTGATAAGGTTTTATAAAGTTTTCTTCTGCAAATTTACCTTGTTCGTTGGCTAATTGGCTGCGTTCTTCTCTATCGTAAACAATATGTGTTAAGGAATGATCTAAGTTCTTCAAATTTGGCTTGTAACGTTTACCTGCAACGGCATTCGCATTATAAATTTCAGGGCGGTAAATCTTTTGAAAGGTCTCCATTGTACTAATAGTACTTAATAACTCTAATGTACTGTAATCATTAAGCAAATCACCAAAAAAATGAAAAGCTAAAGGCGCTACACTGTTAGGGGGCATAAAGTACCTGACTTGTAAGCCCATTTTTTTAAAATACTGCTCGGTTAGCGATGATTCGTTTGGCAGGTACTCAACGCCTAATACGGGGTGCTGATTTTCAGTTTGGTGATAGGTTTTGTTATCTGAAACACTCAAACAAATCACGGGTAACTTTTTAAAGTTATTCTTGTAAGTGTCTGAATTAACAAAGTACTTAAAAAGCTTACCGTGCAGTTCACCAAAATTATCAGGAATACTAAAAGATGCTTTGTTTTTGTTATGGTTTGATAAAAGTACACTAAAATCGTAATCGCGAACGTACGAGGAAAAATTGTTACCGACAATACCCTCAATGCGTTTGTTTGTTTGATGATCAACAATATTGGTTTTTAATATTTCAATAGATGGGAAAGTTTGCACACTATTGGCTATGTTCATCTCAACTGAAATAATTTCAAGTTCAACAGAATAGCGATTTGCTTCAGGATTATCCCAAAAGGCAAGGGCATTAAAACTATTATTTATCATCTTTAAGGCGTTACGTAAATTTTCCTTACGGCTATCGCCTCTGGCTAAATTAGCAAAGTTAGTAGTGATACGGGTATTGTCAGATGGACGATAGTTTTCATCAAGACAAATGCTTTTAATAGAAAAGTTAAACTCGTTATTCATGGTGACCTTGTCCTATTTATTAAGATAAACTTTCTTGTATGTTGTTAACTTGAACGGGCAACTGTCATTACATAAAAAAGTAGAAAGCTTGATGATTACCTTTCGATAATGATGCTCATTCATTACAAACCTATGGGAGATTTATACGTGGGACAGCAATTAATGAACAGCGTATTTATTTCACGCAGTGTATGAGAAATCTTCATGTGCTATGAAAAACATGCGCTGTAGCGCAATTTTATAGTGAAAAATTAGTTTGATACAAACATGGAAGAGTTTATGTAGTATAGTGTCGCCGTTATGTTTCTTAGGACGAACTCAATGAATGAAGTGCTGTTGTTAATTTTATATTGTGCCATATTAGGCTGTGGCGTAGGTTTTTTGGCGGGTTTGCTCGGTATTGGTGGGGGCCTAGTTATTGTGCCTGTATTAAGTAGCTTACTGCTTCAATTTGACATATTGCCCGCCGATCAAGTTGTTATTGGTGCTATTGCTACCTCATTAGCTTCAATACTTTTTACTTCCACTTCATCAGCCATAGCACATCATAAAAATGGTAATGTACCCTGGGAATTAGCGCCTTGGATAATGACAGGTGTAGCACTTGGTGCACTAATTAGTGGTTTTATGGCGTCTTTATTACCTGACCATATTGTGCGCTCGGTATTTGCTGTATGCGTTGTGCTTATTGCGATAAAGATGTTTTATAGCAGTACTAAAAAATCACCACCAACAGAACGTAATATGCCAAATAAAGGGCTGCTGACTTTGTTTACCACCATTACCGGCGGCTTATCTGCCATGATTGGTATAGGTGGGGGAGCATTGTTAGTGCCTTTATTAACTTTCTTTTCTATTGATATGAAAAAAGCCATTGGTTGTGCTGCCGCATGTGGCATTGTTATCGCGTTGTTTGGCTCGATAGGTTATGTAAGTTCAGGTATTAACACCTATGATTTAGTAGATGGTTTTGCTGGGTTTGTGTATTTACCTGCGTTACTGGGTATTGTGTGCACCTCATGGTACACGGCTCCTATTGGCGCAAAAGCTACACAATATTTACCTGTTTCAACAATAAAAAAAATATTTGCAGGCTTATTAGTAGTGATGGCTGCACATATGATTTTTAATTAATTTTAAGCCATACATCAATCGGTTTAACGTGCTGACTTGGTTATATAGTTTGAGACTATATAGGTTGTAGGCTGAATTGGTTAGGGGCTATTTAGGTTAGGGGTGCTTAGGTTAAAATCTACTCAGAAAAGTGCCTAATTGATCAAGTAAATCCCTAAAAATGTATACCTACATGAGACATTAAAACCTTATGAACCGCATGATATTTTAACTTTATTTATGGCTGCGTAATGCTCAACATTGATGTTACGCACGGCTCAATGAAATGACTTAGTGACGTAGTATCGTTATAAAGCCATTTATACTTTTTATATTAAAATCTACTTATATTAAACTCTACTTATATTACACCCTACGAGGAAGACCGTTGGCCAATTTAAACACTGTTGAACTAAAAGCGTTTGTTCCCGCTAAAGATTTTAATCTCTGTAAAAATTTCTACCAAGACTTAGGTTTTACAAAAGCATCAGACGCTGAAGGTATTGCCTACTTTAATCAAGGCAGTTGCAGTTTTTTACTGCAAGACTTTTATGACAAATCACTGGCCGAAAATTTAATGATGCATCTGTTGGTCGAGGATATTAACGCTTGGCATGAAGCGATAAAAGAAAATAATATAGCCCAAAAATACCAGGTTGAGGTATCAGACGTTGTCAGCCAACCTTGGGGAATGCTCGATTTTATAATACGTGACCCGAGTGGCGTATCGGGCAAAATATAGGTTAAATAATTTTAATGTTGTTAACGCTGTTTAGTCACCTTATTTAGCCAACTTATTTGGCTAAACAACTTTAATACGATTGATTACTTTATCTCAAAATAAATTTAACAAAATAGTGGTTACAACCATTTTAATAATTAAACCTAAATTGAATGTCAAAATATAATGAAAAAATTAAGCACCTTACTTGTCTTCACTCTACTGACACTTCCTGTTCATACCTTTGCAAATCAAACCACTTCAACAGCTAATTACAACAATAGCATTGACTGGGTAGCCGATGGTGTTTTTACCCAAGGTATAGAAGGCCCTGCAGTTTCCGCAGATGGCAGCCTCTATGTCGTGAATTATGAAAAACAAGGAACCATAGGGCGGGTTACAGCAAAAAATACTGTTGAGCGATTTGTAACCCTAGCGAACGGCTCTATTGGCAATGGAATCCGGTTTGATAGTGGCGGTAATATGTATATTGCTGATTACGTTAATCATAACATATTATTGATCAACAAAGCTGTGGTTGAGGGAAAGGCAGAGACAAAAATACATGTTTATGCAAACTCGCCACTGATGAACCAGCCTAATGATATTGCCATGATGGCTAACGGTATAATTTTAGCTTCTGATCCAAACTGGTCAACGGGTACCGGTAATTTATGGCGAATTAACACACAGCAAAAAATTACCTTACTTGAAAAAAATATGGGCACTACTAATGGTATTGCTGTGAGTTATGACAATAAAACCTTATATGTTAACGAGAGTGTGCAGCGCAACGTGTGGCAATATAGCCTCAATAATTTAGGTGAGGTAACTAACAAACAATTACTGATAAAATTTTCAGATCACGGTTTAGATGGCATGCGCGCTCATAAAAACGGCAAGCTCTATATTGCCCGTTACGGCAAAGGCGTGGTTGCTGTAGTTTCTGCAAAAGGAGAACTGCTTGAAGAGGTAGCTCTTAAAGGAAAATACCCAACAAACCTTGCTTTTGGTGGTGTTGATGGTAAACAAGTGTTTGTAACCATGCAGCAACGAGGCGCAATAGAAACCTTTTTTATTCAATAGTTCGTTAAGTATCGGTAATTGATTATATTGAATTCATTGCCAACTAAACATCGGTCAATATATTGTTAACGTAAAAATATACGGTACCAATAAAGCTTTTTATTCAATTTAACCGTATTAAGCCTTATAGCTTTTTATAAGGATAAATACATGCATTTTATTGAAAACATTAATCAAGATAAAAACTTATATGCCATTAATGAATTATCGTTAATCACTATTTATGATGATAATTGGTTTGTTCGCAATGATTACGATGTGTTGTCACATGGTCAGCGCAAATACCTCATTAATTATTTTGCTAAACATGGCTGCAAATTAACCTCGGGGCAATTATTACGAGGTGAGCAACTTAACATAAGACTCCCCAAGCCAAGTCGGCAATTAGCCATATCTACTTTTGACGAACAATACTTACAACCACAAGAAAATAGCTATTGGTGCGTAACACCAACCACGTTCGCTGAAGCGTTATTCAAATTACATCGTGGTAATGAGGCTAGACAAATTGCGGCAGTAAAATGTCTTATTGATAACTGCCCATACAATATAGAGTGGCTTCGTGATATCAGTATTCATAGTGATATTGAAGACATCACGGTAAAAACCTATACCGAGCTTATGGCTTATCAAAAAGACGTGGTAGCAAAAAAATTCAAGCGTAAAAGAGCAATAAAATAACGCATTCTCAGCAGTGATTACTGAGATCTTAAAATAAAACAAAGCGGCAGGGCTTTTGTAAATAAAAATATAATGTTAATTTATGTCTTTAGACTTTACCTAACTGTATTTTGGTGAAAAATGAAAACCTTTCAAGGCTTTATT
Source organism: Colwellia sp. (assembly GCA_042091395.1). Classification (GTDB taxonomy): domain Bacteria; phylum Pseudomonadota; class Gammaproteobacteria; order Enterobacterales; family Alteromonadaceae; genus Colwellia. The sequence goes on from JBELHN010000057.1 coordinate 11,613, forward strand.
GTTTCAATTATTATCGTTTTGACATTATTCGTTTTTGCGGCATTTGCCAGTGGCACCATTGCTGGCTACATGGGTTTATGGAAAAAGCCGATTATTGGTGCATTTTCCGCATTCCTTGTCGTGTTAGTTGGCTACAAAACCGCACCTAAATATAAAAATCACGCCGCTGTTTTATGGTTACTCGCTGGTGCGATCGCTGCTTTTTTCTTATCTGGTGATTCCTACTACCCTGAAGATCACCAACACGCTTACCAACTCACCTATATTCCTTTAGTAGTCACGTATGTTAGTGGTTTAATTGCGGTTCTTTTTTGCTTTTGGTTAAGTCAAAAGAGAAAATAGTTTGGTTAATCAATAATTTAAAATAAAATGGAGTTTAATTATATCTATGATAACCAAAGTTAAACCTATCATTATAGTTTTCTGCTCATTAATGATGATCGGGTGTGCTAATACTGAACAACCAGTAAACGTTAAGCAAACCCTTGTTTCACACGGCATAGAAGGTTCATGGCAGTTAATGCGAGAAACCTTAACAGTGGGCGATAATGAATATGTGACCTTCGATGGCAAGAATCGCCAAATGATAAAAATCTTTAACCAAAGTCATTTTTCTTTTGCTAGTATTGGCAAGCAACGGCCAAGATTTGATTCATACCAGCTAACTGACGGCCAGAAAATAACCGCATATGACAACTTCAGTGGCTCTATGGGACGATACACCATCAATAACGATATTTTAATTGAGCACGTAGAGTTTTCAAGTTTTCCCAATTATGAAGGAATTTCGATACCTTTTAATGTAAACATTGATGGTGACACCTTAATTCAGCAAGGTAACTATCCGTTAATTCTTCTAGGGTTAGGTGATCAAGATGGTTACCTGTACGCCACATTTAAACGCATAAAATAATATGTAGCGATAACATTATTAGCATTTATAATGCCCAATCACCAATATGAAAAACATAAAAACATAAAAACATTGATTTAAATTATTGTTTTTATTATTTTATTTATAAATATTGATAGTTAAAAGGATAGGGCGCTTATGTTGAAAAATACTAGTCAACCTTCCTTTTCTTACCACTTTCAGCACGCTTTTTGTTCTCACTTTGTACATAAACAGTATCGGTTGTCGCCATACTGGCATGACCTAAATCTTCAGAAATATCTTTAAGTGGTCGGCCACGTTCAATTTCCATACTGGCACCTGTGTGTCTTAACCAGTGAGCTGAGGCTTCTTTTAATTTTAACGCTTTATTCGGGCCTTCAGAAATACGCATATTTTCATAAGCTTGGTCAAAAACGGCTTGCACAATTCTACGTAAATGCCTTGACGTCATGCCGCCTTGACCACGAACTTTTTCAACCAAGACAGAGTTTTCATTGCTCGCTGGTAAGCCTAATAAACCACGTGATGCACGATAACGCTCTAAAAACGGTAAAAAATCGATGGGCACGGTAATATCACGTAATTTACGGCTTTTACCAAATATTTTTAACCACCAGTTTTCATCATCATCTTGCCAAAAATGTCCCATGGTTGGTGACCAGGTTGGGCGTTCAGATAATTCCGATATCCGTAAAAACAAGGTTTTTAACGCTGCAATGACAAATAGATTACGTTCAAACATCGGATCTTCATCAGCCATTTCAACAGCAGTATCTAAAACATATTGCCATTGGCTAGCGGTTAAGCGTTTAATTTCTTTGACTTGTGAATCAATAATAAAGTGACGACAGTCTTTTTTAGCAATTTGTGCTGGATTACCAATACAATAATCCTCAGCCATCAAATAATTATAAAAGACGATTAATGCAGTAAACATTGAAGATAATGTTTGTTGTGAAGGACGATATTTTTTCTTATCAATATCAAATTGCGCTTTAAGACTTTTAGGCGCTTGGATTTTAAATGGAAACCAATGTTCATTAGCTGACGAATAACCATTAGCAATTTTAAATCGTTCTTGGTTTGATGTGCCAATCCAAGTAACTGGTGGCTGCCAACAAAAATCTGCATACTCAAGTAAATCAGATTTACGCAATTGATCAATTGGTTTTTGTTTTTCAATAAATGACCACAGCAAAAATCGCTCAACGTCATTTCTGAAACGTTCATAAGTGTGACTAGATTTATTTCTACCAGTATAAGTAAGAAATTCTTTTCCCCAATTAAATTGTTCAAGCCACCAG
>JBELHN010000058.1:0-6003 GCA_042091395.1 Colwellia sp.
GTTACATTAAACAGTTACATTAAACAGTTACATTAAACAGTTACATTAAACAGTTACATTATTAAGACGGCCGTTAGCTCAGTTGGTAGAGCAGTTGGCTTTTAACCAATTTGTCGAAGGTTCAAATCCTTCACGGCCGACCACTCTTAATAACACCTTAGCTATATTGTTGACCACTCGCTACATATCATACTGTTACACTTACTTTAAGTTATCTTCAATAAAATATCAGCCAACAAGCATGGTGATATCAATAAAACGCCCTTTACCTCCTTCATATTTTACAGGAACGATTAATAACTGTTTAAATTCATTGTGATTACTGAGCCTCCGTTATTATTTAAAATAGTAAAGGACAAGCTAACGACTGCGCTGCTTCTATTCTCCACTACACATTAGCGGCGCTTTCCCTTATAATTGTGCGGTTTTATTTTGTCCTAAGCCAGAGAGACTCCATGAGTGTAAGTAATACCGCGATAGATTTTGACTTTCAATTTCCTGCTAAGCCCAAACCTTTAAATAGCAGCGAAAAAACGCAGTACATTGAGAGAATTAAATCACTACTTATTGAGAAAAATGCAGTACTGGTCGCACATTATTACACCGATCCTGAAATTCAAGCATTGGCTGAAGAAACTGGTGGTTGCGTTGCCGATTCATTAGAAATGGCACGTTTTGGTAAGCAACACTCAGCTGAAACACTTATTGTGGCAGGTGTTAAATTCATGGGCGAAACCGCTAAAATATTAACCCCTGAAAAACTGGTACTCATGCCTGAACTTGAGGCTACGTGTTCATTGGATCTTGGCTGTCCTATTGATGAATTTTCTGCTTTTTGTGATGAACACCCTGATCATACCGTTGTTGTTTATGCCAACACTTCCGCTGCCGTTAAGGCGAGGGCAGATTGGGTTGTCACTTCAAGTATTGCCCTTGAAATTGTAGACATGCTCGAGAGTGAAGGTAAGCCTATTTTATGGGGGCCAGATCGCCACTTAGGCTCATACATTGAAAAACAAACCGGCGCTGAAATGCTCATGTGGCAGGGCGCTTGTATAGTGCATGACGAGTTTAAAGCAAATGCATTACGTGATTTGAAAATTCAATACCCAGACGCGGCAGTGCTCGTTCACCCTGAATCTCCAGCAAATGTTGTTAGCATGGCCGACGCGGTTGGCTCAACTAGCCAACTGATCAAAGCTAGCGAAGAAATGCCCAATCAGCACTTTATTGTGGCCACTGATAGAGGGATTTTTTATAAAATGGAGCAAGCTAACCCCAATAAAACCTTTGTTGCTGCACCTACGGGCGGTAATGGCGCTACCTGTAAAAGTTGTGCTAACTGCCCATGGATGGCAATGAATGGTCTTAAATCTATTCATGATGCCCTAGTAAGTCCCTTAGGAAGAGAAATCCAGGTAGACCAAGCGTTAGCTGAAAAAGCGCTTATACCTTTAAATAGAATGCTTAACTTTGCTGCCGAGAATAAAGTAACAGTTAAGGGTAACGCTTAACATTCAGCCTTAAAACACAGGGAGTGATATCATTTAATAACACGATTTACCCTATTTGATGATGACCTGCGATGCTCTCATTTTTGTTGATATGGCTGAATGAACAAATAAAAAGCAATTAATGGCTTTTTTACTGATTAAATGAAAATAGCCTTGCACCTGCAGGGCTTTTTTCTTACCATAGCGCTCTAATTTGGTGAGCTGGCTGAGTGGCTTAAGGCGCACGCCTGGAAAGCGTGTTTAGGTTAACCCCTAACGAGAGTTCGAATCTCTCGCTCACCGCCATATTTTATTTCTTCGTGACTCCTACTGTCTTTCTTCAACTCTATTAGAGATATTTATTGTTAACTCAAGCGCTTTGATGGAATATTTATGTTCCATCTAAATCAATGATGCAGTCATACGGCAATAATATTATATTGCCATAATTCATTTAACAATCCTTAATTAAGCGTCTAAGTTGACGTATTAGCTGTTATTTTGAATTACGCTTATAAGTTCTTAAACGCATTCAATTAGCCTTATCAGTCTTTAAAATCTACCGAGTCCTAGAGTTTGCTATTGGCTCTACTGCTAGTTCTATAATTGTGGTTGCTAATAGTAGAAAAATTTAATTAACAACATATAAATCTTCATAGCCTTTAAGTTGATTAACGAGGTGATTATTTATGATTGATATTTTTTGATGCATTAATTTTATTTGGCTATGTTTACCTTGTTGTAAATCAAAAAGAACCACCAGCATACTGTCTAGTGCGTTTTTACAGTGCATTGCATCCTGTTTAAACGGGCTCTTGAGCTTCCTAGTGCTTAACATTAGCTCATCAAAATAAAGGCAAGTTGGGGTAATAGTTTTTTTTAAGTTTCTCTTTATTTTGATAAAACTTTGATAACTGGGATAGGGCGGTAAATAGAGTTTATTTACTAGTAGGTCAGTGTATTGCTGTAGTTTATAAATTTCATCCATGTAAATTCGGGAGCTTTTTACGTCAGCATGAGTATCTAATAAATGCTCTGTGTTAGAAGAGGTGCTGACTAATTTAACTGTATTACTGGTGAAATCAGACTCATTCGTGGCAAACGCTATGGTGAGTATAATAAATAGGCTTGCAGCCAATAAGCTGATGTTCCTCATATTAATCCTTTAATATATTAAAAAATAGCTTCGTGCTGGTTTTTAAATTTTGTATTCGCTTTAACAATCGAGCTTGTTATGAAGCAGAGCTATGCACAGGTTTTAAACTAAATAATTAAGCATTAGTGATGATAATAATGATTAACAAACACTACTATGTCACAAGATTACAAAATTATCATCGATGGAGTAACTTGCTTTTACCACTAGGGAGAATAGGAAAATATATTGTTAGAATCGTAATTTGATAAAAGAACTGGTGATATTGGTGCTGATGTTTAATGTAATGAATGTTAAAAAAAAGCCCTATCTCATAATATAGGATAGGGCTTATGTAAAAGACTTAATTAGTATGGCCGTGCTAAGAGCTAAGAGCTAAGAGCTAATAGGTAAAGCGATCTATCTGTTCAACAAGCTTTTCTTGAACTTGTGTTAGCTCATTGGTGGCAGAGTGCAGTGAACTTGCTTCTTGTGCTAATCGCTCGGCACCGTCGTCAACTTTTTGCATACCTTCTTGCACACTCTGTGTTACTTGTGTTTGTTCTTCAGAGCCACTGGCAATTAATGTATTCATATTATTTATTTCATTAATTTTTTCGCTAATGTTGTTTAGGGCATCATTGGCATTTTTAGTGGCGTCTTTTGTTTCACTGACTAAATCTTTACTGTGATGGGTGGCGTCAAATGAGGCTTGAGCTTGGCTTTGTAACGAGCTAATAATGGTTTCAATTTCATTAGTAGAGTCATGGGTTTTACTGGCCAAAGCTCTCACTTCGTCGGCTACCACTGAGAAGCCTCGACCTGATTCACCGGCGCGAGCAGCCTCAATCGCTGCGTTTAGGGCCAGTAAATTGGTTTGCTCAGCAATGCCTTTAATAACATCTAGTACCTTGGTAATATTTTGACTTTCTACGCGCAACTTAGTCACAATATTAGCGGTACTATCTAATTCTTCAAATAACAAATCAACTTTTTCAATGTTAGTGTTCATTTCTTTCATGCTGCTTTGAGAAAGGTGATTAACATTATTAGTATTGACAGAGGTTTGTTCGGCGCTTTGTGCTATGTGCACCGTTGCCTCTTGCAGCTGGGTTAAGTGTTCAAGCGCTTCGTTTGTCTGTGCACGCTGTTGTTGAGAGTCATAATTGGTTCTTTCACTAACACTCTTCACCCGCTGAGCTACATTAGCAAGTTCTTGATTCGCCAAGGCAAGTGCTGAAACTATTGACTGCACTGTTTCAATGAAACTATTGAAACTTTTTGCAAGCTCTCCAAGCTCATCATTGGACTTGATTGGAATTCTTTGAGTAAGGTCACCGCCACCTTGGGCAATATCCCCTAACACCGATGACAATTCAGTGAGTGGTGTAATGACTATTTTTCTTAGAAGAAAAACAGTCACTAAACTGATTAAGATAATAGTGACTATTAAAGCTACCAACTTTTCAACAAGTGCACTAGTTAATCGGCTATTAACTTGTTCGTGTGAATAACCAATTTCAACCGAGCCAATGGTTGTGTTATCAGTCCAAATAAGTGGCACTGTAAAACTCTCATCCGCTTTACCTTGTGAACTAACACCTTGTGCTAACACTTTTTTTCGTTGATCCAACACTGATATACGGGTTATGGCGGCATCTTTTAATACTGCCTCAAGTGTCGCTTTAATGAGGGGTTTGTCATAAGCAAATACGGGTTCTAAAAAAATAACGGATAGTTGGCTATTGATTACTTGCCGTTTATCTTGCCAATAGTCTTGTTCGGTAGACTTTTGAGCAAAATAACTCACACCAGAAACAAACATTAGTACCACGATGGTTGATCCGATTAAAGCAAGTAACATTTTTTGGGTAATAGATTGCATTTATAAATTTCCTTGTACTTCAAGAGGGTCAAACCAAAGCTCTTTACGATTAATCGGGGTATTTTTTGATAAGGTTGGGTTATCTATCTCAAATACTTTACGGTTTTTAACATTCGCTTGATTGAGGGCACTTTTTATCTCATCAGCTTCAAAAAATAAGCGCGAAAATTCACCGCTTCTGATCATTTGATTTAGGGATTGTGTTAGTTGGTCTGCTAATTGGGGATTGTCTTTGTGTACAAAAAAGTAATTTGGTGCGGTGTAGCGAATTAATACATTTTTCTCAACAGCTAAGTTTAATTCTTTGTTGTTAATTATTTCTTGCCATGGCTCATGAAGGCCCCTTGGAAAGTAATCAAACCGATCGCCCTCTAGCATTGGAAATAAATTAGGATATTTTAAGGTTTTTACTACAGGTAAGTTATTGTGTTCAAGTATTTTTGTATCAGGCCAAGTTTTACCAGTACCTGCTTTAAAATTTTTCAATTGGGATAGTGATTGGATATTACTGAACATGTTGACATTTTCTTGCTTTACCAGTGGTATTCGCATACCCAACAATCCTCTGTATACTGGTATGTAAATAGCAATAAACTTTTCTTCCAGCTCGGTTGAGGTCATCGACCAAAACACGTCAAGTTTGCCATCTAATATATCTTGTTGCATGCGATTATCAGATATAGTACCACCACTATTGTTATGCGGGAATGTCGGGGTCATTCCTTGCCGCTTCATGGCTTCTTTTAATATCGTGTGGGGTAATGTATGCTCACTGGGGAGGCCAGGTATTGCAATAGATTGAGCGAGAACAATATTTTGTAAAAATATGCTAACCAGTAAAAATACAGTACATAAGCGCATATATACCTCTAACTTATTTTAATTATAATTATAGATAGAGTTGTCATATTGACAGTACTCTTAAATAGACCTTACATGAAAGCGATTACACATTAAAGAACAATTAGCCAAAAAAAATGAATAAATAAGCATCTGAGTTTGCATAGAAAAATTGATATTACTCTCGATCTACCTAGATTATGGGGGGTTAATATTTTAATGACATTTTTTGCGATATTTATTTACAATAAATTTACACTGGTATTGAATAAAAACCTTAGTATCAAGTTTGAAGTGCAACAAAAAAAATCATTTGGGGACCGGCAGTGAATTGATACCCAACCCCAAAACGATATTCCATTCATTTATTCGCCATTGGGTAACTAAACCGTTTAATACGTAAGGATCTTGATTAGCAAAATCTTTAACTACTTGTGTATCTTTGGCTTTAAACACCAGTAAAGCTTGTGAAGCAGGCGACTGCAAGGCCCCACCGAGGCAAAGGTACCCTTGTTTAACAAACGTCATCGCATGGTTTAAATGAGCATCGCGAAACGCTTCCCGCTTAGTTAAGTAGTCGGCAGTAAGCTCATAAGTGAGTAAAAAATACATAAATATCCTTATTAATAATTGTGCAACAATTTAATAAA
>JBELHN010000058.1:6103-13765 GCA_042091395.1 Colwellia sp.
TTAATAAATCTGAATAATCGATAGGCACCTTCATATTGAATATTTACCATTCAATGTAAATTGCAGTTCCTACCTTAACTAGGGCGATAAACTCATCCATTTCGGAGTTAGTTAAGGCAATACAGCCATCTGTCCAGTTGGTTCTTTGAGCTGTTGATGATAGCCAACCAGGTCGATTACTTTGCCCGTGAACCATTATTAACCCCCCAGGAGAAACCCCTTTACGTTTTGCTTCTTCAATATCTTTTTTATTAGGGTAGCTAATGTGCATGGCTCGGTAAAACGCAGAGTCTTCTTTTATATAATCAAGGGTGTAACTTCCTTCTGGGGTTTTTTCATCGCCTTCTTGTTGTTTGTGACCTTTAGGGGATTCACCAAATGCCACATGATAGTTTTTAATGATTTCACCATTAGCAATGAGGTACATCCTATTTTCTGACTTATCCACTTTAACCAAATCGACTTCGGCATAGCTACTTAAGGAAATTAACGTTAATAAAGTTACAAATATTTTCATGGTAGAACAGGCCCAATAAATGGGTTACAGCGTTACAAGTTATAATGAAGTTAAACTAACCAGTTGTTAGCATCTAAAAGATTAGGTGTATTGAACATAACACCTAACAACACAAATAAGATTACAGTATTACGAATCACAAAAATAATCAAAATAAATTAAAGTGTGCTAATGTGGGGCGGATTATTAAAAAATTATAATACGATAATTTAGTGTTAATTTGGTTGTTTACCCTAAAACTAGGTTGTTTCACCTTAAATATTCGTAAAAATGAGTGTTGTTCAAGTTAGCTGACTTGTTGCCATTCTTGTAATGTTATAACATTTTGACAAGTATTGATTATAGCCTAAGCTGCAATGCTAAGAATAGACTTACTTGCGCAGTTAGCTTTAGCACTGAAATTATTATAAGCATTGTTTACCTCTAACATTGCACAGTACTTGTTAAAAAATAACAATAGTTTAAGTACCTGTATAACAAACTTAACCCTTAAAGCCCATAAACATTAGCAAACAATGTTACTGAAGGAGAGAAGTACACATGAGTTTTCATTCCGCAAACCTAGGTAAGTCAATTATTGCCTTATCAATTGCTTTAGCACTTGGTGCCTGTTCAAAAGAGCCAGAGCAAAAAACAGCAACACCAACGGCAACTGTTGCTGAAGCATCATCTGACAACCTTAATAAAGAAGAGGGTAACGTAGCAGACAACCCATTCTTTGCAGTTTACGATACACCTTTTCAAATTCCACCGTTTAACAAAATAAAAAATGAACACTACATGCCTGCATTTGAAAAAGGTATGCAAGACCACTTAGCAGAAATTGACGTCATTGTTAATAACCCTGACGCACCTACCTTTGAAAATACAGTAGAAGAGCTAGAACGTGCAGGTAAACAGTTAGCTAAAGTGCAACGTGTGTTTTTTAATTTAACGGGTTCTAATACAAACCCAGAATTACAAGAGCTTCAGCGTCAACTTAGTCCATTATTATCTGCTCATTACGATAAAGTGAGTTTAAATGAAGGTTTATTTAAACGCGTAGAAGCCGTATTCCAAAGTCGAGATAGCCTTGAGTTATCAGCAGAAAAATTAAAATTTTTAAAAGATACTCGAAAAGGTTTTGTGCGCAGTGGTGCTTTATTAACCATTGAACAAAAAAACAAAGTATCAGAGCTTAATGGTGAACTGTCTAAATTATCTACCGCTTATGGGCAAAATTTACTCGCTGAAACCAATGGTTTTGAGCTAATTCTCGATAAGTCAGATCTTGATGGTTTATCTGCTGGTATTGTACAAGCAGCAGCGAGCACAGCACAGCAAAAAATGGATGCTGCTCAAACTGATGAAGATAAAGCCAAGTACCAAAACAAATATGTCTTTACACCTCACCGCTCAAGTATGTACCCCTTTTTAACTGAATCAAGTCGTCGTGATTTACGTGAGCAGTTATACAGTGCTTATACCAATCGTGGCGATAACAACAATGCAAACGACAATAAAAAGGTTGCGGCACAAATTGCTAAGTTAAGAGCGGAACGAGCAAAAGTCATGGGTTACGACACCTATGCACACTTTGTACTTGAAGAGCGCATGGTAAATACCCCTGAGGGTGTTTATGATTTATTAATGCAACTATGGAAACCTGCACTTGCTCGTGCTAAGCGTGAAGTAATAGACATGCAAGCAATGGTTGATGCTGAGGGGCATGATTTTAAAATTGCCTCTTGGGATTGGTGGCAATATTCAGAAAAAGTACGTAAAGCGAAATACGACTTAGACGAGGCAGCATTGAAGCCTTACTTGTCCCTTGATAATGTACTTAAAGGGGTTTTTGACACCTCGAACAAACTTTGGGGACTGACTTTTAATGAAATATTTGATATTGAAACTTACCATCCCGATGCCAGAGTATGGGAAGTTAAGGATAAAGATGGCAGCCACCTAGGCATTTTTATTGGTGATTTCTTTACACGTTCCAATAAACGTGGTGGTGCTTGGATGAGCAGCTTTAAAGGGCAATCTAACTTAGATGGCGTTGAGCGACCGGTTGTTGTTAACGTGTGTAACTTCCCAGGTCCTGTAGGAGATGATCCTGCATTGCTTAGCTTTGATAATGTTACAACGTTGTTCCATGAATTTGGTCATGCGTTGCATGGGTTATTAACAAACACCCGTTACGGCAGTATGTCAGGTACTTCAGGGCCGCGAGATTTTACTGAATTTCCAGCTCAAATTCTTGAGCATTGGGCAAAAGAGCCAGCGATTTTGAAAACTTTTGCTAAACATTATCAAACGGGCGATGTTATTCCTGATGAGTTAATTGCAAAGTTACTTAAAGCGGCAAAGTTCAACCAAGGTTTTGCTAACACTGAATATTTGGCTGCGTCTCTGCTAGACATGGACTGGCATACGCTAACAGCAGATCAAGCATTGCAAGATACCGATGCTTTTGAGAAAGCCGCCCTGCAAAAAATTGGTTTAATTGATGAGATTGTCCCTCGTTATCGTTCAACGTATTTTTCACATATCTTCGCGAGTGGTTATGCCGCTGGTTATTACAGTTATGTGCATTCTGCGGTACTCGATTCCGACGGTTTTGCCGCTTTTAAAGAAACGGGTGATGTTTTTAACCAAGAGCTTGCACAAAAGCTTCGTACTCATATTTATGAGAAAGGCTCAACCGAAGAGGCAATGACACTGTACAAGAAATTTAGAGGACGTGAACCTAAAATTGAAGCGTTACTAAAAGTTCGTGGATTAGATGGAAGCGCAGATTAACATCGTGCTAATGACTCTATGGAGGCCTGTATTCAGGCCTCTTTTTTTTTGTTGCTTACATAATTATGTTATCGAGAAATAGTACAAAATCACCAACGACTTCGTCCTTTAACCTTGTTTCTTTATGGGCATTTTTGTGTGTGCTCTTAGCGACAATGTTTGTTGCTCAAGTGCATGCCCACCCTCAAGATGAATACATCATTTTGGACATCGAGCAAGGAGAGCTGCAGCTTAATAGCGGTAAAGTAGATCAAGAGTATCTAGCGGCCTTAAAGCGTAAAAGGCTTCGACAATTAGCGGCAATGGACTGGCAAGTAAAGTTTCAATTTTACCTAAAATCAGGCTTTGAACATATTATTCCCAAGGGCTTAGATCACATTTTATTTGTGCTCGGTTTGTTTTTTGCCAGTATTTTATTGGGGGCTTTATTTTGGCAAATAACAGCCTTTACATTGGCACACTCGATAACACTTGGTATGGCTACAATGGGGTTGATTAACGTTTCAACAAGCTTGGTAGAGCCCCTTATTGCCTTGTCTATTGTCTGGGTTGCTATTGAAAACTGTTTATTTACAAAAACTAAGAAATGGCGACCTTTATTAGTTTTTAGCTTTGGCTTGTTGCATGGCTTAGGTTTTGCTGCAGTGTTAAGCGACTTTGGTTTACCCAAAACTGATTTAGTATCATCCTTGTTAGCCTTTAATATTGGCGTTGAACTTGGTCAATTAACCATTATATTTGTAGCCTTGTTAATGACTTTTGCAATACAAAAAAAAGCCTGGTATCGCCAACGTGTGCAAATACCGGTTTCAATAGTCATAGGTTTAGTGGGGTGTTATTGGTTTGTAGAACGGGTGTTTTATTGAACAAGTTAGTTTCTACCCAAGCAATTAATAAACAAAACAGCAAGTAAGCAGATACTGTATTAAAAATGCTCGTTATTAAGACTGTTACTCAATTATTTGCTGTTTATTCATTATCTAATGGCGCTACAAAAAAATAGGCAAGCCATGCAAACCATGAAAAAATAAGTAAAGCAAAAAGCCACAATAGCTTCTCTTTGCCACAAGTCTTATTGGAACCAACTACCAAAGAGAACGGAAAAAACCACAAGCTCACCACAATAAAAATCGACAATACCAAAAACATTTTTTCCATACATACCAACTCAAAAAAGATTAACTATAAAGCCTAGCGAAAATTGTATTGAATCCTTGGCCCTTAAGTGTTTATATCTCAACAGCTAACCAGTTAAATATAACCATTTACTAAGCTTATTAAAATAAAATTCAATAAAATACTAAATGTAAAAATAAGTTTAATTGAAACTAAGATAGAAAATTATAAAAACTAGTTAGTTCATTGTTTTGGCGCTTTATTGACTATTTATAGTATCAAATGGAATTAAGATGAGATTATTACCTTCAGTGTTGAGTATTATTTACCTTATTTTTTTTGCTTCTTTAGCGCAAGCTAAACAGGCTAGCGATATGTTAGTGATTACCCCTAGCTCAGCCAATATTATAATAGATGGGGACCTCTCTGATTGGTCTCATATTAGCTTTACTCAAGAATTTATTTTACATGACCACAACAAACCAAGCACACAAAAAACTCGCGCTAAGGTAACTAGAGACACTAAAAACCTTTATTTTGCTTTTGAGGTAAAAGATAAAAATATTGTTGGTACTAATCAACCTCACGATGCCAAATTATTTACCAGCGACGATTTAATAGAAGTGTTTATAGATGCCGACGGAGATGGTGAAAATTATCTTGAGTTTGGCGTCAACGCTTATGGCAATATTTATGATTATGTGCTCAATTGCGTTAAAGAAAGTTGCGGAGGTTGGTCAGACAACCCAGGCTTTACCCTCAACAATATTGTTGTGAAAACCTCAGTGCAAGGAACCATAAATAACAATAATGACATTGATACAGGCTTTATTGTAGAAATAAAATTACCCTATAAGGCACTGCAACTTATCAAACAAGGAAATTTTACTTTGCCAGTTCATACCAATAAATGGCGAGTAAATATGTTTAGAATTGATTACGGCATTGAGCCAATTGAATACCAAAGTTGGAGGCCGCATTATAGTTTTGGTTTTCATCAACCTGATAAGTTTGGTTACTTTTACTTTAAAAATTATTAAACCAGGTCGCTACTAGGGCTTGAAACAGAGTAGTCTACTAAAAATAAATTCACGCTTTACAGCATTAACAGTAACCTTAATATGAATAGTGTTATTCATCACAGGAAATCAATAGATTCAAAGCAATAGTAAAAACTTTATGGTACATTTTATTTATTTCATTGAGAAAAGAACATAAAAGAGTAAAGTCCATGAAACATTTGTTTGCACTCCTGCTGTCATTGTTAACGTTAATAACCTTATCAGCTAAAGCGGATATCAAGTCACAGGTTGCTGAAATAGAACCTAAAGTCGTTAAGTGGCGCCATCATCTTCATCAAAACCCTGAACTATCAAATCGAGAATTTAAAACCGCAGAAATGGTCGCAACACATTTGAAAAGCCTTGGTTTACAGGTTGAAGAAAAAGTTGCTTACACAGGTGTGGTTGGCGTATTAAATTCTGGTAAGCCTGGCCCAACTATTGGATTGCGTGCAGATATGGATGCACTTCCAGTGAAAGAAATGAGTGGCGTACCTTTTGCCTCTAAAGCCATGGGTGAATACAACGGCCAAACAGTGCCCGTTATGCATGCTTGTGGTCATGATACCCATGTCGCTATGTTGATGGGCGCAGCAGAATTATTAGCAAACAATAAAGAGGCCTTTACAGGTAAGGTTGTTTTTTTGTTTCAACCTGCTGAAGAAGGAGCCCCCAAAGGCGAGGGTGGTGGTGCCGAGATGATGATCGCGGAAGGGGCGTTAAGTAAACATGGTGTTGATGCGGTATTTGGTATTCATATCAATTCAGTTGATGAATTAGGCCATATCGGCTACCGTTCAAAAGGTATTATGGCAAGTGTTGATGATTTCAAAATAACGATCGAAGGTAAGCAAGTACATGGAGCATATCCTTGGAAGGGCATTGATCCTATCGTTACTGCTGCACAGCTTATTAATCAAATTCAAACTATTGTGAGCCGTGAAGCTATGCTCATTGAAGCCGGCGCAGTAGTCACAATAGGCGCTATTAATGGTGGAGTACGCAGTAATATTATTCCTGAAAAAGTGGAAATGCTGGGTACAATTAGAGCACTAGATAAGCAGATGCGTGAAAAAATTCACGCTGGAATGCACAGGCGAGTTCGAGGTATGGCTGAAGCCACACAAACGAGTATTAAGCTTGAGTTACCTTATAGTGCCTCATACCCAGTTACATACAATGACGAAAAACTTACCAAAGCGGTAATACCTATTTTAGAAAGAGCTGCCGGTAAAGAAAACGTTTTTGTTCGAAGGGCTGTTACCGGTGCCGAAGATTTTAGCTTTTTCCAGCAAAAAGTACCTGGTGTATATGTTTTTTTGGGAGGTAGAGATCCTAAACTCGCAAAAGCTGATGCACCAGCACACCATACCCCTGAATTTCGCGTTGAAGATGCTGCAATGAAAACAGGAGTTGAGCTTTTTTATCGATGGGTTACAGAGTTTCCTCAGGACGCAATCTAAATAAATATTGAAAATAAGGTGAATAAAGTCATTATCATACTGGCTTTATTTACGCGAGTAATATTGATGAGAGGTGACTTACCCGTTGATTGAATAGCACTTACAGTTAACGCCTCAATCAGAGATAAAAATCAGTTGCTTAAAATTAGCGACGAAGAAACATAATCAGGGGTTATTTGTCACTGTATACTCATTTGTTAGCGCTACGTTACGCCGTAGTAGCTTATAACGGCTATTGCAAAAAAGAATAACCAAGACAGATGTTTACCACGAGTAAATGATAATGAAACTCCCCCGCTTAAAGCAAATACGACAGCAATTATGATAAGAATTTCATTTTGAACATTTATGTTTGGATTTGATAAAACATACAATATGGCAGCAAACCCCCACCAAGTTAGGGTGGTTAAGTGCCAAGCAAATCTTAAAACACGTTTAGTGAACCAATCGTTACCCAGCAATTTAGGTAAATCCTCACGTCGAAATAGACGGATTAATATGTATTTCTCCCCTAGATAGGAATGAATAATACCAATGATTAGTAGTAAAAATGTTCCGAGTAATAGCATACAGTGTCCTTAAAGCTATGACCTCGTTCATGGGCAACAGTTAGCTGGCTTAAATGTGTGAGGCACGAACAACAGCCTACGGTTGCCTGTTCCTTTTTATTGCTTTGTTAGCTTTACAATTTACTCGAAAGTGAACCACTAACTAATTGTAAAGC
>JBELHN010000059.1:0-7502 GCA_042091395.1 Colwellia sp.
TTTTTTAAAAGTAGTTTAATAACTATGTTGCTCTTTATAAAGTTTGAATAATTTAATTGGCTAAGGGTTCAGCCAGTTGAAATTCTAACAAGGTGCCGGCTGGAATATTAATTGAATTACCTCGAGTAAGTAACGAAACACCTACCCCGGCTTTGGCCATATTTTTTGCGCCAGTTGAGCCATTAGCTAGGCCACCAATTGCCGCATATCGTGCTGTTTTGCTTACGGTGTTTTTTCCTGTACCTTCGGTAATGGCTTTTATTTCTGAGGTATGAATTGGTTTCAGTTGGTTGTTGATCATAATGTCGGTCATGCTAAGTTGTAGGCTAGATTTACCCAGTAAGCGGCCTGATTTTTTAGCTTGGGTAATAACCCCATAAATGGTGGTACCGCGCGGGGCAATAATGACTTGGCCACTAACAAGATCGGCTTCTAATTTTACCGTAAATTTATAGCCGGCTTTGTGCTCTCTACTGTTAATGGCTGAAGTGGTTCTTACTACAACACGGCTACCACTGGCAGCAACACCTTTACTGTTAGATAGTGTTGCAGATGCTGCTGATGGCGTGGTGCTTACTGACGTTGTTTTAGCCGATGTTTTTGCACTGGCAGTATTAACAGCAGTATCAGAAAAACTGATATTTTTAACCTTATCGGCATCAAAGTTTAGCCGCTGACCTGCTATTTCAAAGACAATGTTATCAGCACTTTTAGAGACTAATGTACCTGTTAGTGATTGGCCATCTTTTAATACCAGTACATCAGCTAAAGCGCTTGATACTGTTAAAATACATGCAGCAGTGACTGAGTAATACATAACTTTGTTAATAAGCATTGTTAACACCTTGGCTTGCCACTCATAGGTTAATAGTAGGATGCTTTATTGCTTATATCCAACTAGACAATCGAATAAATAGGGATGTAACGCTTGTGGCTAGGTGTTATTTTTTTTGTTTTTTTGGCAATAACTGCTCGCGTTTACTCCTGTTAATATGGCTTTCGGTTATTTTACTTGGCTTGTGTTAGTGCTTTTACTTAAAGGTTTTAATTTAAGTACGAGTGCGGGATCTATTCTTACGCCAAACCAATTAATACGCCAATCTAGGTGTGGGCCGGTTGCTCGGCCACTTGCACCAACGGCAGCAACAACTTGGCCTTGTTTAACTTTATCGCCTTTTTTTACATAAGCGTCACTTAAATGTAAAAAGGTAGAGCTGACGCCTTGGCCGTGATCAATGATCATGGTGCCGCCCGAATAAAACATATCAGGTACCCACAGAGTTACCGTACCTGAGGCAGGTGCTTTTACTGGGTCGCCTGTGTCTCCTGCGTAGTCTATACCAAAATGAGGGTTTTTAGGTACACCGTTATATACTCGCTGGCTGCCATATACGCCAGTCACTATCCCTTGCATTGGGGCAATAAAGCCTTGCGCAAAAAATTCTAATGAACTAGCCACTTGCCGCGCTTGTTTTACTTGTTTGCTGTCTTGTTTTGCCCTGGCAATTGCTTCAGGGTTTGGCTGCATGATGCTTTTTTTAATGCCTTCAATACGTTGAATATTGTAGGTGCGTTTTTCAGGTGTTAAGGTTTTTTCTACCCGATCACCATTTTTATTGGTGATCACTAATTGGTAGGATTTTTGGTCGTCTCGCGAAAAGCCAAAGGTGTAATCTCCTTGGCTTGATAGCATGAGTTTATTGCCATTTAGGGTTACTGTATTTTGTGGCGCGGTTTTACCCACCACTAAACCACCCTGCTTTATTTCGCCCGATAACTGAATCGGCGCAACGTTTTTAGCGGTGCTGTCAGTGTTAGCTTTGATGTTAACTTCAGAGTTAGCGTTAATAGTCTTTTCAGAGGTTATGGCCGAGTAAGCCATTGCCACATTAGCCCCTAGGCTAGAAATAATCGCTAAGCTAATAAAAGTTTTTTTTAAGCCCTGGTAATACGTAGTTGATACGGTGTTATCCATTAACAATTGCTCCTTTGGCTACCCCTTCGTAAGCCACCACTTTAATTGTGTGTTTTGCTAACGCAGGATAATGACTTTTTAATTGTCGTAAAATAAAATCAGCCAGTAACTCTACCGTTGAATCGCAATCAACCACGGAGAGTACTTTTTCGCTTACCGCAATGTCAAAGCGGCCTTGCGGGGCATGATAACTAAAATATTGGTGATCGGGTGTTAAATTACTCATTGCCTTGCTAGATAGTTGAATATCTTCAACTGCAACGCGATCGGCTTCACTGGCTATGTAAATATCTTGCCAACGTCTACACCAAGCCGCTTCAAGCGCATTGTTACGTTGCTCATCAACAAAGATTTTTATTTTTGATCTGTGGCCATGAGCAATTCGTTGGCAATTGCCGTCGTGTAACTTTAAACCGTGGGTATAATGATAATAATCACTGGGTATGGCTTCTGGGCGTAACTCAAGGGTTAAGCCTTGCACGTTGTCGGGCAACTCAGCCAGAATGACTTGCGTTAAATGCTCAGTCACTGCTTCTATGGTAATGGCTTCACATGCTATTGACGCAAAAGCACAGGCTGGTGATTGTAAAAAATAGCTTGCAACATCACTCATAAAATCAACTGTTTGATGGCCTGCATTATGGCTTGATTTAGCTAACGTAATGGATTTGCTTTGTATGGGTAACAACAATTTATGATCAACGGCGTCATCAATAATGGCTTTAATTTGCTTTTTAACCACAGCAAAATCTAGCACCATACTCATTTCGTTTAACGAACCATCAAGCAGTACGTCAACTATCCAACTTTCACCCACAATACCACGTTGTTCACACGCGTATGAAAAATCAATAACGGTAAGATCATCTACAAATAATTGCATTTTTTTCCTTTAAACGTTGAGCTCTCTACTTAAATAACTTGCTTTACTATAGTAGCACTAAGTTTTAACTTGCCAATTAACCTGTTCACCCGCTCGAATGGGCACCACCACATCACTGCCAAATGTCATGGTTTTTTGTACTTGCCAAGACTGCTTCACTAAGGTGATTTTATCGGTATTTACCGGTAATTGATAAAAGTTCGCGCCATTAATACTGGCGAAGGCTTCTAATTTGTCGAGGGCGTTTTCTTCTTCAAATACTTCAGCGTATAACTCAATGGCGGCAAACGAGGAGTATACACCGGCACAGCCGCACGAAGATTCTTTTGCATGCTGGGCATGTGGTGCAGAATCTGTGCCTAAGAAGAATTTTTTATTACCGCTAGTCGCGGCTGCTCGAAGTGCTTGTTGATGAATGTTACGTTTTAAAATAGGTAAACAATAATAATGAGGTTTTATGCCACCCACAAGCATATCGTTACGGTTATACATTAAGTGATGAGCGGTGATGGTTGCGCCAATGTTGTCACCAGCAGACAATACAAAATCGACCGCATTTTTAGTGGTTATATGTTCTAACACTACTTTTAAGTTGGGGTAGTTAGCCACTAATGGACGTAATATTGTGTCTATAAACACTTGTTCTCTATCAAATATATCAATTTCTGCCGTGGTTACTTCACCGTGAACCAGAAGTGGCATGTTAACCGATTGCATCGCAGCAAAAACGTCGGTTAAATTGGCAACATCGGTTACCCCTGATGAGGAGTTGGTTGTTGCACCTGCTGGGTATAATTTACAGGCGTATACTAAGCCCGATTCTTTCGCTTCAAAAATATCGGCAGCCGTTGTTTGATCGGTTAAATACAAAGTCATTAATGGTTTAAACTGAGCACCTGGTTGCTGCGCCATTATACGTTGGTAATAGGCTTTGGCTAAACTGGCATTAATCACAGGTGGAACCAAGTTAGGCATAATAATGGCTCTGCCAATATAGCGACTAATATCGGCAACAGTATTGGCCAATACCTCACCATCACGTAAATGTACATGCCAATCATCAGGGCGATTAAGGGTAATGCTAGTAATGTCGCTAGGTTTTGTACTGCTATTTTGGGTTGTCATGCTCTGCTGTCCAATATTTAAGTGGTTAACTGTTATTTTTTGCTATGATAACTTAACTACTTGTTATTAAATTATTTTATTTTAAAATCATTAAGGCTTAATGTGTAACGCGTTGCTTTATTTGTTTCGTGTTACGCTCGTTAACGCCATTATATAAGGTGTTCTTACCTTAGATTAAACGCTTTAATTATTCGTCGTTAGGTGTTGCTGTTTCAAGTAATGCCAACAATTGTTCTTTTAAATTAGGCGGTACTTTATACACAGTAATTGAGTCATTATGGGGATTATAAACCACATCTTCACCAAAGTGACTTCGTTCAAAGCTTAGGCTAATGCCATTACCGTAACCAGAATATTTTGTTATTTTATTAATAACCGTTTGCTCGTGTGGGAAAGACTCTTCAATAGGGTACGATTGGGTTTGGCAAAATTGATAAAAATCTTGCTCTGCCCCAGCACTTTCAATAACTTTACCCACTTCTTGAATAGACACCTCTTGAAAGCTCTGTTTTTGCTCTTTACAGTAGTTCAGTAAATCTTTACGGGTTTGCTGTTTTTCACTCGGATCTAATTGGTTAACTGCTACGTAGTCTTCTACTGCTTGCACTAAGGTTTGAGTTTGCTCTTTAGCGTTCAACCCTTCTTGGCAACCTAAAAAGTCTAAGAAAAAATCCGATACCTTGCGTCCTGCCCGGCCTTTAATAAAGGAAATATATCGACTTGCCGAGCTGCTTTCTTGGCTAGAGTCGCGATTAGCGTTTTGATAATCAAATAAGTCAATACGCGCCGCAAGTTGCATTTTAGTGGTGTCTAGGTGTTTAGCGGCAGAAATGTTGAGTTCGCCGTCAACGCTGTAATGTTCAGTTACCGGAATAACCGCCACAAAAAGGTATCTACCACCCATGTATTCGTAGTGACAAATAACAAAATAGCCAGTTTCTTCTAGGTCGTATTTGTCAATTTCATTCTTCAATACATTGGCTGCTTGCACGCTAAAGTCATAAAAATTTTGTTGTTCAGTTAAATAACTTTCCATTAAGTCAATAAATCGGGCTGAGTCACCTTCGCTAGGCATTAAGGAAAAACTACCATAAGCTTTATTACCTTTGGCGTTATAAATGGTGTGCAAGCCATCAACAAAGTTATTGGTTTTAGTGCTTTGTTGCTCAAGGTCAGTATTTTCAGGCCCTAATCGTAATACCATTTCGCCACTTTCTTCGTGTTTAGATAAAAAGTGCAGTGCTATGTTGTTAATTATTAAGCTCATGTGTTGTTAATGCTCAGTGACTCATAAAATAAATGTTAATGTTTTTTATTACAAAGGTTGTCTTTTTAATATGTTATATATTAAAAGGTAGAGTCATTTGCTAGACTACAACCTTTAAATTCATCATTATTGAAAAACCCTTATTATGCCTATTGTATCTAAATATTCGAACGAACGTGTAGAAAAAATTATTCAAGATTTAATGGATGTACTTGTTAAAGAACAAGCAACGCCCGATTTAGCCTTGATGTGTTTAGGTAATGCGGTAACTAATGTGGTAAGTAAGGTCCCTGAAAATAAAAGAGCTGCGGTTGTTGACAACTTTACCCGGGTTTTAAAACAAACCATTTAATCGCCTTTTTTAACCGTTGCCGAACAAAAAGAATTTTATTTCATGGTCGCATTTAATACCAAAAGTTACAGTAAAAAGCTCTTACACTTAATTAGTTGGAGCCATTGGTTTACTTTTTTCAATATCATTATTGCTATAGCCCTATCCAGTTTTTATTTATTTGCCGATAGCGCCCCAACTACTTTGTTTGGCCAAGTTTACGCTATTACTAACTGGGTTAGTCATATTGCATTTTTAACCTTTATAAGCTTTTTACTCTTGCTTTTCCCGTTAACTCTAGTGCTACCGCACACGCGCTTTATTCGGGTAAGTGGCCCTATCATATTTACTTTCGGCCTTTTTTTGATGCTGCTTGATGCCTTTATTTATAGCAAACTAGGTTATCATTTAAATGCTTCGTCTAGCACACAAATCATGAGTTTGCTCAACGACATCGCCAAGAGTAATCACCTATTTTTGGTCATTAGTGGCGTGGTTGCTATTGTTATTTTGGCGATTGAATTTGTAATTAGTAATTATGCGTGGAAGCACTTAAAACAGTTACAAAAAACTATTTTTGCTCGTTTCGTGATTTTTACATTAGTGGTGTCTTTCTTTTTTAGCCATGTAAGCCATATTTGGGCTGATGCTAACTTAGATTATGATATTTTACGACAAGATACCGTATTGCCTTTATCTTACCCAGCTACGGCTAAAACACTACTCACTAAATATGGTTTATTTAATACTGAGGATTATATTAAACGAAAAAATAGCCCTTTGTCGTTTAGTGTTGCTATTCCAGATTACCCAGTAATTGATTCAGCTATGTGTTCTAGTAGTGCTGAAAAGCCTAATCATTCTACTTTTTTAGTGTTAACAGAACAGCAATTATCGGTTGCGCAATTAGATCAATTTATTAACCGAGCTAGTGCGACTAGCTTACATTTAACTCATAACATTGATACTGGTATGGCAGACGAAGCTTGGTTTAATTTGTTGTTTTCTTTACCCAGCATTTATCAAGCCGATATTTTGGCGCAATCAGTAACACCATTACTGTTGCAACGTATTGAGCAGCTTTCATTAGCATCGAGCTTAACCATTATTAATAATGAGACAGACCTGGTTACAGTTAATTCTAGTAAAAAGCCTGCGTGGTTTAGTTCATTATTTGCCAGTACTAATGAATTAACGAATGTTTCTAGTTTACTGTTTGCCGCTAAATTAAATAACAAAGCCCCAGGCTTGCATATTATTTATTTTAAAGACAACCAAGCATCAAACAGCACCGACAAGCAAGCTAATAATAAGGTGGCAAATAATAGCCAATACCAGTTTGAGCTTTTTGTTGATGCGTTATTACTGGCGCAAAAGCAGAAGCAACAAAAAGATATTGTGTGGGTGAGCTCAATAGGCAATCAAAGTAATGAAACACGCTTAAACACTAAGCCTGCCTTGTTAATTTACCCTGAAAAAACATTTAGCTCTCCTAGTGAAGTAAGTTTTAATACCAGTAATATGGATTTACAGCCTACGATTATGAAACATTGGTTAGGCTGTGATATATCTCAGTTTACGAACGGCACTGATGTAGCCTTATTGAATAAAGATCGCATTATTGCTAACACGACGGATAAAGGTATTATCGCCTTTGATAAAGACAAATCGGTATTTGTAGATCAAAACGGCAATTTTCAAAGTTATTCTCGCCAGTTAGCCGCGCCTATTACAGTGAATCCTGATTTTCCTTTAATGATTGATGGTGTGCAGTTTATTAAAAAATACACGCGACAAGCACAACCACAAACGGAGAAATAGCTGTGCTAAGATATATTTTTATTTGGCATGAGTTAATAGATATTATTTAGCAGAGCTCAATTACTCGTTATTTGTTACTTGCTATTAGTTACTTGCTATT
>JBELHN010000059.1:7602-12408 GCA_042091395.1 Colwellia sp.
GCTATTTGTTATTGGGTAATAGTTAAGCAGTTAGGGTATTCTCTTTAACTATTCATGTAATTATCATTGCAATAAGCCAATAAATCATTATCATACAAGCCGTAAACTCATTTACTCCCCAGAGTTTATAATGTCGGGGTATAGCGCAGCCTGGTAGCGCGTGCGTCTGGGGGACGTGAGGTCGCAAGTTCGAATCTTGCTACTCCGACCATATTAACGAATTAAGACGTCCTTTGACGTCTTTTTTTGTACCTATAATAAAATGATGAAAAAGTTAATATGAGACATATTGACCAAGAGGGTCAGAAAAATAACGAATAAAAGTAGTTAACGCTGTTGCTTTGTCACTTTACTTAATTGTTAAAAAATAGCTGCATACCTAGTTTTTTTATGTGTGCTTGTTCTCGTTCTAAATCCGCTAAGAGTACCGCTTGGTCTGACAGCCAATTTTTAGGAAATACAAGGGTAAGACTTGCATTGTTTGTATCAAGTTTAATGTCCGGTAAAAACTTCTTCTGACGTTTTACATTTAATAAAACCGCTAAACGTAAAATAGCAATGAGTTGGTAAACCTCAAATTGTGTAAACTGAGTAAAACTTGGTATTTCGTCGATCTTTATTTTTTTTCGATGGAATCTAGCTAAGCAGGCTAACAAATTTTGCTGATCGTAATTAAATCCATGTAAATCAGCATGTTGAAGTATGTAGGCAGAATGGCGCTGCACACCTCGACTATGAATGTGAATACCAATCTCGTGCAGCATGGCCGCCCAACTTAAAATAGGTTTAAGCCGTTTGTTATCTAATTGCCAATTCATTTTGGCTTGTCGGTATAATGTTAATGCTGTATTGAGAACAAGTTTAGAATGCTCTATGTCAACGTCATAGCGTGTAGCTAAACTTTGCGCAGAGTGTTCTCTTACATCAGTATGTGACAGGGAAGTTTCCATTTCATAAATAACCCCTTCCCTAAGCGCTGAGCCAACATAAGTCAGTTCTGTAATTTCTAGGCTTCTAAATATGGCGACTAAAATAGCGAGCCCCGCGGGGAAAACCTGTTTTCGATCTTCATTTACTTCCCCTAATTGCAGTTCATTAATGTGACCTTTGTTAATACAGTAATTAACTTTTTCTTCTAACTGCTTAAGAGTAATGGGCGCTACTTGCATGTCTTCGCTTTGGTTACATAACAGCGCTAAGCTCTCAATTGTACCAGATGTACCAATTACAGATTTCCAACCTATGGTTTGGTACTTGTCTACAATTAACTCGAGTTGCTGTTGTGCGGTTGTAATGGCCTTTGCAAATTGCTTTTGTTTGATTTTACCGTTTCTAAAAAAACGTTTAGTAAAACTAACACAGCCCATATCTAAACTGCGTAAAATAATAGGCGAGAATTTTTCACCGATAATAAACTCTGTTGAGCCACCACCTATGTCAATAACAAGGTTTTTTCCCTCTAAACTATTCGTGTGGGCAACGCCGTTATAAATTAAACGAGCCTCTTCCTGACCTGCAATAATTTCAACAGGAAATGGGAATACAGATTTGGCTTTTTCTATAAAGTGACTGGCATTTTTGGCTTGACGCAGCGTAAATGTTGCTACAATTCGTACTGAGTTGGGTTCAAAACCCTCCAATGACACCTTTATTAACGATAAAGCTTGAAGTCCTCTTTCTATGGCTTCATCTGACAAATGATTGTTTTTGTTAAGGCCTTCAGCTAATCGGACTTTTTGTTTCATTTTATGCACGATTTGCACAGTGCCAGAAATAACTCTTGCTACAACAAGGTGAAAACTATTTGAGCCAATATCTAAAACAGCAACTTTCTTTGAATCGCGAATATCTAAGTCGTTAAATGCCTCTTTTATTTTGGTCATACTGTTTTTCTAATTGCTTAAGGTATTGATATGTTTCTTGTTGTGAACGTAATTTTTTACGATTACCTCGTTTAACATAGCTGTTTGTCTGGTCTTTGTCTATCACCCTAGCTTTTAAAGTGTCCTTAAAGTGAAGTTCAAGTATATGACTAATTTTGTCGATTAATTTTAGGTCATATATTGGACACCCTACTTCAATTCGATCTTGCATGTTGCGGCGCATCCAATCCGCAGAGGTTAAATAGACTCGAGGTTTCCCTCCATTGTGAAATTTCATGACACGTGGATGCTCTAAGAAACGATCGACGATACTAATAACTTGAATATTTTCGCTTAAGCCTTTAACTCCTGGCCGCAAAGTACACATTCCACGAATAATAGCTTTGATATTAACACCCTTTTGGCTAGCTTCGTAGAGCTTGTCAACTAAATCATGATCTACTAAGTTATTTAATTTTAGTATTATTTCACCTTTTTTATTTTGCTTAACGAATCGTATCTCGTTGTCAATTAACGTTAAAATTGAAGCTTTGGCATTTAACGGAGAAACGAGTAAGTGCTCAAAAATAAACTGTCGATAAGGAAGTTGAATTAAATCGAAGACGCCTATTGCTTCTGTTGAAATAACTTCCGACTTGGTAAATAGACTAAAGTCAGTATAAACCTTAGCGGTGTTTTCATTGAAATTACCAGTACCAACGTGGGTATAGTGTAACAGCTGCCCTTTCTCTTCTCGGCTGATGACACACAACTTAGTGTGGATTTTAAATGAGGGGTTACCAAAGATAACTCTGACACCTGCGTCCGTCATTGTTTTAGCCCAAGCAATATTTGCTTCTTCATCAAATCGGGCACGAAGCTCCATGACGACGGTAACCATTTTGCCATTATCTACAGCATCAATAAGAGAGTTTACAATGCGCGAATGACTGGCTATGCGGTATATGGTTATTCTGATATGTTTTACGTGCGGATCGAATGCCGCTTGACGGACAAACTCGGTAAAGTGCAAAAAACGATGATAAGGGTAATACAGTAAGATATCTTCCTGACTTATTGCTTCAAATACGGTGTCATGGTTAGTAAATTCTTTTGTACTAATGGCAGGTAGTGGTTTGTTTTCTAATG
This sequence comes from Colwellia sp., assembly GCA_042091395.1. Taxonomy (GTDB): domain Bacteria; phylum Pseudomonadota; class Gammaproteobacteria; order Enterobacterales; family Alteromonadaceae; genus Colwellia. The sequence continues at coordinate 10,614 of JBELHN010000059.1, forward strand.
CACTTCTGCCTATGTTAGGAAATTTTATAAAGTCTTTTAAATTACGAATAGGACCCGCAGCAATTAGATTATCTTTGGTACTATGTTTTAGGTGTTTTTTGAGGTTTTTCAGTGCTTCTTCTGGCATTCTTTGGTCATAGATAACACGCACTGGTTCTGCACTTAGTCGCTGTTTCATACTGTCAGACATTTTTTCTAAATAGCTGTCTTCAATGTCGTCATTGATGGCATATTCAGAATCTCGTGTCATTTTAAAAGAATAAGATTGAATGTCATCAAACTTAACAAAACCTCGAAATATATCCTCTATAAACAGCTGAATGGTATCTTCTAAAAGCATAATTTGCTTTTTTTTGATGCCCTTCATCGTAGGTAATATTATAAAGCGCGACATTTTGTCGGTTGGCACTTCAATGGTTGCATATTTAGTTGCCTTGTTTTCACGATCAATAGTCACGTAAAAGTATGTTGTTGCATCATTGAGGCGTTTAACTAAATCAACTTTTTTTTCTACTAAAATGGGGGCGATATGTCGCAAAATCTTGTTTTGGAAAAAATCTTTAAGCCAAGATATTTGCTCGCAAGTAAGCTCTTCTTTTGTTACTAGGGAAATGCCGTGTTTATTTAACTGACCAAATACCTGGTCAAAGGTATGGTTTAGCGTCTTAGTTAAGCTTTGAACCTTCTGTTGGATTCTAACCATTAAGGCTTTTATTGCTTCAGCACTTTCAGGCGACTCACTGTTTTCAGCAAAAATTATTTTGCGTCTAATGTTAGCGACACGGACCCTGTAAAATTCGTCCATATTACTGGAGTAAATACCTAAAAATCGAATGCGTTCAATGATAGGGTTGTTAGGATCAGCTGCTTCTTGCAAAACCCGCTCATTAAAAGCTAACCAACTTATTTCTTTTGGCAAAAAACGTTCTGATTTAGAAAACTTGGCTGACATCTAGGGTTCCATATTTTTAAAAAACAATAAGAGTATAATATATATAAGATTTATTAAAACATTATTACAGAAAAACAATCTTTTTTGCATGAAAATAATTTGATTGATCCCGAGTACCAGCAAAAATTGGTTAATGTTATTTTATCCCAGAATCCAATTAATATTATCAACATCACGTTGTTCCAAGCATCATAAAGTTTAGGCGGGTGATGCTTTATATGCTATTGCTAAGCACTTTAATTTTTCTGTTACAGTATTAGAGTAAGTCAACCTTTACAACCTTTTACGCTGTTAATTAATCACACATTGTGCATTAGTTTGGCGCAATACTCAGAACAATAGCTTAAGTCATTCATATTAATACTTAACACGTTCCACCCTATCAAAGCGTAAACTATTTTTATCAGAAAATTGTGTTATACCTAAAGTATAGGGTTAGTTTTACTATGAGATTGTTTATGTCTGAGTTAACCCTTCTACCTTCAAGGAAGTTGCGTATGAATAAAAATAATACTTATATTACCTTAATAATAGTCAGCATTTTTTTATTAACAGCCTGTGGTGGCTCATCAACAAACGACACTAGCCCACAATCCTTAAATCCTCCTATAGAAACGCCATCGGATGACGAAACCCCAGCTGATGAAACACCCGTTGACGAAACAACTGTTGACGAAACCCCGGTTGATGAAACACCCGTTGATGAAACACCGGTTGACGAAACACCCGTTGATGAAACACCGGTTGATGAAACACCGGTTGATGAAACACCGGTTGATGAAACACCCGTTGATGAAACACCCGTTGATGAAACACCCGTTGATGAAACACCCGTTGATGAAA
>JBELHN010000060.1:0-12402 GCA_042091395.1 Colwellia sp.
CCGAGTATGTCAATGATTCGGGTTATATTAGAGTTGTTGAGTAACTGCAGTGCTTCGCTATTGCGAAGCCATAATCTTTATTAAAGGTATGATAGGTTTAGTCGGACTAATAATATAATAACTGCATTGTTGAGCTATCAGTAAAATGACTAAAGTACTAAATTTTTAAAGTAATAGGTTATTCTAACCTGTTATTCTTGCTAGTATATGACCATTTTTTGCAAAATTCATTTTCATTTTCATTTTCATATTCATATTCATATTCATTTTAATATTAATTTTTTTAACCTAAAGTTTTAAATCCCTATGCCGCAAAATTCCGTAAAAAAAATCGTAAGAACGCTATTCGAACGTTTTGGTTATGACATTAAACTTAACCGTATAGCAACCGGTGCCATTGATAATAAAAACCTAGCCTTTCTTCATATTGCTAAGTGTGGGGGAGTGTCGATTGATTCGGCGTTAAGGCAACAATTTGCTTTGTCAGGCCAACCCAAACTTAACAGGGCTGCAGCCATTAAAACTTCATTGAGTGGTTTTAGCCAAGAGGTTGAGTCTCCTGAAAATAGTGCCAGATTTGCAGATTTGCATGTGAATACACTGAACACACTGATGAGCTATCATTTAGGGTTAAATTGGCGTTATGTAAGTGGCCATGCCAATATCACTAGCCAACAATTGAGTCAGTATCAAGAACAGTATGACTTTATTACCGTGTTACGCGATCCAATTAAACGTTTTATTTCTCATTATATTTTTACAAAACTGACTAATGAGTTACCGGTTATGTTACCTAATAAATTTTGCACCGATAATTTAGTGCTAGAGGCTAAAGAGATCATAGCAAGTCGTCGAGGCTGGCATATGATGAATACCCCCACAATGTGTTTAACGGGGCGATACCCTAAAGATCATAATGATGCTAAGGCCATGCAATTAACTGTAGCAGCTAATTTGTCTCAATTTTCTGTGGTAGGCTTTTTATCTCACTTAGAACAATTTTCAACTCAAATTGAAGATGTAACAGGAAAGTCTATTGATATTTCTCACCGCAATGCAAGTAATGTATTTATAACTGAGCAGCAATTAAAGGTGAGAACTACTTTACAGGAGTTCTTTTCAGATAAATCAACCCAATTAACATTAGCTAAGTTGGGCGAAAGTGAAGTGATAAATTATAATGAAGCGCAAGCGTCATATATGAAATAATATGACTTAGCTATTAATAATTAGTTGTCTTTAATTTTTTAATTAAGCATGGGTGTGCATATTATTTTCCTTGTTTACTTATTCCAACCATGGGGTTTGCCAATTTTGTATCTACCCACTAATGGCTGTAAGTTCCAATAGCGTGGGGACGTTTCTGGGGTGTCTGCTGTATTTTTTAAAATACAGGCACCAACAACCCCAAAATCAATCGCATGACTAAACTCTGGGTAAACACTTAACTCATCCCAGGCCTCTCTCATGTCGTAAGACCATGAAATATCGTCAAATAAAACTAATGCTCCTGGTTTTAAGTGCGGTAGCAGTCTTTTAAAGTAATGGATTGTAGCTGCTTTTTCATGATGTCCATCAATGTAGGCTAAATCGAAGTTTTTATCCTTGTTGGTTAATTCAGTGTCGAGGGCATCGTCAAAAAGGGCATTTACAACCCGAACATTATGGTTATGTTTGAGAGTTTCCGAAGCGATTTTTGATAACTCTTCTGAACCTTCAACGGTAATTAATTCTGTAATTGACTCTGCACTGGCAATATATCGCGCTGATAAACCCGCACATGAGCCTAACTCTATGGCTTTGCTTGCTTTAATTTCTTTAGCAAGCAACAGTAAAGCCGTTGCCCATTTTTGCTTTTTACCAGTGTTTGCTATTTGTTGCATTGTAAAATACAGCGTTTTTCCTGGTGATGGTCTTTCGCCGTTCTCAACGTTATGATCCGAACTGTTAGGTTTTGGTGAGTACCAAATAGGAATTTTGGTTTCTCCACCGGCTGCTATCTCTTTGCGCCTATTTTCTATTTGCGTAACTATTTTTTTTATATTCAAGTCGAGTTGTTCGCTAATTAAATAGTGCACAGCAGGCAATATAGCTTTTGGTAAGCCTTGTAGCTCTAATTCAGATAGCTTGTTAAGCCTACTTTTTTTTGTAATTGAATTGATAAGTTGTCTACGAAGGTTGCGAATCATTTATGAAGCCTTATGAACGAAGAGGTGAACCAATATGAAGGTATATAATGTAAATAGTTCAGTAGTAATATAATTAAGATAATTAAATTTTTGGCATTGTATCACTGCTAAAGTCAGGAGTCTTATAAAACATGGCAGTTTAAAGTTGTTAACCTAAAGTGAGTAATGGAATAATACTCAGGATAAATGATAGACTTAGCCTAAATAAATTTTTTATGTTCACGTCTTGCATTTTAGTGAACGTTAATATGGTTAGGATGTTTGATGAACATAATTGTTACAGGTGGCGCAGGCTTTATTGGCTCAGCTGTTATTAGGCATATTTTACTGTATTCTGATGATAACATTTTGAATATTGATAAACTCACATATGCCGGTAACCTTGCCTCTTTGGGAGCATTTCAAGAAAACGAACGTTATGAATTTCAGCAAATTGATATTTGTAATAAAGAAGCCATTACCACTGCGGTTTTAGAATTTAAACCAGATGCTATTATGCATTTAGCAGCCGAGAGTCATGTTGATCGCTCAATTGATGGGCCAGCTGATTTTATACAAACCAATATTATTGGTACCTACAATTTATTAGAAGCAAGTAAAGAATATTGGTTAGCATTACCTGATAACGTAAAAAATAATTTTAGATTTCACCACGTTTCAACCGATGAGGTTTATGGAGATCTAGAAGGCCCTAACGACTTATTTACTGAACAAACAAGTTATCAACCTAGTAGCCCCTATTCAGCCTCAAAAGCGTCTTCAGATCACCTCGTTAGGGCATGGCAAAGAACGTATGGTTTACCTACTGTTATTACAAACTGCTCCAATAATTATGGCCCTTTTCACTTCCCTGAAAAATTAATTCCTCTGGTTATTATTAATGCACTACAAGGTAAAGATTTGCCAATATATGGCGAAGGTCAACAAGTTAGGGATTGGTTGTATGTTGAAGACCATGCTTCGGCATTAGTGACGGTAATAAAACACGCACAAGTTGGCCAAACCTATAACATTGGTGGCCATAACGAAAAAACAAATTTAGAGGTTGTGGAAAGTATTTGCGATATATTAAACAAGGTTATTAGTAATAAACCTGCTGGTATAAATGATTTCAAGTCACTAATTACCTTTGTTGAAGACAGGCCCGGCCACGACTTGCGTTACGCTATTGATGCCAGTAAAGTTAAACACGATTTGAATTGGACTCCCAAAGAAACCTTTGCAACCGGCCTTAAGAAAACGGTTGATTGGTATTTGCAGAACAAAGATTGGTGGCAGGCCATATTAGACGGTTCATACCAAACACAACGATTAGGATTACAGGTTAAATAAATGAAAGGAATAATACTTGCTGGTGGCTCTGGTACTCGCTTATACCCTATTACCCAGGGAATTTCTAAACAGTTACTGCCCGTTTACGATAAACCGATGATTTATTATCCGTTGTCTGTCCTTATGTTATCAGGTATTAAAGAGATATTAATCATTACCACTCCTGAAGACCTTGCTGGTTATAAAAGGTTGCTTGAAGATGGATCCTCATTGGGAATTAATATTTCTTATGCTGAGCAGCCCAGTCCTGATGGGCTAGCGCAAGCCTTTATTATTGGTGAAAAATTTATTGGCAACAGTAGTGTATGTTTGGTGCTTGGTGATAACATTTTTTATGGTCAAGGTTTTGTTGATAAATTAAAAGACGCAGCAAAAAACCCAAAAGGTGCCACTGTTTTTGGTTATAAAGTTAAAGATCCTGAACGTTTTGGGGTTGTCGAGTTTGACGATAACTTTACTGCGTTATCTATCGAGGAGAAACCCATTACCCCTAAATCTAATTGGGCGGTTACTGGGTTGTATTTTTATGACAATCATGTTGTTGAAATGGCAAAAAAAGTAGAACCATCAGCGCGTGGTGAGCTTGAAATATCTTCAATAAATCAAATGTATTTAGAGCAAGGCCAGTTAAATGTGCAAATTTTAGGGCGAGGGTTTGCCTGGCTTGATACGGGCACAAATGAATCTTTGTTAGAAGCGGGGCAATTTGTACAAATTATTGAGCAAAGACAAGGTTTAAAGATTGCTTGTCTTGAAGAGATTGCATTTTATAACGGTTGGCTCACCGAGCATGACATTAGACAAATTGCTAAACCACTGGTTAAAAGTGGGTACGGACAATACTTACTGAGTGTAATAGATTTAAAGTAATTTTAGTTGTTTAAACTTCCCTTAAAAACAAGTGTTTTGGCCATTTAACCATAGCCTCCAGCATTAAATACATGAACTTTCTAGTGTGTTTTGTTAGCAATAAACTTAAAAAACTTGCAATCATATAAGAAAATAAAGTGGCCCATGCTGCACCGACTCCGCCGTAAACAGGTATTAATATTAGATTTAAAATAATATTTGCTATAGCGCCTAAACCTGTCGTTAGCATACTAAATTTATACAGTTTTTCGGCAATTAACCATTTACTTAAAATAGCCCGTTGAGAAATAAAAATCACTGCAAAAATGTGAATGTTTAAAATAGCAGCACTGAAAATGTAGTCTGCTCCATAGATCGAGGTAATTAAATACGATGAGGTCGCAAACATTAACACACTGATCAATAGCGATGAGGCAACCATAAAACTTAATATTGTTAAAAGAAATTTTTTGTACTCTTTAGCCCCTTTCTTTTTAATTTTTAATAGCTTGGGGTTATATGCGTTAGCAATTAAAATAGGGAATACGTACCAAAATTCTGATAGCTTTGTTGCGGCGGCATAATACGCAACTTCTTTTACGTTTAATAAGTTGGCCAACATAACTTGATCTATTTTTAAATAAATTGTGGCGGCAATACCAGAAAAAAGTAGCCACTTACCTTTTTCAAAAAAACTGATTAATGACAGCTTATTTACTGGCTTACTAATTTGGTTTTTGCTGTGTCTTTTTTCGGTGAAATAAACGTACACATAACCTAAACCAATTAATGTAACTTCAAGCCCTTGCATGATAATTAAGTAAACTAATTCTGCATTTATGTACAGCAGACTAATTTTAGTTACCCCTGTGAAGACAATGACTGTTAGTCTAATTTTTAAAGTGTGTTTAACCAATTCTTTCGATAAATAGTAAAATTCAATGACGAATAAAAAACTGAAACTTTGTAGCACTAGTAAAATAGCAATATAACCAACATTATCTCTGTCTAAAAAATAGGCGCAAAGTACGCCAATTAACATACATAAAAGTGCACCCAATGTTCTTAATGCCAAAGCGGTTAGCAGAAAGTGATGGGAATGTTTTGGATATTTCACGAAGTACTGGGTTGTAATGTTGTTTAATCCCATAACACACAAGGGTAAAAATAAACTCACAAACGATGTTATATAAGAGAATTGACCAAAAAATAATGGTCCAGCAATTCTTGCCATTAATACTGTGGTTAAAAAAGCTAAGCCCAAAACAATTAACTTTTCGCCAATGAGCAATGTGCTGTTTTTAAAGTTAGTGGAAAGAGGCATTTGAGATCAGTAACTAATTATTAAAGCAGTTAATACTTAATATATCATAAAGCACCTATTGATAAGTGTTTTCGAAATATTAATGTGCGTTTAAGTTTCTAGTTCATTTCGTTTCATGTATCATTACGGCCTAAATTTAGGCTTTCCTTATGATGTTATTCGGATTTTACACTTGAACATTTTGTTATTAACGAACATGGGACGAAGCCCAAGTTCACCATCCTCTGGTGGGTTCGTTAGACGCCAGTTATCAGCGATTAAAAATATTGCAGGTGAAGCGTTTCAATTGAGTTACTTTGAAATGCCAGAAAAAGCAACGCTAACGAAGGCTAGCTTGAAACGTTATGCTATTTTTTTTGGGACTTTTATTCACCAGCATATTTTTACAAAAAAAACATATTCAATTTTACATGTGCATTTTTTCTTTCCAACCATCCTACTCGCTATTTCATATAAGATCTTTAGAAACCCTAAAGTGAAAATTGTGACTACCTTTCATGGTAATGATGTGTATGCTTACAAACACGCACCTTGGTGGTATAAATTGTGCCACGCTTTTGTTGATCACAGTATTTTTGTTACAAAAAAGCTAAAGGAACAATTCTTTAAACAGACACTGAGCCATTCGATATTATGTGCCGGTATTTTGCCTGTTTTCTCTAGTGATGCTCCTGCCGGCAACACCAAAAAGTATGATTTTATTTTTGTGGGTACACTTGATAAAAACAAGGGGGCTTTGCGCTTAATTGAGTTAGCTAAAGCCTTGTCTGCTGATGAAAATATCGTCATTGTTGGAGCAGGGCCTTATCAGGATGAGTTTATAAAACTGTCGCAGCACACCAATATTGATTATTTTCAGTATCGAGATGCAGAGCAGTTAGTGAGTCTCTATCAACAAGCAAAGTGGTTAGTCAATTTAAGTTATAACGAATCGTTTGGTTTGGTTATTTCCGAAGCTATGGCTTGCGGCTTACCAGTTATAGCGACTAAGACTGACGGTTCGTTAAGTCAAATTACCGATGGTTATAATGGCGTTACTATAGAGCAAAGCCAAAACGTGGCTAACAATGTTCTCGCTTATGCAAAACGAACAATAGCTGCAGACTATGAACAGTTCTCCATCAATGCCAAGGCAAGTGTTGAGCAATTTTTGTTACCGTATGTGGCAAATGAAATAAAGAATATTTATGTTGAGGTTAACCGAAAGTGAAACAAACAGAAGTAAACACTGTCGATATTGCAGGTATCCCAGTTAAACCCTTTACGTCATTTGAACATGTTCTTGAGTCTGTGTTTGATCAAAATAGTGTTATTCCCGGTGCGGCAATTGCCATTAACCCAGAAAAGATTTTACAAAGTTTAGAATCTGAAGAAGTTCGTTCAGTTCTGCTTGGTGCCAGTATTCGTTATGCTGACGGCATTGGTGTGGTAAAAGCCATGGAGAAAAAAATTGGCTATAAGCTTGCGCGAATTGCTGGCGCAGAACTTTGGTTAGAAATTATTAAAAAAGCAGCGGTTGTTGGTACTTCTGTGTATTTAATAGGTAGTAAACCTGAGGTTAATACAGCCTGCCGAAAAAAACTTGAAAGGGAAACGGGTATTACTATTGCCGGTGCTGCAGATGGTTACTTTAAAGATAAAGAGCTGCTGATAAATTCTATTCATGAAAGTAACGCCGGTATTGTTATTGTAGCGCTGGGATCTCCTAAACAAGAATTATTTATTAACGAGTGTATTAAGGTACATCCTCATGCTTTTTATATGGGGGTTGGAGGTAGCTTTGATGTTTATGTTGGTAATGTAAAGCGGGCACCTCAATTTTGGATTAATTTAAATTTAGAATGGTTTTATCGTTTGGTCTCAGAGCCCAAACGTTTTTTTAGACAGCTTAGATTATTTAAGTTTATTTATTTGCATTTAACTAACAAGCTATAACTAGCGTTATTTTACTATAAGAAAATATCATGGATTTTATAATAGAGTGTGGTTGTTAATATGTACGACAAAACCATTGGTATTTATATGCCAACTCACAATCGTGTTGAATTATTAAAAAAAGCCATCGACTCAGTTCTAGCTCAAACATACCAAAACTTTAAACTTGTGGTTGTAAATGATGGTTCAAGTGATGAGACGCAAGACTATTTGGCGTCATTGACTGATGAAAGAATTAGTTTCATTCATCATTTAACTCCACAAGGTGCATGCTCTTCTAGAAACGATGCAATAAACTTACTCGATACTGAACTTATTACCGGATTAGATGATGATGACATTTTTCTACCTAATCGCTTAGAAGAACTCTTATCTGTTTATGATGAGACATTTTCTTTTGTATGTAGTGGTTATTTTTGGGATTATGGTGTTCATAAAAAAGCTTTGTTTAAAGACAGCAGAGAAATATCACTTTCTGATGCATTTGACTTAAACCAGTGTTCAAACCAAATTTTAGTTAACAGAGAGAGAGCTCTAGCCGTTGGTGGTTTTGACGAGGGGCTACCTGCGTTGCAGGATCACGATCTATGGATTCGTTTAATAGCTAAGTATGGTAATGCTTATCGCTTAGGTAAACCTTCTTACGTTGTTAATGATGATCGTAGTTTTGAAAGAATATCATCTAGAACGAATAAATTAAATGCGATTGCTATTTTCGAAAAAAAACATGAACAATTAATGTCTTTTCGTAATAAAGAAAATTTTACGTTTTATAAAGCGAAAATTAATGGGGATAAGTTTGGGTTTTTAAAGTTAGTTAATTCTTCACGTCATGGTTTATTTTCGCTTAAAGCAAGACAATATTTGTCTCAAAATTTTAAATTTGCATCTCAACTAAGGTTGCGGTACCTCCAAACTGGCGGTGTTTCATCATCTATGTCAATTGACGGTTTAGTTGCAGTATTATTACCTCTGCTTGCAACTGGTGGACCTGGTGCTTCACGTGTAATTCTCCTCTCATCCTGCATTTTTTTCCTTGGCGCGACAGAAACATCATCATTTAGTAGTGATTTTTTTATTTTGATGCTGTTAAATACCGCTTTTTCTCAAAGTTATGGGTTCTTTTTGCTTAAACCGGAATATCAAGGAAACTTCTATAATGTGGTAAAACAATCTTTTTCAGGGTTATTGTTATCTGCAGTTGTAACAATTGCACTAAGTTACTGTAACGTAATAAACGAACTATATTACTCGTTAGCATTGTTAGGTATATTACATTTTTATTATGTTTTTCGTTTTAAAAACATAGCTCAACAATATTTTTTACCACTAGCTATTGCTGAAGTAGTTATTTCAATATGCTGTTTGTTTATACCGTATGTTATGAGTACATTTTCTGTAGTAAGCAGTGATATTCCTTATCAGATTTATTTATTGTCGTGTGTTATTGGTTTTATTACGGTAGTAATTCTATCTAAACAAGAAAAAAAGGTCTCGCCACTTAAGATTCCTTTCAAGCGTTTGCGAAATATATCTATTTCTACTTCCGCCAGTATATTTGCTATTTTCATTTTACCTGCATCTATAAAAACCATTGCCTCGCCAGAAGTCGTCTCAATTGTGGCGCTTACTATTTCTTGTATGTCAATTTCTATGTTGATCCCAAGAGCTTATGCGAATAAAATTATGCGCAACTTAGCAGCAAAGAATGTTGAAGCGCAACAATTTATAAAGTTTAGCCACGATTACAGAAAATTAATTGTAATAAGTGCCCTATTTGGTTTAGTTATTACCATGGCTTATTTATATATAATAAACTCAGAATTTGACTTGATGCTCTTTACAGTACCTGTTGGCATAGGCGCTATTTTAGTTAGCGCTCAATTTGGCTTTATAAGCTTGACATTTTTAAGCCTGCAAGGAGCCGACCAACAAGTTGCTAAAATGAACTTAACTGTGCTTGTATTTACCGCGTTATTTACTTTGCCAATAATTACGGGAATGTTAGTAGCCAAGTATTTTATTTACATTATTGTTGTTGCAGCATGCGTGTGCTTTATGTTGAGAAATATATTAGCTGGTCACAAGACCCAGTTTTATTTAAATTGAATAGGCCTTTGTAATAAATGGAAAATACTTATAACAATGAAAGTGACTTTATAAAAATAATATTGATTTTAAAAAAGAATTTAATTTTGATTTTCAGCTTTGTTTTAGTGGCTGTTGCTATTTCTATATATGCTTCACTGCAAATACCCAATAAATACCGTTCAGATGTCAAAATAGCGTTAAGTGCAGATGATACACAGCAAGGATTAGGTGCTTTAGCCGGCCAATTTGGCGGTTTAGCCAGTTTAGCTGGTATTAATTTGGGTGGTAAAGGTGATGTTAATTTATTAATTGATACCTTAAAGTCACGTAGCTTTTTAAAAAAATTCATTGCAAAACATAATTTATTTGTGGAGCTATTTGCTGTGCAATATTGGGATGTTGATTCAGGTGAGCTGATAATTGATCCTGAAATATATAATGCCAACAATCAACAATGGCTTCGAGAAGTAGAACCACCTAAACAGTCAAGGCCAACTTTAGAAGAGGCTTATGAAAAATTTCGAAAAATTATCAGTGTAAACTTAAAAAGAAAGACGAATCTAATTACTGTATCAGTTACTTATTATTCACCTGAGATAGCGCAACAATGGCTAGACCTATTAATAATCGAATTAAGTGAGTATTTAAGAAAGCAAGATCAGCAAAAAGCATTAGATAGCATTGAGTATCTTACTGATGAAAATACCTCGACTGAAGTTTTAGGAATCCAATCTGTTTTATCTGAATTGTTAGAGCAGCAATACCAGAAAGTTATGCTTACCAAAGTCAGAAAAATCTATGGTTTTGATATTAGAGATGATTCTTATATACCCGAAGAAAAGGATTCACCTAAAAGAGCATTTATTGTTATTGGGGGCGCTTTTTTAGGAGGCATTTTAGCACTTGCTTTCATTTTTATACGTTTGTTTTTGAGAGCTATAAAAGATGCTTGAAGCATTTATGACAATAGTTACCATAACTATTGTCATTGTCTTTTTACGATACCAAAATAATCTTATTAGAAGTTATATTGCCGCGTTCGTTGTGTATTTTTTTGTTGGTTGGTTTTTTTCAATCAATGTGAAAATTAGCCAATTACTTTTATACAACTTTTGTATTCTGTCTATTGTGGGAGGTGTACTTTTTTCAGACGTAATTACTTTTAGTCTCCGTAAGCCAATTAGCAATTCTGTATCAAATTTGTCAAAGTATAAAGATGATGGTTTGGTAAGTTTCAATCCATTAGTTGTCTTTGTACTTATTTCTTTAGTTATTATTGCATTAAGTAGTTATGTTGTTCTTATCGTTACACATGGTGTACCAGTATTGAATATTTCTGCGCGGAAAGAGGTTTCAGGCTTTTTTACTTATCTAATTGGTTTGTTGTGGATTATTTACCCTTTTTTATATGTTGCGTTGTCAAAAAAACGGCTGTTGTTAATGACCCTTGTTATTGTGTTTGTGCTATTAACTATGGGGTACAGAACGCCTTTAGCGGCTGTGGTATTAATGTTTTTCTTACTGAACGTAAAATATGAACGGTTTGAATTTAACCTTAAGATTAAAGTAATTACACTTGTGTTATTGCTATCGCTAGTAACATTGTATCCATTATTAAGGTTTCAAGATGATCCTGAAGCTATTATTAAGCTTCTCGGTAATTTAGATTTACCTCCTGAATATTTTATTTTTGCGCCATTTATTCTTGTTTTTGCTGAAGGAGCTGGTGTTGTTCAGGGCATAACTCAAATATATACTGATATAGGGCCGCAATGGGGGAGTTTTACCTACAATGGGTTTTCAACGATTTTACCGGGTGAGCAATTACATAGTCGAACGTTATTATCTTACATGTTGGGAAGAACTAACTGGCAAGACTCGACTACAACGTCAACTTTGATTGGACAGTTTTATCTCGAGGGTGGGAGAAATTTTACTTATATTATGAGTTTTTTATTGGGCTTCTTTCTTTCTTTTGGTACCTATAGATATTTATACAAATCAGATATTTTTGCCAGTGCCCCATTCATTATTGCATTTGTATTTTTATCACTTTCAATACATACCGGATTACTTGATCCGATAATATTGTATGTTCTTTTTATATACTTTGTTATGCATGTTTGTAATGAAGTTGGAAATAGTATATTTGAAAAAAAGTTAGGATTCAGTTTAAGTGATTAATTTGTAAGGTATTATTATTTTAATTCATGTTGTTTTAATTCATAGGTTAGGAAATTAGGAGCCGTAATGTTTAAGAAATTTGTTGCGCTATTGTTGTATGTTGCACTTTTGGGGTGTGATAACACCGATGATATGGAAATAGAGCTTGGCCCTGTGAGTATTGAAAGCTATTCTACCAGCCGATTAGGTATTGAGTCTAATGCTAGTGTAGAAGTAACTCTTAACTTATCTCGAGGAATAGATACCGTTGGGCAGGTTACGCTTGATGTGAACAGCTCTGACTCGCAAGATATTACCGCACTGACATTTGACGTTGACGTTTTATCTATTTCAGACCGTGAAATTAAGCTTGTTTTTAGTTCTGAAGGTGAAATTGATTTTGCAAGAAATATACCCTTAGAGTTTACCCTTAGCTTCTCGGAAAACATTAACGACATATTAACTTGATAAGTCCCTAGTTCTCTAGACAGTTTTTAAGTTCTCAAAGTACACTTTTTC
>JBELHN010000061.1:0-12205 GCA_042091395.1 Colwellia sp.
AAATTGAATAGTAATTACCGTTATTAATTTTTAATAATGTTGTGTTTTTTATTTTATTGCAATACAGAATATTTAGTAGATGGTGTTGATAACGCTTTAATAAAGCTTTGGCGTCCCCACCGGGACTCGAACCCAGAGCAGCGGCTTAGGAGGCCGCAGTTTTATCCAGTTAAACTATAGGGACATTCTAGGTAAGTGTAACCTATCTTCTTCTATTTGTTATCTTATTTTTTATTTTAAAGATGATCAATAGTCTTCATGAAGTAATGCTTCAATGTAAATATTTTTAGTTCTGTTGCTTTAGATTTAATTGTTTAATGACTTGAATTTACCTGTCACTTTTTCTTGCGGTATCTTTTGCCCTTGTTCAACACAAATAAATACAATATTAAGGCCTTTGGTAGCAGTAATTCTTTCCAGTTATTCAACTTTAATTGCATTGCAGAGTAAATTAGTAAGTTATTCATTAATAGGGTTAACACTCCCTAGCCTTAAAATAACTTTTTATATTATGTAACGATAGTTAGCCGTTAACCACGATTTATTATTAGTATCTGTCTACATAGTTAAGTAAACTTGAGAAAATTTATATTTTTAGTAGGTTAGGGTGATGAGCAAGTTTTTTATTTTTGCCGTGGTTATAGCAATTTGTATTATGCTTATAATACGACACAATACCAACAAGGCAGAAGCACAAAAAAATCTCAGTGTGGGTGCTGCATTTTTAGCAAGTAATAGCAGTGAAGTGGGGGTAGTTGTTACTCCCTCGGGTTTACAATACAAAGTGTTGAACCAAGGAGAAGGTCAAATAAAACCATCAGCCTCATCCACAGTCAAGGTGCACTATCATGGCACCCTGTTAGATGGTACTGTTTTTGACAGTTCAGTTGATAGAGGACAACCAATAAGCTTCGCTTTAAAGCAAGTTATAAGGGGGTGGACTGAAGGTTTACAATTAATGGCGGTTGGAGATAAGTACCGTTTTTATATTCCAGCAAATTTGGCTTATGGCAACAGGGCTACAGGTAAAATAGCTGCTGGTTCATTGTTAATTTTTGATGTTGAGTTGTTGGCAATAAACGAGTAAAAGCCTGATTAGTCACAACGTTATGCGCTGAGCTAATTAAACATAAAATAGGTAAATATAAAAACCCTAAATAAGCTTAGCACGCTCAGCAAATACAGGGTTTTTAGATGCGAGGGCTTTGTCGTTACGTGGGGATCGTTTCAAGCTTTCTTTACACTATTTAGGTCCCTTATTCGCTATACTGCTAAGGCACCTAAAACTAAGGCACCTAAAACACAGTTAAGTGCTATGTAATGAGTAAGGCTAATAATAACGTAACTCTTCCACCTTTCCCCAAAATACCCAATACGAGAAAATGGTATAACTAATAATTACCGGGATGACTAGGATCGCTCCCCATAAAATAAAGTTTAACGACTCCGGAGCAGCTGCAGATTGCCATATAGTCAACTTATCAGGCACAATATAAGGGAAAAAGCTAAAGGCTAGACCAACAAAACACAAAATAAAAATAATAACTGCTGCAACAAAAGGCTGCCAACACCCTTGGTCATTATCAGCGGGTAACTTTCTTAATTGATATTGGCTGTAAACAAATAAGCTAAAACAGAGTATAGGTACAGCAAGAAAATACATTGTTGATGGTCCGTAAAACCATTTTGTTAACACCTCTGGGTTAATCAATGGGTTCACTGTTGAAACCAGTAATACGCCAACAAAACACACTAACCCCATAGTTTTTGCCCAGTTTACTGCTTGTATTTGAAGGTCTCCCTCTGTTTTCATAATGAGCCAGCACGCACCAATATATGCATAGGCGGCAGCAACGCCGAGGGCGCTTATTATACTAAAAGTATAAGCAATCAAGGTACTTTCAAACCCCATTACATACATACCCAGCATGTAACCTTGGCTCATCGCAGCAATAAAAGAGCCTATTTTAAATACTTTATTCCAAGTGGGTTTGTGGCTAAAAGCCGCTTTGGCTCTAAAATCAAAGGCAACCCCTCGTAACACTAAACTTATTAATAACACGGCTGTAGGTAAATAAAGCTCTTTAAAAATATAACTGTGTGCCGCAGGAAAAGCGATAAGCAGTAAACCAATGGCCAAGACTAACCAGGTTTCGTTGGCATCCCAAAAAGGTCCAATGGAGGCAATCATGGTGTCGCTGTCATCTTCTTGCGAGAGCGGTAATAATATTCCTACGCCTAAATCAAAGCCATCTAGAACTGCATAAGCTAAAATTGCGACACCCATTAATGTTACAAATATGATAGCCAGAGCATGTGCTTCAAACATAATTACGTTTCCTTCTGATGCGTCTTTTAACTATGGGTTTAACTCTTTCTTCATCTGTAATTTCTTCAATTTCTACTGCCCGGTTTGCCATGGTAAATAGGGTGTGTAAGTAAGCAATCATAATGATGACGTATAAGGTTAAATACATCACTAATGATAAACCGACATTACTCGCAGGGATTGTTGTCGCCGCATCTTTAACGGTTAAAATACCTGATACTAGCCAAGGTTGGCGGCCTATTTCAGTTACATACCAACCAGCCAAGGTAGCAACCCATCCAGAAAAGCTCATCATCACTAAAGCTTTTAACAACCAAGGCGGCAGAGGTTTATTTCGCCATAACTGAATACGGCTTAACCATGCAATCACAAGCATTAACATACCGATACCCACCATTATTCGAAAAGCAAAAAATACCGGGCGAACAGGCGGGTGATTATCAACAAACTCATTTAAGCCTTTAACCTCGCCATTTAAATCATGGGTCAAAATGAAGCTGGCCATCTTAGGTATCGCTACCTCATAATGATTGGTTTTATTGGCTTCATCAGGTAAAGCAAAGAGTAACAATGGCGCGCCTTTTTCGGTATGCCAAATACCTTCCATTGCGGCAATTTTTTGAGGCTGATGCTCAAGCGTATTTAAACCATGCAAATCCCCCATGAATATTTGTAAGGGTGTTAATAAAGCGGCAACTGTTACTGCTATTTTAAGTGTTAATTTAGGCGCTTGCTTATCATCTCCTTTGAGGAGTCGATAAGCACTAATACCAGCCACTAAAAAAGCGGCAGTTAACCCCGATGCGATTAACATATGTGAAAAGCGATAAGGAAATGAGGGGTTAAAAATAATCGCTAACCAATCTACAGGAAAGGCAACACCGTCGCGCATTTCATGACCTTGTGGGGTATGCATCCAGGAGTTTAAAGCCAATATCCAAAATGAGGATAAACTTGTACCAATGGCCACAATGAGGGTAGATAAGGTATGAACACGCGCAGAGACTCTTTTTATGCCAAAAAGCATAATACCAAGAAAACCAGCTTCTAGAAAAAAGGCCGTCAATACTTCATAACCTAATAAAGGCCCAGCAATATTACCAACCGTTTCCATAAATTTAGGCCAGTTAGTGCCAAATTGAAACGACATGGTAATGCCAGACACAACACCTATAGCAAAGGTAATTGCAAATATTTTGACCCAAAACCTGTAGGCGCGCATCCATACAGGATCTGCTGTTTGATCGAAACGAACTTTGAAAAAAAATAAAAACCAGCTTAAAGCAATCGTGATCGTAGGGAACAAAATATGAAAACTTATATTTGCCGCGAATTGAATGCGCGACAGCATCAGTGTTTCAAGCATAAGTGACTCCATTAGTCATCGGCATAATATCGACTATGCCTTACCGGAAATAAATAATATTGATAAAGGTCTAAGTGTATAAATCAGTGTAATAGGTATAAGTGAACAATGGTTAAAAGTAACGAGCTTTATTGCACCCATTAAGCCTAATGAACTCTACCTTATGATTTAAAATTCGTAGGTTAATTTTCAATGAATATACCCAAAGCGAATAGCTAGCTAAGAGTATCGTTATTTAACTTTAATAAGTTTATCCTTTAAGTTAATAACTTTACTTACACCAGCCCCTAATTTCATTAAAGTATGAAGTTTTTCAGGACTCATCGTCTGTAACTCATCGGCCCAATGAGTTACCATTTCTAACAAGTCATGTATCTCGTGCATTTTTTGTTGGGCATAAGCCTCTGCCGGGTTAGCTGGCGAATCGAGTAGCTTATCTCGTAACAACGACAGGGTAGGGTCAACTTCACGTTTGCGGCGTTCCTCAAAAACACGTGTAGCCATTTCCCAAATAGAGCCGGCTGGCGAGTAATATTCTTTTCTATCTTTGGGTTTATGTTGCACTTGCACTAAACGCCAAGATTGTAATTCTTTTATACCCATACTGACATTGCCACGCGAAATATTGAGCGCTTCAGAAATTTGAATAGCGCTTAGTGGCGTTTCAATAATAATTAATAATCCATACATTTGGCCAACGGTGCGGTTAAAGCCCCAGCGGCTGCCCATTTCTCCACAATGCATAACAAATGATTCAATTTTAGGGGTAATTACCATAATACACCTTCTGAACTTTCAGTATTTTCTGAAAGTTTAAACATATCTAGGTAAAGGTCAAGTATTAATTGAATTATTGGCTTTAAAAAATAATAAAAGAGATTACAGATTGTCGGGGAGAGTGGTTAAAAGTGGGGCATTGCTAAAGAAAATATTGCTAAAGAAAATACTCGCTTTGAAAAAGACTTTTGCCGCAATTATTTTCAGGTCATCAAAACCGTGACCTAATACAAAGGTTTTTCAAGGTGCCAAGGAAGTTAAGAGCAAGCCAGACTTTCATTAACACCAGCGCTATTGATTGTTATCTGCTCGTTACATATGTGGTGTAGATAACAGTAATGGCAACAAAAGATACTCAAAAAGACTTCAAAAGTAATAGCCTTTGTTACTAAAGCACTATTACTTTCAAAGTTAAAGACCTTTTGGTGTTAGCTATATTACTCAAATAACGCTTGAATGTTGGCTAGGTCTTTTTTACCGTTAATTAACTCGTCAGGTGTTAATCCAGACAACTCATGAGGAAAAACTAGCCACTCATCTGAAGTATGAACAAAATAATCAGGGGTGAAGTCTACTTTCGAGTTTTGTGGTTTGAACCAAGGGCAAGCAACACGCACATCTTTTGGCATATTGTTGCGCATGTTTTTCTTTAATTGTTTAATTAAAGCGTCGATGCTGCGGCCAGAGTCAAACACATCGTCAACAATCAATAACCCATCACCAGCATTTGCATTTTCGATAATGTAGTGCAAACCATGTACTTTAATCTCTTTACTTTGCTGATTAATACCATAGTAAGATGAAGTACGAACGGCGATATGATCTGTTTCTACCGATTTAAAATCAAAATATTCCTGCACAGCTATACCAATTGGCGCACCACCGCGCCAAATACCAACGATAAACTGGGGACGAAAGCCATCTTTATAGACTTCAGCGGCGACTCGAAAGGAGTCTTCCAGTAACTCTTGTGCGCTAATAAAACGTTTTTCCATTGCTCAGAAAGCCTTTAACAAAAATAAAGCAGTATTATAACCCACAAAATAAAATAGTGTAGACCTAGTCCGCAGATATACACATTGTGTAGCAATACAAACAAGGTATTTGTCAGACTTAACTGAATAGCGAACTCATAACCCTTGCCATAGAGGGTAGCGTTATTGATCAGCTATTAATAAAAAACCCCAAGTAGATTACTACTTGGGGTTTTTTATTAAGGATAACCATTAAGCGCATTACACTTGTTTAATGTTACCAGGGTTAACTAACTTCAATGCCAGTTATTGCTCGGTTATTTCTAAACGTAATCCGCCAAACTCGCCCGCCAAGGTAATATAATGCCAGTATTCATCAGGGTTTAATTCCACTGTTAAGGAATCAAAATTACCGTCACCATTGGCGTAACCATCATTATTTTGTGCAGAGCCCCAACCACCGGCATTAAATAAAATATCAGCATTACCCCAACCACCTGACGTTGTTAACTGAAAACGTGTGGCTGCGTTGTCATCATTACGAATAACAAAAGTCGCTTGACCTGCAGATGAATTAATACACTCGACAGTTTGGCTTGTGGTAACTGCATTATTGTCTGCATCATATTTATTGTTAGCTATATCAACAACACACGGAGAAAAATCAGTGCTAATCGTCACTGGCTCTCCAGCCCAGTTGCCTGTATTACCAGAGTTTGCGGCATCAGTGTCGTTAGGCCCAGCAGCAACAATATTATTGTCGCCAAGTACAACACCATTAATTAACCAGTCATTAAATTCAGAATCGTATGCGGTGCCAATACTGTCCATAAAGGCTTGGTACTCACTGTATTTACCTGCACGAGTTAAATTAAGGATCTGATTAACATCGGCTTTGTGTTGCTCAAACATAAAACGAACGGCTAGGTAACCCCAACGATAAACACGTGCTTGGCCAGAATTGTAATCATTTTTAAATATTTCAGACAAGGCCACGGCTTGAGATTTACCCAAATTAATGGCGGCTTCATTACCATCACCTTGAGAAATATACTCAGCTAAGCCTTCTGACCACCATACCGTATTCACTGTCATACCCAGTTGAAAGTCACCATAAAGATCGAAGCGTCCATCTAAGTAATGCACGTATTCATGTTGTAAATTCCACACATGAAAATCAGGACGCATCCACTCAGCTTCATAAGCAATGAAACGCGCTTGATTTTTAGGGTTAATGGGCGCACCTTCTAAATACATGCCGCCATTATTGGTATTAATACCAAAAAATTGACCGGCATAAGTACGGTAATCATCTGAAGAGTCAAAAATAACCAGCTCTAAAGACTCATTAAAGTCGTCTGGCACAGGTTGTAGCCCAGTTCCTAATAGGTAATGAAAATTAGATTCTTGGTTACCCAGTACTTCACAAATCCAAGCACCTTGATCATTAAACATACTTTGAGCACGAATTTTTAACGTATCTGAACATTGGTAATTAAACGCCAACGTTTCAGCTTCTAGGGTATAAGCAAAACCACAAATATCGTAATAACCACAATCACCACGGTCATAATAATCTGCCATACTTGCTACGGCTATCCATATACTTTTGGTGTTGTCATCTTTACTGGTAGTGTCGAGCATGCCCTTAACCATAACTTTAACTTGTGCTTCCATTTCCGGAATATGGTACAAACGAGACAACTCACGTGCCGCATTGTTTAATACATATTCAGCGTCGGTGCCAATTAAATTACGCTTGCTTGATTGAAAGTTATTTAACGCTGTAAGTACAGTAAAGTCTGAAGCAAATAAGTTACGCATATCTGTATCCCATTGAGCACGGAATAACGTTGTGAAAATAGAATTTGCAGCAGCATTCATCGCAAAGCTTGATTGCCAATCAGCATTGTATTCATTCAATACACGCACAGTTACGTCATTAAAATCTGCACCTAAACCAGCAGAATCAACAGTGATTAACGCTTCTTTTAACACGTTACCATTGGCGTCACTTGCAGTCCAAGCATTGGTATTATTAAAGAATGCACGTAAGGCGGTTTTGATAGCCGCTTTTACAGAGACCGTGTACTCACCAACATCATTAGGGTGAGCGTATTGCACATAATATGCGCCTCTAAAGAAGTAAAATAATGCCTCTAATCCTGACGTATCTTCGCCAGTATAAGACGGTGCTCTAGTATTAATTGCACTGGCTATTGCTAGCATATTCGCTTCAGAGAAGAGTGCTGTTGCATCAGAGCCACTTATATTATAAACAGGGCTAACATTTTGTGGGTGAGTTATCGCAATGCGCTCTACTAAAGCATTACCGTTTAAACCAATAAAACGCGTCGCATCAGTAGGTAAGCCATCATCAGGTACGGTACTGTTACCACCACCTGTTGACGGAATATCACTTGGATCTATTGCTACTAGCAGGCTAACTTCAGCAGCAGATTCACCCGCAAGTGACACATACATCCAACCTTCTTTGGCCGTTAGGCTAATAAATTCTGTGGTACCAGTATTATTAGAGATTGCATCGTAGCTGTTGTCACTTGCCCAGCCCTCTTGGCTAACTAATAAATCGAATTCACCAACACCACCGGCGGTTGATATTTCAACAGTAATATCGTCTGCAGGCACATAAATAGCATAAGAAGCTAAAGTCGACACGTTAACACACGCTATTTCGTTGAAGTTTAACCGGTTATCAACAACGTTTTCTGCACCACACATACCAGGGTTATCTGGTAATGAAGGAATACTGCTATCATCATCACCGGTATTGTCGTCGTTGTCGTTGCCATCAT
This sequence comes from Colwellia sp., assembly GCA_042091395.1. Classification (GTDB taxonomy): domain Bacteria; phylum Pseudomonadota; class Gammaproteobacteria; order Enterobacterales; family Alteromonadaceae; genus Colwellia. Next base: position 8,263 of record JBELHN010000061.1, read on the forward strand.
CATTAGTTCCATCATCTTCGCTGACTTTGAAACTCACTTGCTCGTTTGCACCAAAAATACTGATGTATAAGCGACCCGCATCTGCCACTATTGGCAGTGTCTCATTGGTTCCTTCATTTGTGGCTGACGCAATATTGTCATAACGGGTTGCCCAATTGCCGGTATTCACATAAATATCAGCTTCACCCGAACCATTCCGAGTTTCAATAAGCAAGGCCGTGTTGTTTTCTTCAACGTCAACATAATAATATTGACCATTGCCAGATATACACTCTTGCGAGCCCAAGGTAAGTGAGTAACTGTTTAGCGTATTTGCACCACACAATTGAGGAAGTGAAGTGTCGCCATCATTATCGTTATTATCATCATTACCACCGTCGTCGTCATTATTGACATCAATTACGGATAACGTCACCTCTTGATGAATACCAAAAATACTGACGTATAAACGGCCAGTGTCAGCTGTTATTGACAACGTATCTTCAGTGCCGGGCGAATTAGTGCGTTGATTGTAACTATTACTGGTAGCCCAACTGTACGTACTAACAAAAATATCAGCTTCACCATTGCCTCCTGAGGTTTGTAGCAATAGCTCTGTGTTATCGGTGTCTACATCAATGTAAAAATATAAACCATTGCCTGAAATACATTGGCTTTGATCTATAGCAATTGAACCACCTGAAGAGGTGGCACTGCCACAAAGAACCGGTTCATCTGCTTTAGCAGATGTTGAGGCTAGCGCCCCTAATACCGTTGCCGTAGCGAGTAATTTAGTTTTGATAGAATTTGACATATGTCTTTCCATTTTTTATGGAGTAAGGCTATGCAACCCGCTCCTATTTTATTATTAAGTATGCTTTTTGAATAAATTCTTTAGTTCAGTATTGAGTGCAGTAATTAATACAAAACTCGCCAGAAAAGCACCGGCATTGCATAAGTAAAAAATTGATTGGCTTTGCTAAATAGTCCCGATAAAACCTACAATATATTGTATGCAATATATTGTAGAAAAGGTCGTTTGTACACTAAATAAACATGTTATTTACATTTATTTATATAAAGCGCTAATAAATATATGTTTATTTTTTTATTTACTTGAGCGGTCTACTCTAATTTGACTGATTAAAAGTGCCTAAGTGGTTATCGCAATTCAACTTAGGCTGTTGCTAGGTAATTGAGAAATGGTTGATGTGTGATAATCAATTGTTGGAGTGGTTGTTTTTTATGCTTGCTATTGTTTTTTTAACTGTGCTAGCTTATTGTATTCAATATACAATGAGAGGGTGGTAATTATGAATAAATTGATGTTAATGACAGCTTCAGCAATTACGGCATTGTCTGTAACCGTTATTTACAGTGTTTTTGGGGGAGGAGAAAACCCTAAACCTGAAAATGTTAGCAAGGCAGAACACCCTACAGCGCCCATTTCAATGCTACCGCCAAAGGATTTAAAAAAACCAATTCAGAGTCAACAAGCTGCAGTAAAGCCCAGTGTTAACAAACCACTTAAACAAGCAAGGTTAAGCAGCCAACAAGATATTTTACGTGCGCCACCGCCCCCACCACAAAGTGCTACCATAGCAAGAGATGACAGATACCACAGCCATCATGGACACGGTCATAGCCATGGCCATGAAACTTCACACCAACATAACCATCAAAACTCACCCCCACCAGTAGGGGCTAATTAAGTTGTTATTATCTGCAGGTGAGAGCGTATTGCACTTTTATGCAAAATATACCAAGCAAGCTGTACGCTAAAACACACCATAACTGCAGCAATAGTGAGTAAACCATAAACTTTAAGGTAGTAAATGTAAGAAATTTGAATACAGAGTAAATACCAAGCTAAATCCTAGTTTTATTTCCCTAATTAGATCAATAAGCCATTTAATTCTTGTGCTATTATAGTTATTTAGCTGCTTTAGTGCGGTTTTTTGTTAAGATATTCATAACATAAAGCTATTGTAAATAATTCAATTAAACCATATGGTTGATGAGTTCATGGTTGTCAAAATTCTTTACAGCTTACTATCTGTGAAAATTTTAAATTTTTTAACATGCTGTAAATAAACATAAAATTATTTTTGGCGTGATTTTTGCTTATATGTGCAAATATAAGTAAATGCTATTTTTAGCACATATCTATCAAAACTGATTGAAAAGTATTAAAAGGATACACTATGAAAGGTAAGTTTTTGCAAAGCACACTGGCGTGGTTTCTCATCTCGGCTGGTTTTTTAGTTAATACCGCCAATGCTGGAGTTATCTATTCAAATGACTTCGAAAGTGGTGTTGCAGAGGGCTTTTCTAACTTTACGGGTGTAGCTGAAGCACCGAATGGCGAAAGCTATATTGGCCATTTAATTTTCGGTGATACATCACTTCTTACCCTGGATAATCTTTCTAGTAACTCGTTAATAACTATCGACTTTGATGTATACGGCTTACGCAGCCTAGATGGTGTCGATAATGGTGATAATTTTGAATTTTTCGTCAACGGTGAGTCAATGTTTGTTGATTATTATGGCCATTCTGGTGGTGTGCTAATAGGCCCATCGACAGGTGAATTGGTTTCACACGATTACGATACCTTTGGCCATGGTCACTTTTATGGTGGGGCAAGTACTTACCATTACTCAGTTAGCTTTTTAAATACTAACGATACGGTTAGTTTTGGTTTTAAAGCCAACACCAACCAAGGCTGGAGAGACGAATCATTTGGTATCGATAATGTTGTGGTAACCTCAGTGCCAGAGCCTTCAACCTTGGCTATTATGGCTCTTGCTGTGTTGGGTTTCGCAGCAAGAAAAGTTAAAAAATAACAGTTTCGAGTTAATTACTCGCTTATTAAAAACATCAATTGTAATGATTGATGTTTTTTTTATATCTTTTTTAAGGGCAAACGTATGTGTTGGTAATGCATGTTCTGCTGACTTGTTCCTTCGTCGTATACATTTTGCTTTATTTTTACAATCCTCTTTATCATGAATATTACTGCGGCCTCTCATTAATGTTCAGTTAATATATTTTTGCATATGAAATTACTTTTAAGATGCTGAAAGTAATATGTATTTATTTATATTTAATATATATTATTAGTTGAGCATTACTGATAATACTCAGTAATAAACTGTTAGCTTTTAGGAATTTTAAACGACCATTGGTCATAACTAAGGAAGTAAAAATATGAAAATTAGGACACTAAGTGCAATTGGAATAGCGGTAATTCTTACAGGGTGTTCAAGTGCGCCAATTACCCTAAATTATGCACCTAGCAGCACAATGAGTGTGGAAGGAGAAGTTAAAGTAGGTGATTTTAAATACTTACCAGGAGAAAATAATAAAAAAATTAAACCTAATCAAATTAGAAATACCGCAATGGGATCAATTTTATTAGAAAAAAATGTAGATGAGTATTTCGAAACCGCACTTTTTACTGAATCTAGGTTTGTAGGCCTTGATGTTAAAGAGTCCGAAAATCAACTTACAGGGGAGATTATTGAATTTTTAATTGATGATCTTGGCTATAGCATTGATTGGACTTTAGAAGTTAACTACGTTATGAAAAAATCCGATGGTAGTGACTGTTATAATAAAATACACAAAATAGCAAAAAACACAGCAAAATTTGCTAACCCTTTTGGTACCCTGAATGAAGTTATGAAACTTAACATTGAGGAAGCACTTAAGGATGAGGCCTTTGTTGGTTGTGTAGCTAAAAAAAGCTAATCAAGCCTTCAAAGTAGACGCAAAACAGTTGGCTTGCGCTCATTCTTTACTCATTATAGCCAACCATTGTTCGCTCGTTAGCGAGGCGTCACATCTTAAAAAGCTCTACGGAGCTTTTTTATTGTCTTTTTTCTGGTGAATGGCGAGGTTCGAAAGCGAGAAGAGAGCCAGAAACCCCGTCATGTATTACGGGGGTAGAATCAACCAAACT
>JBELHN010000062.1:0-12021 GCA_042091395.1 Colwellia sp.
CGACCTTCGGGTTATGAGCCCGACGAGCTACCAAGCTGCTCCATCCCGCGTCCGAATGACCTACCTAGGGTAGGAAAGCTAAGCTGTTTTAATTCTCACTTAAGAATTGGTTGCGGGAGCTGGATTTGAACCAACGACCTTCGGGTTATGAGCCCGACGAGCTACCAAGCTGCTCCATCCCGCGTCCGAATGACCTACCTAGGGTAGGAAAGCTAAGCTGTTTTAATTCTCACTTAAGAATTGGTTGCGGGAGCTGGATTTGAACCAACGACCTTCGGGTTATGAGCCCGACGAGCTACCAAGCTGCTCCATCCCGCGTCCGATTTGTTTAGGCTATATAGTAATGATACGCCTAAATACATCACCATGGTTTAGTTTTAATGGTGATAAGTTGCTCGCCAATGATTTACTCCTTGAGAGCGAGGCGTATAGTAAGGATAGTGCATGCATAAAGCAAGTGCTTTTAAAAAAAAAACATTGTTCGTGTAAATGTTATTCGTTACGTTTAAAAATTAACCTACTCTACTAGGCTTAGATTAACTTTTGTTTATGTACAGTTACTTTGCGTATATAATCTCGCCATAGTTAACACTGGAATTACCTAATGAAAGAACCCACACAACAATTTTTAGCACTTACCTCACCAGGTATTGAAATTCTACTGGCCAACGAGGTAAAAAATTTAGGTGCAGATAATGTGGTTCAAAAGCCTGAAGGTGTTTATTTTCAGGCGTCATTAGCTTTGGGTTATAAAATATCGCTTTGGACTCGCCTAGCTACTCGAATTATGCTGAAACTAGGGGAGGGAGAGGCCAAAGATAAGGATGAATTATTTCAAGCGGCGAGTGAAGTTAATTGGCCCTCTGTATTTAGTGCAACTACTACTTTTGCCATTGATTTTGTTGGCTACAGTGAAACAATTCGTAATAGTCAATTTGGTGGTTTAACCATTAAAGATGCCATTGTTGATCAATTTAGAGAGCAAGGCTTACCTCGGCCAGATGTTGATAAAAAATCGCCACAAATCAGTTTTCAAGCAAGGTTATTGCGCGATACAGTAACTATTTTCTTGGATTTTTCAGGTCGTGGTTTATTTCAGCGAGGTTATCGTCAACATTCGGGTGCCGCGCCATTAAAAGAAAATTTAGCGGCGGCATTGGTGTTACGTTCTGGTTGGCTAACTGATACTAGCAAACCCTTAGTCGATCCAATGTGTGGCTCAGGCACCATTTTAATTGAAGCTGTTGCAATGGCAGCGAAACAAGCCCCCGCAATAGATAGACCCTCATGGGGCTTTGATAAATGGCTAATGCACGATATTGAACTTTGGGAACAAGCATTAGCCACAGCCATTGATGAATCTGCTGAGGGGTTAGCAGCAGTTAAGGTTAAAGTGTTTGGTATTGATATCGACGGGCGAGTGTTAAGAACCGCTCAACAAAATGCTAGAAATGCTGGTTTACAACAATACATTGAATTTTCTTGTAAAAATACTAACGACATGAATAATACCTTTGGTGGTCCAGGTACGATAGTGTTTAATCCACCCTATGGTGAGAGAATTGGTGAGTTACCAGAACTCGTTGAAAACTTTGTTTTATTTGGACAAAAGCTGAAAGCACAATTCATTGATTGGCAGCTCGCTATTTTAACCGCTAACGTTGATTTGTTAGCGATGCTGAAATTATCAAGTGCTAAGCGTTATAAATTTAAAAATGGCCCATTAGACTGCCAGCTAGCTTTGTATAATATTGATGAAAAACAAAAAAACAAGGATGCATTAAACCCTCACTCTAATTTTGCAGAACAAGACAGCGCATTTGCTAATAGGCTCAAAAAAAATCGAAAGAATTTAAAGGGCTGGTTAAAATCTAATAATATTGAAGCCTATCGCTTATATGATGGAGACATTCCTGAATATAACGTAGCTATTGATATCTATGGTGAATACTTGGTTATTCAAGAATATGCTGCGCCAAAAACAGTTGAAGAACAAAAAGCCAAGCAACGTTTGCAAGAAGTGATTTATTGGGCTCCGAAAGTGCTTGATATACCTACTGATAAGGTTATTTTAAAAACCCGTGCCAAGCAAAAAGGTAGTAACCAATATCAACGTATTGACAAGTCTAAGCAGTCACTAACCATTAATGAGCATGGTGCGCATTTTAAAATCAACTTGTGGGATTACCTTGATACCGGATTGTTTTTAGATCACCGAAAAACCAGACAAATTGTAGCCAAAAAATCACAGGGTAAAACATTACTTAATTTATTTGCGTATACCGGTTCTGTCTCAGTGCAAGCAGCTGTGCATGGTGCTGCGGGTATCACTACTGTTGATATGTCAAATACTTACCTCAATTGGGCACAGGATAATTTTTCACTCAATAAACTAAGTGGTCATAAATATCAATTTATTCAGGCAGACTGTCTTGATTGGTTGAAAAAAAATACTACTAAGTTTGATATTATTTTTATTGACCCACCAACCTTTTCTAATTCAAAACGAATGGAAGACAGCTTTGATGTGCAACGCGATCATGTTGAATTAATTATTGATGCATTAAAATCGTTAAACCGAGGTGGGGAAATCTTTTTTACCAATAATAAACGAAATTTTAAAATAGATATTGATGCGCTAACGGCTGCTGGATTGAGGGCACAATCGATGTCAGAATTAACTCGCGACAAAGATTTTGTTCGAAATAAACATATTCACAATAGCTGGTCTATTAAACGTTTGGCTCATTAAGCTCGAGTGAATCATTATGAATACATATAACCTTTATAGTTCAGATGGCTGTCATTTATGCGAAAAGGCATTAACACTATGCCTGGCTGTAATACCCAAAAAACAGTTAACAGTGATAGATATCATTGATCAGGAATACGTTACTCATGAGCTTAAACCTCTAGTTGAGTTATACGGCGTTCACATTCCTGTTTTAGAAAAGTTAGAACCAAACAACACACATACCACTAAATTATTTTGGCCATTTACCCAAGATCAAGTTAAACATTTAGCTGGAAGCATAAAATAGAAGTTAATAACAATTATGGAATTATTGAGAATAGCCAACGGTGAACTCGCCTTTGGTGAAGATAAAATTTTAGATAAAGCTGAACTTAGCGTTCAAACAGGTGAGCGTATTTGTTTAGTTGGGCGAAATGGTGCGGGTAAATCAACCTTAATGAAAGTGTTGATGGGGCAACAAAACCTTGATGATGGTCAAATATTAAAGTCTAGTACCATGCAAATGGCAATGCTTGAGCAAGATCCACCTGAGTCATCTGATATGACAGTGTTTGATTATGTTGCTGAGGGTGTTAAAGAAAATGCTGAATTGATTCGTCGTTATCACGGCTTAATTCAACTTATAAGTGAAGATCCCAGTGAGAAAAACTTAAATAAACTGGCGCATGTTCAAGAAGAGTTAGAACAGGCAAATGCTTGGCAAGATGAACAACGTATAGAGCAAGCAATGAGTACGTTATCGTTAAATGCCGCCGCTAAAATCTGCGATTTGTCGGGTGGTTGGTTACGAAAAGTGGCTTTAGCTAAAGCCCTTGTTACTAGCCCCGATATTTTGTTACTGGATGAGCCAACCAACCATTTAGATATTGACAGTGTTTTATGGCTTGAACAATTTTTAAAAGACTTTGCTGGTACCATTATTTTTATTAGCCATGACAGGGCGTTTATTCGAGGTCTTTCAACCCGAATTTTGGATTTAGATCGCGGCCAACTAAAAAGTTATCCAGGCGATTACGATATTTATATTGAACAAAAGCAACATGATTTAAATGTTGAGGTGCAACAAAATGCTTTATTTGATAAAAAACTAGCTGAAGAAGAAGTTTGGATCCGACAAGGTATTAAAGCCCGACGCACTCGCAATGAAGGCCGTGTTCGTTCTTTAGAAAAATTACGAAAAGAGCGAGCTGTACGCAGAGATGTCCGTAATCAAAGCAGTATGAATATTACCCAAGGCGAACGCTCAGGTAAGCTTGTTTTTGAAGCAGAAGGGGTTGATGTTGCTTTTGGTGATAAAGTAGTTATCAGGCAACTCAATTTATTAATCTCTAGAAATGATCGACTAGCGTTGATTGGTGCTAATGGCACTGGTAAATCGACTTTGATAAAGTTAATTATGGAAAAACAGGCTGCTAGTGGCGGTAAAATGCGCTCTGGTGTTAATTTAGATATTGCTTATTTCGACCAACACCGAGAAGCTTTAGACCTTAATCAGACGGTGCAAGAAATTGTAGGCGAAGGAAAGCAAGAGGTAATGGTTAACGGCCGTTCCCGTCATGTGCTTGGCTATTTACAAGATTTCTTATTCAGCCCTAAAAGAGCTAGAACCCCAGTAAGAGCTTTATCTGGAGGGGAAAAAAACAGGTTGTTACTAGCAAGATTGTTTTTAAAACCCAGTAATTTACTTATCCTCGATGAGCCGACTAACGATCTTGATATTGAAACACTCGAGTTACTAGAAGAAGTTGTCGCTAATTATTCCGGAACGGTTATCTTAGTGAGCCATGACCGTGATTTTGTTAATAACTGTGTGAATACTTGTTTGTACTTTGATGGAACAGGGCAGATTAATCAAATTGTTGGTGGTTATGACGACGTTGACAAGTACTTGACATTAAAAAATTTACAACGCAAAAACATGACTGAAGGCCTTGATAAAAAGCCCTCGGATAACGAAGTAAAACAAACTAACGAAAAACAGGCTAATAGTTCAGCAGTCCATGCACCTAAAAAGAAAAAGCTTTCTTTTAAAGAGGCCAGAGAGCTTGACAGCTTACCTGAAAAAATAGATGCACTAGAGGATACGATAACTGCATTACAAGCACAGGTTAATGATGCTAGTTTTTTTAGTCAAGATGAAAAAATAACTCAGCAAGTGTTGAACCAGTTATCCCAAGAAGAGTCAAAATTAGAGGTAGTTTACGCTCGATGGCAAGAACTTGATGAACGGTGATTTATAACGTATTAGCCATTGTCCAATAATACTGTACAATGCCTTGCTAAAGTTACCTTTCAGTAAACTTATACATATTATATTATTGCTGTATTTTTATACATTTGAGAATAAGTTAGCCTTTAATATTTACAATACAACTAATTAGAGTAATCAAGTAGAATGAAAAAAATTGTTAACAATATTTTGAACTTAGGTATCAGTGGGGTTATCAGTCTCAGTGTTTTAAGTTACAGTTATGCCGCTAAATATGAAGTTATTGAAGTTGATGAAAACTCCATAGGTTATACCTTTGGTGGTAATATTAACCAACAAACACAAATAGCGTTGTCGGGTTCAAATGCTTATAATTTTCCGGTACAGTTTGATTATTTAGATGATGATGACTTTGATGCCATAGTAACTTTGGCATTAACGAATAAAGATCTGGTTTTTGGTCTAGAAGAGATTGAAGATCTTGATGCCATGAAAGCAGGTGACCCTACAGCCAACGACCTTGCATGGGCAAAGTTATACTTAGAAAGTAAGAGAAACAGTAGTAGTAATCAAAATTATGAATATCAAATAGTAGAAGACCAAGCCGCCTTTGTTAATTTTGGAGATGGTGGTCCCTCGCAAGACTTTTGCATATTTGATACGGACTTTGATGGTAACCCATGTACAGAAGTCGTCACTCGCTCAACTGTCAATATCATTGAAGGTATAACCGATAACGGTCAAATTTTTGGTAAAGCTACAGCACCTTACTTACCAATGACAGAATTTATTAATAGTGATGGCGAGGTAAGTGACACATTTATCGACAGTAATGGTGAAGAGCGAAACTTTTGGCTACGCCAACATGGTGAGCGTGGTTTTTTCTCTCCTGATAATGGCACAACATTTTTTTCGATAATACCAACCGAAGCACGTTTCGGCGGAGGTGTTTCTGCCATTATTGATATGAATGAAAATGGTGTTGCTGTTGGCTATGAAAGTTATCAATTAACACCGGGTGCGCAAGATTATCTAGAGGAAGAAAATGGCGGTTGTGCTGACCCAGATATTTTAGACGATATTCCTTACGAAATATGTCAACAGAAGGTTGTTGAAAATCTGTACTACCTCCAAGGTATTAAAGCAACAATATCTGATTCAGGAGAGGTTCAGTCTGATCCATTAGGATTATTAGTAACCCCTAACCCTGAAGATGATAGGTCATTCTTTAGTCGTGCACTTGCTATTAATAATAGTGGCGTAGCTGTTGGTTATGCTACTGGTTGGGATAACAATGATGTAGTGACACCTCAAGTCAATGAGCGTGCTAGTGCCTCTTATGCGGTGGTCTTTAAAGAAGACTCAGAAGGTAATAAAGTTGTATTTGATTTGAATCAAAAACATTATGGCTTTAGGAATTTTATTGATTATTCAATTGCTTATGATATAAATGATAATGGTATTGCAGTCGGTTACGCCAGAAGTCAGGATACTTTTGTTCAAAAATTCTTTTATGTTGACACCACTAAACCCGATAGCGAGGTAGAAGTTATTCTACCCGAAGATTTTTTTGGGAGCTCTGTAAGTATTGCTTATGCTATTAATAATCAAGGTATTATTGTAGGCCAGGGACAAACAGAAACTCATAATGACAGTCCTCAAAACCCGCGCCGTACTGCTGCATTTATCTATGATTTATCCAGTGATACCCCAAAAATTGTCAATGTTAATAATTTACTGAGCTGTAATTCTCCTTACGACATTATAACAGCTAAAGATATTAATGATGCAGGTCAAATCTCAGCGACCGCGATAATGCAAGCAACGAGTTATGATGAGAAAGGTGAGCAGGTTTTTGATGAGAACGGTAATGCGGTGATGGTTGATGTAGCCAGGGCTGTATTACTCAATCCTATTGCCGGAGAAGAAGAGGATTGTGGTGATACAGAAGAAAAAGTAGAAAGGCAAGGAGCAGGCCTTTACTTTTGGTCACTACTATCTCTTTTTAGTTTATTTGCCTTTAGGTTAAAACGGTTAAGTCATAACGTTTCGTAATTTCATTGTTAAAATTAAATTACGAAATGAGTAACACTTCATTTATTCCATAAAAAAAGCACTTTACAGTGCTTTTTTCATAAGAGTGTAAGCCACCTAGCATTAAAACGTGCTGGTATCGGTAAATAATCCAACTTTTAAATCTTTTGCTGTATATATTTCTCTGCCGTCAACACTTACACTGCCATCAGCAAGACCCATGTATAACTTGCGCTTGATTACACGTTTAAAGTCTATCTTAAACGTTACTTTTTTCGATGATGGTAATATCTGTCCAGTAAATTTAACTTCACCGACTCCTAATGCGCGCCCTTTACCTGGACCACCTGTCCAAGCAAGGAAAAAGCCAACGAGTTGCCACATTGCATCCAAACCTAAGCAACCGGGCATTACTGGGTCACCTTTAAAATGACAATCAAAAAACCATAAATCAGGCGTAATATCTAATTCGGCAAGGATAAAACCCTTACCGTTTTCACCACCTTCTTCGGTTATCGTTATGATGCGATCCATCATTAACATGTTATCTGATGGAAGTTGCGAATTACCTTCGCCAAATAATTCGCCGGTACCTGCTTTTATTAAATCTTCTTTACTGTATGAGTCTTGTTGTGGCATCGCCATGATAAGCTAGAATCCAATAATAATTTTAGATGGCTACTTTAGCGTACACTTGTACTCTTAACAACTCTGAACAGTCAAAAAGTCGTAAATAAATTGGTTAGCCATAACTCAGTCTTGCTTGATTATGTGGCTGATATAGGTACTATACTTTTATCTTGTCAATTTTAAGTAGGTTGTTATGTTAAAGCCTCAAGCAGATAATGAATTACCCATCAAAAAAGTGAGTATGACCAACGCTCAAAAACAAAAACGCTACCGAGAAAAACAAAAAGAGCGCGGCTTACAAGAAATGCGAGGTTATATGTCGCCCGAAGCAAAGCATTGTTACGAGCTTATTAGTCAGCAAACAAACTGGTCTGACAGTGTCATCTTAAGTAATGCCGTTCGGTTAACCTATGCAGCCTATAAAAATGGTCAAATTGGCTTATTAAATAGTTGGTTAAAAAATAACAAACTGTAAATATTACTGTGTTTTTCTTGTAAACTACACTAGTTATCGTATTTTTAAATTGATTAGTGTTAATTTTACCGATACTCTAAATGACTATGTTTTATATCGAGGTTTTTTGGCGTGATAAATGTTTTATTAGTTGATGACCACCACCTTGTGCGTGTAGGCATTAATAAAATCTTAAGTAGTGTCAGAGGATTGACTGTTATAGGGGAGTGTGAAACAGGGGAAGATGCCATAAAATTTTGTCGGCAACGTCAACCTGATGTTTTACTTATGGATATGGATATGCCGGGTATGGGAGGACTTGAGGCAACCAAAAAATTATTGCGTTTTGCCCCAGATGTAAAAATTATTGTGTTAACAGCCCATACTGAGGATCCCTTTCCTACTAAAGTTATGCAAATAGGGGCCGCTGGATATTTAACAAAAGAAGCGGGCCCTGACGAGATGGTAAATGCCATTCGAGCTGTTAATAGTGGCCAACGCTACTTACCCCCTGATATTGCCCAAAAAATGGCCTTGAGCCAATTTAAGTCTGTTGACGATAACCCATTCAATGCATTATCTGATCGTGAGTTACAAATTATGGTGATGATAACTCGCGGTGATAAAGTACCAGCAATATCTGAACACTTACACTTAAGCACCAAAACAATTAATAGTTATCGCTATCGCATGTTTGAAAAGTTGAATGTGAGTAATGATGTAGAGCTTACTCATCTGGCCATTCGTCATGGTATGTTAAAAACAGAAACTCTTTAATAGTTAACAGACAGCTGAATTATGACGTCAAATATACCGCAAGGTAAGGTGACTAATGCAGTAACCAATTCACAAGCCTCTTGTTTTGACAGTGAGGCTTTTTTGCGTGCAGTAACTGAGCAATCAGGTGTTTATCGCATGTATGATAACCAGCAAACAGTTATTTACGTGGGTAAAGCAAAAGACTTAAAAAAACGTTTAACGAGCTATTTTCGTAAAGAATTGGCCTCAGTTAAGACGAAAGCTTTAGTTAAACAAATTGCTGCTATTGAAGTAACAGTGACTCATACTGAAGGTGAAGCGTTAATACTTGAAAACAACTATATTAAGAAATACCAACCTAAATACAACATATTATTGCGTGATGATAAATCCTACCCTTATTTACTGATTACTGCTCATAAGCACCCTAAACTTGGTTTGTATCGAGGTGGCAAAAAAGTTAAAGGTGATTATTTCGGCCCTTTTCCAACAGTTGGAGCGGTTTGGGACAGTTTACGTTTAATGCAAAAAATATTTCCAATTAGGCAATGTGAAGACAGTTATTATCGAGCTCGTTCAAGACCATGTCTACAATACCAATTAGGCCGTTGCTCAGCTCCCTGTGTTGATAAAATATCTGAACAAGATTACCTAGAACAAGTTAATTTAGCTAAGCTATTTCTTCAGGGTAAAAGTTCTAAGGTGATTGAACAACTTGTAGAGAGAATGGAGCTAGCGAGTAATCATTTGAATTTTGAGTTGGCAGCAAAATACCGAGATCAAATAGTGACTCTGCGTAAGGTTCAACAGCAGCAACATGTGAGTGGTCATGTTGCTGAACTTGATGTTGTTGGTTTATATCGTAATAAAAACCAAGCTTGTATTCACCTATTATTTATTAGACAGCACAAAATATTAGGCAATAAAAGTTACTTTCCAACAGTACCTATTAACACCTCAGACAGTGACATATTACAAGCTTTTATTGCGCAACATTATTTAAGTAATGATCCCTTAAGCCACGATCAGGTGAACGGTAATATTCCCAAAGAAATTGTTATAGAAGAGTCTATCGGTGAAATAAACGAATTCACAGCACTTCTCAGCACTCAAGCTGGTTTTGAGGTAAAAATTTCAACTAATAGTCGCAGTGAAAGAGCTCAATACCTGAAGCTAGCGAGTACTAATGCACAAACAGCACTAGTTACCCGAAATAGTCATAAAGAGTCAATGCAAGCGCGTTTTATTGCTTTAAATGATGTGTTTGAATTAGAGTCCGGTATTCACCGTATTGAATGTTTTGATATCAGTCATACTATGGGTCAGCAAACGGTGGCTTCGAATGTCGTTTTTAATCAGGATGGACCACTTAAAACTGATTACCGTCGTTATAATGTTACGGGAATAACGCCTGGCGATGATTATGCGGCAATGGCTTTTGCATTAACTAAACGCTATGGAAAATTAAAAGCGCACCCAGAAAAGCCCGAAGAACAGAGTGCATTAGAAAAGCTGCCGGATATTGTTTTTATCGATGGTGGTAAAGGACAACTTGCTAAAGCAGAGGACTTTTTTAATCAGTTAGCTTTAAAAAAGACCCCTCTACTTGTTGGTGTCGCTAAGGGGGAATCGAGAAAGCCTGGTCTTGAGACATTAATTCTTGCTGGTAATCATCAATTAATTTCTTTACCGGCAACATCACCAGCACTGCATTTAGTCCAACATATTCGTGATGAGTCACATCGTTTTGCCATAGCAGGGCACAGAGCTAAAAGGCAAAAAGCCAGTAAAAAATCACGTTTAGAATCGATTGAGGGAATTGGCACTAAAAAACGTCAGAATTTGTTAACTTTTTTAGGTGGTTTACAGGAAGTATTGCAAGCCGATGTAAATACTTTATCAAAAGTGCCAGGCATTAGTCAGGTGCTTGCAAAGAAAATACACGATGCACTTCATGAAAAATAGCACTATAGGGTAACGCATTAACCTCAGCTATAAGGTCATAAACAGTTTTCAAATAGCTGTCTAATTTATTTTTACTTGAACTAGTTATATTATGTCGTAGCACTGCTATAACAACTTGTGTAAACTAAAGAAAAAATTTGTAGTGAAGAAAAAATGTGGACTATACCTAACCAAATAACCTTATTTAGGATCATATTGATCCCTATTTTTCTCTTGATTTTCTATTTACCACTTTCTTGGAGCAACTTCGGCGCTTTTGCTGTTTTTTGGTTAGCATCTATTAGTGACATTTTAGATGGTTATTTAGCCAGAAAATTGAATCAATCTTCTTCTTTTGGTGCTTTTATCGATCCTGTTGCAGATAAACTTATGGTTGTTGTTGCCCTTGTTATGATTGCGCAAGACTACAGTTCTTGGTTAGTCTCAATTGCCGCAATTATTATGATAGCAAGAGAGGTTTTTATTAGTGCTTTACGTGAATTTATGGCCTCTATTGGTAAACGCGAAATTATCGCTGTATCAAATATGGGCAAGTATAAAACTGCTGCACAAATGCTGGGTATTATGGGGCTTATTTGGCAACCAAGTTATGACATTCCTTTGATTTTATTTTATCTGCCACATGAAGTTATTAATTATTTAGCATACGGTTTTTACTTTATTGC
The DNA here is from genome assembly GCA_042091395.1 of Colwellia sp. Lineage (GTDB taxonomy): Bacteria > Pseudomonadota > Gammaproteobacteria > Enterobacterales > Alteromonadaceae > Colwellia. The sequence goes on from JBELHN010000062.1 coordinate 11,472, forward strand.
TACTGTATTAACAGTAACGACGTGTTTTAATTACTTTAAAGCAGCTTGGCCAGAGTTAAAAGGTAGCTAGGTTAATAGCCACTTTCAACATTAACCTTTTGTCATTAGCCACGATTGTTAAAAATACAGCAATCAACTCGCTTTTTAAGCAGTTAGCGTAAAAAGTTAATTTATTAGTTGACTGTTAAATATTTAGATGTAGAATGCGTTTTCGTTGACAGGCAGTCAGCAAATAAAGCAGATTCAATTATTATGCTTTGTTTATGTATATTAAAAAATATTGAATAATTTAGCGGCTGTAGCTCAGTTGGTAGAGCATCACGTTGCCAACGTGAATGTCACGAGTTCGAGTCTCGTTAGCCGCTCCATTTCAATAGTTTTGAATATCATTAAAGGAATAATTATCGTTAGTTAAATGGCGGGTTGGCAGAGTGGTTATGCAGCGGATTGCAAATCCGTGTACACCAGTTCGATTCTGGTATCCGCCTCCATTTAGCCCGGGTGGTGGAATTGGTAGACACAAGGGATTTAAAATCCCTCGCTCATAGAG
>JBELHN010000063.1:0-11561 GCA_042091395.1 Colwellia sp.
TTACGCTACATGTTACTGCTGTCAATAAATGCTGAAAGTAAGCCTAAATTACCTCCATCAACAAAAGACACCAGCCAGAAAAAATCGCAATTGGGTGAACGTTAATGTTTCGTCATAATGGTTTTGTTATTATGTTGAGTGTTATTGTTGCGCTAGTTGCTAGCATTATGCCCATGCCCTTAAGCGTAGATATGTTTCGACCTGACTGGGTACTTATTGTGCTAGTTTACTGGTGCTTAGCATTACCAAATAAAGTGAATGTGATAACTGCTTGGTTTACAGGACTTATTTTAGACATTTTATTAGGCTCAGTACTTGGTGTTCATGCGTGTGCCATGGCATTATCAATTTATATTGTGGTTGTTAACTTTCAACAAATTAGAAATTTCTCAGTGTGGCAACAAGCTTTAATTATTGGCGTGTTAGCTGCTCAGTACCATCTTGTGGTTTTTTGGTTGCAACGCTTCTTAAGTGATGTGGTTTTTCTACCCAATTATTTATACCCGGTCGTGACAACCGTTGTTTTATGGCCCTGGGTATTTTTATTGCTTCGCCGTGTTCGTAGACACTTTCGTATTAAATAATAAAAAACATTATTTAATAACCTTATTTATTTGCCTCGTAAACTAGAAGTAATGATGACATGAAAAGCGCAACTGTTGATGACCAACCTTCGGCTAACGTATTAATATTGGCCTCTCAATCGCCTCGACGTAAACAATTTTTGGCACAGTTGGGCTATCAATTTACCGTGCAAGCCAGTGACATTGATGAACGTATTTTACCGTCTGAGTTAGCTTATGATTATGTATTACGTTTGGCAAAACAAAAAGCGTTACATGTATTTGACTCATTGAATTGTGCACAACAAAAAGTGACCAGTGTTTTAGGCTCTGATACTTGTGTAGTGATTGATAACAAAATACTAGGCAAGCCCAGAAACGAAGACGACTGTATTGCGACGCTATCCTCGTTATCAAATCGCCAACATCAGGTGTTAACAGCTATTGCATTAGTTAACGCCAGAGGCCTAGAAGGGCAGGTTATTACCACAGAGGTGACGTTTAAAGCGTTATCTAAAACTGAAATTCAAGCGTATTGGTTAACGGGTGAGCCGCAAGATAAAGCTGGCAGTTATGGTATTCAGGGTATTGCCGGACAATTTGTTAAAACCATAAACGGAAGCTACTCTGCTGTAGTAGGCTTACCACTTTATGAAACTGCTCAGCTACTTAACAATGCTGGCTATCATGGTGCTATTGTCGCCAAATGATCTTTTACTTAAGGGCTGTATATGAGTGCTGAGTTATTAATTAATGTTACCCCCAGTGAGACACGTGTTGCATTGATAGAAAATGGTTCCTTGCAAGAAGTTCACATTGAACGACAAGCTAAACGGGGCATTGTAGGTAATATTTATTTAGGTAAAGTTATTCGTGTTCTTCCTGGTATGCAAGCAGCTTTTGTAGATATTAACTTAGATAAAGCAGCTTTCTTACATGCTTCAGACATCAAAAGTAAATTGATTTTAAAAGATGATACTGAGCAAATTGCTGATATACGCTCTCTCGTGCACGAAGGCCAATATATTGTTGTACAAGTAGTTAAAGATCCCCTAGGTACTAAAGGTGCCAGATTGACCACTGATATTACCGTGGCATCACGTCATTTAGTACTAATGCCAAACTCTCAACATGCAGGCATTTCCTTACGTATTGAAGACAGTAAAGAGCGTGAGCGACTAAAGACTATAGTTAGCCCTTACTGTGATGAAAATCAAGGCTTTATTGTGCGAACAGCGGGTGAAGGCGCAGGTGAATTAGAGCTTCAACATGATGCGGAATTTTTAAGGCGAGTTTGGCAAAAAGTCTTAGTACGTAAACAACGTAAACAAACAAAACTTCCTCTTTACCAAGACTTATCCTTATCGTCACGGATATTACGTGATGCCGTAGGCATAGCGATAGAGAGGATCCGCGTTGATTCTAAATTAACCTTTGACGAGTTAACTTTTTTTACCAAGGAATTTGTACCTGAACTCACACCATTATTGGAATATTATCCTGGTGAAAGACCAATTTTTGACTTGTTTTCTGTTGAACATGAAATTCAACGTGCCCTACACCGAAAAATCGAACTTAAATCTGGTGGCTATTTAATCATAGATCAAACGGAAGCGATGACGACTATAGATATTAATACCGGAGCTTTTGTTGGCCATCGCAACCTCGCAGATACTATCTTTAGCACTAATATTGAAGCAACACAGGTTATTGCCAGACAACTTAGATTGAGAAATTTAGGTGGTATCATTATTGTGGACTTTATCGATATGCACAATGAAGATCATAAACACAGGGTGTTACATAGTCTTGATATGGCGATGAGTAAAGATAAGGTAAAATATAGTTTGCATGGTTTTTCTGCTTTGGGTTTAGTTGAAATGACTCGGCAACGTACTCGAGAAAGCCTAGAACATGTGTTGTGTGGCGAGTGCCCACTTTGCGCTGGCCGAGGTCACTTAAAAACAGTGGAAACTGTTTGTTTTGAAATTCTTCGTGAAATTGTTCGAGTAAACCGTGCTCATGACGCTGATAAGTTTAGAGTATATGCCTCAAATGCAGTCAGTGAGTTTTTATTAAATGATGAATGTCATAATTTAGGTGAAGTTGAGGTGTTCATTGGTAAGGTGATCAATGTACAAGCCGAGCCAATGTATAATCAAGAACAATTTGACGTTGTTATGATGTAAGCCTATAGCCAACACTTCGTGTAGTATTAAGTTAGAGCATGTATTGAAGACAATGAATATTGTAAGCATTCTAAATTTATGGCTAAGTCGCCTATATAAAACAGCTGCTATTTTATTAGTATTATTAGCTGTGATTATTAGTGCTTGTCGTTTGTTGTTGCCTCACATACATCATTACAAGTTACATGTTCAAAACTATATCAATGCAAAGTCCCAAGCCAATATTACTATTGGCACATTATCAATGAAATGGCAAAAATCAGGCCCCGTTCTTTTACTTGATGATGTTATTATTCTTAATAGCGAAAATGCTTCTGTATCGGTCAAGCAACTTGAGCTGCAGGTTGATTTTTGGCAAACACTAAGCCAGCAAAAGCTTATTTCAAAAGATCTTATTTTATCGGGTGTGGAAGTTGATTTGTCTGAGGCTTTATGGCGCAGTAATTCATTTATCGATAGTCAAGAGGCTAATACTAGTCACGATATTAATGCTGACATAGAAGCAGTAAGTTACTTATTTTTAAATCGTATTAAACGTTTTTCTGTGCGTGATAGCCTTATTACGGTCAGAAAAGAGACGGCGGTCAGTAGTGTTAATATTAGCCAAATGCAGTGGTTGAATACTGAGCAGCGACACCAAGCACAGGGCAGTGTTGTTTTTAATGGTGTGAGTTCAAATAATTTGCAGGTAAACATTGATGTGTTGGGTGACTCTTTAACAAGTTTGACTGGAAATGTTTTTTTACAAGCTAACCATATTGACATAGCACCTTGGTTGGGCAACGTACTTGTTGCAAATAACAATGAAACAGCAACAGATATTAATTTTTCTGCATGGTTAAGCCTAGAAAATAGTCATGCCGAGCGCTTGCAAGTAAATTTTGCACAAAGCAGCTTAAATTGGTTACTTGCCAACAACCAGCAACAATTAACCCTGCAATCTGGTCAACTATTACTAATGAAAGACGAACTAACGCATGATTTTACTGTGTTTAGTTCGCCACTTGTTTGGCAGCTTAATGATCAAACCCCAATAGAATTTACGTCTCAATTTAGCCAAGATAATAATGAGTACACCTTTTACGTCTCTAATATCGATTTATCCATGTTATCGCCATTGTCACCCTTATTTGTTATGAAACAAGCAACACGAGAGAAACTAGCGGCTGCGCAATTAATAGGTAACGTGGAAGAACTGTTTATTCGCAAACAACAAGACGAGCTGCAAGTGCTTGCTGAGGTTACCCAGCTAAGTAGTCGTCACAGCAATGGTATACCTGGTATAGAAAACGTTAGCGGAAAATTAAGTTATGTTGATCAATATTTAGCGATAGACTTTCAAGCTGAGCAAGGGCAGTTAGATTTTGATAACTTATTTGTGGCAGCATTCCCTTACCAAAAAATATCCGCAGGGGTCACTGCTACCTTTAACGAAAACGACTGGTTATTGGCTATAAACGATTTAGAGTTTAATTCTGAAGTGATTGATATCTCTGCAGAGTTAGGTGTATCGATGCCTGCTGAAGGACAAGCACAGTTATCACTATTGGCCAATATAGCAAATGCTGATGCTAGTTTAGTTGGGCGTTATTTACCTTTGCCATTGATGAGCGATAACTTGGTTAATTATTTAAACAGAGCTTTCATATCCGGTCGAGTTGAGGATGCTCAAGTATTAATTAATGGCCCTATGCGTCAGTTTCCATTTACAGACGGTAGCGGTATTTTTGTTGTTGATGCTGAACTGAGCGAGGCTGAGTTTAAATTTGCTGAGGACTGGTCCTCGATTACTGATTTTTTCGCCAATTTGAATTTCACCAATAATAGTATGTTAATTACTGGGCGCAGTGGCTCATTAACAGGCCTAGATGTTACTGGTGTAACAGCAGCTATTGCCGATTTAGGCAGCCAAGCAATTTTAAATGTTGATGCTAACATTAATACGACCAAGACAGAGTATATTGCCGCTTTAATGGATCAGAGTTCGTTGCAAACTAGTGTTGGTGGCGTATTAGCACAATTAAACCTCAAGGGCGAGGTAAGTGGTGATTTTCAGTTACACTTGCCACTGCAGGGAGATGCGCAAGCGTTGGCGACCGGTAATATCAATTTTGCTGGAAATCAAGCACAATTAAAAACCCCAGAGATGCATTTTAGTGACATATTTGGGCAGTTAAGTTTTAGCAATGCTAATATAACGACTCAAAATTTACAGCTGGTTTGGCAAGACTTACCACTGCAGTTATCTGTTACAGGCGGTAATAAAGAAGATTATTATGACACCAGTATTGAGTTGAAAGGACAATGGCAAGAAAGTGATTGGCTTAACCATATTCCTGATAAACTAAAAGCCTACACTCAAGGTAATCTTGATTGGCAAGGTGAAGTATCGCTTTATCACCACCATCAAGGCGGCTTCTCGTATCAAGCAGAGTTTAGCTCAGACTTGAATTCAACCCAATTTGATTTACCTGCTCCTTATTCTAAAAGTATTGATCAGCTAAAACCCTTGCTTGTTGAAGTAGATGGACAGATAGCACAATCAAATGTGCGGGTTAGTTTGGCAGATGAGTTGCAGTTTAGCGGCATATTAACTCATGATAAAGCTGTCTTTACCCGCGCTAACTTAATGCTTGGTCAAGGAAAAATGGCGTTACCAAGTGATGGCTTTCATATTACCACTAATTTGGCCAATGCTGATTTTGCCCGTTGGCAGTCTGTAATCAGTGACATTATCGCCTCTGCTAGTCCGACTAGGGTTGATGCGTTAAACAAAGGTGATTGGACTTCTGAACACCGTTTATTCCCCAAACCAAAGCGAATACGTGGCTCGGTTGATCAATTAACAATAGGCGATCAACAGTTAAATAACCTATCTTTTAATTTGTTAGATAAGCAAGACTGGTGGCGATTAGAAATTAATGCTAAAGAAACCCGAGGTCAAATAAAAATTTACCCTGATTGGCTTGAGCAAGGAATCGATGTTAATGCTGAGTTTTTAAATATTCAATTAACCAATGAAAAACCTTTAGCAGATAAAAAAATTGAACCACAAGTTGGTATGAACATTCATAACAATAAGCCTGAGGGTGAACCAGCATTAGCGAACAACGTCGAGAGTAAATTGCCTAACAACAATAGCACTCACATTGAAACTGAAGTGAGCAATAACTCGATTTTTGCCAATATACCACCCGTCACCTTTCATTGTGACTCCTGCATTATCGACAATTTAAGCTTAGGTGAAGTTGATGCCAAAATAGAGCGGCTTGATCAAGAAACTATTGCACTCAATGATTTTACGGCTAGAAGAGGTAAGTCAATCTTGGCATTATCAGGACAATGGCGACATAATCTGCAAGAATCTCAGTCTTCTCTTATAGCTGATTTGTTTATTGAAGATATTGAAACTGAACTTCTGGCACTGGGTTATGATTCTATTATTAAAGATAGTGGTGCCAACATCAATCTAGACCTTAATTGGCAGGGTGGTTTTCATAATTTTGATATTGAGCAACTTAATGGCAACGTTAGTGCCCGCTTAGATGATGGTTACCTTGCTGATATTAATGATAAAGCCCGCGTATTTTCAGTGCTTAGCCTGCAATCATTAGTACGTAAATTAACCTTAGACTTTCGAGACATTTTTAGTGATGGTATGTTTTATAGTAGTATTCAAGGTGATTACCAATTGCAACAAGGGATAGTAACCACTAACAATACTGAAATGAAGGGTACAGCTGGCGATTTATTTATGCAAGGTCACACAAATTTGATATCAGGAGATTTACATTATGACTTGTCTTATAAGCCTAATTTAACGTCAAGCCTGCCAGTATTAGCTTGGATAGCGTCTTCAGCAAACCCTGTTTTTTTTGCCGCGGGTGTTGCCATTGATCAAGTCATTAAATCACAGGTGGTGTCTGAGTTTCTATTTGAGCTCAGTGGTACGATCGCTGATCCCATATTTGAAGAAGTTGAACGTAAAAGTAAAAATATTAGTATTGATAACCCTAAGTCACCACAACCAGTAGACCAAGGGCAAGTGTCTGGGCAAAAATCTTCTTTCTTACCAAAGGGTGAAGTGGTTAATGGTTAAACTCAGTTTAATACAATTATCATCATCAACTGATGTAGCAGCTAACCTCGAAACCATTGCTAAATATTTAGCACACATAACAACTAAGCCACCTCAACAAGCTACCTTACCCGCAGAGACAATTACGCACTTAGTTGTACTGCCTGAATGCTGCTTATATTTTGGTGGCAAAGATAGTGAGCAATTACTACTTGCCAAAAATTCAGCCGATAACGATGATTTACGAGTAGCACTTGCTCAACTTGCTTTAAAATTTAGCGTATACTTAGTAGCTGGCTCTATTCCAATTTTAACGCCGACGGGGGACAAATTTACCAATACTAGCTGTATATTTAGCCCTGATGGAAAACGAATAGGCCAATACGATAAAATTCATTTATTTGATGTCAAGGTGAGTGATAGCACCAGTAATTATTGTGAATCACGCTTTACTCAAGCCGGCAAAGATATATGTCTAGTTGAAACAGATTTTGCGAATGTAGGCTTAACTATTTGCTTTGATTTACGCTTTCCACTTTTATTTCAACAGCTTGCACATGCTGGAGCTGATATAATTACGGTTCCAAGTGCTTTCACAAAAGTCACAGGTAAAGCTCATTGGCAAACGCTATTGCAAGCCAGAGCCATTGAAAATCAAGTCTATATTATCGCTGCAGGACAAGAAGGACAGCATGATAACGGCCGAGAAACTTGGGGACATTCGATGATCATCAACCCATGGGGTGAGATTGAACAACGCATTGAAACAGGTGAAGGCTATATCAGTGTTGATTACCAAACAAGCAAGTTAACAAAGATTAGGCGCTGTATGCCTTTAAAGTCTCCTTTACACCAATAATGGTAGAAAGATTAATAAAAACAAAGAAGTAAAACTAATGAATAGTGTTGAAAAGTCGTTATTGAGTGATAGCCATATTGATGATCAAATATTGGCAAAAACCCTAACAAGTATGATGGGGCGACAAGTTGATTATGCCGATTTATATTTTCAAGCAAGTCAAAATGAATCCTGGGTATTAGAAGACGGCATTGTGAAAGAGGGCTCATATAATATTGAAAGAGGAGTAGGTGTTCGCGCTATTTCAGGTGAAAAAACTGGCTTTGCTTACTCTGATGATATTAATCCTGAAGCATTGCAACAAGCCGCGGATGCGGCTAAAGGTATCGCAGAAATTGGTCAAGGTGCTGTTGTCAAAGCATTTAACCACCAACCGACTATTCAAATATATCAGTCTGTTGAACCCTTAGGCAGCCTAACGCAAGCACAGAAAATTGATTTACTCCATCAAGTTGAAGCTCATGCTCGTCAAGTGGATAGTCGGGTTAAACAAGTGATAGTAAGTTTGTCAGGTGTTTATGAAACTGTTTTGGTGACTGCTAGTGATGGTACTTATGCTACTGATGAAAGACCTTTGGTCCGTTTAAATTGCTCAGTATTAGTTGAAGAAAATGGTAAACGAGAGCGGGCAAGCGCTGGCGGTGGTGCCCGAACTGACTACAGCTATTTCTTTGAGGTTGAGCAAGGTGATACTAAAGCCAGATACCTTGCTTATGCAGAAGAGTCGGTAAGACAAGCCTTAATCAATTTGGTGGCCATTGAAGCCCCTGCGGGAACTTACCCTGTAGTCTTAGGTGCAGGTTGGCCAGGTGTGTTATTACATGAGGCGGTAGGCCATGGCCTAGAAGGTGACTTTAACCGCAAGGGCTCTTCAGCTTTTTCAGGCAAGGTTGGTCAACAAGTGACCTCTGAACTTTGTACTATTGTTGATGATGGTACCTTGGCTAATCGTCGAGGTTCAATCTCCATTGATGACGAAGGAGTGCCAGGACAATACAATGTATTAATTGAACAAGGTATTTTAAAAGGTTACATGCAAGATAAACATAATGCGGGGCTGATGGGGGTAAAACCAACGGGCAATGGTAGACGAGAATCTTATGCGCATTTGCCCATGCCTAGAATGACGAATACCTATATGTTGGCAGGAGAATCAAGCCCTGAAGATATAATTAAATCAGTGAAAAAAGGTATTTATGCGCCAAACTTTGCCGGAGGTCAAGTTGATATTACCTCGGGCAAATTTGTGTTCACTAGTTCTGAAGCCTATCTTATCGAAAATGGTGAAATAACCTCACCAGTTAAAGGTGCTACGCTAATTGGCAACGGACCTGAGGCAATGAAAAAAATTAGTATGGTAGGTAATGACCTCAAATTAGATGCTGGCGTTGGTGTTTGTGGAAAAGATGGTCAAAGTGTGCCGGTTGGTGTCGGGCAACCGACGTTAAAAGTTGACGAAATGACTATTGGTGGTACTCAATAGTAGTATTGCAAAAGTGACTACACTGATTTAACCAACACGAATACAAATGATGTTAGTTGATGTTGGTTAAATGAGTATTAAACCGATTCGACCTTGCCCTAAAGGCCTTAAAGCAATGAAGTAATAATACTGTTAATAACAGTATTATTACTATTTTTAAGCGTTTTCTTTAAGGTAACTGAACAGGTTTTTGTAATGTTTACCTAGCTTTTCTGCTTTCTTTTCTTTTGCGGCGTTGCGGATCAATTGTTTAATTTTTTGTCTCTCGATAGTGGGAAAGTCTTCGATTAAAGCCTCTACTGCGCTGTTCCCTTGGGTAATCAAATCATCTCGTAGTGCTTCTAAGCGAACAAACTTTGCTGTTTCCTGTTGATGCTTATTAGCCATAACTTCCATAGCCTGGTGAATAGGTTCAAGGTCTGTTTCTAATAAAATTTTTGCTGTGTGGCGAATATGACGACGAAGTGCTTCATGTTTATTGGTTATTTTATCTGCAAGTACCATCGCATCTTTAAGATCGTCACTCAGCGGTAAGCGGCTGCGTTGATGCTTCGACATTTCAATCAAACGTTGGGCAAAATCTTGAAGCTGATGCATTTCACGTTTAATTTCTGTTTTGCTTTTTAACTCTTCTTCTAGTGAATCATCGATCGGGTGGTTAGACTGGGACATAGTTAAGCTTAATAGCGGGTTACGGTAAATTGTTAATAAATCATTATACCACTAAATTCGTTACCACGGCTGAAATATTCGTGTAAAGCTTGCTGGCTTTAATAGTTCTCTAAAGTATATTTGCAGCGATGCAGCTAGTGAATTGATGTTAGTGCTAGATAAATAGTGTTTAACGACTATCGCTTATATAAATATCTACAAAAATACGGCAAAATAGACCAATCAATAGAAGCCTTATCTCGTTATCATCGGGCTTTATTTTTATATCCATTAATCTAGAAAATATAAAGTAGATACAACTATGACCTTAGCTTCAAAACCGAATGACTCTATAACAAACCAGCTTAGTGAAGTTAAAAAACGTGTTGCCACCGTACTTGAACTTGCAAAGTCGCTAGGCGTCGATGGTGCTGAAGTTGCCATGAGCCGCCAGCAAGGCCTTAGTGTTGCTACTCGCATGGGAGAAGTTGAAAATGTTGAGTTTACTAATGATGGTGCTTTAGGTATTACCGTTTATCGTGAAGGGCGAAAAGGTAGTGCCTCAACGGCTGATTTATCAGAACAAGCATTAACTAAAGCCGTCACAGCCGCAGTAAATATTGCAAATTATACCTCAGTTGATGAGTGTTCTGGTTTAGCTGATAAAAATCTATTAGCAATGAAGCCAGTAGATTTAGATTTATATCACCCGCATGACATAACAACCGAGCAAGCCATTGAACTGGCTAAAGAATGTGAAGAAAGCGCATTAACAGCAGATCCACGTATTACTAATTCTGATGGTGCAAGTTTTGATACTTTCGCTGGTTTTAAAGTTTATGGTAACAGCCATGGCCAATTAGTTGGTTATCCCAGTACACGTCATAGCTTAAGTTGTGTGATGATTGCTAGTGAAAATGAGCAAATGGAGCGCGATTATGCTTACAGCGTTAATCGCGACTTTACTCTGTTAAAAAACGCTAAAAGTATTGGCTTAGAGGCTTCAACGGAAGTTTTATCGCGTCTAAACCCACAAACATTAGCTACTAAAAAAGTGCCGGTATTATTCAGGGCTGATATTGCTAATTCAATTTGGGGACATCTAATTGCTGCAATAAGTGGTGGGAATTTATACCGTAAATCTTCTTTTCTACTTGATGCCATTGGTAATTCAATATTTCCTGACTTTTTAACGATTAGTGAAAGACCTCATATTGCAAAAGCATTAGCGAGTAGTGCTTTTGATAGTGAGGGAGTCTCAACACACGATCGAGAAATTATCAGCCAAGGTGTTTTGCAAAGTTATTTATTAACCAGTTATTCTGCAAGGAAACTTGGTCTTACCTCAACAGGCCATGCGGGTGGAATTCATAACTGGTTAGTTAATGCACAAGGGCATGACGGCAATTTCGAAACGATGCTAAAAACCTTGGGTACAGGTTTACTAGTAACAGAATTAATGGGTCAAGGCGTGAATGTTGTTAATGGTGATTATTCTCGTGGTGCTGCAGGTTTCTGGGTAGAAAATGGTGTTATTTCTTACCCTGTCAGTGAAATAACTATCGCGGGTAACCTAACAGATATGTTTAAAGGTATTGTTGCGGTGGGCTCTGACATAGATTCACGGGGCAGTATAATGACCGGCTCTATTTTAATTGATGAGATGCAAATTGCAGGTCATTAGTGTTTGTTGTCGAATTGCTAACCATTAACCATTAACCATTAACCATTAACCATT
>JBELHN010000064.1:0-9358 GCA_042091395.1 Colwellia sp.
GGTAGTGCGGTTTTTATTACTGAAAAATTTATTGATAGCTTCTTTCAACTTTTCAATCTCTACCTTTAATTTTTCAATAACCGCGTTTCTAGTTGCATGAATCCTTATTAAACCGTTAATATCCCTGAAATACTTTCATTTCTTTAATATGAGCTATAAACAAGCACTAAAATGAATATTTCTGTAATCAATAAAATCAAATTGAAGAAAAATTTATAAGAGCGCGGTATTTTACTAAATGCAATTCCATGACGACTATTTTTCTTTATATTCTAATTATTGGAGACGAAATAGGCTCGACATAAATTTCAGCTTCCTTAAATATAGTTATTAACGATATTATTCATTCCGTTTTGTTAGATAGTTGAGATTTGATGTAATTTTTTCTTTGTTCTGTCAATGTATTGATTCTTCGTTTAAAGTGAAACTGCATGTTTTCAAAATCAAAACCATACTCTGAGAAATAATCCGTAAAAAAAGCAGAGCCAAGGATTATTGACTCATTAGTGAAGTCATTCCCTTGAAACGTTTTATATTTAGAGGGGATCGACTCAAAGACATCATCACCAAGTGAGAATTGAACTCTAGGTAAATCATTCACATTTTGAACTTTTTTATCTCGATCTAAAGGTAAATCAATTTGAACTGTTTTATTCCCATTAAGATTAAGCCTCTGATGATAATAAGTAGACGTCGTAATTGCTTTACCAGAATAGCCAGTATCAAGTTGCACTAAAAAATAACCTAAATTATCTTTACTTAACACACAAAAAACACCATTAATTAAATGCATAGCTATACTATTGCTGTTATCAAAAAAGTTTGTAGCTCCTTTACCTAAAATAACTTTTTCATCTGTATAGTGTATTTTTTTAAAAGCTCTCAGAGTATCTTGACCTAAAACAATCAAGTCTTCAGTAAACTCTTCAGTCTCAAGTGCGTATAAATCATTTATGTTTTTGTTGTCGATTGTTAACTGAGAGAGATGAACTTCCAATGCTTTCCCTGTTCCCATTATGCCCTCAAAACTTACTTTATTCTTTTCGTATTTTAAATTTAACCGTTTAATCAAGCTTGGTGATATAAGAGTACTCTCTGCACCTGTGTCAATAAAGGTCATAATATCTAATTTATTCACCGACGACGTAAATGTGGGTATATTTGTGAAGAAGACATTATTCCAATACTTTGGGTCATGAGCTAGTGTCGAGACAAGTGTTGTTGATTCGTCTATTTTGGGCGACTTATAAATTTTATGTGTGTCATAGAATGAACCAAGAACTCTTTGAGTAGCCGATTGTTCACTTTGATCATTAAATCGGTAATGTTCTAAACATATGTCGATAGTATTTTTTTCAAAAATTAAACGGCCTGCTCTTACTATTTGCATGTAAATTTTTAAGAGATTTATTATTGACGTATTATCTGCTTTTTCACAGTATTTGAGACTAAGATTTATTGCTTCTTTTGCATTTAAAAGTTGATTTTTACTGTAAAAATAAGCGGCTTGATTTAAGTATGAATCAAAAGATTTTTTTTCTGATACTTTAGGTTCATTTAAAAAGAAAAAATAGTTTTTAGAAAAATAATCATCATTTTGAAAGTTGATTTCATCAATATTTTTACATCCTAAGCAAAGAAACAATTGAGCTAATATTAAGAACTTATATTTTGAAGAATTCACAAGTTTTTTTATCCTAATTTTAATTTTAGTCCGGTGTGAGTTGAGCACTTATAAATTAATTACTTAAGTGTAAATTCATTATTTAACAGGTTAAATTGGAGTGAAATAAAAAAATTCACTCCATATACACTAGATTATTAATTTATTCACCACCGTCACCAGCGTCACCAGCGTCACCAGCGTCACCACCGTCCTTCTTGTTGCCATTACCTTGGCAGTTTATTATTATTGATTCAACGTTTGTTGTTGAGCCTTCACCTCCAACATCTGCAGGCCCGAGATTAAGGTCTCCTTTGCCAGCAACTGAGTTTCCTAAATTAATAGAAATTGAACCGACACCTGTTCCAGGTGCACAAACATCTTTAGCCGTTGTGCTAATTTGTTTTAATACGCTAACAACACCATTGTTAAAACCTGCCGTAGGGTTTACAGTTAAATCAAAACCACCAGCTACATGTGCCATTTCATTTACATTTAATTCACGCATTGTGTTATATTCCAATAATCCGATTATTCTTTTCAAAAAGTTTGTCGGTTTGTTGATTTGCCAACTCACTATGAGTTGGCGATTAATATGGCTGGCTTTAGTTTCTCTCGCTAAAGTTTCACTAAAGTCAGCCGCTTTATTTTCCAACAAGGTAATTAGGACTAAACAAACACCTCATCAGAAAAATTCTTTGAGTTTATATATTCTTCACTTAGCTAACTCGCCCTTTTGAGCTGTATATTGGCTCTAACAACCACTCAATCAATGTGCGTTGCTCTAACATAATATCTGCCTCGAATAACATGCCGCTTTTCAACTCAAAGCTTTGTCCATAGGCTTGCATTTGTTGTTGGTTGAGTTTGGCTCGCAAGCGATACACTGGCTCTTGCAGGGTGATGGGCAATTGCACTTCATTGGGAGCAATAAGGGCACGGTCAATACGGGTAATTTCACTTTCAATAAAACCAAAACGTTGATAGGGAAAAGCATCAAACCGTAGACGGGTATTATTTCCAACTTGAACAAAACCAGCAGAGCGTGTAGGCAACAACAGTTCAGCAATCAGCTCTGAGCCTTTAGGTAAAATATGTAATAACGGTTTGGATTGTGCTTTGCTCTGAGACAGCGTTTCCCCTTCAACTACTTGGATACCGGTGATTACACCAGCATGACTGGCGGTCACTGTGTATTGGTAATGACTGGCCACTTGCACTAATTGGCGTTTTAAGTCGCCTTGTTGACGTTTTAGCTGATTGATACGCAACGTATACTGTTGCGGAATATTTATCTTGCTAAAGGCAACTTGGCTTAATTCATTTTGATGTTGCAGTAATAACCGGGCAATATTTTGCTTTTCTTGTTTAACTTCCAGTAATGCTTGCTGTTGGCGCTCTTTCTCTAGGTTGGAAATAAAACCTTTTTCATTCAATTGTTGAAGTTGTTTTTGCTGCTCTTGTAAGATAGCCAATTTTTCTTTAGCCAGTTGATACTGGGTTTTTAATGCCCAACGCTCTTTTTTTAACGCTTCTTCTCGTTCATTTAAATTTTGTACTTCTTGTTTTTTAAGCTGTTGGTGTTGGCTAATTTCATCATCAATTAATGAAGACTGCTGTTTTAATTGCGCAAGTAATTGAGTACTTAAATGAATGCCATCAGCATTGCTTGTTTGCACTAAAACGGTTGCTAAAGTTTGGCCTTTTTCAACAATGTCGCCTTCTTTCACCCATAATCCCTCTATCGTACCACCTTGTGTAGCAAAGCTTTTAATGACTCCTTTGCTTGGCATTAAAAAGCCACGCACGGTTTCTTTACGAGAATATTCAGCACTAAAAAGGAAAGCGACAATGGCAACAGTAACGAAAACTAAAATTAGTACGGTTAGCTTAATAGATAATGGTTGCGCTAAGGTGATAACCCCCGTTAAACGCTAACTTTGATGGGCAACAGCTTCCTTTCTAAATAACGACATATTCCACCTTTGAATTACATATTTAGTAATGAGAATTTTATATATAGCACAAGTGTTTATTATTTGTAAATATTTTGTTTTTATTGTTATAAAAAATTCATTCAAAAGCATTATGTGTCATTTTAGCTGGTTGAGTACCCATATTAAAAATGATTAAAAAATGCATTATTGGCAGTTTATAAAACTCAGCTTGGGCATAAGACATCAAGGTGAATTTGATAGGCTGAGTTCCTTGGAAAAGGGGGAGCAAGGTTGATAGCTCTGTTAAACGCTGAATTTGATGGGCAACAGCTTCCTTTCTAAATAACGACATACAAAAGTATTTTTTAATCCTTTAAATATTGAGTGGCGCTGATGGTAATTCAACAAAAGGCGCTGGTCAACCAATTAATTTTATACAAATCAGTATGATAGCGCTTTCATGCCCCCCCCCCAGATAGATGTAACCTTATGTATCTTATCGCTTTACTAGAGATTCAAAGGTTTTCATATTTTTTTTCAATTTAATTGCCTTTGTGTGTTTTGATGTCCTAATCGAGTTTTCGCACGGGCTTCACAAGCAATTTAAAGGCCTTTACATTGTAGCGGCTGTTCGCGATGCAAACCTGTGTTGCTAATGCTCAATAAAAAAAAGCGTTTACAGATATAAAATACCCGTAAACGCATAAAAACATAAAAAATTAAACAAAACAGATGAAACTATTAGGGAGTTTCATCTGTAAAGAGTTCTTTGGTAGTAAAACGCGTAATTAATTGTTAAATTTTTTCAAAGAAAAACTTAAGCGAATGAAAAGACTGTGAGTGTCCTTGTTAATTTCCGCTAATTATCAACACTGGATGGCTGAACAAGTAAAAGTTCAGGATGCTTATTTGTTAATATTTTATATGTCGCATCATTCTTTAACATTATTTTAGTCAATAATTTTCTGTGTTTATCTAAAACTTTAACCCCATATTTAAACAAGTTTGTAATGTAAAATGAATGAATTTTCCCATTATTTAAAACAGTTGATAATATTATACTTAAAGGATCATTACTTAATTTAGATGACTCTATTGATAGGTTATTCTCAAGTAAAAATAAAAACATTTTTGGTGATTGATAATTGAGTAAACAGCTAGTCAAAGCGTTTCCTCCGCCATTGGGTGCCTTTTGATGAATATCAAGCCCTAAATTCATCATTGCTTTAGTTAGCGGTACATTGTCAGTTAAGACTAACTGAATAAGGATCAAGAAGTTCATTTTTGCTCCTTTCGCAATTAGTGTTTTGATTAACGATAACGGAGCATTATTCATCACTGCAGTCATAAGTGATACTGTAATTACTTCAGGGGATTCAGGGGACATTAATTCTAATTTATTCGAGATTTTCTCAAAACTTTCCCAATTAGAGTCACGTGCAGACGAGTACATGTTGCGAGCTAATTTTTGTATGGTTATTCTTTTTTCTTCTGAAATTGCATCTGGGTCTGTGAAGTCATCTCTAACCTGAGGAACTATGGGTGAAGGATTATTGTTTTCAATAAAGGATTGTTTATCAGAATAATCTTTAATGGTATCTTTTGTACTGGTATCTTTTTTATTAATTTTTTCAACTTGTGCTTCTTGCTCGGCATAAATCAAAGCCCTCTTTTTTAGTGAGGGAATTGACATGAGATTCCATAATATAAAAGCAATTGAAACAAGTGTTACACCAGACCATGGGATTTTTCTTTTTTTGCTACCATGATACTTTTCTTCTAAGTGCCCAGCAATTAATGAGAGTACTAAACCCGTTATTAAAAAATGATAATTTATATCTAGATATCCAGTATAATACAGTGATAATAAGGATTCGCTTAGTACTGAAACAAAAAAAATAACAAAAAGCGCAAAAGCAAGACGTAGGTTAATTTTCAAAACATATTTTCCAAGGTTGATAAGTTCAAATTTAAAAGTTAAAGTCTAAAATAAGTTAAAGGCTTAAAAGCAAAATATCAATAGCAAGTAATATTATTCAATTACTTAAAATATCGCAGTATCTAAGCCTTGTAAATCGCCCATGTAACTCTATGTGGCTAATTGCTTTGGAGTGATTGGTATAATTATTTAATCACAAAGTGCCACGGCAATTTTATAATCTTCCTCACAATCTCCGAGTTGATCAAACAAATTAATTCCAACAGCAGCGGCGCATGCCAAAAAAGCAGGACTTGTAGGGCCGCCAGCATAGATACAAAGCCCGCGAACAGCAAGAGCAGCATCTTGATGAGCCGTTATACAATTGTTCTTTACTCCTGTTGCTAAAATATCACAAAATAGATCTTTAACTTCATCTTGTTCTATATAAATTTGTATTGCCTCTTTGAGCATTTGGTCTACTTGACTTTGAAACAAGGTAAAGAAGCTTCTTATTTCCCTGGTATATGTATGAGGTAACGAGTTTTTGTTAGCATGAAATGTTTACAGTTAAATTTAGTACAACTAGTAAAGAATGAACTTTATTAGTCGTACTCATCAATAACAATTTTACAAAAAAACTTCCTGTGTTTGCCTAGTTATTATTGCGTATTGCTTTTTTAATAGTCATATAAATATTTTTACTTAATTGCATATCTTCATTTCGTGTTTGATAACTATCAAATACCTTGTTGGTATATAACGAGCTTTCGGCTGCAGCAATATAGGTTAGTATTTCATATTTTCGATTTTCTCCTTGATTAAATAGATTTAGCTCTTCAAATCTTGCCCTAGCTAGATTTGTTGTTGCCATTCTTCCTCTTGCTTGACCCCACAATGTTCCTACATTAACTATTGCTTGCTCAAGCTCGGCGGGTGCTTGCCCATTACCTATATTGCTAAATTCGGGTATTATATCGCCTACTTGGTAATCATGATGGTAATTCTTAATTTCTTCAACTAATTCCCCCAGAGCTCTATTAAATACTAAGCTAGTTAATTTTTCTCTTTTTAAACGGATACTTTTAGGGGTATTGACTGTTAACTTAATTTCTCGAATTTGAGCTAGAAGAGACTCCATATCCGTTTGATAAACATATTCTAGTTCTTTGGGTGTTGGCATACCATTAGCTAACAGGCGACGATACTCTTTAATGCTATTGAACTGAAATATGTTGTAAAAATCATCATTCAAATTCTGGTAAAGCTCTTCAATTTCAGGAGGTACATTTTCTATTAGCTCATCATAGTTAGCTGCAGGTTCTACAATTGCGCTATCTAAAAACATGACTTCTGGCTTCTTAAAAATTTCAGTTTTATTATAGTTTTTATTATTCAAATCTTGAGTTTTACTTATTTTTTCAGCTTCCCCTCCCTTATTAGGCAGCCCACTTTTTAAACTACTTTCATTTTGTGTTGTTTGTGTTGTTTGTGTAGTTTGTGTAGTAGGGTTATCGCGATAAACAATGGTTGTTAATCCCGAGCCAAATATCATCCCAATAACAAGTGCTGAAAGAACTTTAATTTTATTCATTATTTTAATCCTTAACATTTAATTACTGCCACAATTACGCAAAGAGTCTTCTTTATATTCACTGCAAACCTTAGCTTTACCTGCATCAGCATATGGTTACATCTAACGCATTGAAAAAGTTCTTGGCTTTTTTTTGAAAATGTATTCGTTGCGCGAATTATTACTGTGTACATATTATCGAACCAGTAAGTGTTTATTATCATGATAAACACTATTGAGTTGTTTACTCATTAATTTACTTGTTTCTGACTTTATATTTAGCTGCTGAGAAACATTAGAAAAATGACTTAATGCCTCTACGACTTCTTGAATAACCTCTTGAGCATTTTTCCAAGATGAGAAGTTTGCCTGCATCGCAAGCTTTTGCATCACTTTTAAACTTGGTTGTTTTCCGTAGCCTGAAAATGCCGTGGCATGCTCATTGTAAGGGGATGGACTAAAAGTAATATCGTAAAAGGGGGCAAGTTCCCATTTACCATTATCTGCTTGCAAAAATGCCCAGTTTTTACTGTGATCATCCTGATTTAATGAGAATAAATTAAAGATCATTCTCTTAAACATGTCTTGCCCTTTAGCTGGGCTTTTACATAGTACACTAGTTGCTTTTATTAAGTCTTCATAATCTAAACTTGGCACCCGAAAATCAGCACCTAACAAACCACTAGCACTATGAAGGTGATGTCGGCCTTCAACACCATTATTATTTTTAACTACATCAAACCGTTTTAATGCTAACCACTTTGTTGCGCCTGATTTTTCTGGAGCATCGAGTAATTTCCATGTAGGAACATCAATATTTGCCATATTTGCAAGTGTGAGATAAGCCGCTTCACAAAGACTTTCTTCATGCCCTAAGGCAAGTTGAGAGGAGGTGAACTTAACAAGATAAGCTTCGTTGTTATCAGTAGCTTTGGTGCTGCAATAAGCAAGATCATCGTCCTTTAAATAGAGTTGTGCTTTAGGTCTTGCACCGCCAGAGCTTCCAGCATTGACTAATGCTTGTAATACCTCTTCGGTTTGACCATCGAAGATAGCTTGCGCTTGAATACCAAGCTCAGCGAGTGAAAAATTATTAGTGTCATTATTTTTTAAATCTGAAATAGGTGAAAAAGATAATGCACCCATTGCGCTATCACCAATAAAAGAGAGTCGATCCATAGATGTGAGCTGTGTAGGCAGAACACCAGACTGTCTGAATATTCGCTCCATCAGTAATAAACCCCAACCATCCGGTAACGAGTCTGAAAATGCACCGTGAAGTTTATTGTGGGGGCTTAGTGGCGCGACTTGCAGTGATGAGTCAAAGTTAAGGTTAAAAGGTGATAAATTCGAATGATGGTTTAGATAATCATCATTATATTGAAAATATACCCCTTGTCGGTTTTGAGCCAACTCACCAACAACTACTTGGCTGCCATCAGATAGCTTTCTTTTTACATCTAGCTTTTGTATCTGTTGGAAGCTCATCCTTTTAATACCTCATTAATCGATTTTGGGTGATATGTACTTTGTTTAGGTTGTTCAGTTAATGCTTGTAATCGCTCTAAGTCATCTAAACTTTGCCAAAGCAGTAAAAATTGTCGTAATGATATTTGACCTGTTAATTCAAACTTTTTGATCGTTGATGGGGGAACAGTGCTGATCTCTGACAATTGATTCCTAGATAGCTTTTGACTTTTTCGTTGTTCAATCAGCCATTCTTGCATCGATGACTGAACATCTGTCGATGACAGTAAAGATAGTTTATTCATAATCACATCACATTGGACACTATAATGTCTATAATAGCACTTTTTTGTATTGATATGGATACTATTGTATCTATATTGTGTTTATATTGCGCAATATGATTCTTTTATAAAACAGATGGGAGCTATCAAGTATTCTAGGTCATTATCAGTGCCCAGTGTGGGCATTTTTATTTTGTTGTTTTTCAGGTTTATCTGTATCTGAAATGTGCGGATTGGCTTGCTTCAAGAATGGGTCACACCTCTACAAAGATGATCGAAAAACACTATGGAAAATGGATAAATGAAAACAGACCTAATATGGCTGCACATGTTTCTAAACGACTCGATCAAAAGTAAAGCTTGTTACATTTTCGACTAAAAAAGCCAATGAAAAATCAGTGTAACAGGTAAAATCATGGGGTTAAGATGGCGGTGACGGAGAGATTCGAACTCTCGAAAGGTTGCCCTTTACACACTTTCCAGGCGTGCTCCTTCGGCCACTCGGACACGTCACCT
>JBELHN010000064.1:9458-10973 GCA_042091395.1 Colwellia sp.
TTATCAATGGCCGAGCACGCTAGGCGTGTTTTTCAGCTTGGCGTCCACTCGGACACGTCACCTAAATTTTTGATATTTTCTACACCCTCACTGTTACCAACCGTTGATAATATTTGTGTTACCAATGACCAAGTAAACGAGGTGTGTTATTTAACTTGGCGCTATGTTAGGCAATAGCTAAACGTTTAGCAAGTGAAACTCAGTGTTGATGTGCTGATCGCTTATCTTTTAACCAAACCTTTTTAACAAAGCACTTAGCCTTTTAAGCTGGCTGAAAACTCTAGCATGCGGTTGGTTGATTTTAGCGCATCATCACGCAATGACATGTCAACAAAGACTTCTTTGCCCGTAGCATCTATCAAAGCCTCTTCGATTGCTTGCAAGCCGTTCATGGCCATCCAAGGGCAATGGGCACAACTTCTACACGTCGCGCCCTCACCTGCTGTAGGTGCTTCAAAGAATTCCTTATCAGGACATAACTGTTGCATTTTGTAAAAAATACCGCGGTCGGTGGCGACGATGAATTGTTTGTTTGGTAACCCTTCGGCTGCTTTAATAAGCTGACTAGTAGAGCCAACAGCGTCAGCAAGTTCTATGATATCGGCTGGCGATTCAGGGTGAACTAGTACTGCCGCATCGGGGTAAAGTCCTTTCATATCAGCAAGGGCTTTCACTTTAAATTCGTCGTGAACAATACAAGCGCCCTGCCACATCAGCATATCGGCACCGGTTTGTTTTTGAATGTAATTACCCAAATGGCGATCGGGCCCCCAAAGGATTTTTTCACCCAAAGAATCGATGTGTTCAACGATATCAAGTGCACAAGAGGAGGTAACAATCCAATCGGCTCTGGCTTTTACAGCTGTAGAGGTATTGGCATATACGACGACGGTTCTATCGGGGTGTTGCTGACAAAAAGCGTCGAACTCGGTAATAGGACACCCCAAATCTAAGGAGCATGTGGCTTCTAATGTCGGCATCACTACTTTTTTGTCGGGTGTTAATACTTTGGCTGTTTCGCCCATAAATTTTACCCCGGCAATAATCAGGGTTGTTGCTGGGTGTTGGTTGCCAAAGCGGGCCATTTCTAAAGAGTCGGCGACACAACCGCCAGTTTCTTCCGCTAAAGATTGTATTTCCGGATCGGTGTAATAATGCGCAATTAGCACCGCATTTTTTTGTTTTAACAGGGTTTTAATTCGCGCCTTGTGATCGGCCTTGGCTTGTAACGACAAAGGCTTTGGTTTAGCAGGAAATTTAAAATCAAATGCTACGGCTGAATTGGTTTGCGTCATCAATTATCTCTTAGTGCTGTGCTTTACAATGCCAGGGGTTAACATAGCTCTTAATCTAGCGGTTAATCTAGCGGTTAATCGAGTGGATTATAAGGGATTATAATACAAATGTGTACTTTGATAGGCTTGGTGTTGCAATTAAAGTAGTGAGGCTTACTATAGATGCAGTGTATTGTTAGGGATACTACAGGGAGAAATGTCTAAAAATACCATATTTGCC
>JBELHN010000065.1:0-9835 GCA_042091395.1 Colwellia sp.
TGGTCAATGTCATCATTCACACCATCTAAATCTGTGTCGATATCAGGGTCGATAGTAAGAGCACAACCTACTGCATCTACGTCAGTTTCTGGAGGAGTATTAGGGCATTGGTCAATGTCATCATTCACACCATCTAAATCTGTGTCGGTTTCAGGGTCGATAGTAAGAGCACAACCTACTGCATCTACGTCAGTTTCTGGAGGGGTATTGGGGCACTGGTCAATGTCATCATTTATGCCGTCATTATCAGTATCTAAATCAATCGGTAAAGCACAACCTAGCGAGTCTACTTCACTGCCTTCTGGCGTATTGGGGCATTGATCAACATCATCATTTATGCCGTCATTATCAGTATCAAGTGCTAGGCCATTATCACAAACTGCACCATTAACTTGTATACTAGGAGCAGCTGCACCAATAATACTTTTATCACCCTGAATGCCAAAAACAACACTTTGACCTGGATAAATTGTACTGTTCCAGGAGAGGTTGCTGGCGGTGTAGGGGTTATTGCCTGAGACAACCGCATTCCAAGTGCTAGTACTCACAGCATTGTCATATGACCAATTCACTTGCCAGCCTTCAATGGCAGTATCACCATCATTGGTTATCTGTATTTCAGCGACAAAGCCTCTGTCCCATTCGTTTTGAATGACATGCTGACATTGGGCAGCGTTAGCTAGTGACGAATATGAACTGATAATACCCAAACCAGCAATGGCTATTACCTTAGGTAAAAATTGTTTTTTGCTGTTCATTTGAAACTTTCCTTATCTAATGTTTTTTAATTATTGTTTTTTAATTATTTTTTAATAAGGCGTTTCAACATTAACCAACCCCGCCTAAGGTTAGTTATACATCGTGTAAAGATAACGTTGTTCACTATCCGCTTGCACAAACGATCAAAAAGGCATGTACAGAGGTGCGTAAAAATACGCCATAGGTTAACCGTGGTTTTTTAACTATCCTTTGAAAATATTGTCGGCATGCATGGGCTGGCATTAGCATGCATTAGTGAGAAACAGTAAATAGCCTATGATAAGTAGACTATTTACCATCACTTTTAGACGTTATTGAGCACTACAAACAGGTGCTTGAAATTCACCTGATTTTTCACCCTGCAAGCCAATACTGGTACTTTGTCCGGGAGCTAACTGACCGTTGTAAGGCATGTTTGTTACCGTAACGTTTTGCCCAGATTGGGCATATTGACCACTCCAACCATTGACAAAATTGGTATTGTTGGCAAAGTTGAGGGCGATTGACCATGTACTAATTGACGTTGAACCCATGTTGGTAATGGTAATGTCGTTAATAACAAAGCCAGCGTTCCAGGTATCCGTTCTGCCAATTTCGCAACCTAGCACCGAGTCAGTTGTGGCTGGCTCTACTGTTAAGGTTATTTCGTCGGTTACAGCGAGTGCCTGGTTATTCGCATCCAATGCTGTAACCCGTAAACTATAATCACCGGCAGAACTTGGTGCTGTTAATAAAGCTTGTGTGCCAATGACTTGCCCACTTTGATCGCCCAACTGATATGCAAAACCGCTTGCCTCTTGCAAATCAATCACTATGCTTAATTCACTGCCTGCGGTTACAGTACTTGCTGAGATTGGTTGAACAATATCGATACTCGGTTGGTTAATCACCTCAGCTACTGCGATAAGCGTGACACTGGCAGAGGCCGAGAGTTCTTGTCCTTGCGCATTAACGGCTTTTAAGACGACAGTAAAATTACCCTCAGTGTTAGGCACTGTTATGCTCGCAGTTGACGATGAGCCAGTGCTAATAAGTTGATTATTGACGTAAACATTAACACTGCTAGCCTGAACTAAATCGTAAGCAAAGGTTATTGTTGACCCCAGATTTACTTCACTACCTGATTGCGGAGATTGAATAGTGACCCCAGGTTCAACTGGGTTCGTACTGCCATAATGTTCACTTAAACTGATACCTGTGGCACTGCTACCAAGGGGGATTTGATGATCTAAGCCAATGAACTTACCAGCGTTGTTTTTCCATAAGGTGGGTTCAAGAATCGCATATTTTTCTTCATCCCAAGTAACCCAGCTATTATCAAGTAAGCCACCAGTATCACCAGAGTTTGGATTAATACACCAAAAGGTATGGTGTAAACCATATTCTAAAATAAGCTCTTGCATGGCGATCATCCACTTTTCGTTATCGCCTCCATCCATAAATCCACCCCATTCACCAATTAGTAATGGTGATATGTTGTCTTCATGAATAAACATCCAGTTGTCTTTCCAAACGTCTTGGTACAGTGTGTCTTTATTGAAGCCCGGATAAAACCAAGGTTGTTGAAAAACTAAAGGACCATAATCATGAGGAGAATACATAAACTGGCTTTGGCGATCACCCAAATCAATAGGGTAATCTTTAACAGGGCGTAAATTACCACCCCACCAATTATTGTGAAAGTCGTTATCGCTAGTTCCATCCCAGCTCACGCCATCTTTGGGGTAAGATTCAATACCTTCACACATGATCAACATATTGGGGTTGATATCTAAAATACGATTAGCAGCGGTTTCACAGGCATATTTCCAATTATTTACATCGGTAGAGTTATCCCATTTAGCAAACTCATTATCAGCCCAAGGTTTACCATGAGGTTCATTTTCTAAGTCAAAAGCGATAATGGTATCGTCATTTTTATAACGTTCGGTGACCCATTCCCACGTAGAATAAAATACTTCATCGGTGAACTCACCTTTATACCACATGGGATAAATGTGACCCATGTTATCGGCATCAGCGCCGTGTACATCGAGTAATATTTTTAAACCCGCATTGCGTGAGGCATTTACTAAGGCATCAAATACCTCCAAGGTTGATGCGCCATCTAAATTGGGGTTTGTGTAAGTATTTATTTGCGCTACGGTGCTGACACCATTTTGCCATTCATGCAACAGCTCGGTTGAAATTGGCACGCGTAAAAGGTTAATACCGCGGGCGGCAATAGCATCGATTGTGTTTTCTAAGTTAACAGACCACAAACCGTGTAACACTCGCTCTGAGGTGTTAAAGCCAAACCAATTTGCTCCTGTTAACCAGACTTTATTACCCTGAGCATCGAGTATTTGATTGCCTTCAACATGCAACCAGTCATCATTGGGTAGGCTATTAGCCATACCCACATTCCAGAGTGAGGTTGATAGTGCTAGGGTTAATGAGAGTAGCAGTTTTTTTGGTTTATAGTGTGTGGCTTTGTTTATTTTCAATAAGGCGCTGTTGTTTTTAACGTCAAATATAGTCATTTTGTATCTTCCCTTTGATCTTTTTAGTCTTATTATTTTTTATGTTCACACTTAACGGATTTGGTTAAAGAGTAAGCGAATGACTTTAGTCAAAAGTTTAGGTAATGCGTCTCAACTTAGGTTATTTTCTTGAACAAGACGTAATAGTAAGCGTTCAACGTTTTGTAATTTATTGAAAGATATAAATTTAATTTTATGTAAAAAAATTAAAATAATTTAGTGAATTAAATGTTAATAAGGTATGACTTTGTACAAGCTTGAACGTTTTAGTTTAATGTCTATTAAGTTTACCCCTAATCCATAGCCACTTTAGCTATAAGGCAGCAAAACTTAAGTATAAAAAACATGGTTTGCTCATGCGTTATGCGAATATGAGGTTAGGGTTTGCATGCAAGCTCAGCACGGTATCACTGTTGTTAGAAGGCTCAATTAAGTTTGGGGAGCCTGTAAACTGTGCGTTAATTTACGTAAGCCTTTCCCTTTATTTGTGAGTTTCCAAGCAATATAAAGGTCTTGTGTGGGGAGGGAGTCAGTTGTCATTACTTGCGCTAATTGATTAGCCTTTATATAGGGATCTGCCATATACCCAGGTAAATAACCTATGCCAATACCAGATAATATTGCAGCAATTTTATGATTGAGATTACTCACATAAAAGCGCTGACTACCTTCAATAACATTAATAGACCAAGGAATTTCATTTTTAGCGGAGTCGTGCACTACCACATGACGATAATGACTCAACTCTTGGGCTGTTAAACTTGAATTGATTTGAGCAAGTGGGTGCGAGTTACTCACCACTAATATACTGGCTAAGCTCTGCATTTTAACGGCACGTATGCCTTTTTGCAAAGGAATAGGCGCTGGTGCACCAATGACTAAATCGACTCTGTCTTCAATGAGCGCCTCCCACGTACCGTTCATTACCTCTTCTTGTACATCAATTTCAATACTCTGGTGTTCAGCTAAAAAGCATGACAGCTTGTTATAAACAGCACTCAGATCAACGATGGCATCGCAGGCTATACGAATTTTTGGCTCCCAACCATTGGCAATAGTTTGGGTTTGTTCAGACAAGCTATTTACGGCTTGTAACAGCTTTCTACCCTCTGTTAATAAGTGCTTTCCAGCGGGTGTTAAAATAGCGCGCCGACCTTGTCGAATAAATAGCGTTACTTCTAGTTGTTCTTCAAGTTTTTGTACTACATAAGACAGTGCCGAGGGGACTTTATTTAACTGTTCTGCGGCTGCCGCATAACTGCCGCGATATTCAATGGCGTCGAGTACCATTAACGCTTCAATACTTATCGCTGGTGTATTCATCAATAATCGCCTGTATAAGTAATAAATGAGAGGTTATGTAATTGTTTGTTCAAATATATTGAACAAATAAAACAAATATTATGGGTTATTCACCATGCATACAAGGTTTACTATAGCAGCATTGTTAATTACTGCTTTTAATAAAGCTATTAACTGATATTTACTAATCAAAAACGATAAATCAATTTTACGACAACAAGGTTAATTATTATGTTCAACAAAAAAACACTGAAAATTATCACTAAATCTGAACAATTATTTGCATCACTACCACTAAGGTTCGTTGCTGGGATAATTTTTACTGCCCATGGCGCACAAAAGTTGTTTGCTTGGTTTGGTGGATATGGCTTAGATGCTACTGGGCAGTGGATGGAATCAATTGGGCTTGTGCCCGGGTATCCCTTGGCAGTCATGGCAGGCAGTGCTGAATTTGTTGGTGGCATATTCCTGATAGTTGGCTTGCTTACACGGCCAACCAGCGCTGTTTTAGCCATTACCATGCTGGTTGCTATGTTCAGTGTTCACATTGATAACGGCTTATTTACGAGTAATAACGGCTACGAGTTTTCATTAGCCTTGCTGGCTATCTCTGTGTCATTGCTGTTAAGCGGTGCAGGAAAATTGTCGCTAGATAACCTGATTACCAGACGGTTGAGCTGATCACTTCAACGTTTAAACAACGTATAAGTCATTCATCAAGGTAATTAAAAACATACAAAAAAATAAACATAGCATTAATAGTAAGAGGTTAGTAGCACATGACATCCGTAAAAAACAATTGGCGTAGCAGTATTAAAAATGGTGAGTATCAGCGTAAAGCCTCGCAATTTAGGCACTGGATAACGGCTGATGGTAGTCCAGGAATTTCCGGCGAAGGCGGTTTTAAAGCAGAGGCAGATCGCTATCATTTATATGTATCATTGGCGTGCCCATGGGCACATCGTACTTTGGTGTTTAGGCAATTGAAAAGCTTAGACAAGTTAATTACGGTGAGTGTTGTTCACCCAGACATGCATGATAAGGGCTGGAGCTTTAGCCACGATGAAGAATCAGCGCAGCTTTATGGTACCACAGGTGACGATTTATATGGCGATAGCCACATTCGCAATAAATATCTTGCGCAAGACCCCAACTACAGCGGCGTAAATAGTGTGCCTATATTATGGGATAAAAAAAATAAACGGATTGTTAACAACGAGTCATCAGAAATTATAAGAATGTTTAATTCAGCATTCAATGATATTACTGGTAATACAGACGATTTTTATCCACAAGCCTTGCGTGAAGATATTGATAAAGTAAATGAATTTGTTTATCACAACATTAATAACGGTGTTTATAAAACCGGTTTTGCTACCACACAAGAGGCGTACGACCGCCATGTTAACAATGTATTTTCAGCCCTAGAAACCCTTGAAAATACTCTGTCAACGCAGCGTTATTTAACAGGGAATATCATTACCGAAGCCGACTGGCGTTTATGGGTTACTTTAGTGCGATTTGATTCGGTGTACCACACTCATTTTAAGTGTAATTTAAAACTGATTGAGCAATATCATAATATCTATCACTTTATGTTAGATCTTTATCAACAACCTAAAATTGCAAAGACCGTGAATGAAGCGCACATAAAACGGCATTATTATGCCAGTCATTTGGCCATTAACCCACATGGCATTGTCCCTATTAGTCATCAACAAGATTGGACTAAAGCGCACTTCAGAGATGAAAAATTTAGCTAAGAAAATACTTAGTCAAAATAAAGAGCTAAAACGAAGGAGTTTTTATGCTGACACATTACCCCTATAAAAGCTTAGGTCACGCTGATCACGGTTGGCTTAAATCAAAACATCACTTTAGTTTTGCGCGCTATTATAATCCAGCTCGCATGGGCTTTGGCAAGTTGCGGGTCATTAATGATGACTGGGTTGCAGCAGGTACTGGATTTCCGGCACACCCTCACAGTAACATGGAAATTATCAGTGTTATTCGCTCGGGAGCAATTTCCCATCAAGACAGTACGGGTAATAAAGGGATTACTAAAGCAGGTGAGGTGCAGGTAATGAGCGCTGGTACCGGCATTATTCATTCAGAATATAACCGTAGCCACGAGCCTTTAACCTTTTATCAAATTTGGCTTGAGACCAATAAAAATAATATTGCCCCAAGGTGGGAAAGTAAAAAATTCCCGACACAACCGCAAGCTTCATTGACCTTGTTAGCCTCAGGTTATGATGAAGATAAAGGCACTGCACTTTATGTAAATCAACAGGTGCGTATTTTTGGTGGGCAACTCGCACAAGGCATGGTCATTGAACAATCTATTAAAGACCAAGCCTATATTTTGGCGTCTGCAGGTAGTTTTATTGTTGCCACCAGTGTCAATTCAAGCGCGGAGACCAATACAGAAAACGTTACTATGCATAAGGGTGACGGTTTAGAAGTCAGGCAATGTGGCACTATTGAAGTGAGAGCATCAACAGCATGTGAAATTATTATTATTGATACCGTTTGATAATTATACTGTTATTTAATGAGGGAAGTTAAAGCAGTAAAGACCTTACTGATTTGGGTTAGCCTATTATTTTAGCAATGCTGCTGTGCTTTTGCTGTGATATTAATCAAGTGAAAAATGCACCTGTTGATAATCATGTAAACATACTACTTAGCGATGTCAGCATATACGCTTACCTTACAGCTGAATAGTTTATGTTTTAGTCAAGGTGTACTGGTTACTAATATGTTAGTAACCAGTAACCTGCACCCCAGCACCCCAATCCCAGTAGCCATCTCCACTCAACTCTGTGCTTATCACTGCTCAATATCAAAACTCAGTATAAGCTCAATAAAGGCTTGTAGCTTAGTTAACTGTTTGCGTATTTATTATCGAAAAGTCGTGCCTGTAAACTAAGCTAAACTGTTTAAGGTAATAATTTTGTGACTTTGTTATCTGCTAATAGCCATTTGATCAAAGTCATGGTAATGTTTTTTTAACAAGATCATTGCTAGTATTTAAATTCTTTCGATGAAATAGGTACAGCAATTAATTATAGAAATATTTCATTTGCAAGCTGTGTGTAAGTCAAGGCCTAAATTATTTAACATTATTAACACTGCAGGAAGTCTATGTTTACTTATCTAAATGGTTCTATTATGCGTCAACTGGTTGCTGCTATTTCAGGTGCAGTGGCGTTATTACTCATTATCACTTCATTTATTTTTTTAACTAAGTTAAGTGACGACAACCGCCAGCAAATTACTCGGGCCATTGAAGATATTGTAAAATTACAGTCGGCCGAAGTGCGTGGTTTCTTTGAAGCAAAGGGCCAAGTTGTGCACAGTGTATTTGCTAATCCGCAAGTAATAGATTGGTTTACTGAGTATAATGAGCGCCTGTCTGACATTGATGATAATAAACAATATCAGCAGGTTACTGAATATTTTAAGTATTTTTCTACTCAAGACAAAGCAATAAAAAGTGTGTTTTTTGGTAGTGGTAATACTTACGAGTATTTTGATTTAAATGGCAGATACACCAATGCTGAGTATTTCACTAATAAACGACCTTGGTGGCAATTTGGCATAGACCAAGGCCAAATGTACGTTACTGACCCTGCGGTAGATAATAATGATGGCACAGTATCGGCTACAGTAACTGGCCCTTATTATTTACCTAATGGCAAACTCTTGGGTATTGGTGGTATTGACATTTTAATCACTACTATCGGAAAAGATTTATTATCTAACATTAAATATCAAGGCGAGGGGCAAGCCTTTTTAATGACAGATAGCGGTAAGTTAGTATTCTTTCCTGGCTTTAATAACAGTTTTAAAGCCGGCGATTTAATGCAAGATATTGATACAAAGTTTGTTAATGCCAGTGGTTTTAGAGCACTACAAGGGCAAATTTTAACGAGTTCACAAGGCAAAGCCAGTGTTGAATGGCAAGGTGAAGAATACCAAGTAGCATTTAATCAAGTTAGCAGTGATTACCCTAAAATGCGCTGGAAGTTAGGTTTTATGGTGCCGCAGAAGCTTATTAATGAGCCGGTAACAGCGGCATTTTGGTCATCAAGCTTCATTGTACTGGTTATTATTGCCCTTATTTCTGTTGTAGTGTATGCGATGATTTTACCCTTAACCAGACGGCTATCAAGGTTAAAACGAACCATGCACGATATTGCTGAAGGTGAAGGCGATTTAACCAAGCGAATAGACCCTATAAAAACTGATGAAATTGGCCAGCTAATTACAGAATTCAATACCTTTATTGACAAAATTCAATCCTTGGTAAAAGAAACGGTGGTGATCACAGGTGAGGTAGGCGAGTCTACCAAGGCCGCTTCAGTGATCAGCAAACAAGCGATCCACATTATAGAGGAGCAAAAACAAGAAATAGATATGGTTGCCACCTCTGCTAATGAATTAGCGCAAAGTAGTAATGAAATATCTAATAACGCGAATGCCTCACAGGAGCTAGCCAGCAGTGCCGAAACACAAGTTGCCGAAGGGGCAACAGTGGTTAACCAAGCAACAGCAGATATTAATAAATTGGCCACCAATGTGAGTGCTGCGGCTGTTGTTGTAAATAAACTTAAGGAAGACAGTCAGAGTATTGGTGAGGTGTTAAATGTTATTCGTGGCATTGCCGAACAAACCAACTTGTTAGCATTAAATGCCGCTATTGAGGCAGCTAGGGCAGGTGAACAAGGTCGTGGCTTTGCTGTGGTAGCAGACGAAGTAAGAACACTGGCGTCTCGTACGCAAGACTCAACCACTAGCATTGAAAAAATTATTGATGAATTACAACACTCAGCATTAAAAGCGGTTAATGTTATGCAAAGTAGTAGCACGGAAGCACAATCAAGTGTTGCCTTAACTGAGCAAGTTCAAGGGGTATTAACAGCTATAACAGGGGTTATTACCGATATTCAAAGCCAAACTCAAGAAATTGCCTTAGCCGTAACACAGCAATCGAGTGTTGCTGGTGAAGTCTCTAAAAATATTGAAAACGTCAGAGTGTTAACTGAAGAAACTGTTCATGGCGCCTCGGAAATGAATGACGGCCTTCAAAGCTTGCAAGAGAATTCAGAAAACCTAACCAGTGTTGTTAGCCAATTTAAAGTGTAAGTATTACACTCAAGAACAAGCTACTTGGTATTGTTGAAAGCAGTGTTTTGCCTCGCAGAACACTGCTTTTTTTAGGGCAATTAATCGCAGCAATTAACAGT
>JBELHN010000066.1:0-9722 GCA_042091395.1 Colwellia sp.
AGCAAATTGCAGGTGAAGCGCAACTTGTCGTAAAACCTAATAGGCAAGAGCTATCACGCTTTGGACTTTCAGTTGTTGATATAATGGAAGTTGTGCGAGATGGTATTGGTGGGGTCGAAGCTGGACAAATCATCAATGGCAATGAACGTTATGATATTTATGTGCGTATTGAAGAAGAATATCGACGAAATAAGGAAGCTATTTCAGATATTCGAATTCAGTCACCAACAGGTGCCTGGGTACGCTTAGGTGACGTTGCAACTGTTTCATTTGAATCAGGTCCTCCTCAAGTAAGGCGCGATGATGTTCAAAGACGTGTCGTTATACAAGCAAACGTTCAGAATAGAGATATGGGCAGTGTAGTAGCCGACATCAGAAAAGTTATTGCTGAGAAAGTTGACCTACCTTCAGGCTACTCGGTAGCAATAGGTGGCCAATTCGAAAGCCAGCAGCGTGCTCAAAACAGACTAGCTATCGTTGTACCTCTGTCTTTAGCACTAATTGCACTGTTACTTTACTTTGCTTTTGGCTCTGTTGGTCAAGCTATGCTGATTTTAGTGAATGTGCCACTAGCCGTAATTGGCGGTGTTTTTTCCCTATATATATCTGGCCAATATTTATCTGTACCAAGCTCAGTAGGCTTTATTACCTTATTCGGTGTAGCGGTATTAAATGGGGTTGTAATGGTAGAAAGTATCAACCAACGAATAAAAGATGGTTTAGAGGCTTCCAAGGCAGTTTTTGAAGGAGCAACGTCAAGATTAAGACCTGTACTTATGACAGCAATTACATCTGCATTAGGATTAATCCCAATGCTAATGTCAAATGGTGTAGGTGCTGAAATCCAGCGCCCACTTGCCAGTGTTATTGTTGGTGGCTTGGTAACGGCAACGTTGTTAACACTGTTCGTATTACCTGTTTTATATAGCTGGTTTTCAAGGAAAAAAATAGAAGAGCTATCCAGATAAAATAACTGTGACCTCAACCCCCACGCTAAAGTCACATTTAGCGTGGGGGTTAGTCATATGCAGATGGAATAAAAAAGTATGATTTAAATCTATAGGTAATAGCAACGACCGCTTTATCGGAACACTTGTCGCTAGATAAGCCAAGGCTAACTTCCGCTTCGTATCTAAGCAGCCCAATCTGAGGTTTTTTTATTTCACTAAAAAATGATTGGTTTGGTGTATAAGTGATCATATGAGGGATTTATTTCAAAGATTAAGGACGATCTTAAAACGTAACTAATAAGATAAATTTTCTTATCTGGTGTCGTATGTATCATTTTTTGTGGCGAGCCGCATGTTGTAAGCACAATACCTTTGTTCTTAGCTTGCTTTTTAACAAAATAGAGTCTTTGAGAGCGTAACCCCTAAATTTATCGAAATCCTCCAAAGGGGTATTGCTGTAGCTTAAACTTGCTCGTTTAATCATTTTATATTCACTAAGTATGAATGTTACTTAATACCAACATAGTTATAATTTACTGCTTTTGACTATAATAGATACTACAAACAATAAATTTACCCGCATAAAAAATTTAAAAGAAGAGCCATGATTGATTTAAAGGAAAATAAAATTGAAATAATGATTTTCCCGGCCAATGAATCAAAAATTGGAAGTGCAGAAGTGGGTTTAAAAATCAAACACATAACAACGAATATCACTGTCGAGTCATGAACTGAAAAAATACAGCATAGAAACAAAATCATTGCTATTGATAAACTAGAAAGAGAACTATGCAAACAAGTAAATAATACATTAAAAAAAATCAAAATTTGCATGGTGATCTTCTTAATGTATTTAAAAAAGAGGTACAGGCTATCTATCAGCTGGTTAATTAACCCCAAAACTCCTTTGGAAAGTTCAACCCCTTTATCTTTAATCGCTACAGTGTATGGTAAAAAGAAAGTTCTAGATATACTTTATAGATTTAAAACTGGGGATTTTCATAAGTGGGTTCATAATGATTAAAATTAAAGTAAACACAACAAACACACCTCACTATATTTTAAGCTCGGATATTAAATCAGCAATCGATAATGAATTTTCTGCTGATGATGCAATAAAAATTGGCAAGAAATATTCTAACCTTATTTATGGTTCATCTGCCCATGTGATTAGTCAAAATCCAAAGAAAATCGGGCTATATCCACACGACATTGCGGCAATATTTAAAGCCATCAATATAGATGTTGAATTTTCTAATGAAAAGGGTTCAATTTTAAGTATCGACCACACCATATCAGGAATTTTTCAAAGAAATATAGGCAATTAAATCGTATTGATATTTAGGTGTGACATGGTCACATCAACAACACACAAAAAGCTGTATGCCGTTAATATTAACAATCAATCGCTACGAACTATTTAAAGGTGAAATTGTTTAAAATGTGTATTCTTGAGGGGTTAAGCTAATTAGTGAGGTCAGCTATCATATCAGAGCAGACGTTTTATAAGTTAATTACCAATGCTAGGCGGACTATAAACTAAACTGAAAAATAGTAAGTTCAAGTATGGGTTAGACAGCAAATAGATTTTATGCTTTAGTGTTGATTAAGGTCATCATTACTTAAATCTCAAATTTATGCCTAATCAAAACTCCAAACTTTCTGTAGAAAAACTTACTATTTCACCTGAGCTAAAATTTTTAAAAACTGAGCATTTTGGTATTTATCAGGAATTGATGAAGCAATTTAAATTTGATGATCGGATATGCCAAGAATGGCTGACTAAACCTAAACGTTTTTTACAAGAAAAGTCACCGTTTGAGATGCTAACTATTGATGTTGATGCAGTGAAGGCTATGCTGGTTCGCATGAGGACAGGGGATTTTTCATAAAAGGTAAATACAAATGAATATCCTCTTTCTATGTACTGCTAATATACAACGCAGCAAAATCTCCCGTACCATCCATACTCGATAAGCTCAAGGTTCTTCGAAGAGATACTCGGCTTTCATTTATGATGAAGTGTTGGCTCGATAATGAAGATGAAATCAAGCTACATCAAGTCCTGAATCAATTTATAGGGGCTCCTAGTCAGGAAGGTAAAAATATCAGAATTATTGATATTTCAGGCCTGCCAAACGAAGTCGCAGGTCCACTGACAGCTCTAATCGCCAGACTGCTCTTTCAGTATAAAATATGCCAGACTCAAGAAGAAAAAGAAAAAGATCCAATTCTCTTAGTTTGTGAAGAAGCCCATAGATATGTTCCAGATCATGGAGAAGCACAATACGCTGCTGCACAGGGCGCAATTAAACGCATAGCAAGGGAAGGTCGTAAATACGGAATAGGCCTGATGCTTGTTAGTCAACGACCAGCAGATGTAGATAGTACGGTCATATCTCAATGTGGTACATGGGTTGTATTAAGACTTACAAACTCAGCTGCTCAACAACATGTCGCTCGCTTTTTGCCTGATGGTCTATCTGGCATGGTTGGGGCCTTACCTATTTTATCTCAACAAGAAGCTATTTTTGTCGGTGAAGGAGCTGCATTACCTTCTCGAATTAGAATAAGAGACTTGAAAAGTGATCAATTGCCTAAATCTAATACAATCCCATTTGCTCAAGGTTGGGCGAGTGAACGTTTAAACTTGGAAAAGCTTGAAACTATATCTCAGAGAATGTGTGTCGACTAACTATTGCTAATTCACAAGGCTTTAAAAATTGCTGACCTAATCAACTGTATGCTTAGGTCACAAAGGTCACAACCTAGATAAAAGATATGACCTACTAAAATTTAACCTATTTATTATGAGATAACTCAATAATGTTATTAGAGCGCAATTTTTCTTGAAGTTCATAAACCCTAAACATTAAAGTACTATTGAGCGTTTCCAATTCTTTTTGGATCATCATTGCTTCATCTTTTTCCTTTCTATACTTTTTCTTAAGCGCAATTTCTTTCTTTAATTTTTTTTTGAGTTTTTCAACATCATTTGACGGATCATCATCATTTTCACTTGTGTTAGGATCATACTCCTTATTGAATTTTTCAATCGCAGGGATCGCTATATCATCCACAAAACCTTTAAATTTATGAATATAACTATGTCCTAATCCTGCTTCATTATTAATCCTATTTAATGATAGTTTTCCATGCTTTTTAACACGCTCTGGTTCTCCTTTTAACAATCGAACAAGCGCATTATTTAACCTAGCTTCAGTTATATCTTTTGTTCCCACTTAAACCTCCGATGTGGCTATGACGCCCTTTATCGCATCATTAAATTCTTCAAAATTTAAATCATGCTTTTTAATTGTTATTTCATTACGTTTTATCTTATGTTTCATACCAATTAAAATGCTGTTCATCATTGTGTCACCTGTATTAAGTTCTCTAAAGCTTGATATTAAACGTTTATTCTGACGTAAAACTTTCTTAGCCTCTTTATCTGTAACTACTTGATGGTCACAAGGCTTTATCTCGCCAGGAAATTCACCTATACCGCATACTCTGCTGCAAGATGCATTCAGGCAGTAACCTCCTGTAGGGAGCTTAACAACCGATAGAGTACCATTTCTAACTAAACTTTCTATTTCATCTCGATTCATATATACAAGATGACCATTTTCAAGCTTTTCAAATTTATCTTGTGTAATACGATCACCACCTGCGCCACTTAAATTTTCAGATTCATTATAAATTTCATCAAAAATATCCACCCCCATACGGATACCTTCTTCTTCCATCAATTCTAATAACTCGGTATCCATTAAAATGTCTTCCATGGCTTGTAATTGAGCATTATTGGCGTAGTAGTTAGACATATTTATATTCTGATGCTTATATTGAAACTTAATGGTTGCAGAAGAACCAAAACCATAGCGTTTGAAGAAAACAGCAAAAGTACGACGAAGATCATGAGGTGTGAGTTTAGGTAATTTCCCACCAACTTTCAGTTCACCTTCGCGGGTGGGGTTCAATCGATTGAACTCCTCAACGTCATTTTGAGAGGCGACAATTCCTGATTCAGCAAACGAGTCGTTAAAACGCCTTTCCATACCAGAGATAATAAAGCGAGTGTCGATCTTATCAGGCAAAGTACTAATAAATGCGCTATTAATCTCCCTAAGTGCATGTTGATTGTCATCATTCGATAATTCTCCAGCAATCACCATTTGTTCAACTTTACTAACGTACTCATTTCTTAAATGCTCAGTTATGCCATAAGCTAACTCTAAAGCGTCTTTTACAACAGGATGAGTTTGCCAAGTAGTAACCCTTGGAACCCCGTCATTCCCTTTAGAAGTTTCTCCTTTAATAACTGGTATATCATTATCTTTACCTGATATTACTGTTTTATAGCTATTAATTGACATACTCAGCATCTCACCAAGCCTCATACCAGAGAATGCTATAGCCACAATGCTACAATTGGTCAGTATTCTATTTAATACAGTACCATCCAAGAGGATTTTAAAGTCAGGAATATCATGAAGAATTTGTTTTGTTTTAATTAATGTTCTTTGTGATATTGAACCAAGTTTTTGACTTAATTCTTTTCTATTTTTTTCACCTTCCCTTATTAATCTAGCTTCCTTCATTACTCGATCAATTTCATGAATGAAAGGTTGATATAATTCAACAAGTTGAATTGCGCTTGATAAAATAGGTTGATACATACCTATAGGTATTGCGATATGTTGCTTAGTTGGCCTTAACTCAATAAGTTTCCTAAAGCTATTTCGATCAATTAACCTTATACATAACCCATACTCGTGAAGTTTTTTAATAGCAGTTACGACTTCATCAACGGTGGTTTCTGATTTTTTATTAAGATCTTTAACTACTTTTTTTGTAAATGAAGAGAATACTTTATCATCTGATAAAGATATCCAATTACAGCTCTTTAATGCTGTTGCAATTTTAATAAGGCCATTCTTCCAGCGCTGTATTTGACTACATGTGGCTTTTTGGTGGTGTTTTACTTCATACCTATCAGAAATAAACCCTAAAGCTCTTTGTATTCCTTCTCGGTATGCTAAATCAATATTTTTAAAAGAAACTTTAAAAGGTTGCCCCACTGCACGTGCTTCTTGCCCCGAGTAAATCCATATTTCATCATAAATTCGACTACGTGGTAAACCATCAGAACGAGTTGTTATTACAGTATCTGCACTAAATTCAGGTATATCTCTGAGTTTAACTTTTGCGTTTATTTTCATGAGAAGACCTCAAATAAGTCGTTTAAACTGTAAACATTATTATAAAGCGGGTGTGCAGCTTCTTTTATCTTCTCTTCTGCTAACAAGAAGTTACTGCTGGATTTTTCCTTAAAGCGCTTGAGAATACTCTCAATAATATTGAAGAGCCATGTATATCGCTTTTCAGGCATAGAGTTAACAGCTGGTAACTGTTGAAGCTGCTGTAAAGTTTCTTTAAATGAAAGCATTAACCAAATATCCATAACATCAGCAACTAGAGCATGATGTTCACATTCAAAACATGATAGAAAATCTGTACAGATACTTTCTTCTACGGTTGTATCAACTCCTTCTTTTTTAAGTAATTTTCTTATTATACTTGCAGAACCTTTTTTATTATCGTTACAACGAACACCAAGTGGTGTTCGTGATTCGTTATTTCTATCTTTTCCTGCTCTAAGATGTTCATACTCATAGTTGTCAAGGACATCGGCAAATTTATATTTCGCCGCTTCCGTTGCTGCTTTTATTTCTTTTCCATTAGCGATGGCATATTTAGCATCCATCGCAGCCCCTAGATTATTCTGATGCTCTGTTTTCGTTCCATGAACATAGTTTTTCGCCACGACATTTATACTGTTATTTCCAGACATTGCGACTAAATAGACGCTCTGTGTAACACGAAATAATGTATCCAACTTGGACTTTCTAAAACGTGACGGATTTATTGTAGGAAGCCCTAGTTTTTCAAGCAATTTATTGATAGAAGCTTGCGGGGAATTGATCACTGCATCGTATGTAGTTACGCTTCCGTCTTGTTTGAAATAGGGAAACACTGGAGCTGAAATGTCTCCTTCTGCCATAGCTTTAGCAACAGAAATCCAGCTTTCTATAAACTCCTTAGCATGTTTATTAAAGCCGAGAGAATTATCTTGCTCTTGATTTCTAGCCCTACCTTTTGATGAATCAAAAATATACTTGCCACCTTGCACCTCTTTAAAATATATATCAGATATTTTAAGCTTTGCTAATGGATTAGTATTTATTCCTGTAAACATGTAAGTAATCATCATTGCGATTCTTACAATATGATTCCGTGCATCTGATTTTTGAAGTACTTTTTTAAACGCTGCTTTTTGTCCTGCAAGTTTGTTTCCTTTTAGACCTCTTTCAATAGCAACCTTATTTAATAACTCTTCATCGTATAAAGGGTGTCGCTCAGGTAATGTACTTTCTTTAAAATGATTTAATAGAGACTTATATGCCTTAAACAACGATTTAGCTACAGGTTTTAGCTCAGCTTCAAGATCATGAGTCTGATAAGGATTATTGCCTATTGTAACGCCTTTAACTGTTGGCAGGCTTTTAGCGTCTAAACTTCTATTTAATTGCTTAAGTACCCACGAGAGTGCCTTTTTATCTGCTGACCAACTAGTTTTTTGTTTCTG
The DNA here is from genome assembly GCA_042091395.1 of Colwellia sp. GTDB lineage: Bacteria > Pseudomonadota > Gammaproteobacteria > Enterobacterales > Alteromonadaceae > Colwellia. The sequence continues at coordinate 7,603 of JBELHN010000066.1, forward strand.
ATTTAACGCACATTCTTCGCTAAACCATTTCATATATTCATTTATTAAATCCATATGAAACCAGTCACCTTTGATAGCCTTAAGTCCAAAACCATCTAACCAGCGTATATAATTTATAACACCACTAAAATGAGACTGAGTTGTTTGATTAGTATCTTTACTCATTAATTGATAAAGGTTACGAATTAAATCATTGCGCTTCATATCAACAAGTAAAGCACCTTTTTTAAAGTCACCCGTTTGACTGTTTAAAACTGGACAACCTTGATACTTCAAGCGCTTAAAGTGCATCTTTGCCCGTCCAGGTACAGCGATGTACATGTCTACTATATGAATTGGGTTAACTGTAGCTCTGGGTGCAACATTATCTCGAATTGGAGTTAATTCTTTGCGTTTACCTCTCGACATTTTAATCCTCACTGGAGATATCATGCGTTAAGGCATCATCGATATCGCCTAGACCATCAAATATACCCAGGTAGTCTAAAACATCTTCATAGATCTCATCACCTGTCGGCTCATCTTGTGCAATTTTAAGGTACAATAATGTGGTTGCCATATCTTCATGACCTAGGCACTCAGATACTAGTGCAAGAGCTGTATCAGGATCGGTCTTACGCAATAAAACTCTGAATAATGAGACTGCAAATGTTGGCCGTAAATTATGTATAACCCCATTTATATTAATGCCATTATCATTTTCAACTGTGGCTCTAATTTCATTCCAACGAGTATTAGCTTCTGTCAATTTAGTGAAAAAAGGTACACCTGTTTGACTGATAAAAATGTAGTCTTTTTCTTCATCAATACCGTCTTCAACTTCAAAGAGTGCATTATCACCCAAAGCTCTTCTTTCTCTACAAAAGGCTTTAAACTTAGTAAGTCTCGCTTGATACCTATCACTACGAGTATACTCATAGAGCATTTGCATCGTACTTGTTGGAATGATTGTGCGTCTGGGTTTATTATCATGACCATTTGACTTGGTGAGTGAGCCGTATGTACTACCGACACCAAAGCGCATCATTTTCTTTTCAAGATTTGGTTTTACTACTTGCCCTTTATGTAAACTTGCAACTTCTTCTTTTCTTAGCCCTGTGTACCTACCCACAAGGAAAAATAAACAATACTCAATTGGAAATGAAGCCCTCTTTAGTTCCCCTCCAACATTTTTTATAACCTTTCTTGAGCCTAGTAGTATCTTCTCTACTGATGTCCACTCAACATTTGCTAATGGCTTTAGGTCGCGTCTTGACGAGGGGAGCCCACCTCCTTCGTTTTTCTTCGATTTTCCAAAGTTTAAACGTAAGTCAGTTGTATGAACTTGCTTAGACATATAAGCCTTCATGCTAGTACCACTTGCTTGAAAACTTATCGTAACAACTTCATGCTTAAAGGGCGGATTATTAAATTGGTAACCATTTCTAAGATAATAGGAGTAAAATTTAACGACACCATTCATATACGCTGACGCTGTTGTTCTAGCAATTTTCAATTGAGGGTTTTGTTCTTCAAGAACAGCATGCTTTAACGCAGCTCGATATTGATAAGTAATTCGTTGATTTTTACGTAAGGGAAAGGTATTCCAGGTAGGTCGAGGTAAATCAATTAATTCATCAAATAAATCTTCATCATACTCTGCATCCCATAGGTTTTGTGATTTAAGCAGAAATGAAAAGAAGTGTACTAAAGCTTTGCTATATTGATCAGATTCTTGTTTTGATTCATCGACATGATGAGCTAACAAGAACCGGTTCACCTGCTCTAATGGTTCATAAGAGACTATAGTTCCAGACTCATCTCTACCTACTAAATTCAATAAAGTAAGCTTTTTAATATGAACAGGATCTTGTTTGGAGTATTTAACTGAGAGTTCACCATTGTCATCTACAATCACTAAAGGGGTGCGATATGTATATGGTTTAATTTCAGTTGTTTTTATTTCGTAAAAGATTTCTATGAGAATACCTACCTTGATAATACTTATTAGCTATTATCAACATAGTAGATATTCTCACATCGTCAAGGTGTATAGTTACTCTTTGGGGTAAAAAGTGTTTGGGTGTTCATTCCAATCTTCATCATCAAGGTCGTCGTCGAAACTATGTGCCGCTATTGTT
>JBELHN010000067.1:0-3145 GCA_042091395.1 Colwellia sp.
TTTTTTTAATTACCTTTTTGTAACATAGTATTCTGGTTAAAATAAACGACAATACCTTCTATTTTCAGCATCGATAATCAAGATTATCTTTTGCTAACCGTTAACGTATCTTTAAACGTAAATATTGAAATATTAAGCAGTAAATTATGCTTAAAACTACTTAATCGAGGCAAACAACTTAACCATGGCTGGAAAATCATCAACGCTTAATCATCATGCTTTACATGACACTTACCAAACACAAGGTTATTTTGTTCTTAAACAGTATTTTACTCAGCAAGAGTTATTAGCTTTGCGAACAGTCATATTAAGATTTCATGATGCTTGGCAGCAAGATAATCGCGAATTTTATGAGCAGACTGCTTTTAATTCATCTTTAATAACAGGTAGCCGTTATCTTGATGAAAATGATAGGCTTGCGCTGTTTAACTTTATTAGTTCAGCTAAATTAATGTCACTGGTTAATGCCATTATAGAGACCCGTCCCGCGTTTATGAATACGCAGTTGTTTTTTAACCCAGTTAACCCTGAATTAACTGATTTTTGGCACCGAGATTGTCAGTACGATCATGATATTGAGGTTCAAAAAAAAGTCATTCATGAAACACAAGTTGTACATTTGCGTGTACCTTTATTTGATGAGTTGGGTATTGAATTGGTTCCTGGTACACATAAACGGTGGGATACTGAAGAAGAGTTTAATGTTCGATACGAGAAGAATGGTAAAAAAAGTTATGAAGGCCTTTCTCAAGGTAAAACCATTCAATTAAACACCGGTGATTTACTGGTATTTTCAGCAGATATGTTGCATCGCGGCTTGTATGGGTTAGATCGGTTAGCACTAGATATTTTAGTGTTTGATTCTCGTGGCGACTTTGTGGATTATGTTGATCCTGATTGTTTACCTACTGCTAATATGCTCAAAAAAGTCACAGACCCCTCGCTATTCCTAAACACTCTTCGCCTAAAGGCTAGGGCACATAAGTAGCACTGCACTAGATTCGAGTTGACTTTTAGTGATTTATCATGAGGTCAAATCATTTATTAAAATGGGTGTTTTTTATTGTGCAACGCTTTAATTCAATAAAGCTCTCAATGTATAAAGCGCTACCGTAAGTAAACCAGATTGTTTACTATTTTTAATCTAGTATCAGCTCTTTTACTTTATAAAAAGTATAGTCTTGTCGTACAAATGTCACATTACCGTCTCAAAAATGTCATTTAATTTTGTTTATATACGGGCCAATTATAATTTAATTAAAAGAAGGTAAAACAATGACATTTGAAAAATCAATCATCGCTCTTCTACTTATAAGTAGCCTTTCGGCTTGTTCACTTGATGGCGATGACGGTGAAGCAGGAATTAATGGCACTAACGGTGTCGATGGTGCTAACGGAGTCAATGGTGTTGATGGGCAAAATGGCCAATCGGCAACAAATTCATTAGCGATAAGCTTAGTTGCTCGTTCTGTGCTAAATGCTGAAGATCCAGAGGGTGCAGCTGAAATTGTTGAATTTCAAAAATCAAAAAAATGGATTTATGCCATTAACAGCTCTGTATCTCCAGCGGTTGTTGAAATCATTGATACAACAGCGATTGATGCTGTTGCATTAACAGCAGACGCAGAAGGCGTTGTGAATAATAGCAATTTATCGTCAGCTATAACCCTTAATTTACCAGAGACTACTGGCTTAGAGGGTGATGCAAATAGTATTGCTGTCGATGATAATAATGAATTGTTAGCTGTGGCCATTGCCTCAGGTACTGCAGGTGTTAACGGTCACATTGCCTTTTTTGATATAGCTGGAGCTGCGCCAAGCTTTATTAAAAATGTAGAAGTGGGTGATCTGCCAGACAGCGTTGCCTTTACGCATGATGGTAGCAAGGTAATTGTCGCTAACGAGGGAGAGCCAGCATCAGATTATGTTATTGACCCTGAAGGCTCTATCTCTGTAATTAGTATAAGTGATGGCTCACCTGCTGATGAAGCCGATATGATTACTTTTGAAGCATTCAACACGATACAAACTGAGCTTGAATCACAAGGCATTAAATTTTCAAATCCAAGCGGCCAAACTATTAAAGGCAGTGTTCGTAATTACAGTGTGTCACAAGACTTAGAACCTGAATATGTTGCTGTCTCTCAAGACAATCAATACGCCTATGTGTCTTTACAAGAAAATAACGCTATTGCGATTGTGGATTTAAGTGATAATAGTGTTCAAATAAAAGGCCTTGGTTATAAAAATTGGTCACAACACTTAATTGATGTGTCAGATAAAGATGGTGGTTTAAACTTAGCAAGTTACGATAACCTGTTTGGTATGTACCAGCCAGATACTATTGCAACATATCAATGGCAGGGTGCTAATTTTATTATTTCTGCTAATGAAGGTGATGGGCGTGAATATATTGCCTTTGAACGTGATGCTGAAGAAGATGCTGGAAAAGTAGAGTGTGAAACAGACTTTCCGTCAGGAATTTACGAATGGGAAGATGGAGAGGAAATCTGTATTGCCTACACAGATGAAGTTCGCGTCAAGGATTTAGAAGATTATGGTACTGTAAGTGCCGATCTTGATGCTTACATCAGTGATAATGGCGGTAAAGATGGCCTTGGACGATTAAAAGTTACTCATGCTTTAGGTAAAAATGAGAATGATGAATACGATACTTTATATACCTATGGTGCTCGTTCATTTACCATTTGGGACAGTAACGGTTTAGTCGTGTTTGATTCAGGTGATGATGTGGTTCGCATTACAGCATCAATTCACGGTGAAGCGTTTAACAACGATGAAGATGAAAATACTGGTGATACCCGTTCTGATGCCAAAGGAGCAGAGCCTGAAGCACTAACCATTGGTACCATTGGCTCGCAAACTTATGCCTTTGTTGGTTTAGAGCGCATGGCTGGTATACTCGTTTACAATGTTACTAACCCACATAATGTCAAGTTTATAGATTACTTTTATAACCGTGGAGTAACTGAAGGTGCTGATATTACAGGTGATTTAGCGCCTGAGGGAATGAAGTTTATTGAAGCTGAAAACAGTCCTACTGGCGAAGCGCTACTTGTGATTGGTAATGAAATTTCAGGTTCGGTTGCAGTATGGCAAATTGCTGAGCAATAAGTAGTAAACT
>JBELHN010000067.1:3245-9560 GCA_042091395.1 Colwellia sp.
GAAATTTCAGGTTCGGTTGCAGTATGGCAAATTGCTGAGCAATAAGTAGTAAACTAATATTATTTGTGAATTTATGGTGCTGTTAAACCCTTTAACAGCACCATGTTTAAACATTAAAAAGAATATTTTTTATAAATCTCAAACAGTAAATTGATAATTAATAATGTGTAAACTGCACTGAATTGTTATGTGTGTTTACAGTAAGTTTTTGCTTGAGCATTTACCTTCATAAATTTTACCTATGTAAACTTTAACTAACTCTGGCTAACTTAAATGCCAGTATCCTTAATATTTTGTTCACTGATTAGGTGACAAATAAGCTAAAATAGTCATTAATTATTGCTTAGAGTTTTACATTTAATGACCAGCACTCGTCGACAAACCGACCTAATAACGACCTTTACCCAACTTGGATTATCTCTTCCCTTAATCGAAAGGCTTGAAGCTCTTGCCTACAATCAGCCAACACCCATTCAAGCACAAGCCATACCGGCAATATTAGCGGGGCGAGATTTGATTGCTGGCGCCAATACAGGCTCAGGTAAAACCGCCAGCTTTGTATTGCCCCTACTTGATCAATGTTATCAACAATATATAAAAAAATCAGCTAAGCAAACCACTCAAAATAATATTGTTAGCCAAGGTAACTTTGTTTCAGGGCTTATCTTAGTGCCCACACGAGAATTAGCGAAGCAAGTGGCCGATAGTATTTCCTCTTATGCAGCCAACTTTAATGGCGCGCTTAAAACCATGGCTATTTTTGGTGGTGTTTCAGTAAACAAGCAAATGTTAGCGTTACGAGGCGGTAAAGATATTATTGTTGCTACACCTGGCAGGTTACTGGATTTAATTAGCAGTAATGCCATTAAATTAGACAAGGTGCAAACCTTAGTATTAGATGAAGCTGATCGGATGTTAAGTTTAGGCTTTAGTGAGGAACTCGAACAAGTATTTTCTTTGTTACCTGCACAAAAACAAACCTTGTTGTTTTCAGCAACTTTTCCAGAGCAAGTGACTCAATTAACCAAAGCATTGTTAACAAACCCTATTGAAATGCAGCTGCAAAGTAGTGATGCTAGCACTTTAGTACAGCGTGTTTTTCAGGTAAATAAAGGTGAAAAAACCGCATTATTAGCGCATTTAATTGTACAACATCAATGGCGTCAAGCACTGGTGTTTGTTAATGCAAAAAACCATTGTGAACACTTGGCTCAGAAATTAGCCAAACGAGGGATTGCCGCTGAGGTTTTCCATGGTGACAAAGGCCAAGGAGAACGAAGTAGGGTGTTAGAGGGGTTTAAAGCAGGCGCTATCGATATTTTAATTGCAACTGATATCGCTGCTCGTGGTTTAGATATTGATAAGTTACCAGTAGTTATTAATTTTAATTTACCTCGAAGTCCCGCTGATTATATGCACCGTATAGGCCGAAGTGGTCGTGCAGGAGAGGTTGGGCTTGCCATATCTTTAATTGATGTTGATGATTATCACCACTTTCGTGTTATTGAGAAAAAAAATAAATTGTGGCTTGAGCGCGAACAAGTCGCGGGCTTTGATGTCACTGATGTGGCAAACCAAGAGATCAACAAACCAATGGCAAAGCCTGAGGGCAGTGGCAAAAAAAAACGCAACAAAAAAAATACGATTAATGCTGATATTTGGTTAAAACGTGATAATTAGTTATCTGTCTGCGGGGGCTAATTAACAATCAATAAGTACTTAAATTAAGTGTTTATTGGCAGGTTGCGCAACACCTTGCTGTGTGATTTTTTAACGTTAAAGTTAAAAAATCACTGTATTGCATGAATAGCATTAAGTTAATTGAACACCTTCACTTCAAATTTTTTTCAGTGCAAATTTCCTTTCTTTAAACTGACCTAGCTTATTTAAAACAAGGTATCGAGCTATTTTGACTTTTTTGCGCTGATAGCACTGATAGGAGTTGTTTCAACTTTGTCATTAATTACCTCAGCCATTTAAGGTTAATATTTATAGATAAATGACCTCAGTTTTAGTGACTGAACACTATTATTGACAACAAAAACCATTGTTAATGACGATTAAAGGTTACATTGATGGAAGCTTTTTTTGTTTAGTCTACTCTTTTAGTAATGATAGTGATTTTGATTTCGGCATCAATATATTTACAGAGTTGATCTGGCTCTTAATACTTACATTGTTAACTAAGGTTCAAACTTTACCAAAGATGAGAAGGGTAGAAAGATGGTAAACAAAAAACACTTAATAAAAGCCTCTGATTTATTTGTAAAAGCTCTCGAAGCAGAAGGGGTTGAATATATTTTTGCGGTGCCTGGTGAAGAAAATTTAGACATGGTTGAGTCGTTAAGGCAATCGTCAATAACGTTAGTGCTAACTCGTCATGAACAAGGCGCTGGGTTTATGGCTGCCACTTATGGTCGGTTAACGGGAAAAGCTGGTGTTTGTATGGCAACTCTCGGCCCAGGTGCCACTAATTTAGCAACACCCGCTGCCTATGCGCATCTGGGTGGTATGCCATTAATTATGATCACGGGGCAAAAACCAATTAAAAAATCTAAGCAAGGTCAGTTTCAAATTATTGATGTGGTTGGTTTGTTTGAGCCTATTTGCAAAATATCTAAACAAATTGTGCATGGCGATACTATTCCTTCACTCGTTAGAGAGGCATTTCGCGTTAGTCAAGAAGAGCGGCCAGGGGCAGTACTGTTAGAGTTACCTGAAGATATTGCCGCAGAGCCTTGTAGTGAATCTGTCATGATTCCGCATAAACGTTATTACGCAAACCCGTGCGATGTTGCTTTATCGGAAGCTGTACAGGCAATTAATGCGGCAAAAATGCCGTTAATTTTAATTGGCGCTGGCGCTAATCGACAAAATGTAAGGGAAGCCATGTGCAATTTTGTACACACCACGCATATACCCTTTTTCGTCACCCAAATGGGTAAAGGTGTAGTTGATGAAAGGTCGAGTTTATTCTTGGGCACTGCGGCTTTATCAGACGGAGATTATTTACACTGTGCCATAGAAAAAGCCGATCTAATTATTAATATAGGTCACGACGTTATAGAAAAACCGCCTTTCTTTATGACCGAAGGTGATAAAACGGTTATTCATGTTAACTATAAATCTGCGCAAGTAGATCAAGTCTACTTTCCTCAAATAGAAGTCATTGGCGACTTAGCGGCGGCAGTGAACGCCCTAACACATAAGTTAGGCAGCGAAGTGACCTTTAATCGTAGCTATTTTGATAGGGTAAAGCTTGGTATTGATGAGCATGTAGAGGAAGGACGTGAAGACGCTCGCTTTCCCATTATTCCACAACGCATTGTCGCTGATATTCGCACTGTTATGAGTGATAAAGATATCATTGCCCTTGATAACGGTATTTATAAAATTTGGTTTGCGCGCAATTACAAAGCCTATCAGCCAAACACTGTGCTTCTCGATAACGCCTTAGCTACCATGGGAGCAGGGCTTCCCTCAGCCATGATGGCGGCAATGTTGAACCCAAATCAACGGGTAATGGCAATATGTGGTGATGGTGGTTTTATGATGAATTCGCAAGAGTTAGAAACGGCTATACGGTTGCGCTTAAATTTAGTCATTACCATTTTAAATGACAACTCTTACGGCATGATTCGCTGGAAACAAACGAGTGCGGGTTTTGAAGACTGGGGGTTAGAGTTTAATAACCCCGACTTTGTTAAATACGCTGAGAGTTATGGCGCCGTTGGCCATAGAGTGATGTGTGCTGAAGATTTAATTAGTACTTTTGAGAAAGCTTTTTCAGCAGGTGGTGTGCACTTGGTGGAGTTGCCTGTAGATTATTCTGAAAATCAAAAAGTGCTTATTGATGAACTGGCTAAAAAAGTTTGTTTAATCTAAAGCATTAATAAAATCCGTTAATCTGAAGTATCAATATAAAATGTTAATTTATAGTTTGAATATCAGTGACTGTTATTGTCTTGCTTTGCTTAATTTTCATTAGCTTTGATTAATGTTAACTTGGTGAAGTTTACTCGTTTACTTAACTAATCAACGTTAAAAAAGTCGTGCTAAATAAGTAGCTCTAATGAATTAACCATAAATAACTCATTAGACATGTGCGTTAATGTTATAGAGTGTTTGTTGCTATATATTCTGTGCCTACTTATTTTCCTACCTGTACAGATACGTTAATTCTCTATGATATAAAACTAACAACTCACCGTTAACTCTTAAAACGCAAATGAAACATTAAAAAATTCACATACTAGCCATAATATTCGCTGTTTATTTATTTAAATAATTGTTATAAATAGTAAAATAATTTTTAGGTTACTGTGCTTTAAACACTTACAGGTCTGTAATTCAATTGAATATGGCCAAATGGAGAAATACGATGATGTTAAAAAAATTACTAATGATTGCTAGCGTGTTAACGATTGCTGGCTGTGGGGAAGCGCCAGTGAAAGAATCAATATCAGAGGGACAACAAATCACTGTTGATAACCAAACCTTAAAAGGTGAAGTGACTTACCGTGAAAGAAAGCTGTTACCCCCAGGTGTTACTTTAAAAGTTACCCTTGAAGATGTCTCAAAAATGGATATGGCGTCTAAGGTTATTGCCCAAACTTCTTCACAAATTACCGGTGCACCGCCCTATGCTTTCTCATTAGATTACAACAAAGCGCTCATTGACAGCAAAATGCGTTATAGTGTTAGGGCGAAATTATTGTTAGGGGAAAAGTTATTATTTACCTCAACCGAGCAACTAGACCCTTTTAAAACTCCAAGTGATAATCATCAAATCGCTTTGACTATGGTGCAACGCAGTCAACCTAAAGTGAACCATCAGCCAGAAACAGGCTTAGCGGTTGTATCAGTTAATCCGTTAGCAGAGTTAACTAATACATATTGGAAATTAACCCAAATTGATGAAGAACCAGTAGTAATGTCTGAAAAACAAAGTAAAGAAGCCTACGTGCAATTACAACAAGACGGAAAAGCCAAAGGCTTTTCCGGCTGTAATATGTTCAATGGTAGCTATCAACAAAAAGGGAACGATTTAAGCTTTGGCCCAATGATGTCAACTAAAAAAGCTTGTATGGCGGGTATGGATACTGAAGCTAGTTTTATGTCAGTTTTAACGCAAGTTAAGTATTACTCTATTCATAAAGAAACCTTGTCTGTTCTCAATGACAAAAAACAAAAAATTGCTGAATTTAAAGCAATTTACTTTAATTAGTCATAGTCTGAATCAATACTTTTTTATATAGGTTTTTTATGCAAATATTACAGATCGCAAAAGTCGTATTATTAACCGCTATTCTGGGGTTAACCGCTTGTGAAAAAAATGAAACGGCCGAGACTGAAAAGGTTACTGAGTCGACAGTGGTCGGGGGTGATCGTGACGAGCATGGCTGTATTGGCTCTGCTGGTTATCAGTGGTGTAGCAGTCTTCAACAATGTATCAGACCATGGGAGCTAGCTAAAATGAAAAATTTAGCCGATGACTCTAAAGAAACTATTGATAGTGTTTGCGACGCTCAAAAACCTAACGAGGCTAAATTGGTGGGTAGTGATCGCGATGAACACGGCTGTATAGGCTCTGCTGGTTATCAATGGTGTGCAAGTATCAAACAATGTGTACGCCCTTGGGAATTAGCCAAAACACAAAATTTGGTGAATGATTCAGCCGAAACTATTGCTGCTTTTTGCAAGGTTAAAACACAATAAGTGTATCGTTATTGCCAACATTAGCGCTAATGACACTGTTTAGTATATTTTATTAACAATGTGATTAGCGCCTTTCAATACCAATACACTGGCTGAATTGAGCTTATTTGCAAATTTTATCTTTATTCCTCGCTAATAAGCTCAATTAACACAGACTCTTTTTCGTTACCTCGTTACCTCGTTACCTCGTTACCTTGTTACACCGTTCTTCACTGAAAATTTTAGTAGGTTGATTGTTAACCTCAAAACGTCTCAGTCTCTCACTCAGTAATAAGCTATTTATTGACGTGGTCATTTCTCAATTATTGTTAAACGTGCTTAAAAAAAATATAGTTTGTTGAATACCATCAATGAGCTACAGTTTAATTATTACCACTACATTACCATTACTAATAAAATTTTGGTGTAATCGGAGAATATTATGACCAAGACAACAAAAACTACCTCTGTTGAAAATGACACAAATACCCTGAACGTTGTTAACCCTTTTAATCAAAACCCTATTGGTAGCGTAAAATTAATTTCATGGCAGCAGATAGATACTTATTTAACCACTGCTCAGCGATTATTTAAGGATCAACAGCACTGGCTTGCCGC
>JBELHN010000068.1:0-1227 GCA_042091395.1 Colwellia sp.
TTCCCATGTGAGAGTAGGACATTGCTAGACTCCTATTAGAAAAGCCCGACTCATCAGAGTCGGGCTTTTTGCTTTTTTTCTGAGTAACTTAATGACTGAATAAATAGATGATTAAAAGGCGTTGCATTGTCATTAGTATTAGCACTGATGCCTTGTGTTGTGTCAGCTTGTTTTAGAATTGTAGCTAAGAATAAGTTGCTTATGTTGTAACAATCCCATGAACGATCTCTCTTGTTATTCCTTGTCATACCTTGATTTGGCGATACTAACGTGCTTATGCATTCGTCATATCAGCTGGACATTGTAAGATGCCTATTTAAGTTATAAAGGTCGTTCTGAGAAGTTTATTGTTGGCAATAGATTACCTTCACGACCTTAGTACACTAATGCAAGCGCTATGCAAGCGCTATGCGAGCCATATGTACGTCAAAGCCCACAGCTAATACTGCGGGCTTTTTCTGTTTTGTATTGTTACAGCATTATTTCGACTGTTAGATAAACAAATAAGTAACAGCCTTTATTTGACTAGTTAGTATCGGTTTTATTTGGCAGTTCAAAAAATTGTGTCCCAACCAGTAATATCAGCATAATATAAATACTTTGACTCAACAATTGAATATCTTTGAGACCTGAAGCTGCAAGCCAAAGACTGATCATGAGATATAAAGAGGCCATTAACCAAACGGTAAAATTAATATGTACACCTCGTGTTTTGGTCAGTTGTTTTTGTTGTTCACTAATCCCAACAGGCCAACTGTTTCTGGTCAGTATCTTGTAGTTAGCTAAAATAAATATCGTATTGATCACAGCGATACCAATAAAGTTGGCTGCACCAGCAAAACCATCAAAAGGATTGGCCATGAAATAGATAATTGAACTGATCAACGCTATTTGGCTTGTTATTAATGAAAACAATAACGTTTTGGGTAGATAGTCTTGCCAGCGCTTGACAGTTAAACTCGCTGTGCGGATGCCTTGTGAAAACTCCAACGACAGTTTACGACACTTGTTTAGTCCAATGGCGACAAAACCAATAGTGCTCCCTGACATTAAGGACAACAGGACAATACTGGCTTGATTATCCCAATTAAGTAATTCTGTTTTGTTGTACCATGCATACACTACAATAGCTAAACCCATTAAAGTAAACAGGTTGCACAAATTCATGTAGTTTTTAATGGTGCGTTTGAGTGTGGTTTCAAGTGATTCTTTGAGTGTTTGATTTTG
>JBELHN010000068.1:1327-8759 GCA_042091395.1 Colwellia sp.
TCTAAATCTGCTGAAAGTTGCCTAATGGATGGTAAAGGATCGCCAGGAAGCACTATGCCCCTTTTTATTGCTTGCTTTACTTGTTCAATTAATTGTTGAAATAAAGGATTTTCTGCATTCAAATCGATTTTGATCATTCAAATATCCCTCCTTTGTTTGAAATTATTAAAATGTCCATATGTGTTACATGTACCATTAGTGCAAATGGTACATGTAAGTTATACGAATTTTTTTATTAAAACAAGCAAAATAATAAAAATTTAAGGGGAGGGTATTTCTTTGCTAATTTGATCATGGCTGTAAATACTAGCAAGTTGACCCTAAGGTTGCAGTGATAGCTTTAATATGAACGCGTCGATAGAAAGGGCAAACAGTAACTTTGTTAGGTTGGCAAACTATAGATTTTGAGTGCTTTAATTAGAAGGCATCGAACATTTGATCAGTGGAATATTAGTTATTTATAAAAGATGTGTAAAAGTCAAAAAAAAACCTCACTAGTCAATAACTAATGAGGTTTTGTTGTTATTTGCAATTACTTTATTTAAACCATCCAAAAAATGAACAGGCCAGTGAGTAAAAGTAAAATAGAGACTATGGTGTAAAATCCGTGAAAAACCGCACCGAAGCCAGCAATAGGCACCTTTTGAGTATAATCAGTACCAATTTGCCAACCAGCAAGACATGAATTTGCCATGACGATAACTAGTGTTGCCGTTGAATAAACTTTAAACCACAATGCATCATGGATTGATTTCCAAGTTGCAAAGTCAGGATTTTGCATGGTAAGCAATAAACTTAAATACACTAAGGTATATACAGTGATCATTACCGTGCTGATACGTTGGAATATCCATCCGTGCAAGCCATTTTTATTCATGTTGTTATCCCCAAATCCAAAAACCAGACAATAAACTCAAGCAAATACCCAATCCAATCGCCACTTTGGCGATAAAAGCGCCACCGTTAAGTGTTTCAAAGTAACCAAACTCTTGGATTATATGCTTTAACCCACCAACGATGTAATAGCCTAGTGCTGTTAAAAAGCCCCACAGAAAAAGTTGTACTAGCACATTTTCGTTTATCAATGTTGTGATCGAATCAAAGCCTTTAATTGACTCTAATGAAATATACAAAACGGGTAACAGAAAAATCATTGCCGCCCATATAATAACAGCACTGATCCTGTGTAATATTGAGGTAAGTCCCATTACCGGAAGTTTTATCGTCCTTAAATCTAAATTTTTGGGGCGATTGTCTGCCATTTTACAACTCCTAATTGTGGCTTGTTGAATTCACTTTATGAATTAATACAAAAATTTATAATATTATACATTAAACATTAAGTTTCATGCGAATGATTTCTCTCATAAGTTATCATTGCTAAAATATAATAAAATCCATGCTATCATTGGTGAAATTTGAGCCGATCATTATAAAACTTGCGCAATGTAAACTGATCAATAATTAAAATATGCTAGGTATTTTTAAAAATTTATTGTCTGACTTTTAGTCGTTCAAGTTAAAATGATATCGATAACAGGGTGTTAATGAAGAATTTAGTTTATATGAGCGTGTTTAGTGTCAAGTGAACCAATTAAACACCTAAGTAAAGTTGCTTATTTGGCTAACCAGCGCAAAATAGTTACCGATCTTGTATTGGTTGAACAACCACTACAAATTAACTTACTTTGGCAAGAAAACCAAAAGCTTCAATCGGTTGTATTTTCTATTACCATGCGTACTCCAGGTCAAGACAAGCAATTAATTACTGGATTATTGTTGTCTGAAGGCATTATTAGGCGGCTTTCAGATATTGAATATTTGATCTCAGAGAACACTGACGAGATCTTAACAGGGATAGATAGTGACAACCCATCAGATTTTGAGGCAGATAATTCTGCAAGTATTGAACATAACAATCAATGGCAAATAAAGCTCATTGATGGCTTGATCCCTGATCTAATTAATTTAAAGCAATATCAAATCAAGTACAGTAGCTGTGGTTTATGTGGCAATACTTCGTTGAAGTCATTAGATTTCAAACAGCCCCCGCAACTCAATACAGACGCAAATTGGTTAGCTATTGATCGCATAAAGCAATTACCTAAAATGATGAAAGTTATTCAACCACTTTTTATAGCAACAGGTGGTGCACACGCTGCGGCTTTGTTTGATAAAGATTGTATTTTAGTGGATGTGCAAGAAGATATTGGCCGTCACAATGCCCTAGATAAAATGATAGGAGCACATTTACAGCGCAATCAACAAATTACCAAAGCGCTTCGATATTGTGCAGTAATAAGTAGTAGGATCAGTTTTGAAATGGTGCAAAAGACTATCATGGCAGGGATACCAGTGTTAATTGCGGTTGGTGCCGTTTCAGATTTAGCTATTTCTGCAGCACAACGCTACGATCTTACTTTAATCGGTTTCACTAGTGATAAATCATTTAACGTTTATCATGGCGATTGGCGAATAGCGTCAAATTGATCCGTTGTTTTAGTTTGATTGAGCACATTTTATGTTATTGCTGTCAACTTATTGCTTTCTTTATATGCTAAAAATATTTTAAGCTAACAAATAAAAAGGGAAGCATGAGTTATGCTTCCCTTATCTATAGTACGTTTTTAACGTCTATTAACTATTCTATTTACCGTCAATTACGGATTGTATTCGACATTAATAGTAATACCACTTGCTGCTGTATAACCGTACACACTGATGTGCCAAGTATCTGCAGTTGGGTTATTAAAGCTACAGGTTTCGTTGTTACCACCTACGTATGGGCGACAATCGTAGCTTGATAAAGTTGGTCGGCTACCGCGTCTGACGTAAAGGTCACCATCACCGCTACCACCACTCATTGTAACAGTTAAGTCAGCCATTCCTGCAGGAATGTCTATGGTGTAATGTTGCCAAGCTCTACGGCCAACTGAAACGTCTGATACACTAGCGCTTCCGCCTACAGCGCCACCACCGCCGCTATTATCAGTAAAGCTACCCGTTAGGTTAACACCTGAGAAGCTTGAGTAAGCAACTAGTTTAACGTAGTAGGTACCAGCTTGAGCTGTTGTAATAGGACAGCTTTCGCTGTTGCCACTTCGGTAAGGACGACAGTCATAACTGCTAAGTGTTGGTGCTGAACCAAATTTAACATACAGATCAGCATCACCTGAACCGCCTGCCATGTCAAAAGTTAAGTCAGTCGCACCTGCTGGTACTTCTAAAGTGAAGTCAAGCGATGCACCTGTAGTAGCACTTAAGCCTGTTTCAGCTACGCCGTTTTGCAATACACCATCACCAGTTGGTGGTGGCGGAGGTGGCGGAGTAGTTGAACCACAAGTTGCGGCTAGATAATCAGTTGCAGCTTTTGCTTGTGCTAAACCGAAACCGGTTTTGTCATCACGCCCAGGAGATTCTAAGTCTAATGCTGTTGTTTTCAGAGCATTACGCACTTCTAATGCGCTACAATCTGGGTTCTTACTCCAAACTAGAGCAGCTACACCAGCAACATGAGGTGTTGCCATTGATGTACCATTGTAATATGCATAGTCTTGATTCGCATTTACTGTTAGCGTAGTTGAACTGCCTAATTGCGTTAACAACTGTTGACCTGTAGCGCGGTTTACTGACACTGCTGGAACAGTAATATCATTGCCAGCATCCACTAAAAATGGATTTTGTAAGCCAGGACGTTGGGTATTACTGTATACAATAACACCTGAGGCACCAGCATCAGTACAAGCCTTAGCTGCATCAATTTCAGGGTAGTTGCTGCCAACTTGGTTGCCATTACGCTCAGCTATACAAATATTACCTGATACATTAGAACAACTGTAGCTAGATCCTGAACGCGAACAAGTAGCTAATACACCACTGGCTGAACCATTAAAATGGCTTACAGAGTAACTACCGCCACTTGGTACAAATCGTGTTTGTGGCGCTACATTGTCGTTACCGTAGGTTGTTGAACCGATATTAATAAAGCCTAAGCGACCGTCGCCGTCAACTGTTGAAAGGGTTGCTTCACCAGGTCCAGCTATTTCTACTTGGCTAGTATACTGAGAAAATTCCGCGTGTTGATTATTTTCATCAACAGCACCAACTGCCATTACCGCATCATATGATGCTGGGTAAGATAATGTTGAATCACCATCATTACCCGAAGCAGCTATTAACAGCACACCTGCATCGGTAGCCGCTTGCATAGCATTAGCTTCAGCGTTGCTTGAACCGCCACCACCTAAGCTCATGTTAACCACTTTAGCACCGTTATCAGTACAAGTATCAATGGCATCTATTAATTCACCAGTGTAACCCCAACCCGATGCGTTAAACACTTTAACTATGTGGAGGTTAACGTTAGTGTTGGGCATAACACCAACAACACCTTCTGAGTTGTTAACACCAGCTATAGTACCCGCTACGTGTGTACCGTGTGAACCACCTGCCTGAAACCAGTTACCAGTACCCGAGTTATTTGTGCCAGTAGCGTTATTGGCATTTAGATCTGGGTGAGAGCGTTGATATCCAGAATCAATAATACATACAGTCATATTGGCTGCATCGTTATCACTCACTTGATCCGATTGGGTGTTAGCAATACCAAAAGGTTGATTTTGCGCTAAGAAGTAGCGTTTGTGATCAGGTTCAACTGAAGCTACATTAGCGTTAGTTTGCAATGTCTTGATTAATTTTTGTATGTCTTTGAGATTTCTCTCTTTGCCAATTGATAGTATATGTTGGCCAGATTTTAATTGATTGACATATGATAATTTACTACCTGCCGATTTAGACAAGCTTGCCATTGTTGTACTTGCCTTGCTGTTTTGGGTGGCAAGTGAGCTAGATGACAATTCAACATCATCTTTAAGCGTCACGATTAAGCGATCGGTAAAATCACGACGCTGTAATTTTTGTTGATCGCGCCAATCAGCAAAGCTCATCGCTGCGCTTTGACGTATTGGTCTTAGTTGATTAATCAGCTTTGATTGTTTTACTTCTTCTATCTGTTTTGCCGGTTTTAGATCAGCAGCGTTAGTTGTTGCTGATAGTACGGCAAAGGCTACGGCATTAATGGCCAGTAGTTTGTTGTTCTTCATGTGACAAAACTCCATCGTTTATTGGTGTACATTCAAGGGCTATTGATTATTCAATAGGTTTGTTGTTCACGATTTTTTATCGGTTGATGTAAATTTCAACAGTTTCATCATGATATTAATTGCCAACTGCTGCTAGTAATTTTCAGACGTTTTTTACTAAATTACCGCCAATAACAAAATAAAGTTTATTTTTTAAGTTGTTGATATTACTACTTTATATTTGCATTTGTCGTTATAGTGCGAAAAAATGTCGGGTAAATGCTAGAGGAAAAACGACCAACTGATAGTATCAGGTGGTGCAAAACTTCAGGGAGGAAGTACTATGATGAGTAATAGATAAATACTATAAAAATAATTGCCAATAATAATTAATAATTAACAATAACAACATTACTTACAATTAAAAAAATATCACTTTAATCATATAAATATGAAACGCATTTATCGCACATATTCTATATGCACTAAGTCAAGGGGAATACAATGTTTTTCGGATCGTTAAAAAAATATGCAAAACCATTGTTTTTGGTGGTTTTGATCACTATCGCTACCGGAATTGCTATCTACTCAGTTAGTGGTAATAAGCTAGCCAAAGTAGATGAAGAAAAGATATCCTACATTATCAGCGCACAAAATTTTGATTTGCTACAACAAACACTGGAACGATTAGATATTGTGCCTTCTCACGATTTAGGCATCATTAAATCGGTTGCGGTGACTCTGTCGGCAACTCAGTTAACGCAATTAAAACAAGCGATAGATATTAAAGTAACCCTAAACCATCAGGTAGAGCTATCCAACTGGGGAAATGCTCAGCGCAGTAACCGCCCAGATGCGGAAGTGGCTGATCACATTGACGCCTCAGTTGCTCATAGTTACTACAATTTTGGCGATGGAGTAACCATTGGCTTTTTAGATACAGGTTTAGACCAACTTTATGGTTTATCCACTGATTTATATGGTTATGATAAGGCGTGGGGCACCTATGATGCGATAACTGATACTGTCCATGACTATGCTGCCGAGTTTAGCGGTCACGGTACCCATGTTGCCAGTATCGCCACTAACAGTGATTTTGATACTCAAGGTAGAATATTTGGTGTGGCTCCCAATGCGGCTATTGTTGGTATCAAAGCTTTCGACCGAATGGGCAAAGCAACCTATGCTGATGTTATTCGCGGCATAGACTGGGCAGTTCAAGTAAAAGATCTAATAAACTTGCGGGTACTCAATATGTCATTTAGCGGTACTGTGCAGTCTAATTATTGGGATGATCCGTTAAACTTAGCGGTGATGCAAGCTTGGCAAGCAGGACTCGTAGTAGTTGCCTCGGCAGGCAATACCGGCCCAGATCCGATGACCATAGGCGTGCCAGGTAATGTACCTTATATTATTACTGTTGGCGCCATGACCGATGATTACACCCCTGAGGTGATGAATGATGATAAGCTGGCTTCTTTTAGCTCAGCAGGACCAACTTATGAAGGATTTGTCAAACCTGAAATCGTAGCCCCAGGCGGACATTTACCGGGTTTAATGTGGTTTGATACGCAAATTGCCATTGACCATCCTGAATACCATGATGGCGGTCGTTATTTCCAAATGTCGGGTACTTCTCAAGCCGCAGCTGTAGTTTCAGGAGTGGTGGCGCTGATGTTAACGGAGCAACCTTGGTTAACCCCAGACCAAGTTAAATGTCGATTAATGGATGGTGCACGAAGCGCACGTAAAAGTGATAACACACTTGCTTACAGTGTTTTTCAACAAGGTGCAGGGGTAGTTAATGCCGCCGATTCACTGGCCAGTGTTGCCACCAATTGTGCCAATAATAACCTTGATATAAATAAAGATTTAGCTGGCCTACAACATTACTCAGGAACCGCTAATGTCAATGATGAGGGAGATTTTTATGTTGAAGGTTATGGTGAAGAATACGTTTGGCAGGTAACCGAAGAGTTTAATTCTGAAGTTGGCCACGACTGGAGAGCCGATATGGAAGTTGATATATTTATTTGGAAAAACAATATTGATGTCGATATTTTTATCTGGAAAAATTCAGTGTGGTCAGATATTTTTATCTGGAAAAACTCACTTGCTACTGACATTTTTATTTGGAAAAATAGCGTTGAACTCAACACAAATGTTGGTATAAATAATTGGGTAGAGCAAGAATAATATTTTGATCAAAACAACAACAAGCCACTGACATTATTTATGCGGTGGCTTTTTTTTTCTATGAACATAATTTTTTTCCATGCTAATATCAAAAAAGGGTTAATTTTAGAGGTGCTCGTCAGTTGAAAATAAACACATTTCTTCTTTTATCTACG
>JBELHN010000069.1:0-8656 GCA_042091395.1 Colwellia sp.
TGCGCAAGAGCGCGATGCAAACGCGCTATTTTACCGCGCATTACAGCAAAACGAGTACCCGCAAGCTTGGCGCCGCTTTCAAAGTCTAGGCCTTTTTCAACACTGTAGCCTAAATCAACGTGATCTTTTACGTCAAAATCAAATTGACGCGGTGTACCCCAACGTTTTAATTCAACGTTATCGTCTTCATCTTTACCTTCTGGTACCGATTCATCAAGCAAATTGGGGATTGCACTAGCAATTGCTTCAATTTTGGCTAAAACTGCATCTTGTTCGGCTTTTGCCGCATCAAGTGACGCGCCCAACTCACTTACCTGTGCAAGGAGCGGCGCAATATCTTCACCCCGAGCCTTTGCTTGACCAATAGACTTAGAACGCGAATTTCGCTCACTTTGTAGCTCCTGAGTTTTTACTTGAAAAGATTTACGTTGGTCTTCAAGGTCAATTAACGAGGCCGTGTCTAATTCGTAACCACGTTTAGCAAGTTGTATAGCGGTGTTTTCTAAATCGGTTCTAAGCAGTTTTGCATCAAGCATAATTATTCACATTGTTATTTATAAAGTTAATAAAGTTGTATTTTTTGTTCAAAAATATTGGTTAAATCTGTTGGTATATACCTCAGCTCTGCATATAACTATTTCGTTAAGGTATTCACTAAAAATATACCTAAACCAGCAGCACCAATACATAAAAAAACATTCAGTAAAATATTTAATGAGGCTTTGAGTACCTCGCCTTGTTGGAATAATAACAAGGAGTCTAATGAAAAAGTAGAAAAGGTGGTAAATGCCCCTAAAAAACCTACTCCTAAAAGTGTTCTATGAATAGTAATATTGAACACTTCAAGCTCAATTAGCTGATATATCAATCCCATCATTAATGAGCCGATGATATTAACCATCAATGTCGCAAAAGGGAATCCTTTTCCTAACCAATTTAACACTAATTGGTAAATATAAAAGCGCAAGCTTGCCCCACAAGCACCGCCAATTGCAACAAAAAGGTATAATGTAAAATTACTGGTAACGCTGCTCATCACTGTCCTTGTTTAGTTGGTTTAAGTAATCAAGCTTGCTTTTTAATTGCTTTTCTAAACCGCGCTCACTGGGGGAATAAAATTGTGTATGCGAGGTATCGGCACGCGCTAAGCTTTCTGGAAAATAATTCTCACCCGCAGCAAAAGCATTTGCTTCGTCGTGTGCATAACGATACTCGGCACCATGGCCCAAAGACTGTGTAATACTACTTGTCGCATTTTTAAGGTGCAAGGGTACGGTTAAGTCACTGGTTTGTGAAGCCAGTTCTTTAGCTTTATTAAATGCTTTGTACACCGCGTTACTCTTAGGAGCTAATGCCATATATACCGTTGCTTGAGCGATAGCACGTTCACCTTCTGCAGGGCCAACCCGATGAAAAGTATCCCAAGCATTAAGGCCAAGTTGTAAAGCTCTAGGATCGGCATTACCTATATCTTCACTGGCAATGGCTAATAAGCGTCTCGCAACATACAGCGCATCACCACCTGCGTTTAAAATTCTTGCATACCAATACAATGCTGCATCAGGGCAAGAGCCCCTAACCGATTTATGAAAAGCACTAATTAAATCATAAAAGGCATCACCACC
Organism: Colwellia sp.; assembly: GCA_042091395.1. Classification (GTDB taxonomy): domain Bacteria; phylum Pseudomonadota; class Gammaproteobacteria; order Enterobacterales; family Alteromonadaceae; genus Colwellia. The sequence goes on from JBELHN010000069.1 coordinate 1,626, forward strand.
TTTATCGTATAGGGCGATTTTACTGCCGGCTATTTGCGCAATTAACGAGCAAGTTATGGTAACTGTGTTGATTTTGCTATTGAGTGCAGGATTTGCAACGTCATTGGTTTGCAATTGATATTTTTCAGTGTCAGCTTCAACACTGTCTAAGCAGTTTTCAAACAGGTTAATAAGCCTACGTGCATCACCATCGCTGCGATTTAATAAACTTTTTTTAGCTTTATCACTTAACGAAATCGTTATATTTTGTTCAGATTCACAAAGAGCAATAGCGCGTTGCAATACTTGAGATAAATCTTCTTCAGATAATTTTTGTAAGGTATATAAGCGGGCTCGAGACAGCAAGGCTTGATTAAGTTCAAACGCTGGATTTTCGGTGGTGGCACCAATAAATATAATAGTGCCGTCTTCAATATGCGGTAAAAAAGCATCTTGTTGAGATTTATTAAAGCGGTGCACTTCATCAACAAATAATACCGTTTTATGTTGTTTACTTCCCTGCCCTTGAGCCCTTAATTTAGCCTTGTCTATTGCGCTACGAATATCTTTTATACCAGAGGTAACAGCTGATACACGCTCTATTACAGCATTGGCATGCTGGGCAATAATTTCTGCTAAGGTGGTTTTACCACTGCCTGGTGGCCCCCATAAAATCAAAGAATGGCAGTGTCCTGCACCTATCGCTTGAGCAAGGGGGGAATGTTCTCCAACAATGTGCTGTTGGCCTACATAATTGGCCAGTGTTTTGGGTCGCATTTTGGCAGCTAAAGGCATAAAACGTTGTGCACTGGTGTTATCTTCGGCAGCGTTATTTGCGGTTAATTCAGGCTCATTGTCATTGTTGTGATCGAACAATGAATTTTGCGCACTGCTATCGCTCGTCTTCAAGTCTAACACCCTGAGGTAAGGTAAATTTAAATAAAGAATCAGCAGGTTTAACTGTAGCATTAAATTGCGTAAGGCTAATTTGACTAATTTGCCCTGTCGCATCCTCAAAAGAAAGCGCAGTTAACCTTACATCGTTTGCTGCTCCCTCAGTAAAACTTAAGGTAAGCTTTTTAATTTGCCCATTATCAGTTAACGGTAACACTTCAAAAAGAGAGGTGTTTGCTTCAGCCGTTGGCGCTTTAATTACCTGATAGGTTTGCCAAAGTGCTGGTTCGTCGCTGGTAAGTAATAAGATGGGGGTATTGTGAATCGACTTAGCTAAACTATATGCGCTGGCTTGTTCAATAAAAGGGTCGTAAGACCATAGCGTATTACCATCGCTTACTAACAAGGTTTCATCTGGCGTAATTGTTTGCCAGTGAATCAAATTAGGTTTGCTCATAGCAATGGTACCGCTGCCCTCTAATAACACCTGCCCTTGTAAATCAATAATTTGTTGCGTGAAATTAGCACTAAAAAATGACAATTTAGCTAAATTATCAATAAGTTGTTGTTTGGCGGTATCAATAACACTGGGCGCTGAGAGCGCTGGAGTGTTATCTGCTTTTGTTGCTTGCTGTATAGTGGTTGCCTGATCTGCTTGTACCGATAACGCTGAACAAGCCAATATTGGCAAGAACCTAGTCAACACTATTCTTTTTAAAGCACAGAAAGAGTTAACGCTACTTGGCATGTTGCTAATTTGTATGTTGTTACTTTGCATATAATTACTTCTATTAACATTGGTCATGTAAGACCAAGCTTAAAGGGGTTCGATAAAAGTGCTCTGGTTAATCCCGAATAGGTGGTGGAGCCAATACATCCCTAGCACCATTATTTCCTGGGGTAGATACAACACCTTGCATCTCCATTTGTTCAACAATGCGTGCAGATCGGTTGTAACCTATTCTAAATTGACGCTGCACACTAGAAATTGAGACTCGACGTTTTTCAGTCACAAAATTTACCGCTTCATCGTAAAGTGCATCAATTTCTTCATCGTCACTGACTTCAGATTGTTCACCGGGTAGTAAAATATCTTGCTCATGCTCTCCTGATAATATTTCGTCAACATAATTAGGTTCACCACGAGATTTCCAGTCTTTAACAACTGCATGAACTTCATGATCGTCAACAAAGGCACCGTGTACCCGAGTTGGTACACCAGTACCAGGGGGTAAATAAAGCATATCGCCCATACCCAATAATTGCTCTGCTCCCTGTTGATCTAATATGGTGCGCGAGTTTAACCCTGAAGAAACTTGAAAGGCCATACGAGTAGGAATATTGGCTTTTATTAATCCGGTAATTACATCAACCGAAGGCCGCTGCGTTGCCAGTACTAAATGAATACCCGCTGCCCGCGCCTTTTGCGCAATTCGGGCAATAAGCTCTTCTACTTTTTTACCCACAATCATCATCATGTCGGCAAATTCATCAACTATAACCACAATGCTCGGTAATTTCTCCAGTAACGGTGGTGTTTGATCCATGCCGTCATTAGGTTGCCAAGTGGGATCAATCAGGGGTTCGCCCTGGGCAATAGCCGCCAACACTTTTTTGTTATAGCCTTTAAGGTTACGCACACCTACCGCAGACATCACTTTATAGCGGCGTTCCATTTCACCAACACACCAACGCAGTGCATTAGCTGCATCTTTCATATCTGTAACCACTTCAGCCAATAAGTGAGGAATACCCTCGTATACAGATAATTCTAGCATTTTGGGGTCTATCATAATCATACGCACATCTTCCGGCGTAGATTTATACAGTAAACTGACAATCATGGTATTTACACCCACCGATTTACCTGAGCCTGTAGTACCTGCTACTAATAAATGTGGCATTTTACCCAAATCGACTACTACCGGCGCACCAGCAATATCTTTACCTAACACCATAGCTAGGGGTGAAGTAGAATCTTCAAAAGCTTGACAGGCTAACACTTCACTCAAGTGCACTATTTCACGGTGCTTATTAGGAAGTTCTAAACCTATAACTGATTTGCCAGGAATAACCTCAACAACACGAACACTAATCGCCGATAAAGCGCGAGCTAAATCTTTAGATAAACTGGTAATTTTATTTACTTTAACACCAGGCGCTAAATCCAGTTCAAAACGGGTGATCACTGGTCCTGGGTAAACTGAAACAACCTGTGCTTGTATACCAAAATCAAGCAATTTAGCTTCAACGAGTCGGCTAACTTGATCAAGTTCATCCTGATTAATAGGGTTTTTTGCTTTATCAGGGCGATCCAACAGTTCAATTGAAGGCATACCTACAAAGTTATCGTTACTAGGTTCTAAATTTACTTGGCCGTGCTCTTGGGTAACATTTTGCTTGCTATGATCGTTAAAGTTTGTTGCTGGCAATTGTGCAGTTGTGAACGGATTAATATCGTCGTCATCTTCAACGTCGGGTTTATCAACCTCAGCAAAAGCGGCAGTAATCTCCTTTTCGTTAACCTGGTCTTGAATATTACCAACGACAGGCTCCTTCATAAGCTCGGCAATATCAATAAATGGTTCACTTTTTTCTTTTACTAAAGGTTTGTTATCTGGCTTATGCGCATCAACATGGCAAGAATCTGTGGTAATTTCAGGCGTTTTTTGAATATCACTGCTTTTACTGTCACCTAACATACTGTCATCTAGAGTGCTACTGGGGGTTTGCTGAGTTGGCGACAGCTCTCCTGAGTTGTCTGCAGATGCAAGAGTATCGTTGTTATCAACCGTTCCAAATTGAGTTTTTATAAGACCCGGTAAATTGGCTAACCACAGTGACAATTTAATCGTATATCGCCCTACTTCATCAATAAATTTTAACCATGAAAAACCCGTTAATAAGACAAAGCCTGAGCAGGTCAATAGTAAAAAAACTAAGGTTGAACCAACAAAAGAAAAATAAGGCAATAGTGTTTTACTGAAGGCGTCACCTAAAATGCCGCCTGCTGAAAAATAAAATAAATCGTCAAAATTCATGCTGGCTAGTGATGTAAGGCCAAGATACAGCATAAAAAAGCCAATGAGTTTTAGCCCCAGTGTTAAATAATCCAGCTTGAGTAGCTCATGAAAACGCTGGAATAATAACCAACCGACAATAGCAATCACAAAGGGTAAGCTGTAAGCAATAAAACCAAACAAATTTAAACATAAATCTGATAAATAAGCGCCCACAGGACCGCCTAAGTTGCGTATATCTGTTTGATACCCCGTTTGTGCCCAACCCGGATCAGCAGGGCTAAAGCTAAACAGAGCTAACATCATAAATAAGGCAAACACCGTAAAAAATAACAATCCAGCTTCAAGGATCCGTTGTACGCCGCTAAGTTGTTTTTTTGTTAATGAATCGCCTGACATATCAGGATTTTCTGTGAAATCTGAAGACAATGATAATTACCGTTAAATTAATAGTGACAAAATGAATCTAATACCCGTAAAGTAACAAATTAGTGACGTGTTAGCAGTAACAAATTACGATTAGTGCATGTTTTTTTATACAGTAAATTAAAAAATTCAAGTAATCGATTCAATAACGCCCCAAAATAAATACTTTTTGCTCTACTTATTTACAGGCTTATACAATAAACAAGCCAAACGGTTAACGCTTTATAGCTAACAAATTGGTGGATTTTATTTCATCCATAACCACGTAAGTTCGACTTTCACTGACTGCTGGCAGTCTTAACAAGGTTTCACCTAGCAATTCTCTGTAGGCCAGCATATCTTTCACCCGAGTTTTGAGTAAAAAATCAAAATCCCCTGAGACAAGGTGACATTCTTGAATCACATCAAGGTCATCAACTGCCTTGGCAAAATCGTCAAAAACGTCAGGGCTAGTTTTAGTAAGGGTTATTTCAACAAATACTAATAAAGCTGCGTCTAACTTTAACGGGTTTAACATAGCTTTATAGCCAGTAATGAAATTTTCTTTTTCTAAACGTTTAACCCTTTCTAAACATGGAGTTGGGCTTAAGCCGACGCGTTTGGAGAGCTCCACATTAGAAAGCCGGCCATTCTTTTGTAGTTCAACCAAAATATTTTTATCGATACGATCAAGTGACTTAATTAAACTCATTTACAAAACTCTGCAATTTAAACGTTGAACAGTATTATATATCGACTTTGCTCAGATAACGACAGGTTATTTCAACAATATATTACTATACTAGTCGCAAATATTACGAGCACATGAACGTGCCATTTGCCAATCTACGCATAAGAGAGAACAATATGATCATCGGTGTACCTAAAGAAATTAAAAATCATGAGTACCGTATTGGTTTAACCCCAGCTGGCGTTAAAGAGCTAGTTGTGAACGGCCACGAAGTCATTGTTGAAAACAATGGTGCTGCTTCCATAGGGTTTGATAATGACCAATACATCGCTGCTGGCGCAAAAATTATTGACAGCGCTGCTGAGATATTTGCTAGTGCCGATATGATCATCAAGGTTAAAGAGCCTCAGCCTAATGAATGTAAGATGCTTCGTCCTGGGCAAATATTATTCACTTACCTTCATTTAGCGCCAGATCCACAGCAAACTGAGCTATTAGTTGCCTCTGGTGCCACGTGTATTGCTTATGAAACCGTTACCGCTGCTGCAGGTGGTTTACCTTTATTAGCTCCTATGTCTGAAGTAGCAGGTCGTATGTCTATCCAAGCGGGTGCTCATGCATTAGAAAAAGCCCAAGGCGGATTAGGTGCTTTATTAGGCGGGGTTCCAGGTGTTGCTCCAGCGAAAGTCTTAGTTATTGGTGGTGGTGTGGTTGGCACACAAGCAGCCAGAATGGCGGTTGGTATGGGCGCAGACGTAACCATTTTAGATCGCTCTTTACCGCGTCTACGTCAATTAGATACAGAGTTTGATGGTCGCTTAAAAACAGTTTACTCAACTGCTGATGCTATGGATACCCTTATTGTTGAAGCCGATTTAGTGGTTGGTGCGGTTCTTATTCCAGGTGCCGCTGCACCTAAATTAGTTACCAGAAAACATATCACTATGATGAAACAAGGTGCCGTTGTTGTCGATGTAGCCATTGACCAAGGTGGCTGTTTTGAAACCTCAAAAGCAACAACGCACCAAGAACCTACTTATGTCGTTGATGGTGTTGTTCATTATTGTGTTGCAAATATGCCAGGTGGCGTTGCTCGCACCTCAACAATGGCATTAACCAATGCTACTATGCCCTTTGCTGTAACCATCGCTAACAAAGGGGCCAAACAAGCCTTACTCGATGACGAGCATTTACTTGCTGGATTAAACGTTGCGGCAGGTAAAATAACCTACAAACCAGTCGCTGATGATTTAGGTTACGAGTATGTTGAAGCCAGTGTCGCATTGAGCGCTTAACTGCTTAAGTTTTTAACTGAATATTGAGTTTAGTGCTTAGTTTTCCAGTGCTTTACAGGTTATCGATGTAACAAGTAAAGTGGTTAAACTCAATCGTTAACAACAAAAAAGGCCTAGCGACAACGCTAGGCCTTTTTATTTAAGAGCTTTTTATGAGCTCGTTTGGTTTATAACTTAAAAGTTATACGTTGCTTTTACGTAGTAGAAACCACCGTTGTAATCAAATGGTCCACTTTCATAATACTCAGCACCGACAATAGAGTATGCTCCACCCTGTTGTAGTTTTTGTGCTTTGGTATCTAGGATGTTGTTGGCTCCAGCTGATAATGTCCAGCTATTGCTAAGGTAATAACTTACCTCAGCGTCAAGGGTAAATGAAGAGCCTACTGTTTCTGACCAACCGTAAGAGCTATCTACATCAGGCTCGTCAGCATGAGTTGCAAACCACTCACCAAAGAAGTTACCACGAACAAACATGCTAATATCTTCCCAGTTTTGCGCAAACGTTAATGTTGCTCTGTGCTCTGGAATACCTTCTTCTAAACGACGAACTTTAAACGGTGAAGTAAAGCTAATTGGCCCATCTGCGTCTGTTGAAGTGCGTTCAAGTACATCCACTTCAGTTGAGTTGTAGTTATAGGCTAAACTGAATTTGCTTGTGCCGTTCATTAATGCCATGTCATAGTTCATTACCACATCAACGCCTTGGGTAGAGGTGTCGAAGTCATTAGCAAAAAAGGTAACAGA
>JBELHN010000070.1:0-7324 GCA_042091395.1 Colwellia sp.
TTGAAGTATACAAATCTTCACAAGCTGATATTGTTGAAGGTGGTATTGGTGGTACGGTTATTGTAAAAACACGCAAGCCTCTAGATCTTGATGCAAACACAGTTTTTGCAAGTATTAAAGGCGATTACGGTACAATCTCTGAAGAGTTAAGCCCAGAAGCGTCTGCTTTGTATAGTTGGAAAAATGAAGATGAAAATTTTGGTGTTTTAGTTGCGGGTACACTAGCTGATAAAACTTACCAACGTAACGGTATTGAGTCTTTGATTGGTTGGGGTGAAATTGTACCGACAACATTTGAACAAGAACGTAAACGCACAGCGTTAAATTTAGCTGTTCAATACGCACCTACTGACGCATTAGAATTTGGTTTAAGTTTAATGACATTAGACTTAGAAGCTGATAATGCTAATACTTCATTGTTTGTAATGTTCCCAGATGACAAAGACGCAGCGTGTGAACAAACCAATGCTGACGGCACATGTACTTTTTACCGTCGCACTGGAACTGGAGAAAATCCAGGCTGGGCTCAAACTTGGGCTCGTAAAACGGGTATGACATCAGATACCGTTGATTTTGATTGGAAATACGAAGCCGATAGCTTTACTGTTTCAGGCCGAGTAGGTAATACCAAATCTGAAGGTGGTACAGATATAACCGCTAACTATGGTTTCTTCTTGGGAGTTCCTGCTGATTATGCTGGTACTTATGATGCCACTGGTGATGTGATTGCCATTGATGTTGCTAATAAATCTTTTGAAGCCACTGATTTTGCTGGACAACTTGCTTCGGCAGCGTGGGCGACTAAAACCCAACCAAACTCTGACGAAGAAACTTACGCTAATTTAGATTTTGAAATGCCAGTTGAACTTGGTATTGTGTCAAACATCAAAGCTGGTTTCCGTTATGCTGACCACAGCGTAAAAGCAGAAACTAATAACTTAATTGACGATGGTATTGTTGCCCAAGATGCGACCGCTTTTTACTCAGGTACCATGTCTTCAGGTGCAGGTTATACACTCCCTAGACCTAATCTAGATTACATGCTATCGGATTCTCAATCATATATTGTTGGTTCAGAAGTTGATAAAGCTGGATACGGAACGGTTGAGGAAGAAAATATTGCTGTTTACGTAATGGCTGATTTTGATGGCGAAAACTACCGTGGTAACTTTGGTTTACGCTATATTTCAACTGATGCATCATCTGATTATTACAACCTTGATGCTAATGGGCAATACGCTGATACGTTAACAACTGACACAGCCAGTTACTCAGAAGTGTTACCTAGTGTAAACATTGCTTTTGACTTATCTGACGATCTAATTTTACGTGCCGCTGCAGCACAAGTTATTTCACGCCCTAATTACACTGATATGTTCTCAGCTTCTTCTTTAGCTGGTTACAATGACGGTACACCAGGTAATGAAGTTCTAGTTAAAGGTAATGTTGGTTTAGAACCTTTCAAAGCTTTCCAAGCAGATTTAGGTGTAGAGTGGTATTTCTCAGAAGATGGTATGGCAGGAGCAACATTCTTTTATAAAGACGTAAGTTCATTCATTTCTACAACGCAAGTATTAAATCAACAAATAGGTATTAATGATGATGATTTAGCTGCTGCAGGTACAAGTAGTTGTGGAGTAGGTGTTGCTGATTGTTGGACTAGAAACACCAAGTATAATGCTGAAGGTGGTGATATCGCAGGTATCGAATTACAAGTACAAGATGCTTTTGATAACGGCTTTGGTTACTCTGTAAACTACACTTATGCTGATGCAAGTTCACCTGCTGAAAACTACCCTGACCAAATTGGTGTTTTCTCTGATTCTTCTGAGCATACAATCAATACTGTGGGCTTTTATGAAAATGATGATTTTTCAGCTCGTTTAGCTTACAACTGGCGTTCAGAATACATGATTCGTGAATTACCAGGTTTCTACGGTAACCGTGAGCATCAATCGTACGGTACTTTAGATTTTAGTACTACCTGGTCTGCAACTGAATATTTAGATGTAACTTTTGAAGCCGCTAATATTTTAGAAGAAGACAGTATCCAAATTGGTGTTGCAACTGGTGATGCAGAAGTTAAACCTGAGCTGAGACATGGCTACCCAGCATGGAGCTTTGAAGGCGAAGCAACATTTAAATTGGGTGTAGCAGTTCGTTTTTAAAATATGTTAGCTTAGCTAAAGTTAACTATAGGTTAGCTAATTAATAACAAAAGCCCAGCAATAGCTGGGCTTTTTATTGATTATCTAGCCTAAATAATCACCTTTAGCTTGTTTTTTTGGCTTTATAGAGTGTTAATGGAAGATTCTTTTGGCTTGATAATTTTGCCTGATAGTTTACAGCTTATGCTGTGAGATTTGAACTATCATAGCTATGAGTTCAGTGATATAACTATTGATGTAAAGAACATTTAAGAGGGTATTATGACAATAAAAAAAATTGTTATTGTTGGTGGTGGTACCGCCGGTTGGATAGCGGCAAATCATTTAGGCAAGAAATTTAGTAATAGTGAGCATGTGTCAGTCACCTTAATTGAATCACCTGAAATTCCACCCATTGGCGTTGGCGAAGGCACTGTTCCTGAGATAAGAAAAACATTAGCTCACTTCGGTATTAGTGAAACAGACTTTATTCGAGAATGTGACGTCACTTTTAAGCAATCTATTAAATTCGTTAATTGGTCAAAAAAAGAAAAAGGCGAACAGTCTAAATATTTTCATCATCTTTTTGATCAGCCCAGTAAGTTTGGTGATGATTTAACCCCGTATTGGCTAAAACAAAATAGCAATACTCCTTATGCGCAAATGGTTTCACCACAGCACAATGCTTGTGAGGCTTTTAAAGCTCCAAAAGCAATTACCACACCTGAATATGCAGCAAGCCTCGGTTATGCTTATCATTTAAATGCGGGGAAGTTTGCTAATATGCTGTCCCGAAATGCCATTGAAAAATTTAGTGTAGAGCATTTAACAGCTACAGTTGAACAGGTAAAGCTAGCTTCTGACGGCTCTATAGCTTCTTTAAAAACGAAAGAACATGGCAACCTTAACTTTGATTTTTATATTGACTGTAGTGGTTTTGAATCTTTATTATTCGGAAAGGCGCTCAAGGTGCCGTTTGTAGAAAAATCAAACCAATTAATGGTTAATTCCGCCTTGGTAGTGCAAGTTCCGACCAAAGCAACAGAGGAAATCCCCCCATATACCATTGCCACAGCACATCAAGCAGGCTGGATATGGGATATTGCCTTAACCAACCGGCGTGGTGTTGGCTTTGTTTATTCCAATAAACATATGTCAGATGAGGTTGCAAAGGAAAAGCTTGATTGTTATTTAAAAGGCAACCCGAACAAATTGAGCTATCGCAAAATCCCTTTGAAAGTGGGTTTTAGGGAAAAGTTTTGGCATAAAAATTGTGTTTCCCTAGGCTTAGCTCAAGGCTTTTTAGAGCCGCTTGAAGCCACCTCAATTTTGTTAACAGATTTTGCTGCAGGCTTTTTAGCAGATCGTTTTCCGGAATCAGTAGAACAAATGCCCTCATTAGAAGAGCGATTCAATCATGTTATGGATTATGCTTGGCATAGGGTAGTCGATTTTATTAAATTGCATTATTGTATTTCAGACAGAGAAGACTCACAGTTTTGGCTAGACAATAAAAAACCAACAAGTATTCCTAGTACGTTACAAAAAAGATTAGCGTTATGGCAAAAGTTTACCCCAGAAAAAGAAGACTTTTTCAGTAAGTTCGAGGTATTTGACTATGATAACTATTTATATGTACTTTATGGAATGAACTTTAAAACACAGCTCAACAAAAGTGAGAGCGAAAATAGTGACAAGTTAAAAGAGCACGCAGCCTATATTACTAACTTGTCAGAAACGCTCAACCAACAACTGCCAAATCATAGAGAGTTGTTAAATAAAATTAAACAGTATGGTTTACAATGTGTTTAACCGTATAGTTTAAAATAATGTTAAATAGGTTTTGCTAGTATTTGATACTGTGATGACTATTAATAGTGGTGATTGCATTATTTTAATTTCAGGTGTTTATTCATGTTTGCGTCATCGGCCAATAGTCACCATAAACTAGCTTAAGCTGTTTTTTATGTGAATCAAAAAACTGGCTAACCTCTTGGCAATATTTAATGATGTCATTTGTAGGGGCAACTTGCATAGTTGTGGGTGGCGTTTTCAATTGTTTAGGAAAGTCACCTTTACCGGCAAATAAACAATACCAACTTGGAGCAAGATAGGTTATTTCGGCATCATGTTTCTTAAGCTCTGCTTCAAAATCACCATCAGGCGTTCGCCAAGCTTTCAATAATGCTTTTAACCTAGGTGAGTTATGTTGATTAGTCCTGTTGTCTAACCAATATTGGCTATCAACTCTTGAATTTAGTCGGTAGTGAGCAACAATGTAATCTTTGATATTTTCAAAAGTATTGTTGAGCTTACTATTGAAGAAATGTTGCTGTTTTTCAAGTGTGGTTTTAGTGGTTAGCATATCTTGATAGCTGTTAATAAAAGCTTCAACAGTAAACTGTATTAACATAATTGCTGTTGCTTCTAATGGCTCTATAAAACCTTGTGATAAACCAACAGCAAGTACATTTTTATGCCAGTGTTTTGATACACGCCCCAACCTAAAATGGATTACTCTGGCAGAATTTTGTTTACAGCTATCACCAATATGAGCTCTTAACTCAGCTTCAGCATCTTCATCACTAATGTACTTTGAAGAGTACACATAACCATTACCATAGCGATTACTAAGCGGGATTCGCCAAGCCCAACCAGATGACAAGGCAGTTGATGTGGTTAATGATGGAATTTCGTCAGCACTTCTTATTAGCGATTGAATAGCGATAGCTCGGTCATTCAATAAAGACTCCTTGTAATCAACAAAATCTACATTGAGTGTTTGCCTGATTAATTTGGCAGAAAAACCAGTACAGTCGATAAAAACATCTGCACTTTGATTGCCATTATTTGCAGTAATTAAGCTTTTTATATCACCATTATCTGCTAATTCAACCTCAGTTACTTCGTCGGTTAAATGCATAACACCTTTGTTTAATAATCGTTTTTTTAAGAATTCACCAAGTAAAGCAGAGTCAAAATGGTAACCATAGTCCATATCCTCACGTAATTGCTGAGAGGCTATTGGTCCTTTAAATGATTGAGCTAGATGCGATTGCAACCAATAATTATCAGGGTGGGCTGGCACATTAAAGCCCTTTCTTCGAAGTTTGGCATTGTGGATAAATGCACTGCCTGTTTTAAAGTCGACATGAGAATAAAAAGGATGGATATAGTCACTAAATTCAGAATTATTAGGATCAGATTGGTTTGCCCAGCCAGGAAACTTAATGCCACATTTATAAGTGGCATTGCATGCAGGCATCCATTCTGAGTCTGATATCCCTAAATGCTTAAAAAATAGTCGCAATGATGGAGTCGAGCCTTCACCTACGCCAATCTTATTAATTGTATCAGATTCAATTAAGACTATTTCAATACCGTCAGCAATCCAAGCATGTTGAAGCAAACTAGCGGTTATCCAACCAGCACTGCCTCCACCAAGTATTATTATTTTTTTAGGTAGGCCTTTATTTACTGACATTGAATTTCTCTTTATGTGTTATCAAAAATATTTTGTTTGATTGTTAACCGAGTGATTTGGTGCAAGGACGCTAAATGAGCATAAATAATAGGTAATAAACCTTTTGAACGCAGATCTTCAAATTCGTCACTGGATAATGAGTTTAATATTTTTTCATCAATTAGATAAAGGCCACTAATCTCAACAGGCTCTGCTTCTTTTGAAAGTTTAATATGTAATTTTTTTGAGGTAAGAAGTTTTTTTTGGGCGAATAACTGTATTACGTTAGTTGTTTGTTGGCTAAATTGTGCAACTTGCAGAAGTGCTTCAGACCTCTTTTTAAGATATTCGGTTTGGTTACCAGTTTCGTCAAACAACAATTCCCCTTCATTTGGATTAACAAGAGGGCTACTTTCGTTTATGCAAACAATAGCTTCGTCGCTTTGTTCACTTTTCTTTGCTAGTGAAAATGGAGAGTTATTAAAGCCCAAAGGTAAAGTATGATGGTTCCAAGTTATATCTTGGCAATAAAGGTTAAGGTTAGGTCTAATAGCCATCATGGCAACACATGAAAACTGTCCAGTTTCTTCATTTTTAACAAATACAATGGGGAATTCACCTGACAGAGGAATAATATCTTGCAAAGTTACTGGGATTAACTGCTGGTTTTTAAACCTTGAAACGTCATTATTTGCTTTAACTTTAACATTTGCATGTCTTTTGTTATTTAAAGGTGTCATTAAAAGTGTTCTCCGAAATTGTGTTTTATTATGTATTTATGAACTTACGTGTGATTTACACGAATGAGAATAAATTGGGTGATTGTTAATTGGTCTTAATGCTTGCAAAGGAAGAGATAGACAATCTTCCTTTTTCAATATCTCCCGAATAACTTTCTTTAGTAACTAGGTTGGCGCTATGTAAAATGTTAGCTGGGTAAATGATGAGTCTATTTATTTTTGCATCAATGGTCAAAATTTGCTCAAATAAACTTGTTGAACTCGTTATATAGCTTGCATGATCCTCAGGTGAATTTGTCACTTGAGTAATCATTTCGTTGAGCACTAGTTTGTCTTTTGGCTTAAATTCAATCATTGACTTTGGTTTAAAGCAATAAAAACTTGTTCCTCCTAACTCTTTTGGTGACAGGTAATGAACAAAGGCGAAATCACCTTCATTACAGGAATCAACATGAGGCATTTTTTGGTTTACAGACAGTAAAGATGGGTTACAAGTTACCAAAGATAATAAGCTACTGTGAAATATTGATGAGGAAGGAAGGCTAGTGGTTAACTCTGACAGTAAATATTCTTCAAAAAAACTATGTAGTAATCTAGTATATGGTTTAGGCATTTTGTCGCGCATCCCAGGGAATAGGGTGTTGTCAGCGAACATAGGATTAAAATAAGCAGTGTTTTTTGCAAAATTTTCAATAATACTGACATCTTTTATAAAATCATCGACAACTAATATATTTAACGAAGTTCCTGGCAGTGGGACTTTAGTTAACTGAAAATTAGAATTTATATTTAAATTTTTCATCTTGTATATCGTTAGTTGTATAAGAGGCCATTATAGTAGCGTATGCCTGATAAAAATAATAAAACATTTATCAATATACTTATATTTGACAGCGCTGTCAAAATTGAGGATAGTTACAATATCTAACATAATTTAAAGCTTACTTTTAATAGCAAGAAAGCTCAAGGCACTA
>JBELHN010000071.1:0-2458 GCA_042091395.1 Colwellia sp.
GTGGTTTAAACTATGAGATTGGTATTGAGATAAGCCCGGATAGACTGAGAGAATACGGTTTAACGTTTAGAGATGTAGCTAATGCAGTGCGTGCATCGTCAGCGAATATGTCAGCCGGACAAATTCGTGCTGAAAATGGTTATATTTCAATGCGAGTTGAAAACCAAGCCTATCGCGGTAATGAATTTGAACGCTTACCTTTAATGAGCTTGCCTGATGGCAGTCAAATACTGCTGGGCGATGTAGCAACAGTTAATGATGGATTTCAAGAAGGCATTCAATTTTCGCGTTTTAATGGTGACAACTCACGCACCTTCTTTATCGGCGCATCTGAGAACCAAGATATTACTAAAGTGGCAGCAGTTGTCGATGAGTACCTCGCGAAAAAGGCTAATGAACTGCCTGAAGGTGTGGTATTAGAATCGTTTGTTGATCTTACTTACTACTTGGAAGGGCGCCTAAATATGATGCTGGAGAATATGGCGTGGGGTGGCTTATTAGTGATCCTTTGTTTGGCCTTATTCCTGCGCGTTAAATTAGCCTTTTGGGTGATGATGGGCTTGCCGGTATCGTTTTTAGGCGGCTTGTTATTTATGCCTCTGGGAGGCTTAGATATCACCATTAACATTGTTTCTTTATTCGCCTTTATTTTGGTATTGGGTATTGTGGTTGATGACGCCATCGTGATTGGCGAATCGGCCCACAGCGAAATTGAAAAATACGGACATACAACTGAAAATGTTATTCGCGGTGTAAAACGCGTTGCTGTGCCTGCCACCTTTGGCGTACTAACCACCATTGCCGCTTTTTTACCCTTAATGTTTGAAACCGGTTCCAATGCGGCGTTTGCTAAATCGATTGGTGGGGTGATTATTTTATGCCTTATTTTCTCACTCATTGAATCAAAACTGATTTTACCTGCTCACTTAGCGAAGATGAAACTCTCTCCGCATGACCCTAAAAAACCACTACATCGTATGCGCGCTGCATTAGACGGCGCACTAAAGCGGTTTATTAATAACAGCTATCGGCCAATGATTAAAAAGTTTATTGAGTTCCGTTATCCGGTTATCTTTGCTTTTATCGGACTCATGATTATTAGTGGAGGCCTGCTTTCTGGTGGTTTTGTAAAGTTTGTTGCTAATCCAAAAATCCCCAATGATTTTGCCAATATTAATATAGAAATGGAGCAAGCAACAGCCGAAAGCACGACGCTAGAAACGCTACTGCAAGTTGAACAAATTATCCTTGAAGAAGATAAATTGATTGAACAAGAATACGGACAAAAAATGGTAGAAGGTATCTCAGTTCGTTTAGAAGGCAGAACCAATGCGTTTATAAGCACCAAACTGGTCGAGCCTGATTTAAGGCCGCTTGATACTTTTCAACTGTCTGCGCGCTGGCGCAGTAAATTGCCTGATTTTGCTGCCGTAAAGACGTTGACTATTCAAGACAGCATTGGCGGTAATGAAAGAGACGATGGCGATATTAGCTTTCGCCTAGAAGGCAAAAATATTAACGACTTAAAGCTTGCGGCAAGTGAATTAAAAGCTCATCTAAACACCATTGTAGGGGTGGGTGATGTGAACGACTCAATGCAAATAGCGACAGATGAAGTTCAGTTTGAACTAAAACCCGTTGCTTATAGCCTTGGCCTAACCTTGGCTGATGTCGCATCACAAGTTAGCTTTAGCTTTTATGGCTTAGAAGCACAGCGAATTTTGCGCGATGGGGAAGAAGTACGAGTTATGATCCGCTACCCTGAAAATCAACGCAATGCGATTAGCAGTATTCAGGATGTACGCATTATCACCCCACAAGGTGCGGAAGTGTTGTTATCAGAAATAGCTGATGTAAAGCTGGTGGATGGGGTAAGCAGTATTCGCCGTGAAAATGCGCGCCGTACTATAAATGTATGGGCCAGCATTGACCCTGAGCAAGTTGAACCCTTTAAAGTCGCCAATACCATTAACGACGAATATATTCCTACTCTTCTTGAGAATTATCCGGGTGTGACGACTAACCTGACGGGACGAGTGCAAGAAGAAATGGATTCAATTTGGGATCAATTGAGAAACTTTACTATCTCACTGCTCGTTATTTACAGCTTATTGGCTATTCCGCTGCGTTCGTATTCACAGCCATTACTAATCATGTCGGTTATTCCATTTGGTGTGATCGGTGCAATGTTTGGTCATATGGTATTGGGTATGACTATGAGTGGCTTGTCATTATTTGGTATTATTGCTGCCGCCGGTGTGGTGGTCAATGACTCATTAGTCATGGTTGATTTTGTTAATAAGGCCAGAGCTGAGGGGATTGCAACTAAAGTTGCGGTGGTGGAAGCAGGCTGTAAACGCTTTAGAGCTATTTTATTAACTTCAGCAACGACCTTTATTGGTTTGATACCGATTTTAAGTGAAACCAGTTTACAGGCAAAACTCGTGGTGCCTATGGC
>JBELHN010000071.1:2558-7200 GCA_042091395.1 Colwellia sp.
CTGAAAGACAAGGTTAGTTTGTGTTGTCGCATCGAACTTGTTTGCAACACAATGAGTTGTTAATCTCCATACCAATAACAACTTTTAAGGTAATAAAATGCAGGAATTTTTCGAAAAATTTCCGATTAACACAAAGATCAATGTGGTATGGGGTGAAATGGACGCGTTAGGGCATGTTAATAATGTGTCTTATTTTCGCTATTTTGAAACTGCACGCATCGATTTTTTAAAACAGACAGGGTTACTTTCTATTTTATCTGAACCAAGCCATAGCCCAGTATTACGCGATACGTATGCACAGTATAAGCGTCCGGTTACGTTTCCAGATACCCTATATATCGGTACGTACATTACTGATATTAAAGAGGATCGGTTTACTATGCGCTATGAAGCCTTTAGTGAATCGCAACAAGCAATATGCACAATTGGTTATGCCAATGTAGTGATGTTTAATATGAACATAGGGCAAAAGTCACCGATCCCTGAAAGTATGTTGGCGATACTTCAAAAATATGAAATGGATAATAATTAAACACCTACTTTTTTAAAGTTAATCTGCCTATCTGTTTATAAATTTTAGCGTTCTTTGTTGCTAAAAATTAACAATAGTACGAGTGAGATTTTTTGAGAATAAATGCGAAGGATTAAATATTGAATGGTCGATTTATATAATTAGTATGGTGCGTTTTATTCGGTGAATATCAGGGTTTAAAATGTGCCTTTCAGCTTAGTGAAAGGCACATTGTATATAACGTCTAATTACTTTTGAATACGTCTAAATGCAGTTAGACCAAATAAAGAGATTAATAAGAAAAATAGTGAACCACTTGAACTTTCTTCAGGTTGTTCAGGTTCTTCTTGCTCTTCCTCTTTGTTGATAACATTGAAGTTAATTGTCTCTACAACTGCTTGGTCACCTTTAACAACTGTCACACTGAAGCTGACTGCTGTATCAGCATCTACTTGAGGGGCAGTGAATGTAATACTTGCTGCAGTCGCGTCATCAAGCTCGATAGTTGGGCCACTTTGTTGTTCCCAGCTATAAGTAACATCAGCTAAATTAGCCGCTGCAGTTAGCGTGATTGACTGTGATTCTTCAGTGTCTTGTGCACCCTCAACTGTGACGGTAAGCACGACATCTTCAACTTTGTTTAAGATGTTAAAGCTTACTGTTTCAGTCACTGTCTCTTCACCTTTTACCACTGTTACGCTAAAGCTTGCTGCTGTATCTGCATCTACTTCAGGTGCCGTAAATGTAATACTTGCTGCAGATGCATTTTCAAGGGCAATAGTTGGGCCGCTTTGTTGTTCCCAGCTGTAAGTAACATCAGCTAAATTAGCTGAAGCAGTTAAAGTGATTGACTGTAGTTCTTCAGTGTCTTGTGCGCCAGCAACTGTCACTGCAAGTGGATCAGCTGTTTCACACATATCACGGTAAACAACGTCAACCCACTCTGGATTGTCGATATAAGGGTTACGGTTACCTTGGTATTCGTAAATGCTGTTATTACGGTCAATCTCAAATGTATCAATCGGATCGTTGTCATGCCATTCTAATAATGTACATAGCTTACCAAGTTCACCCGTGCCGTCATCTAGACCTGTACGGTCTGTTTCTGCTTTATCTACAACAATTAAGTCAGGCATTGTTGACTCATTGCCCGCTTCGTAACGCGTATCCATATAGAATACCATACGAGCTACATCACCTTTTACTGCATTTCTTGGTTCCCAAGAAACTGAGCCATCTTTTAGGTTTTCAGGTGCTTCTGCTACAGGTGTACCACCATTACCGAAGTCGTTATCGCTACGTTGAGTATTCATTGATACATCGGCAGGACGTAAGTGGTGAATATCAGTATAACCTAGCTGACTGGTACTCGGGAAACCATGGCTTTTAGCCCATACGTGCTCGCGATTCCAATAATCTTGGTTAGTCGATGCTGAACCAGAACCGTTTTCTGCTTTTGGAATTGAACGACCTGAGTAGATTAAGATCACGTTTGCTTCATTAGCTGGATCTTGGTCAGTATAAGTCAGTGAAGTCCATACTTCGTTGTATGCTAGGTTCTTATGGAATTCTGAGATATCTTGTGTGATTGCCGCTTTAAAGGCTGTTTTATCAGTGTTGTCTGCGGCTAATGTATTAGCGTAGTAAACACTTGCATCGTAATTGTTACGGTCTTTAACTTTATCTAAAGGTGGGCAATTGGTACAAATTTCGTCGTCGTCACCACCACCGTCACCACCACCAAGCTCAGTACCTGTTTCTGGTTGAGGTTCATTACCGGTACATACGGCTTCACCAGTACAACCAAGGCCATCAGATGTGTTTATGTCAAACGCCACCCATTGTGACATTTGGCTAGTAAAGTCATCATTTGAGACAGTATCACCTGTTAGGACAGTATCTAAACGGCGAAGTGTTTTATTCTTAGAACTAAAGCCAGCGTCATTCGTCCAATTTTGGCGAACACCTACTTGGCCAAAGCTATCAACAACGCCTTGAGAGTTTGATAAAACAATCGCATCATCGCCATTAAAGTTTACAGCGCTTGACGCTTCAAAACCTTGCGGCGCGTCTTTTTTAAATTCAGCAGTTGCACCATTGTTATATACAACAATACTTGAACCAGGCACTAATAAACCTTGTAGTAAAGCATCTCCAGTTACTGTTTCAGAACCATTTGAGTATAACTCTAGCTTGTAACCCTCAGTTACAAGGTCAACATTTGAGCCGCCCACATTAGAGATTTCAATAACCTTGTTAGTGCCACTACCTTCAATATATTCTGAAATAATAACAACACCTGGCTCTGCATTATCTGATTCTTCAAGTGGCAGAGGTTCATTACCTGTACAAGCCGCTTCACCTAAACAACCTAAACCATCGGCTGTATCTTTATCAAACACTGCCCACTGAGCCATCTGGCTAGTGAAATCATCATCAGCAATCACATCGCCTTCGGTAACCGTTACTAAACGACGTAGTGTTTTATCTTTAGATTTAAAGCCTGAATCATTTGACCATTGTTCCCGTACACCCACCTGACCAAAGCTATCTACAACACCTTGAGCATTAGTTAAAACTACCGCGTCATCACCATTAAAGTTGGCAACGCTTGATGATTCAATACCTTGTGGCGCATCTTTTTTGAATTCATCGCTTGCACTATTGTGATAAATAACAATGCTTGATTGAGGCACTAATGTACCTGATAGCGCTATATCTTGGGTAACAGTTGCTGAACCATTCGTATACAAAGCTAATTTGTAACCTTGCTCATTTAGTTTAACGTTTTCAGTACCAAGATTTGAAATTTCAATGGCTTTATTGAAACTTCCACCTTCAACGTATTCAGTGATAACAACATTTGCTTGAGCTTGCATAGTAGCTAAGCCAGCGAGGAGGGGTATAAATTTAAACATTGACTGCTCGAATTAATAGTTAAAAAAACGTTTGCAGTATACAGACTTTTTGTTAAAGAAAAATGAACAATATAAAGAGGTTACATATTTTTTTTGTTTATTTTTAAAGCAGTTTAATGTTAAATTATTGTAATTATTACTTTTTTTACAAGCAATAATTACAAGTTTTATTGTAAATATTTCTTAGCCGTTAAAAGAAACTAAACACAAACGACTATTTGATATCTATTTTCTATGGTTAGTCTTTCATTGCTTCAATGTTGATAATTTCTGAGCGATTTAAGGTGATTTTATAACGCCTTGCATACATAACTTCACTCGCTTGTTGAGCAATGACTAAATTTATCTGATATCGTCGTTCCACCGAGGTACCCGTAATTTTTTTTCCATCGAGAGTGTAAAGTTTACCTGCTCCTTTTTTTAAATAACGCACAAAGGGCGTTAAATTAAAATACAACTGTTGTTGTATTTCGTCGTAGCCAGGTAAAAAAGTTTTGGCTATTACTTTACTGTCGCAGCGATAATGAATTAAACGCGCGGCTTGTTTATTTTGTTGACGACGCTTATTTAGTAAGATGCTGACATTATTTGGCAGTGATTTTTGTTTGATATGTTCAAACCACACTGTTTGTGTGTGAATGGGTTTGTTGTCAGCACTATTGCTAAAAATATGGCGCCATTTAGGACGGCCTTTTTTAATTTGTCGCCAAATAATGCGCGTTAAGTCCTCTTTAAATATTTCGCGCAAGCCATAAATAACACCTAGTAATGCAATTAATACTATGGTTATTTCTTGAAAATTAGAGCGCGCATTAAGTACTAAAAACATCACAAATGCCATAATAATGGCAGTAACAGAACCTCTCACAATGCGCTGTAAATTTCCGTGAAGGTTACGGGTATGTTTATTAAACACGACACCAAATTCAGTGAGTCGTTGTAATAACCGCATTTTATTTGTGATGCGATTAGGATCATCAATCGTTTGTTGCGAATTGTATTTTTGATCTTGTCGGTATTTATTTTCGCTAGCACAAAATACTCGCATTTCTTCGCGTATATTTGCGTGTTCAGAGCTTTTAGGTCCTTTCGATAACAATTTTTAAAACATTTGCTCACAATACCAACTTAGGTAATTATCGGCATTTTCATAGTTAGATTTTAATTTTTTATCGGGTGGTGTGTAGCGCCGCAATTTTTTTAACAATGAACT
>JBELHN010000072.1:0-7175 GCA_042091395.1 Colwellia sp.
AAAATGTTTAGCAGATGGAGACGTATGAAGTTTAAAAAGTTAGTTTTTTTGATTTTCGCCCTCTCAGTGATTATGGGCTGCCAATCTAATAATGTCATAAGAAAAGACTTCTTATCTCTAGAATTGGATGAAATCAATGGAATAAAAAGTTACCGAGAAGGTGAGTATGAAAAGTCTTTCGAGCTCTTGAAAACACCAGCCACATGGGGGTATAAAGGTGCTCAATATACGGTTGCATTCATGTTCCTAAAAGGGCAATACGTTCAACAATCTACTTTATTAGGAATGGGGTGGCTAGGAGTAGCCACTGAAATGGAAACTGAAGAGTGGTCTGAACAATACAGAGCGTTTTATTCAGCAGCCACACCTGAACAAAAGCTTAAAATTGATAAAATAGTTAAAGAATACATTAGAAGATATGGTATGAAAGCACAGCATGTTACCTGTAAAAAATCATCGACTATTACTACAAAAAGCATTAAACATATTTGCAGTAAATCAAGTAATGTAAGTACGTTATACGAAATGGATCTTGTTGAGTAATAATTACCTAACAAGGCACGAAAAAGCGGACAACAAACACTTGGCTTTTGTTCGATATACGCCATCTTAGCCAACAAATTTTAGCCCATTATTTAGGCGTTATGTATTTAAGGAAGCTTCATGGATTCAGGTAAGAATAAATTTTTAATTATCGGCTCAGTTGGAAGTGCAATTGCTGCTTTAGCTCATTTAGGTTGTATTATTTTTGGTGGTGACTGGTATCGTTTTTTTGGGGCTGGTGAGCAAATGGCTAAAATGGCCGATGCTGGGCACTGGTATCCAACTGTCGTTACATCAATTATTGTATTGGTTTTATCTCTTTGGTGTTTGTATGGTCTCTCTGGCGCTAAAATAATCTTTAGACTTCCACTTTTAAAACTGGGTTTAATTGTTATATCACTAATTTATTTAGTTAGAGGTGTAGCGTTTTTTGCAATAGTGCCAATGTTTCCAGAAAATAGTTTTACTTTTTGGCTGGTAAGTTCTGGTATTTGTTTAACTATGGGTATTCTATATTCAGTTGGTACTTTTCAGAGTTGGAAAAAGTTAAGTGTAAAGAATGCCTAACCAGCTGTTAAACAATGACGAAAAACAGTTGATTTTGCTCCTTCGCCTCTTATTTTAACCAACTCGTATTTTCCTCTTAATAGAGCCTTAAATAGTTCCTAAAAAAATGTTAAACATTCTAATTTCAGATATTTTTGGATTAACAAAACCATTAAAAGAATTAAGTTTATCTCTAAGGGGTGAGAACTTAATAATTGATCCATATAATAAGGAAATGTTGAACTTCAGCAGTGAAGATCAAGCATACCAATATTTTTCTAAAAATGTGGGCATTGAAAAATACTCAAAGCATGTAGCTAATCAAATAAGCGTGTTGAAAAGTTCTTATAGAGTAATGGCGTTCAGTGTTGGTGCATCATCATATTGGTTACAGTCCAATCAAAGCCTTAATTCTAATTTTCAGGCAGCTTACCTTTTTTATGGCTCACAAATCAGGAATTATATGGCAGTTAACCCCAAGCATC
Organism: Colwellia sp.; assembly: GCA_042091395.1. Lineage (GTDB taxonomy): Bacteria > Pseudomonadota > Gammaproteobacteria > Enterobacterales > Alteromonadaceae > Colwellia. The sequence continues at coordinate 1,575 of JBELHN010000072.1, forward strand.
CGCTAACACTTATACTCCCTCACTCAGAGGTACACTTCTCTATTGAGGGACTTAAAAATGAGCTCTCAAGCAAAGAAAATATAAACATTATTCATAGTAGCAAGCTGCATGGTTTTATGAATAAACTGTCTTTCAACTTCAGTGAAAGTGAGTACGATATATGGCTGGCAACACTAAACAAGAACCACTTAACAAGCCAAGGTGCGGGGTCTACATAATCAGTAGCAAACACACATTAAAACGTATTTTCAATCCCTTGTTGGGCGTTACACATAAATCAGGTTATGCATGTATTACAAAATAATAATTAATTTTCTTCTCTTTTTTTCTATTATGGGTTGTTCCAGTCGAGTCATACATATCGTTGATGACTCAGGTAAAGAGGTTGGTGAGTGTATGGCAGGATATTACTTACATTTTTATGGGTTGGAAGATTCTATCGATTATATGCTTTATCACTGTGCTAAAGATTATATTAATAAAGGCTACAAGATTTCTGGTGTTTTACCTTTGGATCGTGATTACACACTGCCAAAGCCTCCACAAGGTAAAACCTGGAATAAAAAATTGGCGATGAGTCATTTTAAAGGCGGTAAAATAACAGAAAGAGAATTAGGGTATATTCTCGCTGCAACCGAGTATGAATATCATCTCAAAATGCTTGATGCAGAAAAACGTGTTAATGAGGGGGATATTAACAAAACGGAGTTTAATAAAATAACTCAAGAAGCAGAGTTAATTTGGCGTGGTGAATAAAAGAAAGTACCACTTGAGTCATGCATAGCACATTAAAACTTTACGCTCATTAACACTTGAAGCGTTATATTTTATATAACGCTTCAATACTCCTTTACCTATTCACTTTACTGTAGCAAACCAATGTTTCCGGATAAAATTGAATGATTTATAACAACATCAAATCATTTGTAATTTGATATTATTGCAGCTACTAAAATTAACTTTCCATTATAAAAGCGGCTAATGCAAATTACTGCTTTATCTATGCTGTAAGATATATTTTGTGCTTTAAATCTACACTTAAACTATTTTATTGAAGGATTATTGTATTTTTTTAAGTAAAGGTACAAGCCGGTACCCTTGTTTTATGACACGTTCAGAAGGGCCATAATGTCTGACTGTAATGCTAAATACCCCAGAATCATTGGCAATAGGTATATGATTTACAGCGTCAGAGGAACACCCTAAATTCACCGTGTAAGTTCCATCTTTATTGGGCTTCGCTTTGTAAGAGTTTGCATGAGCAATATCATTAAACATGAAACCTTGCTTGTTATAAACGGTAATTGACCAAAAATCTCGATTTTTTGGATCTTCGAAGTTTAACTGATAACAGCCTTTTGCTGGAAAGTTAGGAGAGGTTTCATAAATGTTATCTTTAGCAAGTGCCCCACCCCAACCCACGGCGGCAGCTACTTGATTAATTTCAGGCTGATATAAGCCTCTTGATTCATCTGTCGGTGACGAGAATAAAATGGCCGACAACTCAGCAAAACCTAAGCGTTTGATTAACACATTAATATGCATTTTAAGTTGGGTTTCAACCTCATAAAATGACGTTTTTTCAACAGGTATGGCAGTGAACATGATATTGCTGTTAGCATCAATACGCATTTGTTGTTGGTATTGTTTAGCTTGTTCTGACGTTAAATTTGAATCTAGGCGAATAATTATCACAAGGTGTTTACCTGTGTGTGTTGCTAACTGGTAGGTTCCACCTCCATATGACATAGGTTGAGGTCTATGATCTTCAGTAACGGGCTGCATTGACAAATACATACCTTCAGGCATTTTAGGCAAAGTAACTGTTGCGCCTTGCGATACATCAACCACGGCTTTTGAGTAATAAGCATCTCTGTTCATTCTCACCACGGGTTGAAAATCGGTGGGAGTTAATGAGGATAAATGTCCAAACTTATTAACACCGCCAGCTATACTTTGAGTATCTAACATTTGCCGAGCTGTTTCTGCTTTTGGATACAAAGCTTTGGTTACGTGAATACCGTCAGATGAGAAAAATTTAGCTATATCATTGGTTGCCTGCGCTTTAGCTAAACTGAACTCACTAAAAGTTACGCTCATCAATACCAACACTGAACAACAAACAATCTGAAATTTAGTTATTTTTTTGATAATTTTCATGCCTAATTCCCTATTTTGTGCGTAATACATAAAGTGTAGTATTTATATAGAGATGATCTAGGCAATGGTTTGTTAAGTTTTAACTGTCTTTTTTGTATGAAACTATTTTTTAATTAAAAGCACTTCAACAGTGTTTAATAGTATGGGAAATTTTAACCTTAACATATATAAAGGTTAAGAAAGTTGATAATGAAGAGTCAGCTCAGCATACTCTTCACCATCAAGTGCTTCAGGGCGACCGTGACTAAGTTTTGCGCCTTCATAAAAACATATATCACCCGGGTTAAGTAAAACATGGTGTTTTCGGTAATTATGATCGTCAATAACCAGCGGCCAAGGCTTATTTACTAACTGGTGAACACAAATCACAGCACTGACAATAGTTGTATTAGTGTCTTCTCGATGCTGCTTTATTAGTGCAGCATGTTTATAGTTTGTTATACCTACCGTACTAGTTAATTGAAGATAATGGCCAAACCATGCTTCTATTAAAGGCTGCAGCGCTTGGTGAGTTTCTTGTTTTAGGTCTTCACTTAGTGGGGTAATGTTATTAACAATTACTGCCTTATCACCACCAGTTATGGCTTTACCATTACTAGATGTTGCCTTGCTCATTTGTGTTTGATAGTCGTGATAAATCTTATTAAATAATGGTTCAGGAAGTTTAGCTTTAAAAAAGCCTTCCTCAGTATATGCAGGGAGAAATTCATTCGGTGTTTTAATGAAGCGTTTACCCTTGCCCTTCAGACGAAACCATTTGGTGATAATGACTTTAAAGCCTTTTTCAATAGGCTTACCCCAATGCATACTTTCAATATTCTCTTTACCTTCGGGAGTCAGGCTGTTCCATATTACCGCTGTTCCTCGTTTAGGTAAGAATGCTTTATTTACTCGAGTGAATGCGGTTGCGCCGCCTGAAAGCGTGTTATTTAAGTAGAGCATAAAAGTCCAAGTTCTCTGGCCACGATGCTTAGCGTGAACTTCAAACTCTTTACTGTTAGGCTCAAAATAGTCGGTATGTGGTTTAAATTCTTGGCCTACGTCATACCATTGAGCTTGAATAGGCTCCGAGTAGCTGGCATCAAAGCCAAGCATATCGCAGATGCGTTGATCGATATCATTGATAAGAGGATGGTTGATTAAACTCAAATCGCAGGTTTTACTGGTACGATAATTTTTGAGTGTTCCTGAGGTGTTAGTAATGGTTGATTCCCTGAGACTACCGCGAATCACCGAGAGTAATTCAACACATTCTTGTACATTGAGGAAATTATCAATTTTGAAGAGCTCTAATTTTCCATTGGTATTAATTTTTTCTGCATTTGCTATATAAATTTCCTTATTATTAGCGGCAACCTCAGTAGGCTGACTAAATAACTGGGGGGCTTTGTTGTCGCTTACATGAGTTATGTCAACATCCGGATTAGTTGTTGATAGAGTTTTTGTATTCAAGCACAAATGATTTTTAATGAGTTCTGGACAAAAATCATTAGCAATTAAAATGCGATACATCTCATCAAGGTTACAGTCTCGCTTAATGTTGGTTGCTATCCACTCTTGCCATGCGTGATCAAAACTCGTTTTCATGATTGGTACTCCTAAACTCTTATGCTTGTAATGGTTATTATTGAGTTAATTTACCAGCCGATAAACGACTTGCACCCATTAACAAAACGTTGACCAAAAAAATAATTTAAAACTTATTCTACTCAGGTATTCGCGGTTAATACCTGCAAATGAGTAGATTTCTATGTTAATTAAATCCTTACTCCTACACCTTATCTTTTATAGAAAAAATGATTAGTTCTTGAGCAAATTATTACCACTAATTACATGAATTTAATGTATAATATTTACTCTTTAGGGGCTATTAAATAATACGAAAGTTTATTACTAGCCTAAAGAGTAAAAGACGTCGTAACATTTATTCCACCATTGTTTCTGGAATTTACATGAAAAATAAAAAAATAATAACAACTGGCCTATTGGCTCTTATCGCTGTTAAGCCACTTGTTTGTTTAGCCGCAGAAAATACTGAACCTTCTTCAAACCCATTAGCTATCCCTTTGCAAGCTCATACCGCAAAAGACATGTGGGAGAGTTATGTTAATCAGTGCCACTCTTATGACTTTGTCGATAAAAAAGAACTCGATACTAGTTTAAAAGTTTGGCAAAAACGTAACGCAAATCGCTGGCAAGTCTATTGGTTATTGTTAGAGCAAGCGGCAACAGAAAATGAAACGTTTAAAGCCAGTTATAGTCGCTTCAAAGAACAGAGTTTACGTCATGCAAAACAGCAAACCTCATTGCAACACAGTAAAGTCGACAACACAGGCAAGAAAAATCTCTGCGATAAACTCATTGTTATGCTTAATGATCCTCGCTCCGACTTGCCTGAAGACAGTTCAAAGAAAACTCAACAACCAGGTTAACAGCTTACCCAACCACCAAGTAGTTTTCGTAAACTTGATATAGTGTTAGCGTGTTTCACACTAAATGAGGCACGTAGTACACTTTTTACCTACTAATTATGGTTTTTAATCGCTTTAAAAGCATAACCTCATCAGGGTTCCTGTATTAAGTTTGTGCATAGTATTCATCTTATTCAATAAAATGTTCCGTTAATACAGGCCACTTTACTTATCATTTATCCATAAAAAAAGCCTAATCTGCTGAGTAGGCTTTTGGCTGTAATACAAGCCCAATGTTAAAGTTATTGAGCTTTTTCTCCTAAAAATGTTACCGATTCAACTGCGTTAAAGTTATCTACTATCGCTGTTGAATCGGTGGTGTGCTACTACTCAACTAATGTCCAAGCACTTGACCATGCTAAGCCTGTACCTGGCGCATAATAGTAAGCAGAATCTGATGAACACCATCCTGCAATATCACATTGGTACATTTTACCGGCATTAGTCACTATATCACCCGCTGCATAAGCAGTACCGGCTACATAGTTATTTTCGCCCGGTGTTGGCGTCGGCGTTGGCGTCGGCGTTGGCGTCGGCGTTGGCGTCGGCGTTGGCGTCGGTGTTGGCGTCGGCGTTGGCGTCGGTGTTGGCGTCGGCGTCGGCGTTGGCGTCGGCGTTACACCAGAACATGACGTTTCAGTCCAGAACCAAGTAGCATTAGCTGTGGGCGCTTCCCAAGCACCAGGGCTATTTTGCGCAATAAAACACGAACCAGCATAAGAAACCATATCACCATTGTTCACAGATGTTTGACCAGCAACCCAAGGTGTAACTGATGGTGTTGGCGTCGGTGTTGGCGTCGGCGTTGGCGTCGGCGTCGGCGTTGGTGTCGGCGTTGGCGTCGGCGTTGGTGTCGGCGTCGGTGTTGGCGTCGGTGTTGGTGTCGGCGTCGGTGTTGGTGTCGGCGTCGGTGTCGGCGTCGGTGTTGGCGTCGGTGTTGGCGTCGGTGTTGGCGTCGGTGTTGGCGTCG
>JBELHN010000073.1:0-6989 GCA_042091395.1 Colwellia sp.
TTTAAAATGTATAAATTCCGTTCGATGTACTTAAAAACAGATCCCAGATATCAGGAACAAGATCCATCAACTAGTGCTAGGCAAGGCTTTTGTAAAAAGTATTTAAATGATACTAGGGTGACCAAAGTTGGTTTTTATATCAGAAAGTATTCAATTGATGAAATCCCACAATTGTTTAACATTGTTATTGGTGATATGTGTTTAGTTGGTCCTAGGCCTGCCCTTCCTATTGAAACATATGAGTATAACCATGATATACAAATGCGTTTATATAGCAAACCTGGTCTTACTGGTCTATGGCAAATATCAGGGCGCGCTGATACAAATTTTGAACAACAGTTGCAACTTGATAAAACCTACATTTTACACCAAAGTTTCTTTATGGACTGTAAAATTATAGCCTTAACCATTCCTGCAGTGATCAGCGCGAAAGGAGCTTATTAAATTTTTATATTATTTACATTGCCCTACTCATCAAAACCTCTCTATTAAAAATGAGCTGACTTCTCTAATCAGCTCATTGTTAATATTTAATAAGTAAATAATTTTCTACAAGCCTATTCGCATTAAAATAAAACGCATTGCAAATTGCAAAACAACATTAATATTAGGTGTTGTTAGAAAACTAAGTGACTAAAATATAATAGTTAATGATTCATTAAAGCTTGGTACGTAAACTGCAAGTCAATTGTATGGAGTAAGTATGCAAGTGGAGAATATCATGAAGTACCTCAACTTAACCTCTCGTACAGCACTACAAATTGTTAGTATTCTATTGATATGGACTTGCTTAATTGGGTGTGCGAAACACTCTTCAAAAACTATTGATGATTCGTCGTTACGTTTCTATGGAATGCCTTCTGATAATGGTGATGATTTCATCCATGAACAACCGCCTGGGAGTGTCTTTGCTGATGGTTTAAATTGTAATCAATTTAAAGATATGGGTGCTGCACTCAATTATCGGAGCGATAAGCCAATTAGTTTAAAAAATATTAATGTAGAAGCTACTGGTGAAAACGATCCTATTCTTGCACAAGGCTTATTATTAAGCCCTGGAGATTTAGTGGAAGTATTAATAGAGGATGGTGAAGGTTTTAATGGTCGTTATATTGTTGATAATAGTGGTTATGTAAAATTACCTTTAGTAGGAGTTATTGAAGCCGCAGGTTCTTCAATCAACAGATTAGAAGCTAAAATTGAGCTGGCTCTAGTGAGAGCAGAAATATTTCAACCTGCCAGTGCTAGTGTGACGATTCATGTTTTAAATTGGGCTTCAATTAAGGTCGCAGTGGCAGGTGCTGTTTTTGAGCCGGGTACAGTGTTAATAAACAAAAAACCCGTAGGCATTCAAAATTCAGAACATATTGAAGCCTTCGGAGATTACTCGACCACTCGACTTTTATCAGAAGCCATAAGAGCCGCTTCAGGTATTAGGCCCGATGCTAAATTAGATCAAATCATACTGATTCGCAAAGGTTGGCAAGTTCAAGTAGATATGACAGGCATGTTAAGTGGAAATTTAGTGACTGACTACCCACTAGTGGCAGGTGATCGCGTTATTGTGCCAAGCACCGGTTGTTTTCAAGCGCAATTGGTTAGACCTAGCCAAATTACACCAAAAGGTTTTCGTGTTTTTATGTCAAATTTAATTGACTCTGCGGGCGATAACTCCAGTGCAGCAGTAGGTCAATATTCAACAAGCTTACCCTATGGTACGCGCTTGTTACAAGCCGCTGTATCGGCTAACTGTGTTGGCGGTAAGGATTGGACAAACGCTCCAAGAAGGGTTGTACTTTCAAGCAAAAATCCAATCACAGGTGAAACTCAGGTAATAGAACGTTCCGTTGAAGATTTGCTCACTATGCCTAATCAAGGACAAATTAACCCTTACCTCATGCCTAATGATGCTATAGCTTGTTACGATTCTACTATTACTAACTATCGTGACATTGCCAAAACACTGACTGAAATTATTGTACCGTTTAAATTATTGTAGGTGCTTTATGAGATATCCTATTGTTCCATTATCAAGGTTTGGACTTTTTAGGGCACAGTTGTACGCAACGTTCAAACGCCCTTATGTAGCCATGGCAGTTATTTCGTATGCCATTGTAATACTGCTTGTTTTGCTTTATTTGAGTAAGTCCCCTTCATTTACCAGTGATATGGAAATGGTTTTGCCAGGAACAGGAAGCAGCAACAGTGTTTCTCTTGATGATGTTGGACAGGTAGTATCCAAAACAAATTCGCCTTTTGCTGGTGGTAGCTTTAATCCTAGAGTGAACTATAAAGAAATGCTATCAAGTAGGGGCGTTAGAGCACGTGCAGCAAAATCTTTGAAAATATCCCTTGCTGAATTGGGTAAACATAAAATCAAACTTACCGAACAAACCTCAATTATTTCACTTCAAATGAGCGCTAGTACCCCGCAATTGGCTCAAGCCAAAACATTGGCTTTATACCAATCATTACAAGATGAGCTGACAAAACTGAGGGCTGACGAAGTGTTACGCCGTGATCAAAGTATAAAACGTGTACTAGATCAATATCGTTCTAAACTTAACATCACGCGTAATGCCATACTAGATTTTCAACAGCGTTCAATTGTTGTCTCTACCGATCAAATGAATCAGCTGGTTAAAACACTATCCGGTATTAAAGAAAAACATTTATACGTCAAAGCCGAAGCACGAGAATTACAAGAATACATTTATCGCCTCAGTGAAGAGCTAGGTGTTTCTCCTCGACTGGCAGGCCAAGCTTTTACTTTACAGTCAGATGTTGAATTTAGAGCTTACATTACTGAGTTAAAAGATAGCATTATCCAACTGACCGAATACAGTTCTCGTTGGGGAGTCAATCACCCTAAAGTAAAAGCTCAACAAAAGCGTTTAGACTTCACACGTATTGCTATTAATGAACGCAGTAGCCAAATGTATGGGGTAAATTCTAATGAAATTTTTAATTCACTTAACTTAGAACTGAACCCTAAACGCTCTGAGCTTTTTGCTGATCTTATAGACGCCTTTGCAAAACAAAAAGGTCAAGAGTCTATGCTAGAAGAGTTAAATCGTTCATCATTACATTTAGGCGATCAACTGAAAGTATATTCAAGAGAAATTGTTGAATTAGAACGGTTGCAACGAGAATTTAATATGGCTGAAGCAGTTTTCACTTCCGCTGCCGCAAGGCTAGAAGCGAGTAAATCAGATATATTTGCCTCATACCCTGTATTACAGATGCTAACCACACCGTCTTACCCCATTCAACAAAGTAGTCCTAAAAAAAGTATTGCTGTTATCGGCGGTACTGTGGGTATTATTTTTATCACATTAGGCCTAATTATCCTTTCACAACGCAGCAAGCTTATTAAAGTTTTACTCAACAAAGAGTAAGCAATTGTTATGTGTGCAAAAATCATTTAAATGATTAGCTTGCAGAATGAAAAAAGTTTTTATTATGCAATCTAATACCTACTTACTTATGATTTAAACAGACAAAAAATAACAATAAAGAACTATAAATCAGCACCTTATTTTTTCTTTGCAGTTTTGGCACAGCTTTAGCTAAGTAATATTGATTAAGTAAAAACATTCTAGAATATATTTTTAAAATATTGAGTGTTAGGGCAAATGATTGATATTAGGTTGGTGAATTGATGATAACAAAGCAACACTACCCCAGCTCAACAGAGGAAAAGCTTATTTGGTTTGGCTTGATTTTGACTTACCCATTTTTTGCATTTGGTGGGCTTTATGTCTCAGGTTGTGTTGTTGGTTGGTTAATCTTTGCAGTAGTATTACTTCGTTACTATGTCGATAAAGCAGATAAGTCATCAATAATACCTGTCATTGTCTGGATATGGCTTGCAGGTAGTTTATTTATGCTACTTGCTTTACTTATTGCTCACTCAAATTGGGATTTAGGATTAGCTAAAACAGTAAAATCGTCAATTGGTTGGGCCAAAGGCTGGGCATTATTACCCTTGTTTTTGTTTATCGGGGCTTTTGTTGACATTAAACCTACTTTGCTAATCAGAGCCGTATGCATCGTATCGTTTCATTCTTTGTTGTTCGCCTTATTAAGTATCGGCGTTTACTTTACAGGTTTTCAGGGCGATATATTTATTTCTCCTCTAAAAGCAATTGGTGGGCCAGGAGAAAGCTTTTTCACAGTAAGCCTGTTTGGCTTAAATCCCGAGACGGGGTTTGGTCGTTGGCGTTTTTTTGCGCCCTGGGCTCCAGCGGCAGGTTTTATGGCTTGTATATTTTTAATATTTTGTTCTCAAGAAAAGAACAACTTTTGGCGATATAGTGGCCTTCTTGGAAGTTTCATCATGTGCTTGTTGTCACAATCACGTGTAGGTTGGGCTATTTATGTTGCATTAGCCCCTTTATGCTTTTTATATAGATACTTCAAAAACCCTCTTTTACTTGTTCTCGTCGGTTTAATATTGCCTATTTTTATTCTAGTTAGCGAACCACTAATCAATTGGTTGAGCACTGGTTACGCAGATATAAAAGCGTCAAGACCAGATTCTACTCGAGTTCGTCAAACCCTTGAACAATTAGCACTACAGCGTTGGGAGTCTGAGGCTCCTATCTGGGGGCATGGTATTGTTGAAAAAGGCCCCAAAATTGTTGAGGGTATGCCCATCGGCACTCATCATAGTTGGTATGGGTTACTTTTTGTTAAAGGCATTGTCGGCCTTTTAGCATTGGCAATACCTCTTATTTTTACGAGTATCTATCTATTTTGGCATAGCTTAAAAAGTCAAATTTGTTACACAGCCACGTTGATGCTTGTTGTGCTCATTTGTTATTCATTTTTTGAAAATTTAGAAATATTGAGTTTCATTTATTGGCCAGCACTTTTATGGATTGGTATTGCACTTAATCCATTAAAATCAGGAGAAAAATATGTTTAAAAAATACGACGCCTACCTTGTTGGTTATTATGGTATGAAAAATAGCGGAGATGATGCCTTAATGTATGCTACGGCATGGGCTGCTAAAAATATATTGGGCTGTAAAAATACGAAAGTAGGTTTGTATGGTGATCATAACAGAGATACACCAAGTGAAAATCAAGTTGATTTAAGCTGCAGTCAGCAATTCCCTGGCCAAAATAGGATATTACACTATGGCACCGCTATTCAAAGTAAACGTATCATTTTTGGTGGTGGCTCAGTTTTTCATAGCAGCAGGGATATAAACCTTAAACGGCAATTAATGTCATTAGCTAATAAAAGAAGCAGTCTAGCTGTAGGCGTTGGTCTAGGCCCGTTTAATTCTACAAAAGCAGAAAAGTCTTGTGCTAAATTTTTAAATGAATGCGGTTACATAGGTGTTAGAGACCAAGCGAGTTTTGAATTAGGCAAAAGTCTAGCGCCACATGCAAACCTGCATAAAACCTTTGATTTAGCCCCGTTATTACTTTACTCAAATCAATACAAACGCAAACAAATAAAGCGCCAAGGAATTGCATTAACCTTATGCCCTGTTGCAATAAATGCAATGGGTGAAGTTGATGCAGATAAAGAAGAAAAAAGAGCCTGCCAGTTTGCAGAGCTAATTACCAAAATTTTTAACCAAACAGGAGAACCTATAACACTGATAGAATTTAATGGTCACACTCTTCTCGGTGACTGGCAAATTTACGCTCGTATCAGTAAATATTTAGATAAAAAGATTCAGATAAAGATGAAGAGTTATGAACCTAACCCAATAGCCTTACTCGATCACTTGTCAAGCTACAAAGCTATTTTGAGTATGCGGTTACACGGCTCGATCCTCGGCTATTTAGCAAAAACACCCGTTATATCTATCAATTATCATAATAAATGTAGTGGCTGGTGCAAGGAGGTTGGCATACCAGAAGACTATCAAATAGATCTAGATAACATCAATATTGAACACATCACCTGTCGCATTCAAGAAGGCATTTCAACAGGGTTTCAGCAAACAAGATTATCAATAAATCATGCGTTAAACCAATCATTATCTAATTGGAGTATGCAACATGAAAAATGTAAATTTTACAGTAGTTATTCCGCTATATAATAAAGCAGAGCACATACTCAGAACACTTAAAAGTGTTACTTGGCAAAAGTACCCTGCTGCTGAAATCATTGTGGTTAACGATGGATCAACAGACAATGGTCCAGAACTTGTAAAAATAGCAAATATTCCAAACCTAACTTTAATTAATCAAAAAAACCAAGGCGTATCTGCAGCTAGGAATCAGGGTGTTAAGCATGCAAAGTTTGAATATATTGCATTTATAGATGCCGATGATCAATGGTTACCTTTGTTTTTAGATGAAGTAGCACACCTTATTCACGCATTCCCAAAAGCTAAGTTTTTTGGTACGCGTTATCAAATAGTCACCGCTGATAATAATTATTGTGACGCAAAAATAAAGATGACTCATATCAACCCCGAAGGTGCAATATTAGACGATTATTTTAATATTGCCGCTCAGGGTGATTTACCATTCACTATGTCGTCGATGGTTATTGAACGACGCTTATTCTTATCCCTTGGAGGCTTCCCATTAGGTGAGCCTATTGGTGAAGATCAAGACTTATTTTGCCGAGTTGCTTTAAATAATCAAATAGCTTACTCGCCAAATATTCATTCTTTGTACCATAAAGATGCCCAGAATCAAGCGAGTAAAGACAATATTCCTTCTTGTGAGTGTGGTTTTAGTATGCGTATTACGGCAGAAGCGAGAAAAAATAGTAAACGTCATTGTGCTAAGCATATGCTTAAATACAGCGCAGCTCATTTGTGTCACCTTGCCAAACTTAATATTGGTAACGGACATTTTATTCAAGCACGAAAATTACTACTAGATCCTAGGTGTAAATTAAAATTTAAACATTTTATTGGACTCTATGGTTTATCTTGGATACAACAAATAAACCAGTGGCTGAGCAATATATTCGTCGCTAAACAGCTTTGATAAACAATAATTTCTCACTG
>JBELHN010000074.1:0-6901 GCA_042091395.1 Colwellia sp.
CCGTTGAGCTAGACGGAGCAGGCGCATTGGCTTGCATGTAGCTAACAATTTCACCAAGGGTGCGAAGCTCGGCTAACTCTTCAGGGTTCAGCTCAGGCAAATCCGTTATCTCATCTTGCACGGCCCCTAAAATTTCAACACGTTTAATCGAATCAATCCCTAAGTCCGCTTCCATGTCCATGTCTAGTGACAACATTTCAGTGGGGTAACCGGTTTTATCGGCGACTACTGTCATCATCACGTTTTCAATAGCATTTAAATCAATGCTTGTATTACCAGTATTGCTTTGCGCTAAAGCTTGTGACACTGTTGCTGCCTCTGCAATTGATGCAGCTGGTGCCGTTGAACTAGACGGAGCTGGTGCATTAGCTTGCATGTAGCTAACAATTTCACCAAGGGTGCGAAGCTCGGCTAACTCTTCAGGGTTCAGCTCAGGCAAATCCGTTATCTCATCTTGCACGGCCCCTAAAATTTCAACACGTTTAATCGAATCAATCCCTAAGTCCGCTTCCATGTCCATGTCTAGTGACAACATTTCAGTGGGGTAACCGGTTTTATCGGCGACTACTGTCATCATCACGCTTTCAATAGCATTTACATCAATCGTTTTATCACTAGTGCTGTTCATCGATAATGCTAGCGAAGCTTGTGTCGATTGAGGCATTAACGCCTCTGCCTCAGACACTGTATTTTGACTGGCTATTTTTTGATTTGCTAATTGCTGATTGGCTAATTGCTGACTTGGCTCCCTCTGACTCGCCAAGCTCAGTGACTGTTCAGTTTTACTGGCGCAAGGTTGTTGAGGTGCTAGTTGATTGGCCAAGGTATTAGCAACAGAAGTTGATACAGCTGCGTCGTTATGGCTAGGCAACATGTTAGCCATATTATCTGTCTGGTTTGTTAAATATTGTTCATGAACACGCAAGGTTTGCGCTTGAAAGTCATGGTATTGATTAAGCGTGCGTTCAACACTCGCCGGAATATTTTGATTAGCTTGAGCCTCTGGTAGCGAATTTAAAACATTTGCAACGGTGTTAGCATAGGCTTTGGGGCCTTGCATAAATTGCTCGTGTAGTGCCAAAACTTGCTGCTGATGGGCAACAAATTGGTTTACACTTTGCTCAATGGCTGATGCACTAGAGGATTCAACAGTGGGGGGCACTCCCTGCTCAGAGGAGCTATGGTTGTTACCCTCATCACTAAGCAGTTGCCCTTGCTTGTTAACAGGTTGGCCCTGCGTATTAAGGTAAACAATTTTTTCAACTTCAACCACACGCTCTACTTCAACGACTTTTTCTGCCACGGCTCCCTTAAAATCAACATCAGCAGCTTTTGCTTGTTTGATTAAACGACCATCAGCAAGTGCATCAGCAAAGGCTTTTTCAGTTTTTTCACTGACATAAGACTTACCTGTTAACTTCATCGCTAACGGCGACATTTTTTTGGCAACTAGCGGTCTTTTAATCGCATTATGTGGGTCAATATCGTTTAAATTAACACCCAATACAGCCAACTGCATAGCCGCTTGACGTAACTGTTTATCGGAACATTGTTTGGCATTGTTGTTAATTGCAATGGTCACCACATCAACATGCTTGGCTAAAATGTTATCTACTAACTTAGTTAGTACATTTTTAGGACCAAACTCAACAAAAACTCGGCCACCAGCCGCATAGATATTTTCAATTTCTTTGGTAAAGTGCACAGCACCCAACATATGCTGTTTAAGGGCTTCTTTAATGGCTTCAGGTTCAGAGGCATGCACCTTACCTGTACCATTAGCAAACACCGGCACTTGAGGTTTATTAAACGTGGCCCCCTCAATAGCTTCTGCAAACGGTACTTGTGCATGGGCAACCAAAGGCGTATGAAAAGCAGCAGAAACAGGTAACGCCACTACCTTAAAACCTTGTGCAGTGAGGGTTTCGCTGGCGAGTGCTACTGGCGCAGTAGGTCCTGCCACTACGACTTGATTATTAGCATTGTAATTAGCAATAACAACATCAGAAATACGCTCAATAATGGTTTCAATTTCAGCAATATCGCCAACTACAGCTATCATGGTGCCGGGATCATCCTGCCGCTTAAATTCGCTGTCATCGTTACAAGAATTTGCCATAGGTGCAGCCATAGCTTGCCCACGAGTGCGCGCTAGCATCATATAATCTTGTTCTGACAATACCCCTGCAGCCCATAATGCGGTCAGTTCTCCAAAACTGTGACCTGCAGTAAAATCAGCACTAAAGCCAGCTTGGTTGAAGATTTTATATAGCCCTAGGCTAAAACTGCCAATGGCTGGTTGCGCATGTTGAGTTAATCGTAACGCTTGCTCCTGCCGCTTTTTGTCTTCGCTGGTGAAGGCCGGAATCGGGTAACTTACCTGTGAAAGTTGCGATAAGCCCTGCTTCGTAAACTGGCTATCCATATTGCTAGCAGCTTGCATTATTGTGGGGAAGTTACAGGCTAATTCACGCCCCATATTAACATATTGTGAACCCTGCCCAGAAAACAACGCCACGACTTTACCCGCTGCTTCAATACCACAAGGGCGGTAATAAACCCCTGAAGGCAGTTGCCAAGGGTTCGATGGCGCCTCAGCAGAAGAAGCAAGTTGTTTAATTGCTGATGTTATTAACGCCAATGCTTGCTCAGCATTATCAGCAACAAAGCCACAACGAGCATCATCAACAGCGAGTTTTTTAACAGGGTGTTCAGTAACCAAGGTGTTGAAAATAAAAACTTGCTCAGCTAGATTAACATTCAACTTAGTTTGCCATTTAGCGAGTAACTTAGTTAAAGATTCAGGAGTTTTAGCATTGAATAATATTGATGCTGGTACTGCATTTAAACGGTATTTACCCGTCGCACTGGTTTGATATTCTTCTAACACCATGTGAAAGTTAGTGCCGCCAAAACCAAATGAACTTATTCCGGCGCGTCGAGGAATACCGTCTTCTCGAGGCATCCATGGGCGTGTTTCACTGTTGATGTATAACGGGCTGTTTTCGATGTCTAATACGGGGTTAGGGGTATCAACATTAATGGTGGCTGGCAGCACTTTATGATGCAATGCTAACACAGCTTTAATCATACCTGCTGCGCCTGCTGCGGCTTTAGCATGACCTATTTGTGATTTAACTGAGCCAAGAGCAATATGCTGTGTAGCCTTATTATCAGCGCCAAAATGTTTAACTAAGCCTTTAAATTCAGCGGCATCACCGGCTTTAGTGCCTGTACCATGCGCTTCAATTAAACCGCAGGTTTTAGGTTCAAAACCGGCATCATCGTAAGCACGTTGTAAAGCTTTCGCTTGACCATCAGGGCGTGGTGCGTAAATAGATTTAAAGCGACCGTCACTGGAGCTTCCAATCCCTTTAAGTACAGCATAAATTTTGTCACCGTCGCGCTCAGCATCTTCAAGACGTTTAAACGCCATCATGCCAATACCTTCGCCAATCATCATACCCTTTGAATCAACATCAAAGGGGCGAATATCATCGTTGGTGGTAAACGCTGGGGTTTTAGAAAATGACATGTACATAAAAGGTGAATTATCACAACAAACACCGCCTGAAATCATCACTTCTGAACGGTACTCAAGTAAATCTGACACCGCTAACTTGATCGCAGACAACGAACTCGCACAAGCAGCATCAACCACACAGTTAGTACCACCAAAATCAAAACGGTTAGCAATACGGCCAGCAATAACGTTGCCTAACATACCCGGGAATGAGTTTTCTTCCCAACCAATGTACGCTTTTTTAAATTTTTCGATGATCATTGCGCGATCTTCAGCATCAACACCTGAGGCCTTTAATACCTTATCAAGCACTGGGCCTTGTAAGCGTGACGTTAACGGCCCTATTTGTTTTTGGCCTCCGCCAATACCTAAGGTAATCCCTACCTTATCGCGATCGTAACCTGAATCGTCACCAATACCGGCGTCATTTAACACATCACGCGCAACCACTAAGGATAACAATTGAGCAATGTCGGTTAATTCTAAAATATTGGGCGGTAAACCAAATTCCATAGGATCAAAATCAATTTCAGGCAAAAAGCCACCACGTTTGCAGTAAGTTTTATCGGCGACTTTAGGATCGCTATGGTAGTAATCTTCAACGCTCCACTGATTTTTAGGAACGTCGGAAATGGCATTGACCGACTCAACAATATTGTCCCAATATTGCTCTAGGTTACTCGCCCCAGCAAAGATAGAGGCAATACCAACGATTGCAATAGGACATTCTTGTAACCGAGAATTAAATGCTTTATCACTTTGTGAATCGGCGGCATTTAAGTGTTCATTGGTTTGTGGTTTAGCCATGATAATTTCTTTACCTTAGTATTTGCTGAGCGCCTTCGCTGCACTGCTTTGTATCTGTGTTTTGTATGAATAATTGGTATTAATTGTTTAGCGTTATTATTTATGCCAGCTATTTTGCTTATATATTGTCTATTGAGAAATAGTGTGTGGCTTGCTCAGGAGACTCATTTAACAAACGAAAACGGCTTAAAAACTTATGATAATTTGCCGCTAAAATTCGCCGAATAGTAAACGGGGCTTTAGTGAGCACATAACTCATATAACGGTTAGCCGCTTCGGCTTCGTTACCGTCGTAAATGTCAACATAGACCCAGCCTGATGCGGGATCGTTGGCAATTAATAAACGAAAATTACTGGGTTGATTATTATTTTTTACTAAATTAGGTATTTGTGTCACATTGACTTGCACAACTTCCTCACTGTTTTGCGCTTGTGCCCGATTAAGTACTGCACACATTGCTTTAGGTGATAATTCAGAGGTAAGTTTTTGCTGCGCTTTGGTGTCTTCAAGGAGCACTTTTACAGGTGTTGCGTGTGAAAAACTGTGTTGACTTTCATGACACTGCAGATCTGCTAAGCGAGATACACCATGTCGTTTTAAGCAACGCTGTAAACCCGCACGTGAGACTTTAGCGTTAATAAATTGTTTGCAAACCGCTAATAATTCATCTAATGACAACAACAAACGTGTTCTTAACTCTACCACCACATATTCTTGCGTTTCACTTAACGTAGTATTTAAATGTTTCGGCACATGCGAAGCATCGTTGAGAGACTCACGTTTTCGCCATTTACGGACAGTAGATTCAGACACTTTAAGCAAGCGAGCTAGCATAGCCGTGGATAATTTAGACTCGTGAATAAATGCACGTATTTCTGGCGTGGTTGTGGCGTTAGCATGTTGCTCTACGGATGGTTTAACTTGCTTAGGCATTATTAGACCATAACAAGCTGGAAAGCATATGTTGTATCATGACAAAAACTGCAAAATTACTAACAAATATCGAGATAATATACACAGTTTGCAGAGCCAACACAATCACCCGATACCTGCTTCGAGCATTTAGTCACCTTGGTGAGTTATCACAGCAATTATTTGTTTATTGCTAACGTAAACTAAAAATACCTGTATACATTAAATCAAAACAAACCTACCTATAAAAGACAATAAAAACTGACACTTAAGAAACACCTTATAAAAATTAATGTGTAAATAAAACTAACTAACTTAAGAGCAAGGTGTGTTAACATACTTTTTGACAACGATTCGTTTTGTAAAAAAACGATTACCCAAATACTATCAAGCAATACAAGATACCGATACTTTAATGGACTTACCGCCTATGGATTCGCTTTCAAATCAGCTCAGCAACTCGGCAATCGCGCGAATAAAAGAACCATTAACCCTCACCGACAATGAGATACACCTCTGGATTACAAAACCAAACACATTAGCGGTTAACGACTCAATTTTGCTTGACTATAGCGCCCTGCTTACACCTGCCGAAAAAATTAAACAACAACGTTACAAATTTGCAAAAGATCGACACGATGCCCTAATAACTCGAGCTTTTATTCGTGATTTACTGAGCTATTACGAAAATAAACACCCAACAGATTGGCAATTTGAACGCGGTGAGAAAGGTAAACCCGAAGTTATTAACTGCAAATTACCCCTGCGTTTTAATCTAAGCCACACCAAAGATATTATTATTTGCGCGGTAACACTCAACCATGACATAGGATGTGACGTTGAAAATACACACCGAAAAAATGATGTATTGTCTATAGCAGAGCGTTATTTTTCAAGCAGTGAAGCTAATGAACTTTTTAGCCTAGCCAAATTAGCCCAAGTACCACGTTTTTTTGATTACTGGACATTAAAAGAGGCTTACATAAAAGCTTGGGGCCTAGGTTTATCTATTCCGTTGAAAGATTTTAGTTTTTCTATTGCCGACAAGGCCTACAAGCACAACAGCAACTTTTTGATAAAGAATAATATCAACTTAAGTTTTGCTGTTCACAGAGACGATAACCCTTCAACATGGCGCAATTGGTTAATATACCCAACTAAGGCTATAGATGAAAAGCAACAACATCGAATTGCTTTATCGCTTCGTGCCCAAAAAGACAATCAAAACACCCACTACACATTGCGTTTTTTTAACTCCCTTCCTTTACATGGTTATTATGAGTTGTAACTATTGAATTAACTAAACTCGCTTCTACACAAGTTTTAACAATGCACTTTGACTTGGTTAGCATGTTTAATTAAGTGTTAACTTAAGCATGTTATGGAGTTGAGATTGCTGACTTTGTAAAAAGTTACTGAGGTTATTTGGCAACACAATTTAATTTATAGTTATGTTAGGTATTAAAATTAAAAAAACACTCTAAATAAAAATAAAAACACTGTTTTTATGTACATAAAACATGAAAATTAACATGTGACCTTGATAGACGGAAACTTTCCGTAATGCACGCAATCATAAAACTGTGAAAACCTCATTAAAGTCGTTGATATTAAAAATGAAATAGCGTATTTTGGCTAAAATAAAAATTCATGATAGA
>JBELHN010000075.1:0-3590 GCA_042091395.1 Colwellia sp.
TAGCCATGATTACCGCCCTAAATAGCTAGTTGTGATTTGTTCTCGACTATGCCCCAACTCTTCAGTAATTGTTATTCGAGCAGACCTATCAACTTCCCTCTCTTCTTTGCTCATTTCTTTTTGAGCAATACCGCCCTCAATTGGAGATTTCCAACCTGTTAGCTCTTGATATCGGTCTTGCGCGTAGCAATGGCGTAAACCATGATTTTTATCCATACCTACTTGTGATGTTTGATTCTCGTATCGCTTCAACTGCTCAACATAATTTCGATTACTTGGTATTAACGCACCGTTAGCAACAAAGTGCCTAACCTCATTTAGTAAGGCTCTTTGCTCTGCCGTTCTTACGGGAATGTCACGCGCACGACCACCCTTGCACCATGACGCTTTTAGCGAAATTTTATCGCCTTTATCAGCTAAACTAGGTTTAAATTTTATGGATTCTTCACGCCTCAAACCGAATGCAGACTGCATTCTTAAAGAGTATTGGACGTGCTTATCAGTGATTTTATCAAGCTTGGTATAGTCTATTTCTCTACGCTTGCTTTCTGTGGGGATATGGGATCTTTTTTCTAAATTTAGGTTGATTGCATTATTAGCACCCGTGTTGCTCTTAGGCAGCATCGAGCTTTTACCAACTTTTTCAGCCCACCATCTAAGGTGTGACATTCTATTTTTAATTGTTCCTGTAGATAAACCGTCTTTTTGCCACTTTTCAACCAAGAATTGTACGTGCTTTGGTTTAATTGAGTCGGGTTTCATGTTGCGAAAACCGCCCTCTTTTAACTGTTTTGCGGCTTGTGTAAGAATACTTTTTCTATTGTCCTGTACTGCAAAACTACCATCACGGTTATGATTCATAAGTCCTTTAAGCAAATACTCAAGACTATGACCTGCCATATTTCAACCTTATACATCGAGTTTTAGTTTGTAATTCAGCTAACTAATGAATGAAATATTCCAACTTGGTAAGTTTTAAATGCCATCAATATACTGGAAATATATTGATTCTAGCGAACTAGATAAGGCAGTCATTCAAAAAGGCTAAAAGCCTGACTCAGAGTCCATTACAAGGTAATTTTGCTTATGGTAAACCGAGTTTAATTATTTAAAGTGCGTAGCACAGGTTAGCTAATTTACTCCTATTTTTAGTATGGTTTTAATCCACGCATTCCTGCTTTTTTTGCGAGATGCGACCCTCTTAATTCTCTAGCTTTATCACTTTTAAAAACAGCGTTTTTATAAGTGATTACGCGCTAGGTTGCGTTTTTTATCTCAGGCTCAAGCTAATGCTTTCCCCTTAATTTATACTCGATGCCGGTAGCTCAATTGCTCCGATTTTATAGATTGCAGATATAATACCCCATCACTACATGAAAACCAATGTATATTGTTGGGGTATTACGTATATCGCATATCTGCGATTTACGTCACTACCTTAAAGTAGTGACGTAAATCTGCATTGTTCTTAACTAAAACAGAGAATTAAGAGGAAGAATTCTTCATAAAAACATGGACTTTTTACTTCGTAAAAACACGGATTAATTAGATGCAAAAACCATTGATAACTGTGTCCAGTTACCAACAATTTTTACACGTAATTAATTACCGTTAGCCAACATTTTTATTTTATAAAGTAGCAGCAAATTATTTTTTAAAACGCGAGTGACAGAATTTAGAAAAAGGTTCTCGAACTTGTTCGAGGTTCTATTTTTAAATTTGGCGCAATTGCTCATAACCTTAATTGAAGCAGTGAACACTCTGACATTAATTTCTAATCTTCTTTAATTTAATTACTTATCCACAGAGAAATTTACTCATTCACCTTATAAAAACTTAATGTATTAACTTATAAAAGACTTAAAAGACTTAGGAAGTTTTTAAGTCGTTGATTTTGCTTGGTTTGTAGATTTAAAGGTGGTGCTCTATGCCGTTAAAGGTGGTGCTCTATGCCGTTAAAGGTGGTGCTCTATGCCGTTGAGGTGGTGCTCTATGCCGTTAAAGGTGGTGCTCTATGCCGTTGAGGTGGTATGTGTTTTTCTGTTCTACCACCTTTTAAAGGTGGTGCTCTATGCCGTTAAAGGTGGTACACATTTGACACCAATACCACCTTTATGTAAGGTGGTATTAACTTTTAATCAATACCACCTTTTGTATGAACTTATCATCTGTAACACCTAAAACAAAAATACGTCATAACAATGGCATTAACGAAACTTTTAGGAATATGAACTTACAAGCTAAACGAGTGCTTTTTTTAGTGCTTGGACAAGTTGATTCAAAGACCATGATCCCAAGAGACAATCCTTACCGAATATACGCGAGTGATTACGCAAAAGTCTGTAACATAGATCCAAGTACCGCATATAAGCAACTCAAAGACGCTGTAGAGCAATTACAGACACAATTGCTATCTGTGCCTAAGTCAGAACTTTTAGAGCCATTTAAGCGCGTTGGAGACCCCTTGTGGACGCGACCCAAAGGAAAAGGTTTCAGGGTTTTAAATGTAACTGAATATTGTGATTATGAAGTGGATTCTGGCTACATTGATGTAGTTTTTACAAGACAAATGGAGCCTTATATCTCTAAGCTTGCAGGAAATTATACGTCTCAAGTTTTATTGTCTGCTGCAAGACTTAATAACAGTCATTCAAGCAGCTTGTATCAACTGATACGTGAAAATATAAGCAGAAAAAAAACTCATTATTTTGATATTTCGGTTAACGAACTTAAAAGGCATTTAGGCGTTTACACTGATGAAGATAATTACAGCTACCCTCTATTTAAAGACTTCAATAAATTTGTACTTAAACGCAACATATCTATTATTGAGAACGTTACTGAAATCAAAAATATAAAAGTCATGGTAGTAGGCAAGCAAGGTCGGAAAGCCGATATACTCAGAATTAGTTATCGGATAGATGAACAGACTTCATTTGAGGGCTTTTAAGGTGACATAATGTCACCCATAAAGACAATAATAAATGAGTATAAACATGGATTTTGTCACCTATCAGCAAGCGATAGAGATCACTGGAAAAAATAAGCGCACAATTCAGCGAAGTGTCAGCTCTGGTAAGCTTTCCTACATAGTTGAATCATTGGAGGGGAAAGAGATAAAACTCTTTAATCGTGCCGAATTAGTCGCTTTACATGGACAAGTGTCACCCGTGTCACCCGTGACAACGCCACTGACAAATATCCATCAAGCAGACTATCAAGTAATGGCTGAAATTATTAGCCGTTCTATTGTTGAGGCACAACAACCACTGCTTGAGAAAATTAGTGAGTTAACTAAGCAAATAACTGAGATTACGCACCAATTAGAAAGCTCTAAAGGTGAAAGGATTGACACGCCCAAAGGTGAGAGGATTGACACGCCCAAAGGTGAGAGGATTGACACGCCTAAAGGTGAACGGATTGACACGCCTAAAGGTGAACGGATTGACACGCCCAACTATTTAGATGATATTCCAACTTTTATAAAATAGATTGCCACTGTAAATCACACCACCTTTAGCGTGATTAATGCATCTTTTGGTAAAAATCATTCAGCGATATGTTTACTTCAACACCATTGATTAGAGTGT
>JBELHN010000075.1:3690-6282 GCA_042091395.1 Colwellia sp.
TTTTGGTAAAAATCATTCAGCGATATGTTTACTTCAACACCATTGATTAGAGTGTACTGAGCTAAGAAGTCTAATACCGCATCGTCAACGTGAGACGATATTCCTATGATTTCGGATTGATTTAGCGCGTTTTGACCGTAATTTCTGTATGTGTCTGCATCACAACAAAAATAAAGCCATTCACCATTCTGATTAAATGGCTTAATCTCAACCTTAACTTCGTTATCAATCAATGTCGTACTCCAAGTCTTTTCTCTTGTTCTCATTATCATTGTTGTTCATGGCCTGATGCCTGAACAACGTATTTATATCTAATTCATCAGGTAAAACTTCTTCTGAATCGACTGCTACGTCAGTTTTAAGCATGTCTGGCTCTAGTTCTTGCTCAGATTTTAATGTCGGTGCGTTGTTCTTTGATATTTCGTGCTCTTGTGTCAATCCTTTCACCTTTGGGTTTACAGCAACGTGATCTGATGAACTGATTTTATTCTCTTTAATCGGTCTAATTATGTCAGGTTTAACGCCCATAAATTCAGGATTAGATTGGTAATAAGGTGTTGCTTCACCTTTCCAAGCATCACCTCTATACATGCAAACCATTTGACCGTCGGGTAATTCTTGCAGTTCGTGAGGTTTGATTACAGGTTCTTCTTGTAGCTGCTTAGTCTTTTGATCGTTCATACCTTTAGAAACCGAGGAAGAGTTACTTATACTTGCAGAGCCACCACCTACACCAGAATCGCTACTAGCGCTACTGCCGCTACCTGATGATCTTGAGACTGTATAGCTTGTATTGTGGTTGGTGATTAGGCGGTGAACTGTACCTATTTTGTCACTGATATATTTGGCTGTATCATTGTCATTCAAGCGAAATACCCCCACAAAATCACACGCCCCAAAAATAAGCTCTTTACCATCGGCATTATCCTCAGAGTAAAGATTCATTTGAGTAGATGATTGCCAGTAAAGCCATGTTGGTAATTTACGACTTCTAATAGTATTAAGCTTGCTTGGTAAGCCTTTAATTCCTTTTGCGTTACCTATTTCATCGAGTAGCAGCAACACTTCAGCGCGATCAGTATTATCTATCATGTAGCGCATAATATGCCCGATCATCATAGCTGTTAAACGTTGCAGCATTTCAGCTTTACCCTCTTCAAACTGCAAAAATAAAGCGACTGGCTTACTTTCATTTTTAAAGTCTTTCAATGAAAAATCAGAACCACTTAGAGACTCTTTTATTGCGGGAAACCTTAGAAATCTTAACCCTGTTCTTAGTGATGCAATGACCGAGGCAAATAAGCGCTCATTTTCAGCAACCATAGATAGCTCACTGGCAATCTCACGAGTCATAGTGTCCTTGGACGCTAACAAGCTTTTTATTAGCTTTTCACTTGAAGTAAAACTAATGAAATATTGACGAATATCAGGAAGAGTAATAGAGCCGTTTTTACTTTTAAGGTGATTGATTACAGCATCTAATAAATCTCTAGCCGTTTCAAAAAAAACAGCATTGTCAGAGCCTTGTTCTTCAATTAGGTTAGCTGTTAGCTCGCCAATTGACTCAGGGGAATGTATATCATCTAACGGGTTGTACTTATCGCCAAAGCCACTAGTCGGGTTGTAAACAAGGACTTTGTAACCTTTGTTGATTAATGTCTCTTTTGTTATGCCCCATATTTCGGGTTTCATATCTAAACAAATGAACGGTCTTTTTGTTTCAGACCAGGTTAATAATTGGGACACCAGGAACGCGGTTTTACCCGTTCCTGGAGGCCCAATTATTAACGCTCTATCTTCGGTCGATATATTTAAGTTTTTACCAAGCAAAGAACCAACAAAAACACCGTTTTGATCAATTAATTTATTAGTGATATCACCAACAATATTGGGATTTTGTAAATAGTCCGTTTGATCGATTTGAACCTCAGCCGTAGGTTTTGGGCTAGAAAAAAGATTACTGATAACGCTCATTAGTCCACCTAAAAAAGTTGTAGCAATCGGCTCGCTTTCTTCCAGACCTTTTTTAGTTACATCATGCATTCTACGTTGTGAAGCTGTACCACTAAAAGGGGTAGCGTTTTGATCGTTTTCAACTTGTTCAGGATTATAATTAAAGGCTGTTCTAGTCGCATATTTGAAATGACGATTTAAGGCAAATGCGTAAACAGTAGCGATACCAAGAAAGTATTGGTAGTAGCCCATTGGTCTACGCTCAGTAAACATGGCATTCATAAACTTTCTTGTGCTCTCTATAGCCATAAAGCCAAACAGAATACATACAGCTAGGTTTAACCATAAAGCAATTGTTAGCCATTTTGGAATATTAACAGAAGATAATGCATGACCAGCAACAAGTGAAATTACAATAAAAAACAGCCACATTTGGGTTGAAATATATTGATGATTACCAACCACTATCCACCAAACTAAAACAAAGCAAGCAATAAAGGCAGCAAAGCCTTTATTGCTTTTACTTAATGGTTTACTCATTATTTCCCCTTTCGGTAGCTCAATTGCTCCGTTTACTTAAAATAATTAGTTGTTTAAAGCGCTTGTTAATTTATCAATCTTTTTATCTTTCCTTTCAAT
>JBELHN010000076.1:0-6069 GCA_042091395.1 Colwellia sp.
TACCGATAAGCCATGGCCAATTAAACATTGGTATTTGGCAAGGTATTTATTTAGGTGAGCACAGAGACCATGCCAGCAGCCGAACTTTAGTCATTACCATTAACGGTGAGTGATACCTATAAACTAAAATTAAAGCGCTATGTCATCATAGGTGGGTACCTTGCTAAGCCGCGAAAAATAGTCAATATAGGCCCTGACTTTCGCTGGTATAGTTAAGCCTTTAATTAAGGTAATACCGCGTAAACGGCCAAACAAATCGATATCATCAACCGACAATTGCGCATTAACACTTTGCTCGCTACTTAATAACTCTGCCAGTTGCTGTAATTGCACTTCTAACGCCTTCATGTATTGCTCGCTATTGGCCAGTGCTTGGCTAAAATCACCAATCGCCGCTTGCTTTTTATTGGTAAAATAATCGCGACTGCTCTGTGTTTTAAACTCGGCAAGTGGCGCGTTAACCCAGCGCGGGTATAACAATTGCCTAAATAACACGCTGGTTTGTGCTATCCACTCATTTAGCGCTGCGCGATTTGCTGACGGAGCAAAAATGGGCTTGCCATCAAGCTGGTCTAGGTAGTTCACAATATCTAAACTTTCACCAATAAAACTGCCATCTGACTTTTCTAAAATTGGGCAAACCTTGGCGCCTATCATGGCAATGGGCGTTGCCTCATCGTCGTTGGCTAAGGTGATTAGCTCAAACGGGATATTTTTCATGGCAAAGGGCATTCTAACGCGCACGCAGTAGGGGCAATGATCGTATACAAATAATTTCATAACAGGTTTTATTGATAAATGGTTGCTAAATACTGGCTAAATAGACTACTTGGCAAATCATGTAATGTCATTAACAAAGCGAGACAATAAGACAATAATTTCACGTTATAAAATTAGTACTGAGTAAAAATAAACTGCCTAAACAAGCATATCAAACTATTTAAGTGTCAACTTTGTTTACACTAAATTAACTTTTCATCAAAAACTATTGTTAATATACTGTTTTACTTGACTTAAATTTTTTGGCGTTTTTTTTGCTTTCAACCGTCTAGCAATCATTTTTTTAACTTTACTCACTTCCCAAAACCTCAACGGAAAGGGATTAGCAAGGAAAACTCAAATGAAAAATAAATTTTTAAAAGGTGTCATCGCCAGTGTTACTTTAGCTCTATGTGGTTTAGCGAATGCCGGATTAATTACAATGGCTACAAACCCAAGCCAATCAGATTACTCGTGGGCAAGTGAGTCAGTCGGTAACGTATTTAGTGTCAATCAAGACATTTGGGTTCATTCACTTGGTATTTGGGATGAGGGCGCAGATGGCTTAGCAAATTCTTATCAAGTTAGCTTGTTTGATCAAACGCAAAGCGTACTAGCGAGCATAGAGGTTCTTTCTGGTTCATCTTCTCGTATAGAAGAGGGTTCTCGATGGTCAGATTTGTTATCTCCAATTATGTTATCAGCCGGTAATACATATACGCTAGCAACCTATAGGCCTGATTTTGATGACTTATTTCAATGGGTAACTAACAGTAATGTTACCATAGCCTCTGAGATAAACCTTTTGAATGATAACTATACAACTTCTGGAAATATTTCAAATCCAGCCTTTCCTACCTTTTCTGAGACCAGAGATGGTATTTTTGGAGTCAATATGCAATTTTCAACTTCGGTTCCCGAGCCTTCAACATTATTCATTTTTGCGTTAAGTTTATTGGGGTTAGTTTCTCGTAAGTTGAAGAAGTAAAGTTTACTTAAATGGACTCTTTTCGATCGATAGCACTGATTATTATGGTCAGTGCTTTTTCATTATTTGATGTAAAAAAAATTTTTTGTAAACAATATCTTTTAACTCCATCAAAATTGCAATAAGTCATTTAATAAACAGTCAATCATGACCTCTTATACTAAAAGTTAGTTTTCTGTGCTCACTTTTCATTGATAAACACATAATGACTTATGTAAAGTTACCAGTCGCTATGTTGCTTCTACATAACGACCCTTCGTTGACTCAATAGCTTCATTTTCTAGCACTGCTTTTAAACCTATTTGCAATAAGTGCAATGTTGTTTATTGTGTCGCCGACTTTAACACTGCAAAAGTCACTTTACTGAGGTGCTTGTCGTTGTGATAAATACGGTGATTGGCTTTAACAAAATCACTTTCTTTTGCTTCAAAAATATTATCAATGTAGTTTTGTGGGTTTCTGTCTAAGAAAGGAAACATTGAGCTTTGTACTTGAAACTGAATTTTATGACCACGCTTAAAAGTATGCAATACATCATACAATTCAAAATTAATGGCAGTCGCTTGATTCGCCACAAAAGGGATAGGGCGCGACATAGATTCGCGGAATCGACCACGAATAGAGCCCCAACGCACTAACTCATGACGATTACCGCGCTTGGTATCGAAGCCTTCTTTGTTAGCTTGTTTTTTAGGAAACACATCCACTAATTTAACAATAACGTCTGCTGCTGTTTGCGAAGTAGAAAACTGCAATGCCAGTTGTAAGGCGCCTGCAATAGTTAAATCTTCACTCAGTGGCTCTGTTTCAAAAACCAGCACGTCGGGACGGCGAGCAGTAAAACGTTGATCTTCGGCCATGTAGTCTCTATCCCAGCCTCGGCCTATCTTTTTTGAGTGGGGTACTGGTTTATTGGGATCACTAATAAACTCAGAGAAAAGCACTTGGCCACTGGGTTTTTGTGTACTTAATTGTTGTTTTTCAGCAAAGTATAAGGTAGTTTGCTCAGTCTTTTTGGGCGGCCATTGGGCAAAGGTACGCCAACGGTTAGCACCGGTTTCAAACACAGTGGCCGTGGCAATGTTGGCTTTCTCACCTTTGAGGTGTTTATTAAAAAAAGGCAATAATATACGCTTTTGAAACCAGGCACTGGTATTAAAACCAAATTCAGCTTCGCCCATGTTACTGCCTTTGCCACTGTTCCATTGACCATGGTACCAAGGGCCCATCACTAATTTAACATGTGATTTATCATTGTTGTCAGACATGGTTTGATAGGTTTGTAACGGCCCATATAAATCTTCGGTATCGTACCAGCCTCCTACCACAAGTGTGGCGGGTTTGGTTTTAGTTAAGTGTTGTAATACGTTGCGGGCTTGCCAAAACTCATCATAGTTGGGGTGTGCTACTAAATCATTCCAAAATGGCCGAGTGCCCTTAAAGTACTTTTCATTGGCTTGACTTAACGGCCCCATGTCTGAGTAAAATTGATAACCATCAAACAATGGCATTTTAGTCGCTTCAGGCCAATAGTTGTGTTTGCCTTCTGGGAAGTTATCGAATACATCCATAAATGCAAAGGCCATTGATAATACAAAAGCGCCATTGCGGTGAAAATCATCAAAAAACCAATCGGCAATCGGTGCTTGCGGAGAAATAGCTTTAAGCGCTGGATGACTATTTATGGAGGCCACCGAAGTATAATAGCCCGGATAAGAGACTCCCCACATACCTGCTTTACCATTATTATTAGGAATATTATCTACTAACCACTCAATAGTGTCGTAAGTATCGGTGGCATCATCAACCGCGTTTTTACCGCGTTGGTAGGCGTCTTGTGGACGCATATTAACGTACTCTCCTTGTGATCGAAATTGCCCGCGAACATCTTGTTGCACAAAAATATAGCCTGCTTTTTCAAATGCTTCATCAGGCGACAGTCGTTTAGGGTATTGATCAGCCCCATATGGACCGACGGCATAAGGCGTGCGTTTGATCAAAAATGGATATTTTTGTTGTTGATCCATTGGTATGTATACCGCGGTGAATAAGGTTTTACCATCACGCATAGGAATGTCGTATTCATACTTGCTGTAATTTTCGCGAATATACTCAGCTCTTGCGTTTGCCTGTTCATCAGCTTTTTTATCGTCGTTAGCTTGTACACTCGCCATGAGTAGCGATAACAACACCAATACTATTACACCAAAATTTTTCATCTTAACCCCAAAGTGTTCATCCATTTTTGCCCATTAAAATACAAGTAAAGGCTATTTTTGTCGAGCAAAGTACTGAATAAGTCATAGCAAAAAATAACCTTATGGCTTTGATACTTTACAATACTCTATGGCAAGGCAGCACATAATCCCCTTTAAACAGAGTTTGAATTTTATTCAGAGTTAGTATTGTAAAGTTAGGTAGCCTATAAAAACCGTAGGCTATTTTTAATTACGGGGATTTATATGACTATGCAGCAGTAAGCTGTTTATATATTACAATACTAGTATTGACTTTAAATTTGTTAAGCTTGACCTGTTAACTGTATTTTTATACAGTTAACAGGTCAAGCTTAACGAGTCTACAATGAAACAGTTACCAACTTATTATTATCTCAGCAATTTTCACGAGTTTTTATCTTTTTTTGATGGTAAAAGTAATGATTTACTGCCCATAAAAACGCGGCAGTTCATTGATGATTTTAGGCAATTAACTCAACCTATGCAGTGTGTTATTGCCCGAGCCGCCAACCGCAAACACACTGTTTTTTCTCGTCAAACCTTAAGTTATAACGAAATTGAACATCCACAACAACAATTACAATGGTTAATTGACACGCATTGGTTTAGTGCCCCCTCGCAAGCACCCTTAACTGAATTAAGTTCAGCATTGACAAAAGCTGAGTTAATGCAATGCTTGCAAGAGTCTACAAACGAGCGCGGCTTAACAAGTGCAAATAAAGCTAGCTTGCAAACCTTATTTGCACAACATATTACTGCCATTAAACAAGGTCAATGCTTACAAGGCAGTCATGTTTATTGTGCCTTTATGCCGCATTTACGCTATTTACTTTTTTTATATTTTGGCCGCATTGATGCTCGGCTCAATCAATTTTCTATGCGTGATCTTGGGGTAACTCGCACCCACAAAAATACTTACGCACAAGGCCAGCGCTTTGACGATTTACAAGATGCTCAAGGTGCTTACTGCTATGCATCGCTATTGCATGACGCTGATACCAGCCTAACCAAACACTATAATGTAGATGAATTACCCAAGGTAACTAGCCACAATGCCAATGTTTTTAAAGATACGTTCTACTACAAATTAGGCAAAGCGTGGTTAACCCGCGATGGTGATTACGCATTGGCGTGTTTGCAAAGTTCCAATAACAGCGCCGCTCAAGAAGCGTGGCTTAGAGCTCAATATAAGCGTGGCAATAAACAACAGGTTGAACAACACTTGCAACAGCTGTTACAAGACCCTCCCAGTGACAAACTGGCGCTGTTTGCTGAAGATTTTTATGCGCGCAAGTTTTCAGGTAAACGAACTAGCGCCACTACCGATATGTTGCGTGCTAGTAGTCAAACACTCGCCATTGATATTAATTACAAGCAAAGTGTCGAACGGGGTGTAGCGGCAAAATATCGTAGTCAAGGCGATACCGTAATACGTACCGAAAACCGTTTATGGCGGGCATTATTTGGACTAACATTTTGGCCAGCTTTGTTTGAGCAAGACGCCCTAATAACAGCTTTTGATAGGCAACCGGCCATGCTGCGTAATAATCAATTTTACACAAAATGTCACGGTGCAATAGAGCAGCAATTGCAGCACTTACTCGCAACACCCAATGCCTTAATGTTTTTTACCCAGCAGTGTGGCCGCTATTATGGTAAGCCCAACGGCTTATTTAAATGGCACCCAAAATTACTCGACTATATTAATGTATTTATCGAATATGCGCCGCGGAATGCCATCGTGACAATATTACGTTTAATGGCCAAAAATTTTAGAACTTACTGCGATGGCTTTCCCGATATAATGCGCATTCACCAAGGGCAACTTGTTTTTGAGGAAATCAAAGCCCCTGGCGACAGTTTACGGCGCAATCAATTACTGACTATTCGCCAATTACAACAAGCAGGCTTTACCGTGGCCATTACCCAAGTTGAGTGGTGTCATGACCCACAACAAAGCTACGTTGTGGTCGATGTGGAAACGACAGGTGGTAAACACGAACAACATAGGGTCACCGAAGTTGGCATGGTTAAGGTAGTTAATGGCCAAGTGGTTGAACGTTGGCAATCATTAATTGATCCACA
>JBELHN010000077.1:0-1927 GCA_042091395.1 Colwellia sp.
AACCCGTAACTGATGTTACGGGTTTTTTGCTTTCTGGCTTTCTAATTCTTGATTGATGATTTATCAGTTAAACGCCATTGCGCCGATGGTAGTGTGACTGATGTTAAGATAAGCCCATGTGAGCTTAGGACATTGCTAAACTTCTCTTTGTGCTTAGGCACTGAAAAACCCGTAACTGATGTTACGGGTTTTTTGCTTTCTGGCTTTCTAATTCTTGATTGATGATTTATCAGTTAAACGCCATTGCGCCGATGGTAGTGTGACTGATGTTAAGATAAGCCCATGTGAGCTTAGGACATTGCTAAACTTCTCTTTGTGCTTAGGCACTGAAAAGCCCGTAACTGATGTTGCGGGTTTTTTGCTTTCTGGCTTTTAATGTTGAGAAAATCGCGCCTGTGCCGATGGTAGTTTGATAGCAGTGTGCCCGACGTGAGGATAATCTCATGTGAGCGCATGACATTGCAAGACTTCACTTGCTGCTTAAACACTGAAAAGTACCTAGATGTCATTTTAGGTTTTCAACATTTGGAATGTATGATTTTTGAAATATTCGAAATTTAGTAAAACAGCGTTAACTAGAATGGCTGCAATGTCATATTAGACATATTGCTAGCTACACACATATTTTGACGTTTTTTTATTTAAAGCAGTGTTTATTTAAATTTAGGGGTTGAGATAACAATTTGAAGCTTTATTTTATAACTAAATAGCTTCCATTATTAAAATTTAAATAACGTTTTTGCAATATAACAATAAACTTTCGTGGTTATTAAAATCGAATCATCACTGGTGAGTTAATCATATTATTTTCCCCCCTTCACTAAGCGTTTAATAGTGCAGACTTGTTCTACTTCGCTTTGATCTATTTAAAATCAATAGACTAACTAAGACTAAATAAAAACATGCTCATACATTTTAACTATCATATTTTCCAAGGCCGTTGTAGCAAGTGTCTGAGTATTTATTAATGCATGTTATCAATAAACTAAACCCATTTTGCTAACTAATTAAAAACGTATATTCACATTTTCACATACTAATATTGCTCTGAAAATTAGTTTTAATTTTAGGTACCTTCTTTTTTTCCTGTGTTTATAGTATTTTGTATTTAGGTTAATTATTTCTTGGATTAATCTGAATAATGCGATGGCTAAATTTTTCTCTGCAATTTAGCCAATTTAAATCAATCCATATAATTGAATAATATAAATACTAATTCTTAATTGGGTGTACCTGATTTGGGTTGTCGAAAAAAAAGTTATAGTTTTTTATTTCATAGGTATTTTTAATAATTTGGAATAAGCTCATTGAAACCATCTTATATGTGGTTAAATATTTAGTAAAAATGAATTAATACCTAGTTTTAGGTTGTGGTAATTAATGTAAAATCCGATATGTAGATGTATATTTATAAACGTATATTGCAGTGATTTATGTTTTAAATTTGTTTTATAGTCCTATTTCTGAACTTATATAGATTATAGTTTATTTTTATGAATTCGATTTTAATCGTATGATTTTAGATTGGTTAAACAATGACATCAGTTATAACTATTTGTGATTTAATAGCATAAACTAACACTGTTTATTAATATACTTATATTGTATTGTGATTGTGTTACTAAATTGTTGTTTACTCCCTAAACCTCAAATTACTAACAATATGCTTTCTATTCAACCTGATCTGTCAATCATTTGTTAGTTGGTATATATTTCCAGGGTAGGAAATCTGCCCTGGAATTTTTCTCCCAACTTGCATAATAATTCATTTTATTTTTCATTAGATTTTTGATGATATCTTTAATTATTGCTATTAAACTGTTAGATATTTGAGGCTTAGTTTTTTGTCATGTGTTTTCATAAACTATTATGTTATCAACATATTATTATCAACATATTATTATCAACATATTATTATCAATATTTG
>JBELHN010000077.1:2027-5889 GCA_042091395.1 Colwellia sp.
TTATCAACATATTATTATCAACATATTATTATCAACATATTATTATCAATATTTGTCCTAATTAAATACAAATCCTCGCTTTAAGTGGTTAGTTTTTGTTCAGGCCTTTATTCTGCGTCTCATACCTTTGTACCTTTGTACATGTGAAGTTTTTTATCTCTGTAAATAGATGTTTGAAACACTCGCAAATGGACAAAACTTTAGAATCGACCGTCTTAATTCGATATAACCTTGATTTTTATATCTCGATCCCCACATAGGAGAAAACCTTTATTTTTAGTTAAAATATACATTTTAGGAGATATCAAAAATGTCTGATGCCAATAAAGTTGAGACTCATGGATTTCAAACTGAAGTAAAACAACTTTTACAATTAATGATCCATTCACTCTACTCAAACAAAGAAATTTTCTTACGAGAGCTTGTATCAAATGCTGCAGATGCTGCTGATAAATTAAGATTCAAAGCACTATCAGATAATTCATTATATGAGAATGACGGCGATTTGCGAGTTCGTGTTAGCTGTGACAAAGAAAATAAAACAGTGACTATTTCAGACAATGGCGTTGGTATGAACCACGACGATGTTATAGAGCATTTAGGTACTATAGCAAAATCTGGAACTGCTGAGTTTTTCTCTCAGCTTTCTGGTGATCAGGCATCAGACTCTCAATTGATTGGTCAATTTGGGGTCGGTTTTTATTCAGCGTTTATTGTTGCTGATAAAGTAACGGTAAGAAGTCGTAAAGCCGGAGATGCAACTGAGAATGGTGTTGAATGGGTAAGTGCGGGTGAAGGTGAATTTACTACCGCAAAAATCGATAAGGCTGCTCGTGGAACTGATATTATCCTTCACTTAAAAGATGAAGAGTCTGAGTATGCCGATGATTGGCGTTTAAAATCTATTGTTACAAAGTACTCAGATCATATTTCTGTTTCTGTTGAAATGTTGACCCCTGAAGTACCTGCTATTGAAGCAGTAGCAGAAGTCAAAGATGATGAAGGTAATGTAACGACTCCTGCTGTAGAAGCTAAAGAAGCTGTTCCTGCGCAATGGGATGCTGTCAATAAGGCTACTGCTTTATGGACACGTGAAAAAGCTGATGTTTCTGACGAAGAATATAAAGAATTTTACAAGCATGTGTCACACGACTTTGGTGATCCTTTATTATGGGAACATAACAAAGTAGAAGGGAAAACAGAGTATACCTCATTACTATATATACCAACTAAAGCTCCCTTTGACATGTATAATCGTGAGAAACAACACGGTTTAAAATTATTTGTGCAACGTGTATTTATTATGGACGATGCTGAACAATTTATGCCTACCTATTTGCGCTTCGTAAAGGGGTTGTTGGACTCTAACGATCTACCATTAAATGTATCTCGTGAAATTCTTCAAGATAACAAAATCACACAGGCTATTCGTAAAGGTTGCACCAAACGTGTACTAAAAATGCTAGAAAAATTAGCTAAAAATGACGTTGAACAATATCAAAGCTTTTGGGATGAATTTGGTCAAGTGTTAAAAGAAGGCCCGGCTGAAGATCAATCGAATAAAGAACAAGTTGCAGGTTTACTGCGCTTTGCTTCTACTAACGAAGACAAAGCGGCGCAAAGTCAATCATTAGCTTCTTATGTTGAAGGTATGAAAGACGGACAAGATAAGATCTATTATGTTGTTGCTGACAGCTTTGAAGCAGCCAAAAATAGTCCACACCTTGAAGTGTTTCGTAAGAAAGGTATTGAAGTGTTATTAATGTCAGACCGAATTGATGAGTGGTTAGTGAGCCATTTAACCGAGTTTGATGGTAAACAGTTACAGTCTGTTACTCGCGGTGGTCTTGATTTAGGTGATATGGATGATGCTGAAACAAAAGAAGCCCAAGAAAAGCTTGAAAAAGAATATGATTCAGTGGTTAAACGTATCAAAGCTAGTTTAGAAGGTAAGGTTAAGGAAGTAAAACTATCACAACGATTAACTGATTCACCAGCTTGTATTGTTGCTGATGAGAATGACATGAGCAGTCAAATGGCTAAGTTGATGGCCTCTGTTGGTCAGGAAGTGCCTGATGCTTTACCTATTTTCGAAATTAATGGCGAACATGCTTTAGTTAAACATGTTGCTGATGAGCAAGATGATGAAAAGTTTGGGCAGTGGGTTGAAGTACTATTTGAACAAGCTATGTTAGCAGAGCGAGGCAGCCTGAAAGATCCGGCGACTTTTGTAGCACGCTTAAATAAACTTATGTTGAGTTTAACAAAGTAATTCAAAGGTAGTGATAGCTACTACTTTGGTCTAAAAAAGGAGGTTTTCGGCAACGAAATACCTCCTTTTTTTATCATTAATTTGATCTCTACTTGTTTGCTTAAGGGCTAACTTGTATAGTGACAGCCCAATTCTTTATGAATGGAAGATTTATTACCTTTAGTCGATTTTAACAAGTGAATAAAGGTAATAAATAATTACATTCAAATATTAATTTAAGGTTTCAAATATGCGTATTGTTTTATTAGGTGCCCCTGGCGCTGGTAAAGGTACCCAAGCACAATTTTTAATGGATAAGTTTGGCATTCCGCAAATCTCAACGGGTGACATGCTTCGTGCCGCTATAAAAGCTGGTTCAGAACTTGGAAATCAAGCAAAAGCTGTAATGGATGCAGGGCAGTTAGTGTCTGATGATTTGATTATAGGCTTGGTTAAAGAACGTATTGCTCAAGAAGATTGTAAAGCGGGTTTTCTTTTAGATGGATTTCCTCGAACAATTCCCCAGGCAGACGCTATGAAGCTTAATGGTATAGATGTTGATCATGTACTTGAATTTGATGTGCCTGATGAAGTTATTGTAGAACGAATGGCTGGTCGACGCGTTCATTCAGGATCTGGCCGTGTTTATCATATTGTTTATAATCCGCCCAAAATAGCTGGTAAAGATGATTTAACCGGCGATGAGTTATCAATTCGTCCAGATGACGAAGAAGCTACAGTAAGAAAACGCCTAGCAATTTACCATGATCAAACAAAACCTCTGGTTGATTTTTACCAAAGCGAAGCAAAATTTGGTCATTGCAGCTATTTAACTATTGATGGCACCAAAGCCGTTGAAACAGTCAACCAGATGTTGTTGCAGCAGTTAACTTAAGCTGTAATAAGTAAACACTTAATTAGGATGATAAAAGCTCACTTTGGTGGGTTTTTATTTTTTATATAGGTATGTTATTTTGTGACTTCATCATAGCTATGTGTGGTATGTCATCCTCCAAATACATATCTGAAACTTTGATGAAACCGTGACGTTTATAATATGACTCCAAATGCTCTTGCGCTGATATTTTGATGTCTTGCCTTGGGAATTTTTTTTGGCACAAACGCAGTGCCTCAATAATCATTTCATGCCCTAAACCAAATCCTCTGGCTTCTTTAGCTACTGCTACTCGACCAATACTTATGTAATTTTGATAGCTTTGACCTTTGGCAAGGATCCGTAAATAAGCAACAAGTTTATTATCTTGGTAGCCCAATAGATGCAGGGTTTCATTATGGCGATCTAAACAGCCGTCAAGGCTGTCTAAGTCTGGGTAGAAACAGGTTTGCTCGACTACAAATACATCAACTCTAAGTTTTAATAGCTCATATAGTTGAACTGTTGATAATTCGTTAAAAGTTCTATTTTGCCAAGTTGTTTTATTCTTCATACTCAAAGTAAACCATTTTTAAAGTTAACAAATAGTAGTGTAGCAAACTATTAATTTTGAAAAGTGAAGTATTAAACTCAGGGTAATTAATGTCAAGGTGAATAAAAATCGATTTTTGCAAGGTATCGCTTTATCGTTACGTTATTAATTAATAATATTAATT
>JBELHN010000078.1:0-5791 GCA_042091395.1 Colwellia sp.
CACTTCCTTTTTGAAGTAAGAAGCATAATTATTTAAAATAACATCAATAATAAGTTCTTCCCCTTCAGGCTTCTGGGAACTATCAACTAAATAGCTTGCCAAAAACCAAGGAGTGTATATGTCAATGGCATTTTCTGGTAATGGATGGCTTTGCACGTATTTAATTGCTAATTCGTAGGCACTATTTCCCAAATACTTTTTTAATTTTATTGAATTGGGTTGAGTAATAGCCGTTTCTAAGTGCTTTATGTAACTTTCCTTACCCCTCAACTTTGGATCACTTTCAAAAAAAACGATATTCGCATTATTGATTTCTTTGGAAAGCCTAGGAAATACAATATCCATATGTTTTGAAGTGACATTATGATGTAACCCTATGAGGGTGATCGTTGAGCCCTCTTTTTCAAGAGTGACTATCTGCAATGCCGTCGCTTTAAAACAAAAAATAAGCATCAAACAAAAAATATTTTTTTTCATCATTTATCTTTTTCCTATCTACCTATCAAAATTTAAATGGATTCTTGTGTTCTTTACTAAAGTTGACTTTGTTGCGCTTTATATTCATTAACTAGAAGAATCATTATGTAGGTCATTGCTGCCGGAGCTAAAATCAAACCAAAAATAAACCACAGTAAGGGACTCTTTTTCCTAGTACTTGCCCAAAATGCACATAAAAAACCACTAAACAACAAAAATCCACTATTACTCGGTGAAAGTTTATGTGATTGATTCTCGGTTTGAACAGTTTCCAATTCATTCTCTAGTGCATTGATCCGCTTTTCTAGTTGCTCAACTTGCAATACCAAAGAGTCATTGGTCGAAGCTTGTGTACACAAACTTAAACTGCTTATAAGTAGCATTATCATTACATTAATAACCAACCTTGGATAAAATAGAGTCATACCTTTTCCTTATACTCAGTACTTTTGGTTAAGAAACCATTAAATTCAGCGAAATTAACTCAAACTGAAAAAAGGCGGCAACATATGTACCGCCATCAATCAAAGTAAATCCAAACAAAAACTAACATTGAACAACGGTGATTTAACAAATCGTAAGTTACTATTCGATAGCCTTGATTTTTAATATTACAAAGGCAACAACTACACTAACACTATAATCATGTAGCCCCTCAAAATTTAGTGAAAAAGCATCATTCAGCAAACAGTGGCAAGTAAATACGACACATGAAATAACTAAAATTCTTTCCGTAATATAGCCGTAAGTAATAACCCCCCAGAATAATGGCTCTGGTGGAAAACTCACTTATATTTTACTAATGTCATAGCCTTTATTTGCCAGCTGCGATAACACACTATCTTTGCCGGCTAAATGAGCAACGCCCACTAAGATAAATTCAATCTCTTTTGTTGCCATCATTTCTTCAATTTTAGGCAGCCAATTATTGTTGCGCTTAACTAACAAGTTTTGGTAAAGCGCTGGACTATAGCCAGCCATTGCCTGCCCCATGACTCTATCAGTAGTCTTCATATCACCTATTCGCCAAGCGGCTAACAATTTATCCATTAACTCTTTAGATTTAGGCAGATCATCCAAACTCTTTTTAATAAAATCATCCTCTACTCCTTCACCCATTGCACTTAACATCTTGATTTGATATTCAATACTCTCTAAACCTGAGCGAGCTTTGTTATCTTTGATCGCCTTATCCTCGAAATAACTGTCAACGCCCTCAGCCATCATGCCCAATCGAGTGTATTCGGTAACAGCCAATACAAGAGTAACCATTGAAGGTTTCATTCCATTGAAATTAGCAAGGGGCAGACCATAACTCTCGCACACTTTCACCAGTCTTTCATAGGTCTCCTTAGACAATACCGTTTCAAGGGTTCGGCCATCATCGTATAGCATATTTTGTATTAACATTTGCTGGATTTCAGGCGACTCCATGGATAAATCAGGTACTTCAAATACGATGGTTTCTGAAGCTTTATAGGCTTTATCAAATTCAACTGGCAGGGGAAATTGATCCTCTGGCAAGAGATGAACGGTTCCCCCCACATAGAGATGATTGTCTCCTTTACTCACTTTCCATACTGACGAGTCCGACATTGCGCATGGGCTCAAGGTTATAGCCAATGGTAGTAAGACTGTTTTGATTGCTGTATTTATTTTAAATGACATAGTATTCCTTGTTATTTCAATTATTGTTCAAAATGGTAGTACTCTAATTTTTAAGTCGATAGTGTTGACAGTTCTGATTATTTCTCAAAACCAACTGCAGCCTGCTCTTCATCGCCTTAAGGTAGATCACTTCGTTGTTGTACGGCTTGTCGTTAAGGATCGTCAGGGTATTTTTGATAGTCGATGATCCAGAGCTTGAGCAAGTTGTTTCTCCTTAATCTTACCACCTTGTGCAGCAAAGCTTTTAATGACTCCATTGCTTGACATTAAAATGCCCTTTAAGTTTTTTGTTTTAATTTAACTTCCGTTAACTTGCCTCCATGCAATCGGACTATTCTATCAGCACTGCGGATTGTCTCAGGTCGATGTGCGATAATAATTCGAGTAATGTTCAATTGCTTGATCGCTGTGTTAACGGCTAATTCCAACTTGGTATCTAAGTGACTGGTTGCTTCATCCAAAAATAATATTTTAGGTTGTTTATATAAGGCTCTTGCTAATAAAACACGTTGTTTTTGACCACCAGATAAGCTGGTTCC
This sequence comes from Colwellia sp., assembly GCA_042091395.1. Taxonomy (GTDB): domain Bacteria; phylum Pseudomonadota; class Gammaproteobacteria; order Enterobacterales; family Alteromonadaceae; genus Colwellia. The sequence continues at coordinate 2,685 of JBELHN010000078.1, forward strand.
CATGTCACCGACTAAACTATTAAATCCCATAGGCATTTGCATAATGTCGTCATAAATTGCTGCCAACCGTGCGCACTCTTCAACTCTATCATTATCTATTTTAGGATCAGAAAAACTTATATTGTCACTTAAACTTCCAGATAAAAGCTGATCGTCTTGCATTACTGCGGATACTTGAGAACGATAATTACGTAAACCTACTGATGAAATAGGTAAATCATTTACTTCTACACCACCATTATCTGGATGTAATAATCCCAGCATTATTTTCAACAAGGTTGTTTTACCCGTACCTGAACCTCCAATAATGGCAACTGACTCACCTTGATTGAATGTGAAATTGACTCCCTCAAATGTATAAGGCTGAGTATCATCATAACGGAAAGATAAGTTATTTAGTGTTAATTGTCCGGTTAACTTAGTCCCATTTAAGGTGTCATCAATACCATGTTCAATATCTGTCATTGCAATATCTGCAACACGACTTAAATGCATGCTCAGCATTTTATATTCAATAGCTTTATTGATCAGAGCTGACGCTTTACCTGTAAATTGCCCCTTATAAGACATAAAGGCGATTAACATGCCAATACTGATCTCTGCATTGATGATTGCTTTAGCCCCCAAATAAATAACTAACACATTTTCAACTGCAAATAGCATGCTATTTGCAACCTCAAATACAAGACCTAATTTTTGAGTTCTAATACCAATATTTATTGAGTCTGCATAGCAGTTGTGCCAAAGCGTTTGACGCTGTACTTCTTTACCAAAAACTTTAATACTCTGTACCGCTCTGATAGTTTCCATAAATACAGAGCTTTCTTTTGCACTTGTTATAAGTTGCTCTTCGTTTAAGCGCCGAAATGGAAGATAAGCAACAATTCTTATTAAGGCATAAATCGCTACCACAATGACAACAACCCAAGCTAACATAGGCAAGAAAATAAACATCATGATCAATGTCGTTATTGCCATTATTCCATCTAAAAATACAGCAACTAAGCCAGTTGTTAACAAAGTACGAATACTACCCAATGAACCAAAACGTGAAACGATATCACCAAGGTGTCTAGTATCAAAAAACTTAAGAGGTAGCCGTAATAAATGCCTGAATAAATTGCTGGTCATCTGTACAGAAAGCGTTGTTCCCAAATGCATTAAAATCAAAGAGCGTAAGACACTTGTTGCTTGACTTACAATTGCTAACAGTAAAAAACTGCCAGCAACCACAAGCAATAAATCTAAATCCTGACTAATGACAATGTCATCCAAGACAATTTGCATAAAAAGTGGGGAAACTAACGCAAACACTTGCAGTAGAAGCGATAAAGTAAACACTTGAAACAGGACTCTTTTAAGACCAGAGACTTGAGACCAAAAATATGAAAGAGGCATTGGTTCTTTGTCTTCTTTTTTTTCAAATCCTGCACAAGGCATGAGCTCTAACGCAATACCAGTGAAATATTTTGAAACCTCAGCAATGGATAGCTTGTAATCTCCTTTTGCAGGATCGTGAATCCAAGCAAATTTATGATTAACTTTTTTAAGTACAACGAAGTGATTTAAGTCCCAGTGTAAAATAGCGGGAAGCTGCAATTGCTCTAATTCTTCTAAGTCCAATCTTAATGGTCGTGTGTTCAGCTTAATATTATCAGCAATATCAACCAATTGCTCTAAAGTTGCACCTTTAAGAGAAATAGTAAATCGTCGGCGTAAGCTTAATAAGTCAGTATGGTAGCCATGATAACTTGCGATCATAGCAAGACAGGCAAGACCACATTCAGCGACTTCAGATTGCCGAACTAGCGGTAGTTTATTTTTATTGGAAAATTGAATCAACTTTAACGGACTTTCCATTACAAAGCTCCTTTCACCGCGTAAATAGGCATCATGATCCAATCAAATAATGACATCCTGTCTAATACAATATCAGCTTCAACCTTCATTCCAGGTTGCAATAAAAATTCCTGACCAAACGCTTTCACCGATTGTGAGACAAGACTAACCTTCACTCTGTAAGTGGCTTCGGTTAGCATTATTGATGTTCTCAATTCAGCAGGTGTTAAGGTAACATGACTTACCTCCTTAACATGACCATCAAATAACCCATAACGTTGATATGGAAATGCGTCGTACCTGAGTCGAACATCCTGCCCTTTCTTGATAAAACCCGCAGCTTTACTGGGTAAATATAACTCAGCCTCAAGATGACTATCATTTGGAAGAATGGTCATTAATAATTGACCAATATCCACTTGTTCACCATTCTTTACTTGAACAGCGGTAACCCTCCCACTAACAGGGCTTTGGAGTAGCTCAGCCTTTTGCACGGTGATTTGTTTAAGTTGTAGCTGTAAACTTTCTTTTTGGTGCGCTAACTGCGATAGTTTTTGTTTTAACGCTACAGGGATAAGCGATAACTCATGAGATGATTGCGCAAGAAGGCTTTTGCGACTCATCAACGTTGCTTTAGTATTTTCTAATTGCTGCTTATTTGTTAACAACTGATGGTAACTATTATTTTTTTCATTTTTAGATAGGTAACCTTGCTCTGCCATGGTCAATGCATGTTGGTGTTGATTTTGTTTTAAAATGACGATTTCTTTAGCAATATTTAATTGATTTGACAATTGCCAAATAGCGCTTTTTTGCTCATTGATAGCCGCTAGCTGTCTCAATTTATCTTTCTCTGCTAACGCTTTTTCACTATCAATTTGTACATCAATATTGGCAATCTGTTTGGCAATAGATAGTTCTTGTGCTTTGTTGTAATCTTGCCCATCAGCTAAATGTGTAGTGCTTAATAAAGTTAACAAAGGGGTTTTGGGGGTAATATCGACTTGTTCATCTACCCTTAATTTTTCGATAACACCTCTTCTTGTTGCATAGATTCTTACCAAACCATCACTTGGCTTTAAAACACCTTGAATATTTTCTTTTCGCTCGTACTCACTAAAAGCCAAAATAAGCATAAATATGGTAGTAACAAATAATATAAAAGTGAAAAACAAAGTAAAGGATCGAGGAATTTTGAGATAAATACTTCCCTGCTGACCAAGTTGTTTATTAGCAACTGATTCTGGCCTAAATAACGTGGACATTGT
>JBELHN010000079.1:0-2361 GCA_042091395.1 Colwellia sp.
CGAACCAACACTCTTTCCCTACACGACGCTCTTCCGATCTCGGTGTTGGTGTTGGCGTCGGTGTCGGCGTTGGCGTCGGCGTTGGCGTCGGTGTTGGCGTCGGCGTCGGCGTTGGCGTCGGTGTTGGCGTCGGTGTTGGCGTCGGCGTTGGCGTCGGCGTCGGTGTTGGCGTCGGTGTTGGCGTCGGTGTTGGCGTCGGCGTCGGCGTCACAGAATCACTCCAATCTGTTATGCCTTCAACATTACCTACGGCTCTATTCATCGCATTCAACAAGTTCTCCGATGAATTACCACCATCCCCATCAATTTCCCAAGAGAAAATACCACCCAAACCTTGGTTCTGTAGGAAGACACCTTTAGCTTCAATTGAGCGAGGGGTATCTAAAGTGATTAACGTGTTACTGACCTCATCCCATATAAATGATGCTTCAGCTTGAGTATCCCAAACATATTGAGCATTAGAGTTAACTTCTAAGAATTTTAAAGCACCACGGTAATCCATAATGCCTGCTTCCCAAGCCCAAGCAGCCTCATCAACTGCGGTAGCTTCCCCACCTTCAGCAACTAATGGGTTATTTTCAGAGCTACTTACTAAGCTACCAACAGCACCAATTGGACTGCCGTTTACCATTTGCACATCAGTCCAACCACGTCCATACATTGCTGCACCAACAACGAGTTTGTGTGCAGGTACACCTTGATCTAATAATAAACGGGTTGCATTAGCTGTAGTATACTCAGGCATACCTGCAGGCGCGTAAGAATCGCGGCCTAGGTTACCCGCTTTAGTTTTATCGGTAACGTCGGTTGGGCCAAACTCACCTGTACCCGCACATTTATCTGCCGAAACGTGAGCGCCACAATAAAGTCCAGTTTGATGACCAGTTTCACTACCCCATGCCCCGTAAAAATCGTATGACATCATGAAGATGTTATCCATGTACTCTGCAGCAGCAGCGTAATCAACATCTTGAATTTTGTCCCAACCTACACCAATAGCAGAGGTAAGTTCATATTCACGGCCTGTTTCAGCAGACAGCTCATCTAACATAGCGCGAAGTTCTTGCATTAAGGCAACGTATGCTGGGCCGTCATTGACTGGGTCGCCCAATGAAGCTTGAGCACCACCACCACCAGGGAATTCCCAGTCAATATCAATACCGTCGAAGAATTTCCATGTTTTTAAGAATTCCTTTGATGAAGCAACGAAAGTATCGCGATTGGCTTTGTCAGTGAAAGCATAAAATGGGTCTGAAAGTGTCCAACCACCAATTGAAGGTAATATTTTCAGATGAGGGTTACCTTGTTTTAGTGCCATTAAATGACCAAAGTTACCCATACCAACTTCACCATAACCAACGGCAGTACCATCAATTTTCATGGCCTTAACCGCACCATTTTGGCGCCAAAAAGCAGCACCCATGTCATGGATAACTAGCTCATAATCTTCACTTTGTGCACAGTCAGCTTGCAATACACTCCAACCTTGAGCATTACCATCTTTCAGAGATTTGTTTTCACCACACATGGGAATGAAACCATAAATAATATGGGTCAAATTATTTGCTGGTACGTTTTCAACGAAATACTTACGACCATAAATACCCCACTCAACAAAGTAAGTACCAACAATTTGATCTTTAGATTGGGCATAATTCGTGTTGGCTGGATCAACGTCTTTGCCAAGTGGCATTAGGTGTGAACCGTCAGTATCTGATATAACTGCTTTGTCTGCATCACTATCTACACAGCCATCGTCGTTACATAAACGTACAACTATTTCTTTAAGACCACCACTGGTAATAGGGACAATTGCACTACCACCGCCACCTGTTCCTGAGACCGCTACCTCGCCATTAACAAGAACTTGCCAAGAAGTCGCGGCATCACCGCTCCAAGCTGGTGTCCAAGTCACCGGTAATTCAACAACATCTACACGACTAACAAGAGCATTGTAAGCTCCCGATTCTCCGGTAACTGTGACAAAACCTTTGCCGTTGTAATTTGCGTATTGTTCTGTGAGGGTTGGTTTACCTGGTGCTTCTGCAGATGCTTGCGAAGCTAAGGCCATGGATACTGCGCACGCTGTTAATAATCTTTTCATACTTACCTCTGTGTGGTGGCCAGTTAACTGGCTTTATTAGTATTTTTTATTTTTATCATTTATAGACTAGCCAATACTAGAGCCCACACTAACAAGTCAGTTAACCATGTTAGTTGTTAAAATCCGTTTATAAACTCCAAATAAGATGAACTAGCCCAACACCTAAAATGACAGCGCTGTCATTACATTTTAAAAAAAAGCGCCAAAAAAAAGATGTATAAAAAGCATACACACATAATTATTGGTTGGCTACATAT
>JBELHN010000079.1:2461-5717 GCA_042091395.1 Colwellia sp.
TCTAACTTACTTCACATTGTAACCTTTGATTATTTGTTTAAACTTGATTATTTACCGAGTTAATTTCAGGCATAAAGTACGCTAATTTGAAAAATTATCATATACTTTACGATACAACCTTGATAGTAAAAACAAGTGCATAGCTTTATGCAGGCTTTTATACAAAACAACAATGTGGGTGTAAATTATGTTTAGTATGACTGAGCTAGTTACTTTTTTAGGCTGGTGCACATTAATTAATATTGGTATTTACTTGTTTTCAGCATTTTTTATTTTTATTTTCAAAAATTTTACCACCAATATTCACAGTAACATGTCAGGTGTTGATCCTGCTGAGTTACCTGCTTTATATTTTACATACCTCGGAAATTTTAAAATAGGTATATTGTTGTTTAACTTAGCCCCCTATGTCGCCTTAAAGTTAATGCTCTAAAGAAAGTTTGCTTCAACACGTTTGATTTAGTTGAGCTTGATTTTTTCCCCTAATTTTTTACCAAGCTGCATAGTAATGTGCGGTAACGCATCGTTCTGGTGTTTTCTTACAAATTGCTAATACAGGCTCTCTTTGAGTAAAGCCTGTATTAGCGAATGTCTTTTTCATTGACGCTTTAATAAAATCAACACATGATTTATCGACATTGCTATGAATAAGCTAAAAAAGAGTAAATAATTTTTTTATAAACCACCGTACGTTAATTTAGTAGGCTCTAGTAATTTTTCTAAATCATTACGGCTAAGTTCAGTGTTCTCACTAGCTACCTCAATAATAGGCCTATTTTCTTTGTAGGCTAGCTTAGCGATTTCTGCTGCTTTAGCATAGCCAATAATAGGGTTTAATGCGGTGACCAATATTGGGTTACGGGCTAATGCCTTACTTAAGTTGTCTTCACGTACCGTGAAACTTGCTATCGCTTTATTCGCCAACAGTTGACTCGCATTACTTAACAACTTAATACTTGTTAAAAGATTGTGAGCAATCATAGGTAACATAACGTTCAACTCAAAGTTACCTGATTGTCCTCCCATGGTAATAGCGGCATCATTACCGATCACCTGAGCGGCAACCATAGCTGCAGCCTCTGGTATTACTGGGTTAACTTTACCTGGCATAATAGACGATCCAGGTTGTAGTGCTTCTAATTCTATTTCCCCTAAACCTGCTAACGGCCCAGAGTTCATCCAACGTAAATCGTTAGCTATTTTCATTATTGATACGGCTACCGCTTTTAATTGACCCGATAGCGCTACCGCCGTATCTTGTGTACCAATTAAGGTAAAAAAGTTATCACCTGCTTTAAAGATTAAACCGCTACTTGTACTTATTTGACAAGCGAATTCATCAGCAAAATCAATATGTGCATTAATACCTGTGCCAACTGCTGTGCCACCTTGGGCAAGAGATTGCAGTTTAGGTTGAATAGCTCTTATTAAGTCTATATTTTGCTCAATTTGACTAGCCCAACTCATTAAACTTTGACTAAACCTTACTGGCATTGCATCCATTAGATGTGTTCGACCCGTTTTTACATAACTATCAACGTCTTGGGCTTTTACTTCTATGGTTTCTTTTAGCATTTCTAATGCTGGTAATAATTTTTTTTCTACTGCTATTGCAGCACTAATATGGATAGTACTGGGGATAACATCATTACTACTTTGACCGCAGTTAACGTGGTCATTTGCCCCGACAGGCTCACCTAATTTAATGCTAGCCAAATGTGCAATAACTTCATTAGCGTTCATGTTCGAACTTGTACCAGAGCCCGTTTGATAAATATCAACAGGAAAGTGTTGCATTAAATCAGTTGAGTTTAATAAGTCATTCACTGAGGAAATAATCGCTTGGCCTAGAGGTTTTGCGAGTAAACCTAACTTGATATTAGCGCTTGCCGCAGCAGCTTTAACCATAAGTAATGATTTTATAAATTCCTCAGGCATGGTTTGCCCACTAATAGGGAAATTATTAATTGCGCGTTGCGTCTGAGCGGCATAAAAAGCCTCGGCAGGTATTGATAATTCACCCATACTATCTTTTTCAATTCGTGTATTCATTAACTAATCCTTGAATAAATGCGAAAGTAAATGTGTAAGTAACAGTTGCTCGTATAAACTGAACAACACCTTGAAAAATTCTCTTAATAACAGTGACAAGTGTTGTTGATCCAAATATATTATTGATTTAAAAAATTGCTGCTTTAGCAAGCTTGCCGAGTTGAACTTTTTTATCTGACAGAATGTTTACTTGCCCTAGTGTTCATTTTAAATATTAGCGATTGCTGTTGGCTTTTTTAACAATGAAAATATTGACTTGTTATATTAAGTTCAAGCCATAAATGTCGTAATTTTTTCTTACTGGCTGCGCAATGACTTACCCTGTTTAGCTCAGTCAATGGCCGGTATATGTTATCTAAACATAATTGCCGCCAATGCAGTGGTATCAAATTGTCGCAAATAACATCAAGTAACAGCCTGAATTGGTCTTGATACATCTTTTGTCTGGCAGCTTTGTCACCACTAAAATAACTGCCAGTAAATAACGTTTGCTCTGCTGTAAGCCAAAATAAAACTAATTCTGGATTTTCTTTATCTTCAGCGTAACGTATTTTTTTACGAATACTGTTAATTGCCCTTGTTTGTATAGAAAAGTAAGAGAAAGACACTAGATCAAAACCAATTGATAATCATTCGCATTATCATACAGTAAAGTAACTCAGCAAACAAATCCTAATCAAACCTAAATAGCCATTGTTCAAACTAACGTATATTGAGCAATATTATTAAGTTATTGCTCAATTGATAATAAAGCATAACAAAAACAGTAATAGACTAGCGCTTTGCCAATAGCTTAATTAGAATATCCGCTATTAAATTAAGCCCTCTTGTAAACGTACTAAAAGTGTAAAGAAATCATGAGTAGAGTAAGTAGCCTTTTATCTCCTGTCTTAGCAAAGCGCCGTGGTAAAAATCCTGATAAAAAGAACTGGCATAATCTCCATGGTAGCAGTAGTACTGTGGCTTTTTATCAAGCAGCAAGCATAGCTACAACTCCGATATTATTAATTACTAGCTCTACCCCACAAGCGCTCAAAGTAGAACAAGAGCTGCAAAGTTTAGCTAAGCACGATCACAACAATAATCTGAGTATTTGTTTATTTCCTGATTGGGAGACACTGCCTTACGATAATTTTTCACCGCACCAAGATATTATTTCCCAGCGGTTATCTACTCTCTATCAATTATCGCGCATGGAATCTGG
>JBELHN010000080.1:0-5602 GCA_042091395.1 Colwellia sp.
GCTCTTCCGATCTTTTAAAGGCTTCTTTTTACATATTAATTAGGTTAGATTGATTTAGGGATTAAAAAAGCATAACAGACGAAGACGTTAGTTAATCCAAATAATAACGAATACGTTTTAAAATGTTAAAAATCATAATTAATATGGTTTTAAAGCTTGACTTAAGGGGGCTTTACCCTTAAATTCTGTCGTGATCTAATAGTCTCCCTATTAGACAATTAAAAAATATTGGCTTGTTAGAAATAATTCTGATGGCTGGTTTCATGAAACTGGAGAATGGAAAAAAATGAAATTTTATAAAAAAGCACTAGTTGCATCAGCAATTATTGGTTCTTTTGCAGCGCAAGCTGTCACAATTGCACCAAGTACACAAATTGAACTTTCAGCTGAAGGTGTCGCTTTAGGCGTAGCACCAACTGCGGCTGATGTTGCATTTGACATTGTAGTTGAAGCAGCTCACCCTGCTACAACTGAAATCACTTTAACTTTCGATAAGAACGTTGATTTAAACGGCCTTCTTGGTGGTGTTTGTGTTGCCAATGCGCCAACTGGTTCAGGAACTTCTGATACGTGTGGTGATGTAACCTTTTCTTACGGTAACGGTAACTTCACTTTTGATAACGTTGTAATCACAGAAGCTGCAACAGCGGCCGATGTTGATGAAATTAAATTTGAAGTAAGTACTGGTAACGCTATTACTGCATTCTCATCTTTTGGTGTTGAATTAGGTGGTACTAAAGTCCTTATCTCTGGTGCAACAAACTTGAGTTATTACTCAGAGTACAACAGTGCTGAAGTTGAATCTGGTACTTTCCCTCTTGCTACAGAGAAGAATCAGTTCTCTTTCGCTTTAACAACACAGTTTAACGGTGTTATTGAACGTGAACTTCAAACTACTTTCATCAACGGTAATGGTGCTGATTCACTTGCATACACTGTAGTAAATGATGAAACTTTAGGTTTAATCGTACCTGAAGCGACTGTTGAAGTTGCTGTTTCTGGTAATTTTGAAGATGTAGACCTATTCACTGCAACTAGTGGTGCTGTAGAAACTCCAGTTCCTTCTATCGAAGCTACGGCTGGAACTGAATTTGATACATTAACTTCAACATATGTTTTCCCAGCTACTTCTAGCACTAAACTAACCAACAATGAAGTTTGGACATTTACTGGTCCTATGACTGGTGGTGTTATCCCTCAAACGGGCTCTACTTCGTTGACAGCTAAAATAACAGCTTCTACTGATGCAGCCGTTACTACTGCACTTGGAACTGCTGGTTACGCACTTGCTGAAAATGTAGATTCAGGTGAATGGATATTAGATGCAGTGACTATCAATGTTCCTTATTTCCCAATCAACTACGCTGATACTAATACTTCTGTGCACATTGCTAATGAAGCTTCTACAGATGCAGACGTTATCGTGACGGCTATTGATAACAATGGCGTTGAATACGGTCCACTTAACCTTGGCTTTAAAGCTAACGGTAATACAGTGACTAAAGTAAGTCAAAACGACATTGCTACATTGTTCGCCATCACTGATGCAACTAAATTATCAGTTACATTTAACTTAGATGCTGATGAAGAAAATGTTTCTGCTTACGCTTTCTCGCAAAATGCTAAAGGTAAGTCTGAAATCTCTAACTCTCAGTTAAAAGGTGAGAAGTAATTTAAATTTTTAGTTAATTTAAATTAAGTAAAAGCCCAGCAACAGCTGGGCTTTTTTATAGCTTAAATATATGGCGTTTCCGATGAATTATATGTCCAATAGTGTCATTGCCTTATATTTCTTCCCTTGATTTTATAGGCAAATATTAAGAACTAACTTATGAAAAAATTTATAAACTTTTTAGCACTTTGTACCTGCTCAATTAGCCTTGTTTTTGCGCTACCTGCTTTTGCTTATGGCGAATGTACTGCTAATGTCACTTTTCTCACAGAAGCTAAATCACGTACACAATTATTGAAACTCGCAGAAGGAGTTTCATTGAGATTAGAGCAATCTGTAGCTAGTCAACATAAAGACGGTGCTAAAATAGCATCTAATGTGATTTGCCAGTTGCTAAGTGGTGCAAATTACACTGGCTCTCGAGAAGAGTGGCAAAACTTTATTGATTCTGCTAATAGAACGATGCTGCAGAAAAAATATGAAAATGTAACACTTACTATGGTGGGCGATAGTGAAAAAGTTTATAAAGGGAACCTTGACAGCAAAGAGTATATCTATATAGCTAAAACACCCATTGGCACACAGCACATCTATAACTTAGCGGTTCTTGATATTGACAATAATGCCATGCATACCCTTTCTGTTAGTGGTGATGAAAGTGTCAGTGATGCAGTAGCTAAAGAATTTCAACGCTTAGTCGGCTCTTTTAAGCTAAAGTCGACAGCTGAGTAACAAAAAAGTCGGGCTAATGCCTGGCTGTATTATTATTTATGGTTATTTAATAATTTGTTGAGGCGTTGTAGTATTATTTTACCACGTTGATTGCTTGGCTCTAGTTGCAACCCCATTTCAACATACTTCTTGGCATCAATGTATTTTTTCTGTTTAGCTAAACTAACAGACAAAGCAAAGTATGTTTTAGGGTAAGGGTTGGGCAGCTTAGTTGCCATCGTTAAATAATGTTCAGCAAGTGAATTTTGCTTTTGAGTTAACTTGGAAATACCTAAGTTCTCTAAAATCTCTCGTCTACTAATTTGCTCTTGCACGTATCGTAGGGCATCTATCGCAATTTTATCTGCTTTAGCAAACTGTTTATCTGCAATCAGCATTGCCACATAATTATTGATCATTTCTGGTTGAGTTAATTTCCCCTGTTTTATTGCTAGGCACTGCTCAACAAAGGCTAATGCGGGTTGTATTTTACCTTGAATATGATATTGATCGGCAAGATTATGTAAAACACGACAACTTGTTGGATTCATAGCTAACTCATTTTGGTAAAAAGATATAGGCTCTTGCCATTGTGTGTTTCTATAAGCTGTAACGAATGAAAAACAGAGGATTATAAGAGAAATAATACACACAAAAATGAATTTACTGCTTGGCTGCCACGTCTGCTTGGCAAAGGTCAAGATGCCTAGTACTATCATTATCAACCCAAAATCAGGTAAATATACTCGATGTTCAAAGACTAAATCTTTAATAGGTATTATGCTCGACTCTACAGTATGAGCGATATAGTAAAATAAAATACCAAAAGCGATTAAAGGTAATTTTTTACGTTGAATAAGTGCAAAGCCTATAAGGACAATATGCGCTACTCCAGCGATAACCGTTTGCCAAAATGGAAATGTATTGATTTGGTAGGAATACTCTAATCGTAATGGGTAAGGAATAATAAATTTAGCGATGTATATCCAAAGAATGTTTAATTGAGCGAGGAAATACTCTAATCGGCTATATATATCAGTTTCGCGAGTTAAGCTATCTAGTTTGCTAGCAAACAAACTTACAGCGGCGTTATCAACTAAATAGGCACAGATTACCCCTGTGACTGTGGTGATTAATACTATGATTAAATGCTTAATTTTTAATCGGTTAAAAAAGATACACTCTATCAACATTATTGCTATGGGTAAGGTAAAACTATTTTGTTTAGTGAAAAAGGCAAAGCCAGCGAAAGCAAACGTAAGTGTCAAGGCTAGAGCTTTCTGCCAAAGTGACGGCGTTAATCTTAACCATAGGTAACTGAATAAGCTGGCTAAGTAAAACAAAGTTACCAATGCTGCTGTGCGCTGAACTATGTAAGTTACTGCCTGTGAGTGCAAAGGATGAACAATAAAAAGAAGTGCACATGCTAGAGGAAAAATAACTAAGTGGTTGTTAGCTAGATCATTAGGTGAGTTATTACTTGAGCGCGAAGCATTGCTTATCGTGTTAGGTGTTTTATAGGTAAGTACATAAGCAAGGCTAAAGACTAAAAAACCATTTAACATATGAATAATTATATTTGATAAATGCAGCTGCGTTAATATTTCCTCTACAGGTGAAGTACTGCCAATAAGTTGATAATCAAACCAAAAACTTAGGTAGGCAAAAACACGCATACCAAAAGTATTAAATACCTCTGAAACAGAGCCTGTATGGATTACTGCATTATTTGCTATGGAACGAAAATCATCGAGGTAAAAAGGCACAGTTAAACTGTTGTAATAAACAAGGAAAGAGATACAACAGATAAATAATAATGACAGTGACTTATTAATGTTCTTTATGATATTCATTCAATTAGAACTTATATTTATAATTACATGGATGAATACTATCATAAAATGAGTAACTAATAAGTATCTAGTTCTCTAGACAGCTTTAAAGTTCTCACAATACATTTTCAAAGTCATGAGGGATTAAACCATCATTGGTAAAATGACTTCGTTTAGAATTATGAAAAATTCAATATAGTTAAAACATCTGCCTTAGCTTCATCCCTCGTTCTACTCCTGAGCGCTCAGCGACATCTATTGGCTTATTAATAACTAAATTAAGTATCTAGGGTATTGTGAGTCGATCAAACAGATCGTTTAGTTTGATTTTTCTTATGAGCAATAAAGTTAAGCTGAGACTCAAGCTCTATTGATTGTTTTTAATGAGAAAGTTAAACTATTTGCTTTAGTAGGTTTGGATTACTTTCGTAAACTTAATTTCTACGAAGCTATTACTTAAACAAAATTAAATTAGGGCTCCATCATTGTGTTAAATATTTTAGTTACTGGTGGTGCTGGTTTTATTGGTTCTGCAGTAATACGCCATATTATCGAAAATACTTCCAATTCAGTTATTAACCTTGATAAACTTACTTACGCAGGAAACTTAGAATCGCTCAATTCTATTAGCGATAACGAGCGTTATTGCTTTGAACACGTTGATATTTGTAGTGCTAAAGAAGTATCACGCGTATTAGAGCAATATCAACCAGATGCTATTATGCATCTAGCCGCAGAGAGCCACGTTGATCGCTCAATAGACGGGCCGGCTGTATTTATTGAAACTAATATTGTTGGCACCTATATATTGCTTGATGCCGCTAAAAGCTACTGGCAAGGGCTACCTGAAGAGAAAAAGGAAGCTTTTCGCTTTCATCACATTTCAACTGATGAAGTTTACGGCGATTTAGAGGGGCTCAGTGATTTGTTCACTGAAACAACTTCTTATGAGCCAAGCAGTCCATACTCTGCATCAAAAGCTTCAAGTGATCATTTAGTACGAGCATGGAATCGAACCTATGGCTTACCCACTGTTATTACCAACTGCTCCAATAATTATGGACCTTTTCATTTCCCAGAGAAGTTAATTCCCTTAGTTATATTAAATGCCCTAGAAGGTAAAACATTACCTGTTTATGGAAATGGTTTACAAATCCGAGATTGGCTATATGTAGAAGATCACGCAAAAGCCCTAGTGAAAGTAGTTTCTGAAGGGAAAGTTGGCGAGACTTATAATATTGGTGGGCATAATGAAATAGCTAATATAGATGTTGTTAAAACTATCTGTTCAATTTTAGATGAATTAGTGCCTGTTATTGATAACCCAAACCTTCGTCATCCTGTACTTGTTTCACGAGCTGATACTATTTTGAAATACGAAGATCTA
>JBELHN010000081.1:0-5550 GCA_042091395.1 Colwellia sp.
GCATTGTTATTAACATGAAGCTTAATTAAAAATCGCTTCCCTGTGGCAAAATTTATAAACTCATCACCATCAATTCCTGTTAATTGAAAAAAGTTAAGTCTCGTTAATTGACCGCTATCACGCATCGTAATTAACTGATTAACTATGTTATCAGCTTTTATCAATGCGTTTAACACTTTTCTTGGCGCATTTAGGGGGTTGAACCCACTAACTAACTCGGTTGTGAAATTCTCACGCCACTGCTCTGGTGTCAAAGCCTTTGCGCCTTTTATAAAAGAGACTTCAGCCATGGATTGAATATACCCATTGCGAGGTTCTGCTATCCCCTTGTTACGGTAGTATTGAGACTCAGCGCCATTAATCCGCCTAGAATTATCGGAATCAACCCAATCAAGTAATGTGTCAACAAGCTCTTGACTTTGTGTACTGCTTAGTTTTAATGTTCTAAATAAGGAAGTTGCAAGGGTTTTATCCATAAGGTTTACGCTGATTAGCGAAGATAAATCTTGAATTGATATTTCAACTCCCTCTTTATATTCGAAAGGTTTACCGTGAAAATTCCAACGATTAACAATGGAGTCAAAGCTTTTACTATCGTTATAATGTTGTTCAGAAAGAAGTGTCTGTAACAATATGGCTTCCACATTTTCAATTTTTAACCTTAAATTGAAAGCGTGTTGAATTTGTAGCGCTGTCTCGGTTTGTCGCTTTATTGTTTGTGCTATGTATATTGCAAGAGTTGTAAGAATTAATGAGACAATTAACACCTGTATGAGTGCAACCCCTCTCTGCCTGCAAAGCTGCTCTGTTAAGTTAAGCATCTTCACGTAAGTACCTCAATATCACCTCATGACTATTTTCCGGCAAAGCAAGGTTAAAGTCGCTGTTTTTTCCTTCTAAATCTTTAAGTTGTATTTTTATTTTTATAGGTATTATTCTCTGAACAGCCATATCATGAATGCTATACCACATAGGTTGTATTATCCTTGTTTCTCGTCCTATCGTGGTTTCTTCATCACTATTTATGTTTTCAAGTACCTGAGTTAAGCCTTCCCATCCAAAAAAAGAAAATTCAGCGTAGCTTAAATTATCGACGATTATGACTTGGTATTGCCAGTTTATATCATCAGCTTGATTTAAAAGATAAAGCTCATTCAAACTAGATTCTCGATAAACAATCATTTTTATATCGTTTTTATCTACAACCTTTAATTGAACTATTGCTAATTCTTTAGTGAAGATAGCCGAGTGGCTGACAAAAGTCACTTGTGATGGAGAAGCACTATAATAGATTGCGGGCTCTTTTTTATCGCTGTTAATAATGTAGGGGTAAGTTGATTCAATAACCCTATTCATGGTGTCGAAGCCTAATACAGACTGAGTGTTTTCCCAAAATTCATTTGTACGCTTGTCCCATTTATTACTGTATAACGAATAGGCATAGTAACCTGAGAACATGATCATCATTAATAAGGCACTTGCAAGCATGAGCTCTATTAAGGTAAACCCTTTGTGCTTCTCTTTATTATTTGAATTTTTCAGAGCTGATAGGTTTTTCACCACGTTGCCACCTCGAATGAAAATGTCTGTTCTTTTTGTTTCCAGGTGGCAGTTACGTCAACGTTATACAAACCAAACCTTGGTTTACCTAACGCTATATCCCCTTCATAAAACGCAGGAGGCTTAATACTTAATAGTGTTGCGTTCCAGCTATAAACTATACCAAATATGGTTACTATACCTCTTGAGGTTTTTACAGATGAGTTGCTTACCCTCTCCTTCAACTGTAACTTTATTGCAGAAACTGCGGCTGGGTGTACTTGGTTAAATAGGGCTGAACGGTAGGCCTTTTTAGAAGAAAAACTAGATGCCTTGAACAGTTCTGCAGTCAACGCTAACGCTGAAAATAAAATTACGGCAGCGATTAATACCTCTATTAGCGTAAAGCCTTTGTTACTCTTCATAAAGTTTAAACATTGGTTTGATAAAATATTCATGAGATTGTTCGTTCCAAACTACTTTGTAGTAACCTGGCTCAATAAAAGCTTTAGTATTAACTTGGTAATCTAGTGGCTCAAAGGTGATGTGTTCAAATTTAACTACATGAGTTTCGTCATTTGAGAAAACAATAAAACGGTTATCTCTTAGCTTGACATTAATCTTGTAGCCACTGTAATAAGCTTGATAGCTTAGACGCCTAAAAAGCTGCTGTACCTTTTCCAGCTCAATGATCCTGCCTTGTTGTTCAACATTCTTGAAAGCCAAGCCCCCAGTTAATGTTAATAACGTGCCAATAATAGCCATGACAACCATTAGTTCTATAAGTGAAAAACCATGTATGCGCCTTTTAGTATTTTTCAACTCAGTAAACTTAGAACGGTACATCATTAATAGAAACCATACTCATGAGCATCGAAATAACAATTCCCCCGACAAATCCACCCATAAAAATTAGCATAAGTGGCTCTAACATGGTGGTTAATTTTTTAATTACCTGTTCTAAATCATTTTTACTTCGATTAGCTACTTCTTTAAAAACACGCGGTAAATTGCCTGTTTCTTCTCCCACTTGAATTATGGATAAGAAAAAATCTGGGAAAATTCGTGTTTTCTCTAAGACCTGACTCAATTGTTTACCCGATTTCAATTGTTTTAGTGCTTGTTTTGCATCTCGCTTTAGTTCTTGATGTTTAAGCGTGTTAGCGGTTAATTGAAGCGTTGTATCGAGTTGCAAACCAGCATCTAGCATCATAGCCATAGATTGGGCAAAGCGAATACGTTCTGCTGTTAAAATAACATTACCAATGCCCGGTAGGTGTGAGGCCTTTACATAAAACCAGCTTTTCACTTCAGGTCGTTTCAACGCATAGCTTAAGGCAGCAATGCCTAAAACAATCCCTCCCACAATAATAGTTTGATAGTTAACAAAAAAATTACTTGTATTAATAATGACTTGAGTATACCAAGGAGCCAATGACAAATCGGTAAAAATACCGGCCATTTTAGGTACTATGAAGGTTAAAACAAAATAAACCGCCATAATACAAACAAAAAAGATAACAGATGGATAGGTTAACGCCGTTGATATTTGTGAACGAAGTTCTTTTTGAAACTTTAAATCGTCAGCTAAACGCTCCAGTACCTCAGACAAGTTCCCCGATGTTTCACCTATTTTAAGCAAACTAATATACAAAGGGCCAAACAAGTCTTCATGTTCTGAAAATGCCTCACTGAGTGATTTACCTTTTTTCAAAGCAGTCGAAATTTGATTCAACAAACGACTTAAAGCGGAATTAACATTAGCCTTTCGAATAATATCGATACCCCTATCAATTCGGACACCACTTTCGACCAATAAAGACAATTCACTAGTAAAAAACTCAAGTTGATCTAAACTCACCCTTTGGCTAAGTAAACGGCTAAAACCAGTAGTTTTAGCCGCCGTTTTTATCTCCATTGGATGCAAATCTTGAGCCGCTAGTTTTTGCTGTACTTCCTGTTTATTTTGCGCGCTAACAATACCTTGGTGCCGAGCACCATTGCTATCAAGCGCTTTATATTCAAATTCAATCAACCTGCTACCCTAAGCACTTCTTCGATTGTGGTAACACCAGTAACAATTTTATAAAAACCATCTTCCATCAAGTTACGACGTTTTAATTCGCTATTATGCGCTCTTGCTTTATTAATAAATTGATCATTTTTTGGGATTTCTTTAATTGCGTCATCACAGCGTAAATACTCATTAATTGCTATACGGCCTTTGTAACCAGTATGATTACAGTGCTCACAACCAACCGCTTTTTTAATAGTAATTTCACTAATACCTGCATTATTAGCAATATTTTTTAAAGGGTATTTTGCCATTAACTCTTCGCTATCATCAGCAGGTGCTGCACATTTCGGACATAACCGCCGTGCAAGTCGTTGCGCGACCACAGAGACAAGGGCAGCATTTAACAAAAATTCTTCAACGCCTAAATCAAGCAAACGAGTATAAGCACTAGCAGCATCATTAGTGTGGACAGTGCTGAAAACCAGGTGACCTGTTAATGCTGATTGCAAAGCAATTCTAGCCGTTTCAGCATCACGTATTTCGCCCACCATGATAATATCAGGATCTTGTCGAACAATAGAACGAATACCTGCAGCAAAATCAAAACCTATGTCTGGATTAACTTGCACTTGGTTAACTCCATCAAGTTGATATTCAACAGGATCTTCTAGGGTAATAATTTTAACATCGGGGTGATTTAATTCATTTAAAAAAGTGTAAAGCGTGGTGGTTTTACCTGAACCAGTCGGCCCTGTGAGTAAAATAACCCCTGTGGTTTTCTTTAAATCTTGCTGAATAAAACTTTGTGTATCGCTGGATAAACCCAAAATAGACATATCGTACTTTATTGATTCTTTCAGCAAGAAACGTAATACAATGCTTTCACCATCATTTAATGGTAACGCTGATACGCGAATATCCAATTCTTTATTAGCAATGCGCATTTCAATTTTACCGTCTTGTGGACGACGTTTTTCAGCAATATCCATACCTGACAATATTTTCAAACGAGTAATAATTGGCAATTGCATTTTTTGAGCTAGCGAATCAACTTCATGCAATACACCATCAATACGATAGCGGACTCTAAAACGACCAACATGGGGTTCTAAGTGCATATCAGATGCACCACGAGCAAGTGCCTTAGTAATCAATGAGTTAAGCAAGTTAACTGTTGGTGCTTCAGAAGCTAACTCCCTTAACCTTGCTTCTTCGTCACCAGTAAGCTCATCTTCTTCAATAAGGCTTTCGGTCTGACTTTGTATTTCGAAGAAAAATGGCTGTAATTGAGCTTCAGTGGCAATACTGATAAAAACTTTGATGCTTTGCTGTTGTATATACTCAATCAGCTTAATATCAAGAGGATCTTTACAAACTAGGTGCCAACTTACCTCTTGATTCTTAGTTTTAGCATTATTTTCAGTTTTATTATTCTCTTTTAGGCTAGCAATTAATAAGCAGTTAAGTGCCTTTAACTCTGAGATAATTTTGATATCTACATTTGGTAATTGCCACTCGGGCCAAGATTCAGCATCAAATAAAGGATAATTGAGTAAAGCAGCATACAGTGGCGCTAAGCTGTCTTCAGACAAACAGCCCATATTTACTAAAATTTGCTCTAAACGGCCTTGATAGCGTTTTTGATAAGTTTTAGCTTTTTCTAAATCGGTTTGACTCACTGAAAACTCTTCAATAAGAAGCGTTGATAAATCTATCATTGATGAAATACGTCGGCATTTTCGCCTTCACCACCCTCTTGGCCATCAAGACCAAAAGATTTAACACTATAGGGCATATTATTTTCACCTGGTACAGTATATATGTATGATTTACCCCAAGGGTCTAAAGGAATTGCTTTCGGTAGGTATGGTCCATCCCAATTGGGGTTATTACTGGTACGAAGCTCCTCTAAAGAGGATGGTACAGTTCCCATATCTAATCGGTAAGTATCAATGGCGGTTTCAAACATTTGCATTTGAGCAATTGCTGTTTTC
>JBELHN010000082.1:0-5507 GCA_042091395.1 Colwellia sp.
TTTCCTTATTAAGTTTCTCTCGCTAAAGTAGACTTAAGTCAGCCGTTTTATTTTCTAACCAAGCGTTTTGCATTTATTTTGCATTAATGCCTTGATAATAATGCCTCGTTAGAAAAATTTATTCATGTCTTAAACGTCAATCAAGACATTCATGTTATTCCCATTAACTGACTCGCCCTTTTAAGCTGTATATTGGCTCTAACAACCACTCAATTAATGTGGGTTGCTCTAACATAATATCTGCCTCGAATAACATGCCGCTTTTCAACTCAAAGCTTTGTCCATAGGCTTGCATTTGTTGTTGGTTGAGTTTGAACTAAAATCAATACTTTGATTATAAACAACATAGGCGATAGAAAAATTAATTGTCTTTGCGTTTTTTATTTTTAAAGTAGAAAGAAACTAAAGCCCCTAAATACACTAAACCGCAGTTAAATACAGCAAGTGCAAGTGCTTCTATGCCTTTAGAGTTATAATGAACAACTACAGTTACTGAAAACACAATCAGTAAGTTAAGTAATACTCTATGAGACAAATAGTCATTCTTTTTAAACGCGTTTGGGATAAGCCAAACAGCCATTAGGGGGAGTAATACTCCATTGAGCATTGTAACCAGCATAAAATCTCCTTTAAACAAGCAAAATAAGGCTCAACATAACCGTCACACCTTATGATAATGTGCAGTAACAATTTAATTAATACAGTCGATTAACTAGCTGAAATCATCCCAGTAAGAGTTGTCATTACAGCAGCAACAGCTTTCATGGCCTCTTTGGCAGCACTCGCCATTGCACCATACCCAGCTGTTAGTGCACCAAATACAGCTACTCTTACAATATCAGTAGCGTTCCCACCTGCAGCAGCTTGAAAAGCTGCCACCAACTATAGCATCTACAACAACATTAACTAGTCCGCTATTTAATTCTTTAATTTCATTTACGTTTAATTCACGCATAACTAACTACCATCGCCATAGAGGCTAAACCACACTCAGCAATCTCTGTCTGCAATATTAAAGGTACCGATTTAGCCCTACTAAACTTTAAGAGATTTATAGCAGTTGAAGAGTCTTTCATATTAATTTACCAGATGGGGCGTCTTATGGGGGGGTTGAGTTTTACGCAAAAATAAATCACGTATACTTTTTTATCATAATAAACGAAAAAGCTAGAGAAAAAGTAAGGCACCCAAAAAATAATAACCATATATTTATATTACTTAAGTATAAGTTGAGTGACGCTATTGTAGCTAAAGAAAAGGTACTAACTATAAACATAGTCAGAAGTGATCTATCTGTCTGCTCTGTAATTATTTTTTGATCTCTAAACAAAAACGCAAGTACTCTTAAAAAAGGAAGTTTTGAACAATCTTTATTTAGTTTCGTACCACCTTCAAATTTATATAGCCTTGCAGATACTAATATTGCTAATAACGCAAATAGGACTGAAATTATCATTGAATTTTTAGTTGCAGCCATATAAGAAAAGTTAATAGCAGCAGCTATACACAAGTATAAATTTAATTTTGTCATTTAGTTAACCTCATGATGTGGCTCTTTGTTAAAACAAAAAGCCAGAATGAATTAGTTTTGGTCAGCTTCGATTTGATCCATTATACTGTCAACACCGGCAACGACAGCACCAACGATTCCGCCAACTAATGTACCTGCACCGGGAGAAACCATTGAGCCAATAGTCGCACCTACTGTTGCTCCACTAACCGCACCTTGACCTGCATCGTCAAGAACTTCACCGCCATCAACACCACCTGATACTTCTATAGCTTCGTTTGAACTTAATACTCTCATATTATAATTATCCTTATTATTCAGTAAAGTAATCTATCGCTGCGCCAACTACGGCACCAACTGCCATAATACCAAAGGTTACAGGGTTTGAGGCTGATACCACTACAGCAACGGTAGCACCAATTGCCGCACCACCAATTGCACCATCAACGGCATCACCACCACCATTAACTTGTTTTATTCCATTTACGTTTAATTTTCGCATTGTGTTATGCTGAAATTATCCGACTGTTCTTTTCACGGAGCATATCGGGGTGTTGATTTACCAACTCACTATGAGTTAACCGTTAATGGTTAATGGTTAATATGGCTGACCAAGTTGTTTATTAGCAACTGATTCTGGCCTAAATAACGTGGACATTGTTTTAAATTACCTCGAACTGATGTCTGCAACGATTCATTCAAATGTCTTTTGAAACTTATCTACAGCGTCTTTAGACATTAACACAGCGGTAGTGCGGTTTTTATTACTGAAAAATTTATTGATAGCTTCTTTCAACTTTTCAGTCGTTAAGCCTTGTAAATTTATTTCAGGCTCTAAAACATCTTCAGTTGCAAACCCATGCCAATAAATATCAATAAGAACATTAATCCAGTAGTCCATGGTATTTTTTTCTTGTTGATAATCCCGTGTCTTTTTAGCAATTAAAGATCGCAACATATCATCTGAAATAGGAAACTCCTTTAGATGTTTTATTTCAGCATTCAAAATTTTTATCATTTCACTGACATTACTACTCAACCCCGATACAGAGATGGTATTTTCAATAGAAAGCTTTTCCTGCGTATAATTGCTACTCGATATTTGAACATCGTATGTAAGTCCATGCTCCTCTCGCAATGTATCCATCAGTCTGGATCGCACTATCTCTCCAGCCAAGGCATTTAATCTCAAAGCGGTCAGCGTATTTTCGACTTCTTGATTATTAATATAATGTAATATTATAAGTGCTTTATCATTATTATCTCTTGTTACGACTAATTTACGGTCGCCAAGAACATGTTTGATATTATCCTGATGATTTGTCTCTCCAGTAGCAGATTTGGGGAGTTGCGATAAAACACCAGAGACTAAATTGCGAATGTTTTTAGGTTCAAAATCCCCAGCAATAAAAAACGTATATCCGTCAGCATTATTAAAGAGGCGATTATAAACAGAGCGCATAGTGTTAATGTTTAATAAACTTAGGGTATGCTCATTCCAAGGTATCATACTTCTGTGGGATTCATAGCGTAAGTCGTTTATATCGTTACTAAATTTATACTCATCAGAGTTTATATTTTTTTTATACTCTGCTAAGAGCTTATTTTTTAAAATGACAAGTTGCTGCTCATCAAACGAGCCACTTGTGAATTGAAGCAATATACTCTTGAGTAAATTTTCAATATTTTCATGTTCACCCTTGACATGGACATAGGATAAATCAGATTGAATTTTTTGAATGACCTCTATATTTTGAGCATTCATGAATTTTGTGTATTGCTGGGCAGAAAGCCCTTTGACTTGGGAACGCCCTTTGACACCAAGCATTGCTTTAGCACTAAAGTAATCTGCGTCATTGACACTGGCCAACCCATTTGGGCTGACACCTACAATTTTTATTTTCCCCGGCTCTAAATCAAGTTTTTTTGCAACGACTTTAATGCCATTTGACAACGTCCACTGCCATGATGAAAGTGCTTCGTTATAATACTCACTTGCAACAGGGGATAATTGAGTTTGTTTTTCAAATAAATTGATAGTCATTTGTTCTTGTGGTTTGGTTTCAATACCACTAGGCTTGATTTGCTTAATTTTTTGATAAACTTGTTGTCCTGATAAATCCAAGTCATTAGTGGCTATTTCTAGAAATAAATCATTTAAATCTATTTGTTGTAGTTGTAAATTAATGTCAGCTAATTCGAGTTGATTTAGGTAATCTTTGTCGTGAAGATAAGTTTGCTCAACCGACATCATACTGCCATTTTCTAATAAATAACTTTGTATCTCTTTTGCCCAACGACTCGACTTTATTGAATTTTTTATTTTTAGGAAGGCCTCTAATTGATCTAACTTTTCGTCTTTAATTCGAGTAAATTCAAGGTCTGACAAACCAAATTCTTTAAGCTCTAGCAAGGTGGTATACAACAAGGTGGCTGCACTTAATGTATTCTCTTTGTGTATTCTTGATGAAAGATAAAGCCAAGTCGAGTTATCAAGCCTTTCTTGTTTTCCAGCATTAGCTATCTTAAATATCGATGGGTTGCTTATCGCAACTTGATGTAACCTCTCTTTTAAAGCTTT
Source organism: Colwellia sp. (assembly GCA_042091395.1). Taxonomy (GTDB): domain Bacteria; phylum Pseudomonadota; class Gammaproteobacteria; order Enterobacterales; family Alteromonadaceae; genus Colwellia. The sequence continues at coordinate 4,092 of JBELHN010000082.1, forward strand.
AATAAAAAAATTTCTATGAGAATTAATACGGTCAATTTGAATCGGAGTACCTTTGATTGAAGGAAAAGGCATAGTTAAAATGACCGCTTCATTTACCTCTTCATGATCGCGATAGACTGCATAACTTTCATTAGGTAAAAGCCGAGTAGGCTTTACTTCAGCAGTCTTTGTTTGGGATGGTTTTATATCAGAAAAAAGAGTGACTATTGTTTGATGAAAGTCCTCAGAAGGAAAATCGCCAGTGACTATTAGAGTCATATTTTCTGGTATATAGTGTTGGCGATAAAAATCGATTGCGCGCGCTAAAGTAATGGAGTCCACAGATTGTATACTTCCAGCGGGATCTTCTATATAGGGGCTATCTGGGAAACGGTATGCTCTTTCTTGTTTAGAAATTCTTGCCTCAACACCTTGAGTGCTTAACCGTACTTCTTCCTTGATAACACCTCGCTCTTTTTCAAATTCTTCAGGGTTAAAAGTAAGGTTTGTTGCAATATCTCTGAGAACTTCAAGGCTAAGTTCAATATTACTTTCAGTATTTACCACTGAGATATTATAAATGGTCTTATTAAAAAAAGTGGCTCCATTGAAATGTTGTCCAAAACGCGCACCAATTTCTTCTAATGAGGCAATGTTACTTCGCAAAGGAAAGTTTTTACTCCCATTAAACGCCATATGTTCAATGTAATGAGCAAGCCCCCCAAAATTCTTGGGGTCAGATTGACTTCCTACATTGACAATTAGGCGAAATTCTACGGTCGACTTCGGAAACGCGTTTTTTAATGTGGCAAAACGAAAGCCGTTTTTTAGTGTGGAGACATTAAGCTCTGGATTGAGTGGAAATTCACTCTCAGGTTTCAATTCGAAGCAATAGCTATAAAAACCAACTAACCAAATACTCAATATAACCGACAACTTTTTAACATTATTCATCATAACTTAAAGACCAATCTTATTGAGACAAATATTGGTAAATTTTTGAGATTAAAATCATAAGTTTACTGTGTTGTTTCATCTGTAGCTTGGCTGTCATTTGATTGTAATAAATTGATCAGGCCGCTATTTCCGTATAAGTGCAAAAACCCTACAAAAATTAGAATATTATCTGCTTTAGAGTTGTTGATTACTTCTAGCCATGCTCTGTTTCTGCCAATAAGTAGATGTTTATTAAGCTCTGCATACTCGCTATTTTTCATACGTTCTAAATAATATAAATACGATTCTTTTCCATCACCAGAAGCCCAATCATCAACAAAAGCAAATTTTTCTGAACTATGCAATTCTGCATTGAAAAATTTTACTCCTCCTTCCGGAAGTTTATTATAGGCTTCAAGGACCTTAATCGGCTTTTCTAAATAACGCACTTCCTTTTTGAAGTAAGAAGCATAATTATTTAAAATAACATCAATAATAAGT
>JBELHN010000083.1:0-5116 GCA_042091395.1 Colwellia sp.
ACCTGTTGCTCGTAAACATTGGCGACTTTAGAGAGCATATCGTCAACGGCGCCAGATTCCTCCCCTATAGCAACCATTTGGATCACCATGTCAGGGAAGATTTTACAGTTACGCATGGCTAAATTCATTTGCATACCTGATGATACTTCAGCACGTACCTCTAAAATAGCATCACGAAATACCGCATTACCTGACGCGCCAGCCGCAGATGAAAGGGCGTCAATCAAAGGAACACCTGCAGCAAAAGTGGTTGATAAGGTTCGGGCATAACGAGCCACCGCCGCTTTTTCTAGTAAATCGCCAACAACAGGCAATTTTAAAATGGCTTTGTCAACGTTATCGCGAACGACTTGACTATTGCGGTGTGCCCGTTTGAATAAAAAGAAAGCTAAATACAAAACAGCTAAACCTATATACCAGTTCTCTTGCATAAATTCTGAAATACTAATGACTAACAAGGTAAAAGCTGGAAGCTCAGCACCAAAACTAGAAAAAATATCTTGAAATACAGGGACAACAAAAATAAGTAAAATACAGGTTACAATAAAAGCGATAACTACAACTGCAATAGGGTAGGTCATGGCTTTTTTAATTTTACTTTTTAATGCCTCAGCTTTTTCTTTATAGGTGGCGATACGGGCATAAATTGATTCTAATGCCCCTGATTGTTCACCTGAGGCGACGAGATCGCAATATAAATCATCAAAATAGAGAGGGTGCTCTCGTAAACAGTCAGACAAGGGAATACCTGACGATAATTTGATACCAATACTAGCAAGTAGCTTACGCATCTTACCATTGTCATGGCCAGCACCTATCATTTCAATGGTTTGCACTAGGGGCACACCAGCACCTAGCATGGTAGCAATTTGTCGGGTGATAACGGCAATATCAGCAGGGGTTATTTTTTTATCGCCACCAAGGCCAAACAGCGGTTTAGCTTTTTTCTTAACTCGGCTCGGAGTAATTCCCTGTTTACGAAGTTGTGCTTTTAATTCGATAATACTGTTGGCAGGCAATTCACCATTAACTTTTTTACCCTTACGATTTACTCCATACCAAGTAAATACGTCTTGCTCTTTGACTTTAATCTTATCTTTAACTGATTTTTTTACTGCGGTAATCGCCATAGTTAACCTTAATGTTCATTGCGTAGTTTAAGATTTTTATAATGATTTTAGTTATTTACTGCTATTAAAAACTAATCAATCTTTTAATCATTTTATTATAAATAGCGACCTCAATTAGGCGCTAGTTACTCGATTAATTTCCGCCAAGCTAGTCATACCATTCATGGCTTTTTGAAGACCAGATTGACGTAAATTATTATAGCCCTCTTTCTGACATTGCTTGGCAATATTAAGTGAATTACCACCTTCCATTATAATACTTGATATTTCCGGGCTAATTTTTATGACTTCATAAATACCAACTCGGCCTTTATAACCACCAGTACAATGACTGCAACCTACTGCCTTATAAAGGGTGATATCTGCGAGTTTATCAGCGGGGAAACCTTGTTCAATAAGTTGTTGTTCAGATAAATGCTCTTCTTCACGGCATTGAGTGCACAAGCGCCGAGCTAAGCGTTGAGCAATAATAATTGATACTGAGCTTGCCACGTTATACGAAGGTACGCCCATATTAAGTAAACGGGTGAGGGTTTCAGCAGCAGAGTTAGTATGTAGAGTTGATAACACTAAATGACCTGTTTGTGCAGCCTTAATAGATATTTCCGCTGTTTCTAGATCACGGATCTCACCGACCATGACAATGTCGGGATCTTGTCGTAAAAATGATCGTAAGGCACTAGGAAAGGTTAAACCAGCACGGTTATTGATTTGAACTTGGTTAATGCCTTCAAGGTTAATTTCAACCGGATCTTCAGCGGTGGAAATATTGCGTTGCTCAGTATTTAAAATATTTAAACCAGTATATAAAGAAACTGTTTTACCAGAGCCTGTGGGCCCTGTTACCAAAATCATACCTTGTGGTTGTGCTAATGCTTCGGTATATATTTTTTTTTGCTCTGGCTCGTAACCTAACATATCTATGCCAAGCATGGCACTTGAGGAGTCGAGGATACGCATAACAATTTTTTCACCCCACATAGTAGGTAGCGTACTCACCCGAAAATCGATAGATTTTTTCTTTGAAAGAGCAAGTTTTATTCGGCCATCTTGTGGCACACGACGCTCGGCAATATCAAGCTTAGACATGACTTTTAAACGCGCTGACATGCGTGACGCCAAGGCAACAGGTGGTTTGGCGACTTCAGTTAATATACCGTCTACTCGGAAGCGAATACGGTAGGCTTTTTCATAGGGTTCAAAATGTAAATCGGAGGCGCCTTTTTTAATGGCATCGAGCAAGATTTTGTTTATGAAAACAACAATAGGGGCATCTTCTTCTTTATTGGTTTCATCTTTTTGTTTGACATCATCATCAACATCAATACCAGCTAATTCAGCAGAGTCTATATCACTGATGTCCAGGGCGTCATTTTCATCCTCCAGCACTTTTTCAATACAGGCTTGTAAGCTGATTTCGTCACATAAAATGAGTTCAGTACTGTAACCACTGTTAAATTGAATTTCTTCAAGGGCGTCTAAGTTAGTTGGATCAGACATAGCCACAAACAGAACTTTACCGCGAAGATACAAGGGTAAGGCATTATGTTTGGTGATCAGTTTTTCGTTACGAACCCCTTCAGGGAGCAAGCTAATGTCGAAGTGTTCAAGCTGAATTTGCGGAAAACCAAAACTTTTCGATAGCACCTTAGCAATGTGTTTAGCATCAAGGTTTTTATTTTCAATTAAGTAGCGAATAAAGGGTTTGTTTGTTTCAGGAAAGTCGGTGGCAATGTCTTCTAATGAATCAACAGGTATAAGTTTTTGCTTGGCTAATGCAGATAAAACACTAGATTGTTGATGATTGCCCTTCATGGATGTTAAATGCTCCTTGACATAGCTTGTTAAATAATAATTTACTGGTTATGAAAAAAAAAGCCCCTTTAAGGGGCTTTTAAGCAAACTTAGCTGTTAAAACTGTTCACAGTAGCCAGCAGTTAAACAACCACCAGATTGCACCCATGTTACTTGGCCATTAGCAAAGGTAGGAGTGATTAGGTAGGTGTCAGTAGCTGCAATACCGTCAGCGGCAACAGGAGTGACCGTAATAATACCAAGACCAGTAACGGTTACAGAACCAACGCCAGAATCACCTGCAGCACCTGCAGCAAGGGCTGCTATTCTTGGAGTGTTAGCTGTATTACAATCAGTTAAAGCGCCATCTGTTTGAGCACAAATTTCAACGGAGCTTTTTAAACCACCAGCAGCGGCTTCAACACCCCTGTAAGAAGAGGTTGCAATGTATTCTTGGTAAGCAGGTAATGCTATTGAGGCAAGAATACCTACGATTGCGACCACAATCATTAACTCGATTAGGGTAAAACCTTTTTGTACGCTCTTTTTCATTTGTTTTAAGTTGTTCATCGTTTATTTCCATTTTATTTACGGGGGCTGAATTCATACTGCGACAAATTTTTATAAATGTAAAACTTTGTTGCGACTTTTTTTGAGTTTTTTTCAAGTTAATTACAAAATGGCTATTATATAGACCGATAGAGTCTATCGATAATCCTTTTTGTTTCAGAGACTCTCACAAAACTGTTGCAATTACTCGGCTAAACTAAGGGCTTTAAATTTCCCTGTCAAGATGTCGTTATTTAGCAACAGGCCAAGCTTGAACAAATAATACTCAAGTTGATGTTTGCCTTGGTATTTCATTATTTGTTTAGCCTTGTTTTTTGAAAGCGTTTGCCAAAAAAAGCGACTTGTTAAGCATATTAAATGACCTTGTTATGCATATTACCTGGCTTATTATTCGACATAGTCGGCATAAAACTAAAAATTACCTCAAAAATTCGCTAGCGAATATAATTTAACAACTCATTTAATACAGCCAATTTAATATAGTACAATAATACAAACATAACTCATTAAATAACATGTCGACAAATCCTTAAACAAGGCCCAGATTTTAAATAAATTTTTTAAGTTTATTCTGTTGAAACACATTTTGTATAAGTACATTTTGGTAAGACGATTTTTTGCACTTAGTTAACTTTTAATGTACTTAACTATGGGTTCATAAATGTAAGGTTTCACAAAAAGGGCTGGTTCTTAGAGAAAAGCAATGACTAATCAGCGGTTAACTGAGTTTGTTTAACAAGTTTTTGTTAAATCGTTTATTCATTGTAATAACGATTATTATCATTAGACCAAGACCAAGACCAAGACCAAGACCAAGACCAAGATCAAGACCATTAGAATCATGAATCCGCAGTGCTTTCAATCTCAAGACGCCAATAGCTCAGGGCACTAGTCGTGTTACATAAATCTTGCTTGATGATTTATTGGTTATTTAGGGTGATCTTTGCAAATTGTTTCTGTATAATGCGCGCTCCCTACGTTACAAATGCTTTTGACGGTAAGTAATTTTACGATTATATACTTTAAAAAGTGCTGGGCTCGATGCTCGAAGGGGCAATGGCGTGGTCCATTTTAACCGACAGTTGCCAAGTGCAAACTTGTGATTGTCATTTAAGTAACATTATATAGATTGGGTTTTTAAATGAAAACTTTTGTAGCTAAACCAGCAAGCGTGCAACGCGAATGGTTCTTAGTGGACGCCGAAGATAAAACTTTAGGTCGTATCGCTACTGAAATTGCAAGCCGTTTACGCGGTAAGCATAAAGCAGAATATACTCCTCACGTAGATACTGGCGATTATATCGTTGTTATTAACGCTGAGAAAGTCCGTGTAACAGGTAACAAAGCGCAAGGTAAAATTTACTACTCGCATACTGAGTTCCCTGGTGGTCTTAAGCAAATTAGTTTTGAAAAGCTAATTGAAAAAGCGCCTGAGCGCGTTCTTGAATTTGCGGTTAAAGGCATGTTACCTAAAGGTCCTTTAGGTCGTGAAATGTTCCGTAAATTAAAAGTGTATGCCGGTGCTGAGCACGCGCATACTGCACAACAACCACAACTTTTGGAGCTGTAAGCAATGGCTGATAATCAATATTACGGTACTGGTCGTCGCAAGAGCTCAACTG
>JBELHN010000084.1:0-5096 GCA_042091395.1 Colwellia sp.
ACTTAAACTACCAATCAATAAACACTGCTGAAAAAAGCAGTTCTAAATAAGTAGGCTAATCTAGCGGGTATGGAAAAGATAAACAACAAAAAACCACCAGCAACAGGGATATTATCTAAACCAGCCAATACCATCCATGCAAACGCTGCAAAAATGCTCAATCTAGTGATGGCAAATAGTAAGGTGATTGATTTAAATACTGTCGCGCTCGATAGCCTATTATCTAAATCAGAAAACATCATATTAGCACGCCGAAAATCAACGCAAGCAAAAAAGGAATACCTTGCTTCGCGTTTTTTAATTAAACACCTTGCACAGCAATTTGTGACTGCTGATTATAGCGAATTATCCACGGTATTTGATGATCAGACGAAACAACTTACTGTGCGATTAAACAATAAGCCATTGCCATTAACGCTTGTAATTAGTCATTCTAAGGGCTGGGTTGCTGTTTATTTATCAGATCGTCCTGAGCGAGTAGGTATTGATGCGGAGTATGTGTCATCTGAGCGACCCTATTTAAAGCTCGCTAAACATTTTTATCATGCTGAGGAAGTGAGTGAAATTGAAAACGCAGAGCTCATGCACCCTGCGTTTTATCGTATTTGGACGTTAAAAGAAGCCTTGGCTAAAGCACTTGCAAAGCCTATTGCACAGTTATTAGCACCCAATGTGTACCACACCTATGCAAAACATATGATTGCCGCCTATTGTTGCACAATAAATAACATTGATTTTAGTTTTGCTACGCCATTAAACGCAACAAAACCACCCCCGCTGGTGCAAGTTGAACTATCACCGGATCTAACTCAGCTCAAGCAATCGACTGTGAATAGCTTGCACCACATTATCTGATTCGCTTTGCTCGACTAAAAAACACAAATTGTGTTTACTCGCCCCATGGCAAATTAAGCGAATATTAAAATCACTGAGTATATCCATCAAATTTGATTCATTTTGGCCAAGTTGAATGTCTGAACCAATCAGCGCAATTAACGTAAGATTATTTTCAATGCTCACATGGCAAAATTCACTGAGTTCTGCCAAGCATTGTTGGTTTAATTCTGGTCGTGAGGCATTCGGTGCATTATCAAGCGTTAGCGCAATGCTTATTTCAGAGGTTGTGACCAAATCGACCGAAATATTATATTTAGCTAAAAGGGTAAATACACGGGCTAAAAAACCACTGGCAAGCAGCATTTCAGGACTTTTAACGGTTAGTAATATTTGATTTTTACGCTGGGTCACCGCGCGAATCCCCGCTTGCTGAGATTTATCTTTCTCAATCCAAGTACCACCGAGTTCTGGCGCAGTACTCGAGCCAACAAATACCTTAATACCACTTCTGCTTGCCGGCAATATGGTAGCCGGGTGTAACACTTTAGCGCCAAATGTAGCCATTTCAGCGGCTTCATCAAAACTCAATTTAGCAATAGGCGCGGCTTTTTCGCATAACCGTGGATCAGTACTAAATATGCCTTTTACATCGGTCCAAATATGTACGGCCGATGCATCAATTGCTTCAGCCAGTAATGCCGCACTGTAATCAGAACCTCCGCGTCCAAGCGTTGTCGTATTCCCATTTTGATCTGCACCAATAAATCCCTGTGTAACAACCACCTGTTCATTTAGTAAAGGCAGAAGCTTTTGCTGCGCACTTTCGCGAGTGAGAACAATATTGGGCTCTGCTTTACCAAAGTGAGAATTAGTAATCAGTACATCACGCGCATCAATGCGTAATGCATCAGTACCCTTATTACGCAGTACTTGGGTAAATAAAAATGAAGATAAGCGCTCACCAAAACTCAATAGCTCATCGCGCTGTCGTCCATTAAACTTCAGTTTACGTGCAGTAACAACAAACTCTTCCCATGTTGCCACATAGTCCATCAATAAGTCATTATCGAGTTCAAGTTGGCTGAGTATATTGTGTTGAATGATTTCCACTGCCTCAATGTGCTGCTCTCGCTTTGTATGAGCTAAGTCATTATTGGCTAGATTAACTAAATGATTGGTTACGCCAGAACTGGCACTCACAACAACTAAACGCGTTGAACTGTTCGATAAAACAATGTCTGCACAACACAGCATTGCAGCGAGATCGGCAACGCTGGTACCACCAAATTTGGCTACGTTAAAATGGGTCATGACATCTCCTTGTAAATTAATAAGGAGAACTTGGCAAGGAACTACAAAATACTACGAAGACCGCTGCCAGAAGCTCTCCACCTGTAATAGGTGACAGTCCCGAAGATTCAACTTCTAGAACCGGAGTACGTTGCACTCATACACAATGTACACCTCGGCATTAACCCCCTGGTAAGCTGTCATTGGGAATGAGCCCTCTTGCTTACTGCCTGATTAACGCACCTCTTCTGTTGTTTGTTATTGTTCTTGCGACTGCTATTACTAAAAAGCTTAACAAACAAAAATGCTATCTAGATGATAGCATTTAAAAATTTAACTTTTAGACATCTAGATGTCAACTACTAATTATTTAAAAAGAAACACGCCACTAAATAAGACAGTGAATAACCAATGCTGTAAGCCACTAATAAATAGACAAACATCCGCAGGTAACTCATAAAGGTTAACTCCCTGATTTTGCTCATTGCAATAATACCGGCCGCTGAGCCTATGATCAGCATAGAACCACCGACACCTGTGGCATACGTAAAGGTTAGCCACTGCCGTGTGTCCATAATAATATCGGCTTTAAGCAATGCAGCCGTAAGCGGCACATTATCAACAACTGCTGACAATATACCCATAAAATAATTGGCATATTCAGGCGCTAATGCCTCATAAAGCAAAGTAAATTGATTTAACACGCCGATTTCTTTCATCGCGCCGACAAGCAATAACACACCAACGAAAAAGAGTAAGGTGTCGTATTCGATTTCTCTTACGTAATCGATAATTTTTTTATTCACGTCTTTTTTACGCATACAAAACTGCGCCACTAAAAACATTAACGATAAGCCAAATAAGAAGGTGAGTAACGGTGGAATGTGGAAGAACGCACTAAAAAACAGGGTAGAAATGATGGTAGATACAAAAATACACGCAATGGTAATGTCGGTTTTTTCAATGCGTCTTTGCACCACTTTTTCAAAAGATATACGCCCTGACATCCCTATACTTAACAAGGTTGCTAACACAAAAACAGACATAGCAGCTGGCACAACCAACAATAATAAATGACTGATCGTTACTTTTTCAGCTAAAAATATCATCAATGTGGTTACATCACCGGTAATTAACGACACCCCACCAGAGTTAACAGCAAATATAATTAAGGTGGCGTACTTAATTAACTTTTTTGCCTCAAGCTTTAATGACATCACCACGGCAAGTGAGATTAATGTGGCCGTAATATTGTCTGAGATTGATGAAAAGAAGAACGCAAACGTACCCACTAAGTACATCAGGTTTCGTTCACTCATTTCAGTGGGTAAAATGCGATGAACAAGATTTTGAATAAACCCTTTTGAGTTTAAATAAGCAACAAACGTCATGGCCGCCATTAAAAACAGCCAAAGCGTGGCAATTTCTAATATGTTGTGATTAAGCTCATTTTGAACATGAAGCGTTGTTTGCCCATTAAGCGGATGAATAAATAAAATAATCCAACATAGGGTACCGAAGAAAAGCGTTGTTTTCGCTTTATTGACATGGATCACATCCTCTACAACGATAAGTACAAATGCACTTACAATGAGAGTAAGGATTAAACCTGAAACCATATTGATTTTTTAAACCTGTTAAATTAATTAACGTGATTTAACAGCTAGCAGTGGAATTGTGACCGAACAGAGGTCAAGCGGCGCGAAGTTTAACACTGTAATGTGCCTAAAACCACACCAAAATTGCAGTAAAATCCCGTAAAAACCATGAAAACTACGTATTTGACTGTATGAAAAGTATGGTGATATTCGACGGCTTATTTTATTCAGTATGCGAATGATTAAAGAGTTAATTTTTAAAATACCTATACTTACTTCATTAACAATGACTTAACAAATAATAAATAATTTAAACATAAAGGCTAATTCGTGTAGTCATTTTATTCGCTTAGATACAAAACATATTTGCTTTAAATGCTTTTATTTCGTATTTTAAACATGTTTTAGTCTTGTAAAAATTCTTGTTATGTTTAATTCAATTTTACCGCTGATTTTTCTCTCAGCATATAGCCATATTTATTGTGATTACTTAAAAAAAGACACGCTTTGTTATGTGCTAAAGCCCCTAACAACCGTGCTAATTATAGTATTGGCCTTTATGCAATCTAATACGCTTGGCCCTATTCACTATTGGGTTTTCGCTGGATTGCTTTTTTCACTGATCGGCGATGTGTTTTTAATGCTTAAAGCGCATTATTTTATACATGGATTAGTGGCTTTTTTTATCGCTCATATTTGCTATGTATTTGGCTTTACCGATACCGAAGGCTTTGTATTTAAACCTTGGTTACTCATCGCTTTGCTTGTGTTTGCGGGTGCTTTATTGCTTGTGTTGAATAAGCACTTAGGTAAATTAAAGCTTCCTGTGTATGGTTATGCTTTTGTTATGGTTTTAATGGTATTAGCCAGCTATAACTTTTTTCAGCTATCGTGGCATTATGTGAGCTTTTTAGCTTTTGTAGGGGCACTGTTTTTTATGCTCTCGGACTCTATTTTGGCTTACAGCAAGTTTGTAAAACAATTCTATTGGAGCCAACCGGCCTTATTAGCAACCTACTATATTGCACAAACCATGATTGCACTAAGTTTATCTAACTAAGCCTGTTTTTGGTTCAATTAAAAATAGGCTTTGAGCCATTAGAAACAAAAAAACCGACCAGTTTAACTCGTCGGTTTCTTTAGTTTTAAACGCGTGTGAATCGCTTTTAACTGTTAGCCCTTAACTATTAGCTATTAGCGCTTCACTGTTAGCGCTCTATTTTACCTTCCAAGTAATTTCATCACCGGCGCGAATAGGCACCACCACATCATCACCTAATGGGTAAGAATCTGGCACTTGCCAGCTTTCTTTAACTAGCGTTACGGTTTCTGTATTGCGCGGTAAACCGTAAAAATCTGGCCCATTCAAAC
>JBELHN010000085.1:0-3408 GCA_042091395.1 Colwellia sp.
TGTAAATTCAATAGATGAAAATGGAGAACAATTATCACTTACAATTCCAAGTGATTATAATAGTACATTAAGTTATTATAACTTTTTGAATAATGCTACAGTTACTGGGTTTACAGTAATTGAACCAGTAAATAGTTCAGGAAAGAACATCTCTGGTAGTTATGTGCGTAGTGGTTTTTTTGAATTTAGTCGTATTAAGCCTATTCTAGGGCGAACCATTCAGGCACAAGACACTCAGGTGGGCGCGTTACCTGTAGCCGTGATCAGTTATGAAGTCTGGCAACAAGATCTAAATGCTGATGTCAATGTCCTCTCCCAGACTCTGCAATTAAATGGACAAAAGACAGCTATTGTAGGGGTAATGCCAGCTGGTTATCGGTTTCCCAATACCTCAAAAGTTTGGTTGCCTTTGGCGAATAATGTTTTTGATATGGTTGCCAAAGCAAGTCCATCATACCATGCATATGGTCGTTTAAATGAAGGGGTAAGCATTGCCCAAGCCGAATTGGAGTTAAGCCAATCGGTAAATCAAATTTATCAACAAAATGTCAAATTGTACGATATGCCTGCTCTGCAAAAATCAGCAAAAATTGTGACTTTTCAAATGGCACAAACCGGTGGTGAAGGTGGTGTAGTATTTGCCTTTTTAAATACCATTTCATGGTTGATTTTATTGTTAGCTTGTATCAATGTTGGCAATTTATTACTTGCTCGCTCGATTGAGCGTCAGCACGAAACGGCTATTAGGGCAGCATTAGGGGCGACGACTTCGCGTTTAGTCAGTCAATTAATGTGGGAAGGTGTCATTATATCGGTTGTTGGCGGCATATTAGCTTTGCTACTTGTTGGTGCTGCCTTGGACTTTGTCCAGCTAGCGTTGCAGTCATGGATACCAGGGGGCGGTTCATTTTGGTGGCAGTATGGACTGGATCAAACCACAATTATGGTCGGCATCGGGTTTACTTTGATCACCATTATGTGTACGGCTTTTTTACCTGCATGGCGCTCGGCTCATCAAGATATCAATTTGATGTTAAGAGATGGCACGCGAGGTGCGCAAGGTAAAAAAGTAGGGCGGTTATCAAAAATATTGGTTACCACACAAGTGTTTTTAGTGGCGCTATTGATGTTGATTGGCTCCATTTCAAGTTTTATTGCCTATAAATTTACGCATATTGATTTAGGCAACAATTATAATGATGTCTATAGTGCCAGATTTAATATTCCGGAAAATAAGTACCCTGAACAACAACAGAAATTATCGACATTGCAAACCCTCATTGAAGAAGTAAAACTTCACCCTAATGTGGTTGATGTATTGTCTATTGTGTGGATGGGACCACATAAAGTCACTTTTGATGGCGTAGACTATGCCTCTGATGATGATAAACCACAAATAGATACTATAGGTCTGGTTGGCAATACTACTACTATTGGCGTTAATTTGGTTGCTGGCCGTCAATTGTCGGCGAATGATAAAATGGGCCAGCGCAACAATGTGTTGATCAGCCAATCTATGGCGAATCGCTACTGGCCCGGAGAGTCACCATTAGAAAAAAGTTTGCTAATGAAAATCAATGAAAAACAACATAAGCTGTTTATCGTTGGTGTAGTCACCGATACGATGAATCCCATGACGTTAATGGCAGACTTAGACAGCGAAGATGAAATCTATGTTTCCGGTGCTCAGTTCGTTGATAATTTTCAGCACCTGATGTATCGCATTCTGCCAGAAACAAACAACGCTGACGAAATATTCTATCGCGCTTTTTATAAAACAGGCTTGCAAATAGACCTTGACTATGGCGTGCAAGCAGCTCAAAAAAATCGGGATAAATTGCGCGAGTCTATGGCGATCCTATCTGAGATAACCTTTGTTACCGGATTTTTTGCATTGTTATTGGCTATGGTGGGTATCTATGGTTTAACTGCAAATGCAGTGGCGCAACGCACCCATGAAATAGGGATAAGACGAGCGGTGGGAGCCAGCGATAAACATATCATTCAATTATTTTTAAGACAAGGCGCTTCGCAACTGGTCATTGGCTTAGGTTTAGCGTTACTGGTGTTTGCTTTGATTGCATTTGGTTTCCACAACTTTACTGAAGGCCTAATGCCCACATATGTGTATTATATGCAAGCAACCGCAGTAGTTATAGGTGTTTCAGCAGTGGTAATGTTTGCTATTTTTGTACCGACCAAGAGAGCAGTTACAATGGAGCCCAGTATGGCTCTTAGGTATGAATAATAAGATAAATAGTTTATAAATATACACTATATATCTGATAAATTTAGCTAGACAATGGCAGTGACATGGTTTGATGGCACTGCCATAAAAATTTTTGATGAAAAATACACCCCACAGGTGTTATTTTTACAATGTTCTGTTTGCAAGGAGATCATTTTTGATCAATAAAAAAATACTTATCGCTGACGACGATATCAATATCATTGCCAGCCTTAAATATCTTTTAGGTGAGGAAGGTTTTGATATTTTAGCGGTAACCACTCCACATGCGGCTATTGATAATTTAAAGACGGAAGCGATAGATTTAGTATTGTTAGATATGAATTTCCAACAAGACACTACCTCTGGTGATGAGGGTTTACAGTTAGTGGCAAGCATCAGACAACTTGATCTCAATATTCCTATTATTGTTATGACTGGTTGGGCGACTGTAGATATTGCCGTCGAGGCGATGCAAGCTGGAGCCCGAGATTTCATTCAAAAGCCATGGAAAAATGAGCGGATGTTGAGCGCTATTAATAACCAGTTAGCCTTGGCAAAATCAACACAAACTGCCCAGCGTCTGAGCCAACAAAACAAGAACTTGCTGTCCAACGCACATCCACATAACAGAGCAGGTATTATTGCTCATTCTGTGGCGATGCAAGACTTGTTATCAACCTTAGATGATTTGGCTATGAGTGACATGAGTATTTTATTAACCGGTGATAACGGAACCGGTAAAAGCATGCTAGCTAGCTATATTCACAGTGTTTCAAGTCGAGCAGGGCATTCATTTGTACCTGTTAATATGGGGGCTATTCCTGAATCTTTATTTGAAAGTGAAATGTTTGGTCATGTAAAAGGTGCTTTTACTGATGCTAAACAAAGCCGCATTGGTCGCTTTGCAATTGCTGAGCAAGGTACACTGTTTCTCGATGAATTAGCCAATATACCGATAGGACAACAGGCGAAATTATTGCGGGTTTTAGAAGAGCGTAAATTCGAAGCTGTTGGTAGCAGTATATCTCATATTGCCGATGTGCGAATTATTTCAGCCACCAACAGCGATTTGTTAACCGCGATAGCAGAAAACAACTTTCGCCAAGATCTTTTTTATCGCCTTAATACTGTTCAACTAAGGGTACCATCGTTAAAAGAACGCATCGATGATATACCGG
>JBELHN010000085.1:3418-4956 GCA_042091395.1 Colwellia sp.
TACCGGCGTTAGCAGAGCATTTTTTACAGTCTTTTAGTCGTAAATATCATCGTACCTGCCCAAGACTCAACCCACAAGTGATAATAAAGCTGCAACAATACCCTTGGCCAGGTAATATCCGCGAACTCAGCCATACCATGGAGCGGGTGTTATTTACCTGTAAAACAGGCAATATTGAAACTACCGATCTCATCCTTACAGAACGACCTAGTAGCGACGATTCATTTGACGACACAAATCTTACACTGGCTGAAATTGAACAAAAGGCCTTGACCAAACGTTTAAAAATTTATGCCGGCAATGCCACAGAAACGGCAAGATCTCTTGGTTTAAGTCGCAGTGGTTACTATCGACGGTTGAGTAAATATGCAATGGATTAATGCGGTTGGTATTTGGCTGGTGAATAAGTTCACTGCCAACAAAATAAGTGATCAGCAAAAGCTTGTACTAACAATTTGTTTAACCTCGTATATTATTACTAGTATCGCATTATATTACAGCCATATATCTACATATTTGATCGCTTTTGTTCTGATCTTGTTTGCTCTGCTATGTGTATATGTCCTTGTTGCCAATAAAGTATATGCTGACTACAAAGTACGTACCCTGTCTAATTTGATTGAGTCTATGATCGATGGTGATTATTCTTTGCGAGGCAGGTTACAAACCGATCAGGCTAATCAAGAATTATTAAGTTTAATCAATAGTTTAGCTGATACATTAGGACAGCATAAATTAGCAGCAAAACAGTCTCGCTTGTTACTTGAACGCATTATGGAGCAAATGGATGCGATGGTATTAGCCACTGATCAGCAAGGCTATGTGGTGATGGCTAATGCCTCAGCAAATAAAATACTTTTGGCCAATGACCAAAATACCAGTAATACACAGCTTAAAAACACGCCATTAGGTGCCATTATTGCCAATGCTGAAACTGGTATTGTTGATTTTGATCAACCACAACTTAAAGGCGAGCACTTTTTATCCAAAGAACGGTTTTTAAGTGATGGCAAAAAACATCAGCTGTATATATTGACTAATGCCGAGCGTTTATTAATGGAAAAAGAACGCAAAGCTTGGCAAAGTTTACTCAGGGTACTAAGTCATGAAATGAATAACTCGTTAACGCCGATTGCCTCCATAAGTCAGTCAATGAATAAAAAATTAACAAAGGCGCTCAACCAACAAAATCGACAGTCTCTGATAGATGGCGTTGCCATTATTAATGAAAGGGCTGAGTCGTTAAGTAGCTTTATTGCCAGTTATAGTCAGTTATCGCAGTTACCTAAACCGACCAAGTCTAGGTTTCATTTAAGGTCAGCGATACTATCGATTGCGCCATTGTTCCCTGAAGTTACTGTGTGTTTAGCGCATTGTGATGATGTTGTTATCGAAGCGGATAAACCTCAGTTTGAACAGGTTATCATCAATGTATTTAAAAATTCAGCTGATGCTATGGTCGATGCAATATATAAAAACATTACTGTATCTAGTTATCGAGATAGCAAGTGGCTCCGTATTACCGTGTCAGATGAGGG
>JBELHN010000086.1:0-4746 GCA_042091395.1 Colwellia sp.
ACTTTTCCCATCATAACTGATGATGGCTGGACAAGCCGCGATTTTAACGACATTTTTGCCAACAAAACTGTCGTTGTTTTTTCATTACCTGGCGCATTTACACCAACGTGTTCATCATCACACTTGCCACGTTATAACGAATTAGCCCCCACTTTTTTTGCCAACGGTGTAGATGAAATCGTTTGTGTATCTGTTAACGACACCTTTGTAATGAACGCGTGGGCGAAAGATCAAAACGCCAGCAACATTAGTTTTATTCCAGATGGTAATGGTGAATTTACCGAGGGTATGGGTTTATTAGTTAGTAAGGCAGACATAGGTTTTGGCAAACGCAGCTGGCGCTACGCAATGCTAGTTAAAAACGGCATTATTGAAAAGATGTTCATTGAACCTGATTTACCAGGTGACCCGTTTGAAGTATCAGATGCCGATACCATGCTTGCATACATTAATCCGGAAGCGGCGCAAAGCTCAGAAATCGCTATTTTTACCAAGCCGGGTTGTGCACATTGCACCAAAGCCAAAGCACTACTTGCCGAAAAAGGCTTAGCTTATGAAGAATTAGTACTTGGAGAAAACACCAGTATATCAGCAATGCGTGCTATTACCAACGCAGATACAACACCACAAGTTTTTATTGATGGTAAGCATATTGGTGGTAATGACGAGTTAACTGTTCACTTTGCAGACTAATTAATTTTCAGACTTGTCAATGTGTACACTAATTAATGTCTAAGCTACTTAACTTGCCAGCTAGCTTGCTGGCATTCAATGAATTAGCTATTTTATAGCACAATAATGATACACTATCGTTATTGTGCTTTTTTATTTAGGTTTAAGCTTAGATAGTTGTGTTGATAGATTTAGATTGGAAGATATATCGTTTAGGCAAAATTTTGGCTTAACTGTTCCTACAAGCTTAACTAACACATCACAAAGAACACTTTACAATATATACCTTTATAGAATTTTGTTAGCAGAAAACAACCGGATTAAACATGGACAACCAACCCTATAACCCGTTACATGGCATCACCCTAAAAACCATCGTCACTGAACTTGAAGCACACTTTGGCTTTGCCACGTTAGGGAAAACCATTAACATCAAGTGCTTCAACGACAACCCTAGCATACAATCAAGTTTAAAATTTTTACGTAAAACCCCCTGGGCGAGAGAAAAAGTTGAACAACTTTATATTAAGAATAAAAACAAAATTCACTCTAATCAACATCACTCTAACCAATAATAGTGCGCGCATATTAACTGAGCACTTAGCCAACAATTAGCCATTACTTCGCAAATGCACAAAATGGCTAAGCTAAACATAAAAAACCTTAAACCAACCCTAAGAAAGCCTAGTAAAACATTGCTTCATGTTGCGCATTTATTGTGGCTCTATAAGTTATAGCTACAGAAACTATTAAAGCACTGGTATTACTATTAAAAATCGCTAATGATATGATTAATGTACTAAAGAACTACTACCGACTAATCATAAGGCCGTTATGTCTACCGCAACTCAATACATTTTAACTTGGCAATGTCCTGACAACTCTGGGGTACTAGCAAAAGTATCGCAAAGCCTGTTCTCACATGGGGCGTTTATTACCGAAACTTCACAATACAGTGACCCTTACACCGACACCTTTTTCTCTCGTATTGCTTTTGATGACAGAAACCTTACCGTTTCTAGTGATGAATTTGTTGCGGCACTTGATGAACTAGCGAAACCGCTCGCCATGCAATACCAATTACGTCAACGTGATGATGTGCCCAATGTGCTCATAGCCGTATCAAAAGACGATCATTGTTTAGTGTCACTACTCACCAAGTTTAAATCTGGAGTATTACCTATTAATATTGTTGGTGTGGTTTCTAACCACCAAACTTGTCAGGCATTAAGCGAGTGGCATAATATACCCTTTTATTACTTACCCGTTAGCGCTGCCACCAAACAACAACAAGAAGCACAAATTAGCCAATTGATGGCAGACCTTAACGTCGATTTACTGGTACTTGCCCGCTACATGCAAATATTGTCAGACAATTTGTGTCAACAGTTACAGGGGAAAGCCATAAATATCCATCACTCCTTTTTACCCAGTTTTAAGGGCGCGAAACCCTACCATCAGGCACATGCACGCGGCGTAAAAGTAATTGGCGCAACCGCTCATTATGTTACCGCAAACCTTGATGAAGGGCCTATTATTGCGCAAGAAGTCAAACCCATAAATCATACCTTCACCATAGAGCAAATGGTGCACATGGGTCATGACCTAGAGGCCACAGCACTTAGTCATGCGGTTAGGATTCATGCCGAGCAACGGGTATGTCTTAATGGCGATAAAACGGTCATTCTTGCATAACAACTTCAAGCGAGTGCTGTAAACACAGCTCTCAACAACTATTCATTAATGTACTAGAACGCAATTTTTTTAAGGCTGTAAGTAATTGCTTACAGCCGTCAAATCCGCCTTACGCCGCAGCAACCTTTAAAATTTGTGTAAAATTAGCCTAACTACTCGATTTATGATTAAAATTGTAACTATCATTTATCTCTATTGAAGCTACCTCCATGATCACTATTGAAAAAATTCATCACGTTGCTTATCGCTGCAAAGATGCGAAAGAAACAACCCTCTGGTACCAAGAAAAGCTTAATATGGATTTAGTGCTAGCCATTGCAGAAAACGAAGTACCTTCAACCAAAGCGCCCGATCCTTATATGCATATCTTTCTTGATGCTGGAAATGAAAATGTACTGGCTTTTTTTGAGTTACCTAATTCACCCACCATGGATCGCGATCAAAATACCCCTGAATGGGTGCAACACATTGCCCTGCGTGTGGCTAACTATGAGGCACTAGTCTCCGCCAAAGAAGAGTTAGTTAGTAAAGGTGTTGATGTATTGGGCCCAGTAAATCATGGTGTATTTAAATCGATTTACTTTTTTGATCCTAATGGCCATCGTTTAGAGTTAGCCACAGATATTGGTACTCCTGAGCAGTACAAAGAACTTAACCGCGTGGCTCAAGATATGATTGACGAGTGGTCTGTTACCAAACGTGCGCCTAATCACGCTGCTTGGTTACATGAGGTTGATTAGCGCGCCATTTGTTCTCTTTTAACGTATTCATGTTATTGAAAATATCTTGAATACTTTTAATTTAGCGTAGAAACCTTGTACTAAGCCATACTCACTAAACACATAAGCTTTTAACGTTATTAAAAATTAAGGGCTTATGTCATACTTCTGGTTTATTGGGTTTACTATTAATTTGCTGATAGTTTGCTGATAAGTTGCTGAGGGTCTAACCGCAACAAGGCAGAGACTAAGCAGCCAGCAAAAAGCTGCTTAAAAGCCACTCGCTATCAACTTAAAATACGCTGTTCAAAGCAACATACAAAATACTTAGGTAAAATACATTGATACCTAACTTATCGGTACAGAACTTATAGATACAAACTACCTCGAAACAGATCACACAAAAAAACACCACCACAGCATCTACCTTTAATTCCCTTAAAAAATTACTTTATTACAAACCGGCCTATAAAAACTTGGCAATAACTTCTATAAAAATCAACACTAACACTCTCTTAATAAACGAAAAACACCAAGTTATACACGTCTAATATTGTTAATGTGCCCAGTTTAGCTACTTTTTACCATGAAACTATAGACGTCCAGACGTTTAAATGGTTATACTTAATTCATGCTAAACAAAAGCGTTGACGTACAGCAGTAAAACGCATTACACAGGATGTTGTAGGCAATAACCATGTTCGAAATTAAACACCTAAAAACACTGGTAACCTTGGCTAATACCGGCAATATTCGTAAAGCGGCCGACATATTATTTACCAGTCAATCAGCCTTATCGCATCAAATAAAAGATTTAGAACAGCGCTTAAATACCCCGTTATTTATTCGAAATACCTCGCCGGTAGAATTTACCGATGCGGGTAAACTTTTGCTGAATTTAGCTGAAGAGTTCCTGCCAAAAATACAACAAGTAACTCAGCAATTAAAATCCCCCGACTTACCGATTAGCTCATTAAAAATAGCCATAGCTTGTCATGCATGTTTTCAGTGGTTATTACCGGTTACCAGTGAATTTTCCCAGAAAAATAAAGGCGTAGAGCTTGAGTTTCTCGATGAAGCCTTTACCGGTAACTCGCTAAAACACAGCAGCGATGCCAATGCCGATCTGTTTTTTACTGACGAAAACAATCATGAGGCCAATTACATTTATCAAGAGATCGGTCAATTTGAAGTGATTGCCGTGCTATCAAAGCAATTGGCAGCGCAGCAAGATGTTAGCCAACAACAATTAACCGCCTCAGCGGAAAATAAACCGTTTTTCATTTACCCAAGCGCAACAATCCCTTATTTAAAGCCAGAGCAATTTCGTCAATTTACCTTATTAACCTACCCATTACCGCCCGAGCAATTAGACATTTTCAAATGGTTCTTAACGCCAGCAAAATGCAAACCAAACAAACTCAAACAAGTGGGCAGCAGCCATGTCATGCTGCAAATGGTCGCTGCCAATATGGGGGTTGCTACCCTGCCCGACTGGCTAGTAAACACCGCCAGTAAACAATCATTGGTTGACTGTATGCGCCTAGGTAAAGCTGGCGTGTATAAAAAGCTGTATGCGCGTTATAGTAAAAACAGTGCCCATCTTGCAGTAATACAGCAATTATTGCCCGCGGTTATTAATGAGTTTAGTGACTTATAT
>JBELHN010000087.1:0-4369 GCA_042091395.1 Colwellia sp.
AGTTATTAGTGAATTTACGTATCATTTCAAAATTTCCTCAGCTATTAAGCTGGCTAAGTCAACATATAGGTTACTTAGGAGATCAATACTATAGTATTCAAAGCAATCAATTCGAACCTATTGATAAAGCCAATGCGTTAATGATTGTTAGTCGAAAGCATTATCAAGAAACTTGGAATACTTACCCTGCGGTTAGTTTAATGGAGTTGAAAAACGTTTTGAAACTTCAAAAAAAGTTAGCGGGTAATAACCGAATTTTGCAATATAAATACGAAAATAAAGAGCTAGATGGCTTTGATGTAAAGACAATTCACTTTTCATCAAAGCTTAATGATTTAGTCTCAAAAAAAATTGCTTTAATACCTGAAACAGAGCTACTAACAGCTACTTCTAATGAAAAAATTATTTTTGATGTTGATAGTCCTCAGGGAAGACTATATTGTGCGAAATCAAATGATAAAGTGTTAAGTGCATATCAAAGCCAGTTATTGCCGAGCCAAGAAGCATTTAAGATTAGTGCCGGTTACAACGAAAGTGCAGTGGTAAAGAGTTTAACAGGATCTAAATATGCAACACATTTATTAGAGTCACTGCAAAATATCGACTTTGCTGACTTAGTAAAAAATACCTCAATGGCATTGCAAAATATTTTTACCCCGAGGCAATTGCATCAATTATATCTGGGGCCTGTGTTAACATCATTACTTTTTGTTTTAGCCGCAAATGGATATTATTATTTTGCGAATGAGAGCATCAACAACCAACTGGCAGGTTATGACGAAACAGTTAATAAATTACTGTTAATGCAAACGACTCAAGAACAAAAAAATGCATTTATTAATATTGCAACAACAGAATTTAAAAATGTTCCTCCTAAACTTCAATATTGGGAAATCATTTACAACGCAGTATCCTCAGGCATGCATGTACAGCAATTTAGAAAACGCGATAATACATATTTGTTACGCGGTAAGGCTGACGATGCCTCTGAAATTCTAGCGGTGATAAATAAACTACCCATGATAAAAAATGCCGCTTTTGATGGTACAGTAAGAAAATCACGCAAAAAAGACTCTTTTATCATCAAATTTGAAGTTGACCAGGAGCTATAGTTTAGTATGGAAAGCTTAATCAAATATAAACATTATTTAATACTTATTATTACATTAGTTGTTGTTAAAATAATTGTTGAACCGCTATGGCAGAATATTCAAATTGAACGGCAAGCCTTATTATTGTCTGAGAAACAAGTTAACAGAATAGAAAGACTAGTAGAAAAACAGGAACATATTTTGGTGCAACAAACAAAAATTGATAAGAGCTTACTTAAACTTTTACCTTATTTATATAAAACCTCAGACGATGCAACCTTTAAACTAACAGCGCAAAGTGAAATAGAAAAAACTTTACGAGAAGCTAGTTGTAATATTGAGCAAATTGGTTGGGATGGGATGAGTGAGGTCACACCTAAGTTCAGACGATGGCAATTAAAAGCAAGGTTCAAAGGTGGACCCAAATGTTTGATTTCTAGCACCAGATTACTTGAGGCACTTAAACCATTAGTTCGAATTAATAATTTTTATTATGCAGGCAAAGAAATAGAAGACAATCCCAATGCAAAGGTTACAGGAAGGCTTGAGTTAGTCATGTGGCAATATGTTACCGAGAGTAACTTATGAACTATATAGCAGCTGCTTTTTCCTTGATAACATTATATTTATTAATGATTGATTTGTTTGTTTCAGATGATTTAAACAGCAAAAAACAACAACATAAGGTTGCAAGTACTTTTATAGAACCTGAAAAACAGCAGAAAGAACTGCTTATTGAGAAGGAATGGCTAATAGCAAGAGAGAAACGTGCAGAAAGAGAAGCGCTATTAAAACAACAAAAAACCAGTGAAGAAGTCGTTCAAAAACCTCAACCAAATTATGCAGCACTAACCATTGACGGAATAGATTATAAACTACTCGGAATTTTTAAAAGGAAAACAGATGCGTTTATTTTGCTAAAAGCACCCAAAAATAAAACCATTAAAGTTATTGAAGGGCAAGAATTAAGTCCTGGGATATTATTAAAAAGAGTTTCAGCTACACAAATTATTTTGACGCGTGCTGATGAAGTTATAGAATTTAAACTATTTGAACGAAATAAAAATGCTTAATAATAAATATTTAAACAACACCCTTGTACTTGCTTTTACTTTCAGTATTTCAGCCTGTTCAACCATAGTAGACCCTAACCAACCCATTGAAACTAATAAAGTAGATGTTAGTAAATCATATTTGGAAGCAAATCAATCAATAGAAAGTGATAATGCAGAAAATAAATCAGAGCCTGATGAAGTCATTGAAGCAGGTGGGTTAAAACGAATAAACACTTTAAGCGATAGCCAAAAGGGTTTAACGTTGGAAATTGATTTAGCCGACAGGTTCAATAACAACCAACGTTTTCAAGTGTCAGTCAATGCTTTACCGTTAAATGACTTCATTCACTATACGTTTGGTGAGTTACTCAATGTTTCTTATTTAATAGAACCAAGCGTTAAAAATAATTTAACGCCGGTGACGTTAGAGTTGAAAGAAGAGATATCTAGCAAAAAACTGTTTACGCTAGTTAGGCAGATATTAAGTCGAAGTAACGTAAATATCGTGCTAAACGATGATATTTTTTATGTGCACCCCGTAGACCTAAAGAATAACAAAAGTAATAAAGCATTTGGCTTTGGGCGCAATAAGTCGAGTGTTCCCAATGTATCAGGTGAAATCATTCAGCTAGTACCAATGCACTACAATATTAGCGGCAGTATTAGAAATACCATTAGAAATTTAGTTGATGCTAGAGTTGATGTTGATGTGAATCAAGGCCTCATTACTATTTCAGGTCAAAGAGAGTCTGTTTTAAGAGCATTGTCACTTGTTAACATCTTAGATAGCGCAACGGTACACCGAAAGTCGGTTGGCTTAATTACCTTGAATTATATGGATTCAATAACCTTTATTGATAAATTAACACTACTCCTTGATCAAGAGGGAATTAAAGTAGGCTCGAAGTTTAATGGTAAAGGCAGTGTTAATTTTGTACCTCTTGAGCATTTAGGGCAAATGGTAGTGTTTGCTTCTGCTGATGAAGTTCTTGACCGAGTAGAGTATTGGCTTGAGGAATTAGATTTGCCAGCCACTGGTGCAGAGCAAAGTTTTTACATTTATCACCCTAAATATGCTAGAGCAACAGATTTAGGGCAAAGCTTAGCACCTCTGATTGGAGGCTCCTTTTCTTCAACTGCAATGCGCAACTCCGAGGGTGTTCAACAGTCGCGACAAAATAACCAACAATCGGCTACAGCCGCCCCTAAAAATAATACCGCAGGGGCAAGCGTTAAAAGCATTGAAGGTGAAAATATGCGCCTTGTAGTTGATGAACGAGCCAATGCGTTAATATTTTATGCTTCAGGGCAACACTACCAGGAACTTCAGCCTATAATACGGCAGCTTGATATTATGCCAAAACAGGTGATGTTAGAGGTCGTTATTGCGGAAGTGAAGCTAACAGGGTCATTTGCCAAAGGTGTCGAGTTTGCAGTATCTTCAGGAGCATCATCGAGTGCCTCTTCAAATGAAATTAAAAGCTTTAGTTTTAATGGAGAAAGTGGCTTTAATTACTCTGTTGTGGGCATTGATGGAAATGTAAATATTAATTTAAATCAAACTGACGGGTTAATAAACGTACTTTCCAGGCCGACCTTACTGGTTCGAGATGGTGTTTCTGCGAATATCAGTGTAGGTGATGATATTCCCACCATTGGCAGTACAACGACTGACCCTATTGTTGGAGAGCGTCAAACAACAACAATTCAATACCGTAAAACCGGGGTAAACCTCAGTGTTGTGCCAACGGTAAATGCACAAGGGATAATTATTATGACTATAGAACAAAATATTTCAAGTGTATCCAGTGCGGGTGGCATTGAAGGTACGCCTGCAATCTTTGAACGTACTATTTCTACAGAGGTTGTAGCTGCTGACGGGCAATCAGTTTTACTTGGTGGGTTAATCAGTGAAAATAAGAGTACTAGTGCGAGCCATATCCCTTTTTTAGGTGAGTTGCCTATCATTGGCCACTTGTTTAGGAAAGATTTGGAAGAGTCTGACAAGACCGAGTTAGTTGTATTAGTGACCCCGAAAATCGTTAAAAGCACACAAGATTGGGAACAAATTAAACAAAATTTTATCAATGAATTAGAAAATTTAAATTTTTAATTTACTTATTTTATATACTTACAGCAAATAATGTTAAAGAGTATAAAAAACATACTGTTTATTGCGCTTCATTATTATTTTTACTTTTATTGCTTTAAAGGCTTCTTTTT
>JBELHN010000088.1:0-4356 GCA_042091395.1 Colwellia sp.
ATGATCCGACACCGGTAACCTTTGTTGAAGCGCCCGCCATTGGCATTGCCAAAGCAATTAGCTCAGGACCGACTAATAATGGTGATGGCACTCACACGCTCACTTATTCAATGGTGGTTCAAAATACGGGTGACATTAAGTTAAGTAATGTCCAAATTATTGATGATTTAGCTACCACATTTAATGGTGCCAGCTTTACCGTTAATGACCTAACTGCGACTAACAATTTAATCGTTAACAACAATTTTAATGGCAGTAGTGATCAAAACCTACTGGCGATTGAGCAAAGTCTAAATGTGGGCATTAGCAGTACGCTAACACTTACTTTAACTGTTACTCCTGGCTCTAAATTAGGTGTTTACAATAACCGTGCAACAGCCAAAGCCAATAGTCCTAGTGGTGCCACAGTAAGTGACTTATCAGATAATGGTATAAGTCCTTCGGGTAATAACGGAAACGGCGGTCAGGATGATGTAACCCCCGTTACCTTTGTTGAGTCACCGGCGATTGGTGCGGCAAAACTGATCAGTAATGGGCCTGTTAATAACAGCGACGGGAGCTATAACCTTAGTTACGATTTGGTGGTGAAAAACACAGGTGATATTAACCTTACTGACATTCAGTTGACCGATGACCTTGTTGCAACATTTAATGGAGCAAATTATACAGTAAGAGCGATCAGTAGCGATGATATATCGGTTAATACTGTCTTTAATGGTGACTCAAACAAACAACTTGTTGCGGCTAATCAAGGCTTAAATGTTGGTGCAAGAGCAACGATTCGAATTGCGTTAACTGTCACGCCAGGCTCTAATTTAGGACCATACAACAACAGTGCGCTAGCATCGGGTATCAGTCCAAGTGGTACTAGCGTCAACGATATTTCAGATGCGGGTAATAATCCCGAAAGCGATAATGGCAGTGGTGGCTTCGCCGACCCAACACCAGTGAGCTTTAGCGAATCGCCAGCAGTAGGGATTGCAAAGCGCGTAAGTGAACAGCCAGTTAATAATAATGACGGCAGTTACACCTTAAGCTATGCCATGGTGGTGCGTAATAATGGTGATATTGACCTGTCTAATTTGCAAGTAATTGAAGACTTTGCAGCGACATACGCACAACCTTCAACGGTAATACTCGAAAGCTTAACGAGCGATGATATTAACGTTAACAGTAGCTTTAATGGCTATAGTGACCAAAACCTATTAGCGGCTAACCAAAATTTAACGACCGGTCAGTCTGTTGCAATTGAATTAAGAATAACCGTCACACCCAAAGCATTTTTAGGGCCTTACAACAATACAGCGAAAGTGAGCGCAACTAGCCCAAGTGGTGCAACCATTGGTGATGATTCTGATGATGGTAGCGATCCAAATGGCAATAATGGTAGTGGTGGTTTGAATGATCCTACTCCAATTACCTTTACTGAAGCACCAGCGATTGCTATTGCGAAAGCAATCCAAGGTCAAGTTACTAATAATAACGATGGCAGCTACAGCTTTATTTATCGCTTAGTGGTTAAAAATATCGGTGATGTGCCGGCGACTAATGTGCAAGTGGTCGATAACCTAAGTACTGCTTTTACAGGCGCAAGTTTCTCCTTAGGCACACCGAGCTTAGGCACACTACAGAGCACTGATTTAATTATCAATAGTCGCTTTAATGGTGTCTCAGAGACGAATTTATTAGCGGCTAATCAAAGCTTAGCGGTGAATGACACCGCCACAATATTGATACCAGTTAGTGTTATACCGGGAACTAACTTGGGCCCTTATAACAATACTGCTGTGGCTTCATTAACCAGTCCAAGCGGTGCAACGGTCAGTGATAACTCAGATAATGGTACCGATCCGTTGACCAATAATGGCAGCGGCGGATTAAACGATCCAACCCCCGTTACTTTTGTTGAAGCGCCGACAATAAGTGTGGCTAAAGCTCTTCTTAATGTCATTAATCTCGGCGATGGTCGCTACCAGCTTGAGTACCAATTAAACGCCAAAAATACGGGCGATGTTGTGCTAAATAATCTTCAAATTAGTGAAGATCTAGCGTCCACCTTTAGCAGTGCCTCTGGTTTTGAAGTCATGACATTAACCAGTACTGACTTTACGATTAATGGCAGCTTTAATGGTGTGAGTGACCTTAATTTACTGGCGCCTAATCAAATCTTAGCAACGGGTGACAGTGCCACAGTTAATCTTACAATGATTGTTACACCCGGCAGTAACTTAGGGCCGTATAACAACAGTGTTAGCATGACAGCAACCAGCCCAAGTGGCTCGATGGTGACTGATCTTTCAGATAATGGCCTTGACCCTGAAAGTAATAATGGTAGCGGTGGGCAAGATGATGTGACGCCGGTCACTTTTACTGAAGCACCTCAAATCGGCTTGGCTAAATCTTTGCTAGGTGAGCCGAACAATAATCGCGATGGAACTTACAGCTTAAGCTATCAGCTTGCGCTTGAAAATTTGGGCGATATAAATCTTTCTGATATCCAAGTGGTTGATGATCTGACAAGTACATTTGCAGGCACATCATTTACAGTCATTAGCCTGACAGCCAATAATGGCTTAAGCGTTAATAGTGGATTTAACGGCAGCAATGATCTTAATTTATTGGCCGCCAACCAACGCTTAATAGTGGGCGCGAGCAGTACTATTACGCTTAATCTTATGGTAACACCAGGTGCCAATTTAGGGCCTTACAACAATAGTGCTGAAGCATCGGGTATTAGCCCAAGTAGCGTATCTGTAACCGATATCTCAGATAATGGCACTAGCCCATCGGGCGATAATGGTGCGGGCAGTGAAAGTGACCCAACGCCGGTAACCTTTGCTGAAGCGCCGGCAATTGCAGTCGCCAAAGCGGTCACGGATGTTATCAATAATGGCGATGGTAGCTATCGCGTTAGTTATCAGTTTAATTTGAAAAATACCGGTGATATTGCACTTGATAATGTAAAAGTTACAGATGATTTACTGGCAACTTTTGACAATCAAAGTATTTTCACAATTGATTCGTTAATCAGTAGCACCTTACAAACTAATACAAACTTTGATGGGACGAGTGATAAGCAGTTACTTGCGCCAAATCAATCACTTGAAGTTGGCAAAACGGATGTACTTACCCTTATTTTAACGGTGTTACCTGCTGATAACTTAGGGCCATATAACAACAGCGTTACGATTAATGCAACTAGTCCAAGTGGTGCTGAGGTGAGTGATCTATCAGATAATGGTCTTGACCCTGAAAGCAATAATGGTGACGGAGGGCTAGACGATGCTACACCGGTTACCTTTACTGAAGCGCCACAAATCGGTTTAGCTAAATCTCTTGTAGCAGAGCCAATTAATAACCGTGATGGTAGCTACCGCTTAAGCTACAAATTAGCGGTTAAAAACCTAGGTGATATTGCGATCAGCAATGTGCAAATTGTTGATCAGTTAACAGATACCTTTCCTGCCCCAGCCAGTTTTGTGGTAACTGAACTAAGTGCCAATAACCTAACGGTCAATAGCGACTTTGATGGGGTGAATAATTCACAGTTGCTCGCAAATAATCAAAGCTTAGTTGTGGGTGAAAGTGATACCTTAACACTGTCTATCACTGTTTATCCGGGTGCGAATTTAGGGCCTTATAACAACAGCGCTAGAGCATCTGCAACCAGTCCAAGTAGCGCAGAAATCATCGATATTTCAGATAATGGTATCAGTCCTGCGGGTGATAATAGTGAGGGCAGCGAGAGCGACCCAACACCTGTACTATTTACTGAAGCCCCCGCTATTGGTATTGCCAAAGCGCTGAATAATGTGACAAACCTTACCGATGGTCGTTATCAGCTTGAATACCAAATAAATGCTAAGAATACTGGCGATATTGTGCTAAATAATCTTCAAATCAGCGAAGATTTAGCGTCTGTATTTAGAGATGCAACTGGCTTTGAAGTAATTGAGTTATCAAGCAATAACTTAATCGTTAATAGCAGCTTTAATGGCAGTTCAGAGACTAATCTGTTGGCAGCTGAACAAACTTTAGAGACCAGTGAAAACACCTCGCTTACCCTAACCATAATAGTGACACCGGGCGCTAACTTAGGGCCATACAATAATACTGTCACTGCCTTGGCTACTAGCCCAAGTGGTGCGCAAGTGTCCGATGTGTCTGATAATGGATTAGATCCTGAGAGTAATAATGGCAGCGGTGGGCAAGATGATGTCACGCCGGTCACCTTTACCGAAGCACCGCAAATTGGTTTAGCTAAATCCATATTAGCCGAGCCAATTAATAATCGCGACGGCACTTACAGTTTAAGCTACCAGCTAGTAGTGGAGAATCTGGGTGATATTGCGATCA
>JBELHN010000089.1:0-4133 GCA_042091395.1 Colwellia sp.
CTGCGCCTGGCTCACCCACATCCTGACCAAAATATAGCAAGGTCGGTGCGGTGCTTACTAAGTGCGAAATTGTCATTGCCGGCTTGCCTTTATTCATATCACCCACAAAGTCAGGGCTGGCAATACGCTGTTCATCATGGTTTTCAAGGAAGTTAAGCATATGTGGAGCAATATCAGCAATTTCGTTATATACAGGCAATAAAGTGTTGGCTGGCTGTTTGCCCTGCATTATCCATTTTAACGTATCGTAAAAGCCTACTTTGTCATAAAGATAATCCATTTTACCGAGCTGAATATAATCACGGTAAAGAGACGGGTTATACACCTCTGCGATTATTGTTGCATTAGGGTTTTTAAGCTTAATATGTGCATTTAAATAGCTCCAAAATTCTACCGGCACCATTTCAGCCATATCATATCGAAAGCCATCAACCCCTTTATCTAACCAAAAATGGGCAATTTCACGCATCTTATTCCAGCTACTAGGCAGTGCCTTATCTTGCCAGAAAGCAGCAATATCGTTATAACTCTTGTTTTTGTATTCAACAGGTAAACGTGCAAAATCATAGCTACCGTCGGGTTTTACACCATAGTTTACTTTAACCGTTTCATACCAATCGTTGTAATTCGGTTGCGCTAGACGCGATCCATTACCTGTCCACTTCGCTGGGTTTTCATCAAATTTACCGTCGATTAAAGGCTGCTTATCTCCCCCTAATGGCGCATAGTTATCGGGGAATTGTGGCACTTGAAATGCTTTATTTGGAATATAATAAAAGTCGTTGCTCTTAGCATATTCCACCGTTTTATTATCATCTTTACCCAGTGCGCGAGTACCCGCAGGCTGACCAACTGACTCGTAATTACGCGCCACATGGTTTGGTACTATATCGATAATCACTTTTAAACCCGCTTTTTGACTGCGCGCTATCAAGGCTTCAAATTCAGCCATTCGTTGTGCGGGATTGTTGGCTAAATCAGGGTTAACTGAATAATAATCTTTAATCGCATAAGGCGAACCTGCCCGCCCTTTTATGACATCAGGATCGTCTTGGCTGATACCAAACTCAAGGTAATCGGTTGCCATGGCATGGTGTAGCACACCGGTGTACCAAATATGACTGACACCCAGTGATTTAATTTCTTCGAGTGCCTTAGGCGTAAAATCTGAAAACTTGCCTACGCCATTTTCTTCAAGCGTACCCCAAGGTTTATTAGTGGTATTTTGATTGCCAAAAAGACGCGTGAAAACCTGGTAAACAACGGGTTTTTGTAGCTTGTTTTTTTCTTCAATGAGAGTGGATTGAGCGTTAATATTGAATGTAAAACATAAGCTCGTCAGACATAGACTGACCATCAATATCGCTATCGTATTTTTCATTTATTTATTTACCAAACTTTTTAAAAATTCGTTATGGGTGGGCAATTGTTCACTGGTGTGATTGATCAACTGCTTTAAACTAGTCATTAAATCGGCCAGTTGTTGCGCTGAGAGCGCATCTGCTAACGGGTGGTATTGAGAAGGTTTAGCGCCTTGGCCAAGCATTACCTGTTGCCAAGCAATTTCACTAAACAACTCGTCATCTTGCCTAAAGAACAAGCCGTTTTCGTTAAATAGGTTTATTTTGTGCTGCAAGCTTTCAGGCACTTCCATATCACGGCATTGACGCCAAAATGCACTGTCATCTCGCGCCGTCAGTTTGTAGTGCAAAATAATAAAGTCGCGAATACGTTCAAATTCAATTTGGCTTTGGCGATTATACTCGTCAATAGCTGTGTCAGTGATACCCGATAATGGGAAATGTTTTACTAAACGAACAGCAGCAGTTTGAATAAGGTGAATACTGGTGGATTCTAATGGCTCTAAAAAGCCACTAGATAAACCAATGGCAACCACATTTTTATGCCATTGTTTAAGCCTTCTTCCCGTTCTAAAGCGGATCTGTCTAGGCTCAGCTAATGGTTTACCCGGTAAATTGGCTAATAGTAGTGCTTTAGCGTCGTCATCTGACAAGTGCTTTTTAGCATAGACTAGACCGTTACCAATGCGATTGGTTAGCGGAATTTGCCACTGCCAGCCAGCGTGATGTGCAATTGAGCGGGTATAAGGTTTAATTTGCTCTTCACCATGTTCACAGGGCACAGCAAGTGCACTATCACAGGGTAACCAATGGCTCCAATCTTCAAAACCGACATTCAATGTTTTATCTAATAGCAAGCCATGTAAGCCAGTGCAGTCGATAAATAACTGCCCTTTTACTACTGATTTATCTGCAAGGGTTAATTGTGTGATATGGCCAGAGTTGTGATCAGTCTCAACCTCTAAAATTGTCCCTTCGACTCGTTTAACACCTAAACTTTCGGCATGTGTTCTTAAAAAACGCGCATATAAGTTTGCATCAAAATGATAGGCATAACTGGTGCCCGTAAGGTTAGTATTGGGGATTTTTTCGAGTTTGCTAAAGCGATTGCGTTTTGCAGCTTGGTAATTTAGTGAGTAATCCCAAAAACTACTCTTGTCGCCTGATTGCTTTGCCTTTAGCCAGTAATTAAAAAAATTACAAAATGGAAAGTCCTTACCAAAACCACCAAATGCATGCATATAGCTATCACCTGTTTGATACCAATTTTCAAATTGAATACCTAACTTAATGGTGGCATTAGTTGCTTTGATAAATGCTTTTTCGTCAATACCAATTGCGCCGTTAAAAGGAATAATTGGGGGGATTGTCGCTTCACCTACGCCAATAGTGGCGATTTCTTCAGATTCTACAAGTGTTACATTAAGCTGCTTACCAAGCACTTTGCCTAATAAACTAGCAGTCAACCAACCAGCGGTACCACCGCCGACTATTACTACATCTTTTATCTGTTGTTGCATATATACCGCTCTAAATAAAAAAAATAGCAAAGCCCGAAGTGGGCTTTGCTAATCATTTGAAAGAAACGCTCTTAGAACTGATAACCTACACCGAGTAGGTAAGTACGGCCATAGTCCTGCCAGTCTCTTACTTGTAGAGCATTATCGCCAGATAATGAAGTAAACGGTTCTTCAGTAATATTTTGAACTTGGAATGACACAGTCAAACCATCTAAGCTTGAAATACCGCTTTCTGAGAAATCATAGCCAAGTTGCGCATCCCAAATTGTCTCACCTTCTACGTTAACTTGTTGAGTATCGAATCCTAGACCGTAAACATCCCCTTTAAAGTCACTGCGCTGACGCATACTTGCACGCGCTTGGAAACCATAGTTTTCATAGTAGAAAGTCACATTTTGAATACTATCTGATAGACCTGGAATTTGATAATCATTACCATTTGTGTCAGTCATATCTGAGCTATTAACGGTATGGCTTGCAATAATGCCAAACCCATCAAGTGCGTCAGTAAACATGTTAAATGGAAGAGTAACTGCAAATTCAGCACCTTGAACAGAGCCTTCACCACCATTTACAGGACCTGAACCAGAAGCCATTGGATTTTCAGGAATAACTGAAGAGCCAGGGATAGCAACACCTGAAAAATCAACCTCAAACTTACCATCAAATACCCAATTTTTTAGGTCTTTGTAGTAAAGAGCGATAGAGAAATAACCTTCAGGGCTAAAATAGTTTTCATAGCTAACATCAAGGTTTGTTGCTTCAAATGGCTCAAGTAACGGATTACCACCACTTACACTCCAGCGGTTACCATTGTCATCTTCTTGTGTCGTATTATAAGAAGCGTTAACTGAAGCATTCATTTGGTCCATTCTTGCACGCGAAACAGTTTGTGCAACACCCAAACGCAATGATTGCTCTTCGTCAATCGCTAACGTTAAGTTAAGACTTGGTAGTAGGTGTGAGTAATCATGTGACACATCTGTAGCAGAGTCTGCAACTATTCCGTTATCTGACTGGAACGCAAAGCCTTGAGAGCTTTGTTTAGTTTGAACATAACGTAAGCCAGCATTACCTGTTAGAGCCATGCCTGAAACTTCAGTATCAATATTAACTTTAACAAATGCGCTAGTTAATTTTTCATTGACTGTCCAAGTTTTACTTTTATGGCTTGGATTAGTTAGGCTTTCGGCTAGCAAATCGTAGTAGCCATCATCAACCATAGCACGAGAGTTATAAGCAATCATATCGC
>JBELHN010000090.1:0-1328 GCA_042091395.1 Colwellia sp.
TTCAGCAATAGCACGACTTATGCCGGGCACCCGTTCCAACTCTAAAATAGTAGCGCTTTTTACCCCTTGAATGCCACCTAAATATTTTAAAATTGCTTGACGCTTTTTAGCACCCACACCCGTTATTTCTTCTAACACGGATGTATTTCTTTGTTTCTGCCGTTTATTTCGGTGTCCTGCAATGGCAAATCGATGGCTTTCATCGCGAATATGTTGAATTAAATGCAGTGCAGGTGCGTCTGAAGACAAATTCACTGTGCGACGTCCACCATCTATCAATAGCGTTTCAAGCCCCGGCTTTCTTGATGTACCTTTCGCCACACCAATTAACAATGGTAATTTGTCGTGTTGCCAATCTGCAAAAAAACGTTCAGCTTGACCGAGTTGGCCTTTTCCGCCATCAATAAATATTATATCTGGAATTTTGCTCACATCGGTAAGCTTGCCGTAACGCTTTTTTAAGGCAAATGCCATAGCAGCATAATCGTCACCAGGCGTTATGCCTTCAACGTTAAAGCGGCGATATTCCCGGTTGGCTGGCCCTTGACCATCGAAAACAACACACGATGCGACGGTGTTTTCACCCATGGTATGGCTAATATCGAAACATTCCATTCTGGTTATATCTTCCAGATTTAATGTCTCTTTTAATTGTGCATAACGCTTTGCAATTGAATCTTTGGCACTTTGTTTAACTTCAAGTGCATTGAGTGCATTTTTATTGGCAAGTGCCAGATAATGGGCTCGTTCTCCGCGTTGGGTTAAGATAAATGACACCTTTTTCTCACAAATAGTGGCCAACCCCTCGGCTAAAGTATCGCTGCCAGGAAATTGAAATGGCACAACTATTTGCTTGGGTATACGACCCGTATGTGACAATTGAACATAGTGCTGCGCGCA
Source organism: Colwellia sp. (assembly GCA_042091395.1). Taxonomy (GTDB): domain Bacteria; phylum Pseudomonadota; class Gammaproteobacteria; order Enterobacterales; family Alteromonadaceae; genus Colwellia. The sequence continues at coordinate 901 of JBELHN010000090.1, forward strand.
AAATGATTCAAGCACTTCTTCATCAGAAGTATCTTTAGGTATTTTTGGAAAATAGGTTTTCGAACCGAGTACTTTATGGTCACGTATCATTAGTAAATGAATAGCAACAAGCCCATTTTTTGCCGCAAATCCAACCACGTCTAATTCAGCTAAATTGCCTGTCACCGCTTGTTGCTCCTGCATGCGCCGGAGTAATAAAATTTGGTCTCGTAATTTAGCCGCATTTTCAAATTCTAATAACGCACTGGATTGTTCCATATTATCAACCAGCTCAGCGATAACCTCTGAGGAACGCCCAGTTAAAAATTTTCTGACTAAATCAACTTCTTGTTGATATTGCTGATCTGAAACCTTGCCTACACAAGGGGCACTACAGCGCTTTAACTGATACTGCAAACAAGGGCGGCTTCGTGCCCGATAATAGGCAT
>JBELHN010000090.1:1338-4081 GCA_042091395.1 Colwellia sp.
GATATTGCAAGCACGGCCGCGAGCGCGCTTTGTAATAGGCATCTTCACATTGCCGAATAGAAAAGATCTTTTGCATCAAACGTAAACTTTCAGACACTGCTCCCGGATTGGGATAAGGACCAAAATATTCACCTTTTATTTTGCGAGAACCGCGATGAAATGCCAAACGTGGATGTGGATGATTCGTTAACAGTATATATGGATAAGATTTATCATCGCGCAGCAGTATATTGTAACGCGGCATATACTTTTTGATTAGATTATTTTCAAGTATTAATGCCTCAGTCTCAGTGTTAGTAAGCGTTACTTCAATACTGTTAATATTCGCAACGAGCGCTCGTGTTTTATTTTCAGGCAGGTTCGCTCTAAAGTAACTCGATAAGCGCTTCTTGAGGTTTTTCGCCTTGCCGACATAAATAACTTGTTGCTTGGTATCTAGCATTCTGTAGACACCCGGTTCAGAGCTAACCGTTTTTAAAAATGCTTTTGCGTTGAACGCCAACATAAACTACTCAACAACTATTCGGCATCAATCTCAATCATTTTATGGCGTATGGCTAGATGTGTTAGCTCAACATCACCACCCACCGCTAACTTTTCAAACATGCGATAGCGGTACGAGTTAACTGTTTTGGAGCTTAAATTGAGATGATCAGCAATAGTTTGAACCTTTTCACCTTTTGTAATCATCAACATAATTTGTAATTCACGGCTCGATAACACAGTAAATGGATTTTCTTCGTTGCGACCATTAAATTGCGCAAGCGCTATTTGTTGAGCAATATCAGGCGCTATGTAACGCTGACCTGTTTTAACTGCTCTTATTGCATGTACAACTTCGTCTTGCCCTGCACTTTTAGTCAGGAAACCATGTGCACCAATTTGCATTACTTTAGTAGGAAAGGGATCTTCAGTTTGCATTGTCAAAACAATGACTTTTACATCTGGACAAAAGCGGCATATTTTTTTGGTTGCTTCTAAGCCACCCATACCCGGCATATTCATATCCATTAAAACGATATCTGGATTGTGTTGACGACAAAATTGAACAGCCTCTTCACCCGTTTTTGATTCCCCTATTACTTTAAAGCCACGAACATCATTTAAAATGCGCTTAATACCAGTGCGAACAAGCTCATGGTCATCAACTAACAACACGTTAATCAAGGGGATTCCTTAACTTATCTATATACATTAAATATTTGCAAACTCTAGCATATTAAAAAGTAAAGTCGAACCGTAAAATAAGCTTTTGTTTAGCGTAAGTTCAACACCAAAAATAAGTAAATAAAACGCCAATTTTTTCATTTCATATAAAGCAAATAAAAACAATGACTTGAATTATAGATAGGCATTTATTAGTAAATAATTTTTTAAATGTGACTGCTTTGTCATATTTCTTTCACATTTCTCTGTTTTAATCCGCGCCAGTCACAAAAATGACATAAAAATGTCATGCACTCTCGCTAATGAGAATGAAGTTTAATTAAGAGAAATCCAATGAGTGAAAATAATTCAATTCCGACAACGACTCACCAAACAACTATGGCAAAGGTTATTAACTGGGCTGCTATTGCGTTTTTAGTTTATTTAGTGCTAGTTGCTGTTGGTTCAGTAAGTGGTGGTTTTAAGCTTGCGTCTGGTGGCAGTGATGGTGCTAAAGAAATTTTTGCATTCGCTACCAACCCATTTGTTGCGTTATTGCTCGGTGCACTAGCAACGGCACTGGTACAATCATCTTCTACCGTTACATCGGTTATTGTTGGCCTAGTTGCTGGCGGTTTACCTATTAATATTGCTATTCCTATGATTATGGGTGCAAATATTGGTACGACGATTACTAATACACTTGTTTCTATTGGTCACATTCGCTCTAAAGAAGAGTTTAGACGTGCTTTTGAAGCGTCAACTGTGCACGACTTCTTTAATTTATTAGCTGTAGCGATTTTCTTACCGCTAGAGTTAGTATTTGGCATCTTACAAAAATTATCACAAAGCTTAGCGCATTTATTTGTTGGCGATGCTGACTTATCTCTTAAGAGTTATAACTTTGTTAAGCCGTTAGTTAAACCAGCCGTTGGTCTTATTAAAGATGCCCTATCGTTTTTTGATGGCAAAACAGTGGGTGTAGCCATGGTTATCTTTGGTATAGCACTTATCTTATTTGCCGTAACAACACTGGGTAAGCTTCTTCAAAAAGCCCTCGTTGGTAAAGCTAAAGACATGCTTCATCACGCAATTGGTAAAGGCCCGATTGCAGGTATTACATCAGGTGCAGCTGTTACTGTAATGGTTCAATCCTCTTCAACAACAACAAGCTTGATGATCCCACTTGCAGGTAGCGGTGTATTCTCAACACGTCAAATTTACCCATTTACGCTTGGCGCTAACATTGGTACGACTATTACAGCATTATTAGCCGCAACATCAATTACGGGTGCTGCTGCAGAAGTTGCATTAACCATTGCGCTTGTTCATGTTATGTTTAATGTGTTTGCAGTGGCGTTAATTTACGGTGTACCGGTACTTCGTAATATTCCACTAAAAGCAGCAAGTAAACTCGCTGAGATAGGTTCAAATAACAAGTCTCTTGCACTAGGTTATGTGCTGGGTGCTTTCTTTGTTATCCCTGGCATGATGATGCTTGTTTCACGCTAAACAAGAATCTAATTGAGTTAAAACGAAATAACGATAAAGTCATTTGATCTTTATCGTTATTTTTTGTTACTTAAACTTATCTGAT
>JBELHN010000091.1:0-3351 GCA_042091395.1 Colwellia sp.
ACTTGAATGGTGTTTTTTTAAAAAATACACTACAAGGCTAGTACTGGCATACATATCAGTCAGTATCGCATTACTGGTGATTTTATCTTTGCTTAAAGGCTTTAATGTTGAGCAGTTATTGGCTTTTATTGATCAGAGTAGTACTGAAAATACACTGATCAGCCGAGACCTCTACTTTTATACTCAATTGCAGGTTGTATATCAGTATTTATTACAGTTCATCTACCCAGTAAACTTTAAATTAGAATATGACACTGTATTGCTCAGTTCATTTAGTGAGGTTAAAAAGCTTGCTATTGCCACACATATGTTGTTTTTAACAGTTGCATTGCTGTTTAGAAAAAAAATACCTATGGTTTGTTTCGGTATATCATTTTACTATATAGCCCTAGCTGTTGAATCAAGCGTTATTCCCATCACTGATTTAGCCTTTGAGCACCGCACTTATTTACCTAATGTTGGATTGATATTAGCTATAATTGGTGCAACTGCACATATTGCCAATAACCTTATGTCAGGTCGAGTTACCGACAATAAAACTGCTGTTCAGCGCAAGTTAATCAGTAGTGCGCCACTCAGTTTTATCATTTTGTTTGCCTTGCTTTGTGGTTTACTCAGTGTTGTTACCCACAAGCGTGTGACTATGTGGGCTGATCAAAAGTTGTTTTATCAAAACGAAGTGAAGTTATCTCCTAATAGCCCGCGGGCATATACCGAATTAGCGAATATTTACAGTAAAGAACAAAATTGTCCTTTAGCTATAGGTGTGTCTGAACATGCCATTAAGCTTTACCAAAAACAGCGCGAGTCAAGCTTAGGAGTTCAGCCGGAATTTTATCAAAACTACATCGCTTGTTTACGAGAATTAAAAATATACGACAAAGCTAATTACTTTGAGCAATATTTACTCAAAAGAGTAAAAGAGCCGATCAGGCGCGCTGCTATTTTATTTCAGCGAGGCACTTTCATGCTGTCGCAACACAAATTTACACAAGCTGAAAAGTACTTGTCCCAGTCAATAAAATTAAATGGTAAAAACCATGCTACGGCTATAAATTTAGCGATTACTAAAGTACAATTAGGGAAAAATACCCATGCTATAAAATTGTTGCAGCATGCGATTGCCTTAAAACCCAATGATCAAACGATCAAAGAACTGTTGAAAAATTTACAGTCTGCCTTAAATTAGCTAAACGAAAAATGTACTCTTAGATGATGAAAGTGAAATACCCTATTGTTAAGCCAGTTATGCCCGATAAACAGCAATACGCCAAGTATATTGAGCAAGTAATAGATCGTAACTGGCTGACCAATAATGGACCATTATTACAAGAACTTGAGCATAAATTAGCTGAATACTTGGGTGTTGAGCATTTAATGTTGGTCAGTAACGGTACGTTAGCACTGCATTTAGCTTATAAGGTGTTGCAAATTAAAGATACCATAGCGACGACGCCATTCTCATTTGCAGCTACCGCTAGCTCAATCAAATGGGAAGGGCACTCTCCTCAGTTTATTGATATTGATCAGCAGACATTTAACTTAGATGCTAACTTATTGGCAAAGGAAACCTCGGCTTCTAGTATTGTTGCGGTGCACGTATTTGGCAACCCTTGTGCAGTAGAGTTGATTGACCAACATGCCAAGCAACACAAGCAAACCGTTATTTATGACGGCGCTCACGCCTTTGGCAGCCAATACAAAGGCAAGTCATTATTGTGTTATGGCGATGCGGCAACGTTGAGTTTGCACGCCACTAAAATGATCCACTGTGTTGAAGGTGGCGCCATTATTTTTAAAGACAAAGCTAAACTTGAATTAGCCAAGCAGCTGATAAATTTTGGTTTTGACGCGGATAATATACCAACGGCTGTGGGTATTAATGCAAAAATGAGCGAAATGCATGCCGCTATGGGCTTAACTATGTTAGACAGTTTTGACCGCATATTGTCGCATCGGCAGCAATTGGTTAGTCACTATCAACAGCAATTAAATGACGTGGTGTGCTTTCAGCAATGGCAAGAACACAGCGAAAATAACGGTGCCTACATGCCAATACTGTTGCGCTCAGAAGCTGAACTGATAAAACTAATGACTCACCTTAGCGGACAAGGTATACAATCTAGACGATATTTTTACCCTAGCTTGTCACAAATGGATTGTTATGGCCGTCAAGGTTTTACTCCTATTGCAAATGATATTTCATTGAAAATATTGTGTTTACCCCTCTATTTTGATCTGAGTATTACTGATGTCAATAATATTTGTAAGCAAATAAAACTTGCGCTGCAATAACTGGAAAAAATAATAGTATGCTGATCCATGTTTTTGATGATACCCCTCACCATTACCAGCCAATGCAGGTTTTTTTTAGCAAACAGTGTCAAATAGAGCAGCAGCAACATTTTTGGGCGCGGCAACCCAAAAAAAACAATCTTAATAACAATAACAATAACAATAACAATAACAATAACAATGCTATTAGCTTTTATGCTTCTGATCGCGATTTAATTAGGCGTCTGAAGCAACTGCCCAGTTCAGCAAAAATAGTGTTTCACGGTTTATTTGAATTGCATATATGGCGACGATTATTACTGTTGAATATCGCCAAAAATTGCAGCTGCGTTTTTTGGGGGGCAGAGCTTTATCGCCATGGTAAAGCGGATCGGCAATTTAAACACTATATTGCTCAGGTGATCCACGGCTTATTAATTTCGCGTTTTCAGGCGGTAACATGCCTAAATACTGGCGATGCCAAACTAGTGGGTGAATACCTTAAACGCAAGGACGCCAGCGTTCTGCCTTATCCGTTAATTGGTTTTACTGTTAATGATGACTCTGAAGTTGAAGCAGTCACTAGCCCTGAAAAAAATCACAACCGTGCCATAAAAATTCTACTTGGTAATTCTGCGGCTGCTAGTAATGAACACAGTTACGCCTTAAAGCAGTTGTCGCATTTAGCCAACGATAATATTAAGATCATTGCACCACTTAATTACGGCGGTAATGAAAACTATGTCGCATCGGTTATTGCGCAAGGAAAAGCTATTTTTGCCGACAAGTTTATTGCCTATACCAAGATGTTAGACAAAACTGCTTACGATAAGCTATTGCAGGAAGTTGACCTCGCGGTATTTGCTCATAACCGTCAGCAAGGCTTATATGTTGCCTATGCCATGCTATGTCAAGGCAAACCTATGTATTTAAAACAACAGACCTCAAGCTTTTCGAGTTTGTCTGAACTGGGTTTTTTTATTCAGCCAACAGATCAATTAGAAAGACATTCGTTTGCCAACATACAACAGCAGGTAAGCCAGTTGGATCACAACAACAAAACCCTGATGAATAACC
>JBELHN010000092.1:0-2960 GCA_042091395.1 Colwellia sp.
CACTTCAACTAAAGGTATTCATGAACAATAGCAAACGATATATCAATGAATATATCATTGCTGGAGATTAATGGTATTTTGTGTCCTTTCATTAAGGCTTGAAGTTTTGTTCCACTGTTAGCTCTTTATATGCAATACTTTCTTACGTCTCTGTTTTACTAAAGTAACCGACAGCCATACCAATTAACAACCCCGCGATGATTGTTAAGATTAAAGGGAATATGCTGAACTTCATTATCGTTGCCATCGATGCACTTATTGCCACGCCAATTGACGCCCAAAATATACATGGGTTTTCTAATTCATTATCTGTGTTAGGTGATTTCATTTTTGTTATTCCTTAACTTATTATTTACCTTATAAAATACATGACAGATGCACCAATACATACACCTAAAAGGCCTGCAAGTATCACTGCTTGTGTTTGTATATTCATTAAACTAAAAGTTTTATCTTCAACCAGCTGGACTGCTTCACTCGTAACAATTAACTCTACTTGCTGAAGTTCAAAAACTGCAGCTAAGCTTGCGACGGTTTCTTGTGAAGCATTACCGTAACGCTCAACTCGTTGAACTGTCCGCAAACTAATAGCACAAGCATCAGCTAGGTGTTGCTGAGTCCAGCCATTAACTGTTCTGAGTTCTTTTATTTTAGTGGCATTCACATCCATATTAGCCGCCAATTATTGTGGAAGAAATAAAAACTGAAAGCGAGCCACAAATAAGTCCAAAAACAAAAATCACAGACACCTTCATCCAACCTTGCTTTCCTGATATTTGATTCTTCTTGAGTAACGCTTTTTTGATGGTTTTTACATGTAGGTTGTTTTTAATTAAAGTACAATGTGTCTCACCTTTAAGTATATCAACAACATTTAACTCCACTTCATAGTTATCTCCATCAATAGAAAAAGTCATCGATGACTTTCGTCTAAACGAACGCTTTGAAGCGACTAATTTACCATCTATGTAAATTGACTCTTTACCTGTTACTGAAGAACAGTGCACATTTATTAAGTGATTCGCATCTTCAAACTCAAAATTAAAACCGTTTCTATAACTGACTGTTTCATCGACACTATCATGCTGCGTATTAACTTTATTATCTGGCATACTAAATCCTTTGTTGTTTTCTTTAGTGTTGTTATCTGCATCAATTAAATCATGATAATTACGAAATTACGGCGACATTGGTATGACTGTCCCCCTAATTGTCATATGACAAACAGGTGTCACATATCTTAACAGGCTGAATTTATAACAAAAAATTATTTTTTGGGAAATAAAGCTCCAGAAACAAAAAACGCCTGCACAAAGCAAGCGTTTTAATGTCATTATTGTAACGTTAGCGTTTAGCTGCCCTTTTCAACTTGACCAAACTCTAAATCAACTGGTGTTGAGCGACCAAAAATTAATACGGATACTTTAATACGGTTTTTCTCGTAATCAAGCTCTTCAACCACACCATTAAAGTCAGCGAATGGACCATCAATAACACGAACAACCTCACCTGGTTCAAATAATGTTTTAGGTTTCGGCTTATCAGTTTCTTCAAGACGTTGCAGAATCCTGTCGGCTTCACGTTGTGTAATAGGTGCAGGACGATCGCTAGTGCCACCAATAAAGCCAAGTACGCGTGGCACACTTTTCACTAAGTGCCATGCATCAACATCCATTTCCATTTGCACTAATACATAACCTGGGAAGAATTTACGTGAACTTTTACGTTTTTGGCCTGCACGCATTTCTACCACTTCTTCAGTTGGTACTAAAATTTCACCAAATTTTTCCTGCAGACTATGAATTTCAATATGCTCGAGTAGGGTTTTTTGTACACGAGCTTCATATCCAGAAAAAGCTTGTACTACGTACCAGCGCAATTTTGGATTTTGATTTTTTTGCTTTTCTTCGCCTTCTGGGGAAGTGTTTTCTTCTGATATATTTTCTTCAGACATAACTAAACCTGCATACCTGTAACTAAGCCAACTAACCAGAATAGAATAGAATCTAATCCCCAAAGTAGCAACGACATTAACAATGTTACTACCAATACAATACCTGTGGTTTGTATAGCCTCTTGGCGTGTAGGCCATACAACTTTTCGTACTTCTGTACGTGCTTCTTTAGCAAATAATGCAGCATTACGGCCTTTTTCAGTTTGTAATGCAATTAAGCCAGCAACACCAACCATGACAACAATAGCAATCGCTCTAATCAATACTGATTCTTCACCATAAACATAATTACCTGCAACAGCTGCCACTAATAAGAGAAAAACAACTCCCCACTTTAACGTATCGAAAGAACTGCTTGGTTGCTCTTCTGTACTTGCATTCATAATTCTATTCCGTATTTATCTATTTTCTAATGATACAACTAAATATTCAGTTGTTATAAATGAGATTATTCACTCACGTTTCACTTAATATGGCAGGGGTGGAGAGATTCGAACTCCCAACCGTCGGTTTTGGAGACCGCTGTTCTACCAATTGGAACTACACCCCTGCAGATGCCTAATAAAGCAATAGTTACACTTGTCGGGTGAATCTTAGTTGTTTAGGGAATTAAGAGATACTCGAGAAGTGAGGCGCTATTATACTCAGCCTAGTGTTTTACTCAAGAGATATTTTTATTATTCGTTAAGATAGCTTTACTGCATCTTACAATTCAGTCTTTAACTCATTTATCGCTTCTGTTTTATAACGGCTGTATCCTATCAAGATCAAAAAAGGTCGCGTTAGCGACCTTTTTTATTCAATACCATTTCTAGTATCGATTGATAATGTAATTTGATGCTAGATGAAATAGTAGCGAAGCGGAAGCACGGAGTTGACGATAGTCAATGAGTACTTCCAATAATGCTAATATGAATCCTAGCGCAAGTTACTTATCAATATTAGTCTAGGATTGCAGAAACAACACCAGCACCAACAGTACGACCACCTTCACGGATTGCGAAGC
>JBELHN010000093.1:0-2924 GCA_042091395.1 Colwellia sp.
TAAAACAAGCACTAAGACAAGCACTAAGTCAAGCAGTACAATCACTAGTAAACCACATAGTGTTCAAATGAACACATCAAGTGAAGCAGCCAACAGTCAACAAATCACTAAACAACAAGGCTTCTCATTAGCAGGATTAGTAGTAGCAGTTAAGCAACAAGGTTTTACTTTAGTGGAGCTGGTCATAGTCATCGCTATTTTGGGTATTTTAGCCGCCTCCGCCGCTCCTAAGTTTATTAATTTGCAAACAGATGCGCAGACAGCTGTTGGTGAGGCTATTATTGGCAGTTTAAAAGGTGCAGTGGAAATTACTTACTCTAAAGCGGTGATTGAAAATCAATACGGTACAACTGGACAAATAACTGTGCCGGGCGTAGGTAAACCCGTAGAGTTAAAAAACGGTTACCCAAAAGCTAAACCTACTGATGCTACTACTACGGCATCAATTATTGATCTCATCGACAGTGATGATATTACTGTCGACACTGATGCTACAGCAGGTATCCTAACTATGAGGTATGAAAACTGTGTGATCACATACACAGATTCAATCGGGGAAGGAGCTAGGCCAGTGATCGCTAAAACCGGATGCTAAATCAAGGTCTAAGCTCAATATAAAAATTAAATCTAAACTGAGTCAAAACTAGATTTACATCATACATCAACTAAAGTTGCTGAGCTGTTATTACCGTCTCGCAGTGCTGAGTTTATCAGTGAGTGGCAACTTTCCTGTTTGTACTTTGATGCCTTTCCCTATCGTGGTTTTGGCTTTATTGAAAGTGAAATAAGCTGTATTGACCGGGCGTTGAACAGTGCCAATGAAGTGCAAGTGCCAGTACCAGAGCCGTATATCGCCTCAGGGCAATATTAAAACAACAGCACATGCATGCTTTCGGGCAAGATTTTGCCCTCAAGAGCGGCATGTTATTTGAGGCCGATATCATGCTATAGCAACGTATCCTCATTGAGTGGTTACTAGCCACCATTTTCAGCTTAATAGGGCGGGTGAGTTAATGCCTTAACGAATCTTTCTGGTGAAGTGATGTTAAAACACCTCGCTAGAAAATAAGACGGCTAACTGAAGTCAACTTTAGACGGAAAACTCCAGCCAGTTTATCGCTCATTTCGATCTGGTTATGAGCACATTAATCACCGACCGTTTTAAACTAAAAAACCTCGGATATTTTGGAGTATAACATTATGCGTTAATTAAACGTCATTGAAATAGAACAAGTGAATGGGGGGATTTAGGATAGTGAAGGAAATAGCAAAAGCGTTTGCGGCTAGTGCCGCATATGATGAGGTTAAGAGTGCTTTAGGTGGTACTGGCAGAAGAACTGGCACAGGAGGTCAAATGAACAGATGTTCGAACCCAACTGTTTCGTGTCACCGTTAGAATTAGTAGAGAGCTATCTAGGCTAACACCTCATTCTAAGGGTTAGCCTATTTTATTAAATTGCAATGAGGTTAAATATGACAAGGAAGGCGAATGAGTAAATATTTATAAGAACAACGTCATTTATTTTTATTGTTAAAGATTACAGCAATTATGTTCATCAAAATTCTCTGGGATTTTCTATGTTTGTAATTCGCTCAATAAGTTAGTGAGTGAGACTTTACCTTATTTTTTGTAAATAGGAGAAGTTCAATCACTCTATGTTAACAATTTTAGGTTGCAGTGTAGAAAGATACTGACGTGTCTAAGTTTGAATAACATCGAAGGATTGATACTTTTTAAGTTATCAAGGTAAGGGTTTCTAGACCATTTTTTATAAGTGAAAAAAAGTATTTGAGTAAAATGTTGGTATTTCTCAATTGGGTTGAAGGCAAAGTTAGCGGCGTTGGTCTCTATCGGTATGTATTATTCGCATCAGTCACCTCTTTCTTGGGCGGTTCAATTTTGATTTTCATTAGTGAGTATTTACTTTCTTCAGCAGGCAGTGAACTTCAAACCATTAACAGAGATATTAACCTTAACTTAACAGATATATTTGGCAATATTATTTTTGCGCCCCTACTAGAAAGCTTTTTGATTGCTTTTTTTTCAATGTGGTACAAGCCTAACCAGCTGAATAAACATACCTTTAGTTTTATTATTGCTTTCATTTTTGCAATGGTTCACATCTACTTTGTGCCAATGAGTTTTTTGGGTGTCCTCTTTAGCTTTTACATCTACGCATATAGTTACCTGATTTGGCGAGAAAAAGTTAATCGATATATCGGCTATTGGTCTGCAGCCATTCCGCACATAATTGCAAATGCCATTGCATTGTCCATTGTTTTCACCTTAGGTGAGTAATTAAGTCATAGGTGTCGCGCTGACAGTCACTCAGCATGCCCTTTATGATTTTGCGACTTGCAATGATTAAACATCTGTTCACACTGTTATTTTTGCTCCCCTTCATTTCAATTATGGCAGAGGTTACGATCTTTTCTGCGCCACACTAGATCAACAGATTAGACTTCTCACTAGAGTTTCGTGGTTTAGATCATAAGCTGGTAACACTTCATTGGTTTATTTGTGCTGCAAGAAATCTGGAAGTTGATATGAAGTTTCACAATTGGGCGTAATTTCAGCCTCAGCAAGGCAGGGTGTCAAAGATAAAGCAAGCCCTCATTAAAGGCGCCTACTCTACTTTTAACATTCTGATTTTTTTTTTTGGGGGGGGGTACACTTCCGATCAATTACAGCGCATCTGCTGTAGTTAAAGCACATCATTAAACGCTGGTTAATACAGCAGTTTAGTCATTAGCAACAGCCTAAAGACAGTAAACATTACAGACTATTCTCTACAAATGTTATCGAAAATAGCTTGTGTACTTGGCATTAGTTTTGCATTATGGAATTAGAATTGAGTAATTCAATGATTGAGTCATTGAGTAATAAATAATCGCTATTAACTATTAACTATTAACTATTAACT
>JBELHN010000094.1:0-2916 GCA_042091395.1 Colwellia sp.
GCTATTCGCTATTTAATCCCGCCAGTTATTGATATCACCGCCTATAACCGCAGTGGTAGCATAACTCAAAATTATACCAGTGCTGGTTTTATCAAGTTTAGTAATTTACAGCAAACTTCTAGTTCAAACCCGCACATTATTATAACGGCACCTACTACTGATGATACAGCGCCTCAATCATTAACTGCCAGCATGTCATTGGGGGCAGATCCCGTTGAAAAAAATAATAGTGCGCAAACGATGCCGATAAAAGGGGTTGTCTCTTATACCTTTAACAACGCCGATAATTATTTTTATGACCATATTAGCAGTGCTGAAGTGGCGGAGTTTTTTGCTAAAATTCCTTTTGTGATAGCCAGTATTACCGACAGTGATGGGGTTATGTTAAATACTGCAACAGGGGCCACACCAACAGTGAAAGTTGTCACCCAAGGGGCTTCTCCAGGCTTAGGGGTTCGTTTTGGTCGCTGGACTATAGAAAACGGTTACGGTCCAGAAACATCTGATTTAACTGTAGCTATGCCAATACAATACTTTAATGGTAGCTACTATGTCACCAATGACTTAGAAAACTGTACTGTCCCCGCTCAAGGAACTCGTGATAATGCTAATATCAATTCTGGTAATATGGCAGCAACGTACAATTACCGCCTAGCAGACAATGATTTGAGTGATACTTTAACGCCAGCTGATACCACGCAGACCTTATTACCTTTAAACTCGGGTGCAAATCCGTCGCGCTTTTATCAAGGCTTGTATCGCTTCTTAAGCTTTTCCGCAGTTGGTAATGGTGCCGCAGGGAATAATAAAAAAGGCCGCTTAGATTTTGAATATCAAGTCCCTCCTTGGTTACAATATGATTGGAATGGTAATTCCGATAATGATGATGCCTATGATCAAAACCCTACAGCGATACTCACCTTTGGTTTATATCGCGGTAACGATAGAATTATTTATCAACGCGAAAGGTTTAATTAGTATCAGCAAGATATTGCGCCATGGCCATTAATTACTTTTTATATAAATATCACATAAAAACAACAGGCTGTGTGCACAAGCTTGAATAACCCTGTATCCATTGTAAATATTGTGACCAATAGCAGAATTGATTAAACCAGTAATAAGCATTTACTTAGCCTTACGCCACGTATTTATTACAAAAAAAGCAACACATTAGCTAAAGACTAGGGTATTATTACCGGATCTGTTAGCAGCTTATTAGCAGTCTTCCATTATTTAGTACCCCACAGGACATTTTGAGCTATGTTTAAAAAAATACGCGGCATGTTTTCAAACGATCTTTCCATTGATCTTGGCACCGCCAATACACTGATATACGTTAAAGAACAAGGTATAGTATTAAATGAACCTTCGGTAGTGGCTATTCGTCAAGATCGCGCAGGTGGCTCAAAAAATGTTGCAGCGGTTGGTGTAGCAGCCAAAGCTATGTTAGGCAGAACACCGGGTAATATTGAAGCAATAAGACCAATGAAAGACGGTGTTATTGCTAATTTTTTTGTCACTGAAAAAATGCTACAGCATTTTATTAAACAAGTGCACAGTAATAACTTCTTACGACCAAGCCCTCGTGTTTTAGTGTGTGTTCCTTGTGGTTCAACACAAGTAGAACGCCGAGCTATTCGTGAATCTGCCATGGGTGCTGGCTCTCGAGAAGTTTACCTGATTGACGAACCTATGGCTGCGGCGATTGGTGCTGGTATGCCTGTCTCTGAAGCAACCGGCTCCATGGTGGTTGATATTGGTGGCGGTACCACAGAAGTAGGAATAATTTCACTCAATGGTGTTGTTTATTCATCATCGGTACGAATTGGTGGAGATAAATTTGATGAAGCTATTATTAATTACGTTCGCCGTAACTTTGGTAGCTTAATTGGTGAAGCCACGGCCGAGCGTATTAAACATGAAATAGGCTCTGCTTATCCGGGTGAAGAGTTAATTGAAATTGAAGTACGTGGCCGTAATCTGGCTGAAGGGGTACCGCGTAGCTTTACTTTAAATAGCAATGAAATTTTAGAAGCGTTACAAGAGCCACTGACCGGTATCGTTAGCGCTATCATGGTAGCGCTTGAGCAATCACCACCAGAGTTGGCCTCTGATATTTCAGAACGAGGTATGGTATTAACAGGTGGTGGCGCATTATTGAAAGATCTTGATCGCTTATTGATGGAAGAAACTGGTATTCCAGTGGTCATTGCCGATGACCCGTTGACGTGCGTTGCCCGCGGTGGTGGTAAAGCGTTAGAAATGATTGATATGCATGGTGGCGATTTATTCTCCTATGAATAGCGCTATTGCTTGCATAACTAGTACTGGTGTTTGATGCTTAATCGGCGGTTAATTAACAATACGTAAAACCATATTCCTTTAGTATACAAGATTTATGAATCCTATTTTTAATCAAGGCATATCACCAGCGCAGCGCCTAATTTTGGTGCTTATATGCTCTGCCGCCTTGATTTTCTTTGATCATAAAATGGCCAGTTTCGAAACCGCTCGTGGTTATTTACAATCACTGGTCAGCCCTTTGCAATACATAGCCAATACTCCAAAATTATTAATGACGTGGGGCTCTGCCAATTTAATCACTCGGCAGCAGTTAATGACTGAAAACGATCAACTTCGAGAACAACAACTTTTTTTTCATGAACAAACCATGGAATTGGATATTGTTCGACAAGAAAATGAACGGTTAAGGTTATTACTGGCATCACCAGTGCGTGGTGAGACTAAGAAGGTATTTGCTGAAATATTATCGGTTGATAGTGACCCATACTCTTTGCAAGTGGTTATAAATCGTGGGGCTAATGACGGCGTTGTTGAAGGCCAACCTGTGATTGATGAAAAAGGTGTGGTTGGGCAAATATTACATGTAGGAGCAAGCAGTTCAAGGGTACT
>JBELHN010000095.1:0-2741 GCA_042091395.1 Colwellia sp.
CCTCACCATTAATAGCAGGTCCAGGTTCTCCCTGTTGTGATGTGGAAAAAAATGTTACATCGATATTATCGAAATCTCCTTCCTCTTTCATACGCGCCATTAAAACCGAGCCCACCATGCCCCGCCAACCCACTAAACCGACTTTGTACATACAATTAATCCTTTAAATTATTCGATTAAATTCAGCTTATAAATTACGCGACAACACTATCTGAACAGTGCGCAATTCTTTATATTATTTTGAATAATTACACGCTAACATTTAGCCATCTGGAAATCTATAGTTAAATTGTGTTCAACTTTTCTCGGGCAAAAAAAATATCAGTATATGACAGGGCTGATGCGAAAATAGGGTACTTAATAATGTATTCTCTTAGTTTTTATATATATATCAATTTCAATAACTTAAAATTTAAAATTCACATTGAACAATTAGAATGAATTACATATAAAACCACATAAACCAATAACTTAGATTATGCTGTATGGAGTTTGAATGGCTTTAATGGCTGGGATTGAAAGCCACAGGATTAATTTGTGCAGTGAGTGCAATCTTTAAACACAGCTGTTTAGAATCAAGGTTTTCAAAACGAACATCTAATAATGGTATTGTGCTCAATAGTAAACTGGACTTTCACTAAGGTTGTAGTGGAAGTCCAGTAATACCGTTTAGATTCTTATGCGGCAATCTAGTCATTGCTCGTTGCAAATTTTAACATGTAAAGTCAATGACATCTGGCCATTTAAACGCGACTGTTCTTGTTAACTTGACCATTTTTTATAACCTAGTCTGAGCTAACAAATAACCGTAAAAAACAGGTAACTTTCAGATCAGACTTGAGCGATTTTAAATTAAGCAACTTTTTTAACTAGTCGGGGTCGATTCTTCTTTTACAGACTCACCCTTTTGCTCTGCTTGTTGTGCTTGTTCTTTTTCTTCCTTTTCCTTGTTCTCTTTGATCCGTTGCTCAACCATTTCGTTATATGTTTGCTGCATAGCAGTGACGTCAATCGATACCACTTCTTGCCAAGTTTTACCAAAGTTGTCAGAGGCGACTATTTGACCTTGGTCACACAGCATGTGTATGGTTGATTGCTGAGAAATATTTGGCAACATGGTGAAACAATTATCTTTTGGGGCATGATGGAAAGTCCAAGATTTTTTATCAGAAACTTTTTGTGCATCCGTTGAAATAATCTTTAGAGTAGTCTTGCTCTTACCATTTTTCGCTGTCTTTTTACGACCAATAGAAATAACTGTATTGTCTTTAAGGACAATAGGTAGGCTTCTATCTAATTTAAGGTCGCTCCATTGGTTTAAATAGCGATTAACGTCGAGCCAAGTTTGACCATAATCTAAACTCACAACTTGATCGCCAACGCCGTCCCATTGACTCACCTCAACACCCACTAGAGTACCATTTGCTAGTTGAGCCATGTCTACTAGGCTAGTTGTCTTAGTCTGAGACCATTTTTTCGTGTTATTACTATAGGTGAAAAGTTTATTATCGTTAACTATACTGATTTGGTTTTCACCATTTATGAATGGGTGCAAGCCGCCATTTTGGATCCAAATTCCTTTTGACTTTCGCTTAAAAGAATTTAGTTTTTCCCATGTGGTTTTAATATCTTTAATTTGATAAACAACAAACTCACTTGCTGATTGAGTCAACGCATAGTACTCGTTGTTGTTACTTTTACCAAACCAGCTAATCGCTTCTTTGGGGCTTACAGGTTGATAGCGTTGCCAGTTATCATTTAGATTATCACTGATAAAGACTTGACCTAGTTCACCACCAACAACAACGCTGTTATCTATTTCTATTGCCGCTGCTAATTGCGAATTTGTATCTAGATTGGTCTTGTGCCAGGTGCCTTGGTTGTCTTGCCATTTTAGTAAACCAAATTTTGAGGCTATAACATTTTTACCAAGTTTTGTTAGCGCCATAGTTTGATTACCATAAGCATTAGTTCGAGATAAATCGCTTAACTTACCTCTAAATTCATTTAGGTTATCACTACTCCAATCTAAGGTTTGCTCTAATTGCAGTTGATTAGCAAGATTTGGGTAATGCTCTAAGATAAAGCTTTTAAGGTCTTGTTGTTTTTCAACACGGGTAACGTATGCCTTTTGAGAAGATGTATTACTCCAAAAACTTTTTTCTTTAATATTGAGCAATGGCTGAAACACAACACTGCCTAAACTAGTTAGTTTATTTTCTTCAACTTTAAATTTACCCGCTGAAAACATAACAGGCATACTTAACCAAGACGAAAAGTCGCCGCCATTGTAATAGGCATATAGGCTGGAAATTACATATTCACCTTGTGGAATAGAGCCTACAAATATTTGGCTGTCTATCACTCCTTGATCGTGAGGTGTTAAGGTGTAAAACTCAGGGTCCCAATCTACTTTCGAGGCATCAAAAGGCTTACTGCCTTTATGCTTTGCTTTAGCCTGATCAATCGCTTGTTGCTTCAACTGCTCCATATTATCTGTTCTGAAAATGATCACTTCTGTCCAACCTTTATGCCACTGAGCAAGTCGTTCGGCATTGTTGATCACTTGAACGGCTACTACCCCTTTGCCGGGTTCTAGCTGTTTATTGGTTGAAATATCAGTTGATTGGATCTGAGTAGTGTTACACGCTGTTAAACCTGTAATTAGCAGAAGGATGGTTATTATCCGCAACATTATTATCCTCGGTCTTTTGTCTTATTGTTCTAGATATAAAATAGCG
>JBELHN010000096.1:0-2511 GCA_042091395.1 Colwellia sp.
CAACAGAGTTGATGTTGAATTAGGCAGTAAGCTTTATCGGCACCTGTTGTCGTTGCCTGTGGCATATTTTAATACGCGACGAGTGGGAGATACCGTAGCTAGAGTAAAAGAGCTGGACACAATAAGAGAGTTCTTAACGGGATCATCATTAACCGTTGTTTTAGATGTGCTGTTTAGTGTGATTTTTTTTGCGGTTATGTTTTATTACGCGCCGCTGCTTACCTGGATAATTGTCGGCACCATCCCATTTTATTTAGCTTTATCTTTGTTCGTTACCCCAACGTTGCGCAAACGCCTTGAAGAAAAGTTTCAAAGGAGCGCCGAGAACCATGCTTTTCTAGTTGAATCAGTTTGTGGTGTTGACACCATTAAAGCCATGGCAGTAGAGCCACAGTTGCGCAATAATTGGGAAAACAAATTAGCTGATTATGTCAATATCGCCTTTAAAACCACCAATTTAAATAATATTTATAGTCAAGTAGCGGCTTATATTAATAAAGTTGGCGGTTTACTCACCCTTTATTTTGGCTCTATTGCCGTAGTATCACAACAGCTGACCATTGGCCAATTCATTGCCTTTAATATGTTAGCGCAACGGGTTAGCGGTCCCATTATGCGCTTAGTGAATTTGTGGCAAGACTTTCAACAAGCCAATATTTCATTACAGCGATTAGGTGATGTACTCAATGCGCCTTCTGAGCCTGGCTATAATCCTAACCGTGCAACACTGCCAGATATTAAAGGCCAAGTAGTGTTTGAAAAAGTACTATTTCGTTATGGGCCTAATCGCGCAGCGGTATTGAATGATATTAGCTTTACTTGCCGCCCCGGTGAAGTTATCGGTATTGTTGGCCGCTCTGGCTCGGGCAAAAGTACCTTAACTAAATTAGTACAGCGTTTGTATGTGCCAGAATCTGGCCGTGTATTCATTGATGGTGTTGATTTAGCCATGGTTGAGCCTGCATGGCTGCGCAGGCAAGTTGGGATTGTACTGCAAGAAAACTTTTTATTTAATCGTACTGTTCGAGAAAACATTGCACTTGTTGATTCAGGTATGTCGATGGAGCAAGTAGTTAAAGCAGCGCAATTAAGTGGTGCGCATCAATTTATTCTTGAACTGCCTGAAGGTTACGACAGTATGGTGGGCGAGCAAGGCTCATCACTTTCAGGCGGGCAAAGACAACGCATTGCTATTGCCAGAGCGTTGGTAACCAACCCTAAAATACTTATTTTTGATGAGGCAACCAGTGCACTAGATTACGAATCAGAAAGTATTATTCAAGCCAATATGCGCCGCATGAGCCAAGGCCGCACCGTCTTTATTATTGCCCACCGTTTATCGGCAGTGAAAGATGCTAACCGTATTATGGTGATAGAGAAAGGTTGTTTAGTTGAGCAAGGCGGACATCAGCAGCTCATTAAACAGGGCGGTATTTATGCACACCTTCACTCTATTCAAAGTCACCATGGCATAGGTATTGCTGAAAAAGTGATAGCGCAAGCACCGCGCCAACAGCCCCTAAAACAACAGAATAAGCCGCAAAAAAATAAGCTGAGTAATCAACAGCAGAGCCAGCAAAAACAACGATTAACGGCGCAGCAAGCACAACAAGTAGTGCAAAATAATATCAAGCCTCAAGGTGTGCACAGGGAGAATGAGCATGACTCATAACCCTCAAGGAACCAGTGCTAACAATACTAGCTCTCATGACACTAAGTCCGCTAAGCAGCAACGTAAATTGACTACTGAAAAATTAGCTTTTTTACCGGCAGCGCTTGAAATACAAGCCGCGCCGCCACCTATGTGGAGCCGCTGTTTATTGTGGGCAATAAGTTCACTGATACTCATTGTTATTTTATGGGCGTCTGCGGCTGACATAGATATTATCGCCACTGCGCAAGGAAAAATAGTGCCTAGCGGTCGGGTTAAAGTGATTCAGCCATTAGAAACTGGTGTCGTAAAAACCATCTTTGTTAAAGAAGGTCAGCGTGTCAATGCGGGCGATAAACTTATTGCGCTTGATAATACTGCCAGTCAAGCAGATACCGACAGGCTAAATAATGAATGGCAAGGACAAACCGCTGATTTAAATCGTTTGCAACACTTGATTGTTAGGTTAGCAAATAGCAAAAAAAACAGTGCTGGTAACACAACAAAAAACACCAGTGTAAACACCGAGGCAATTGTTCACAATAACTCATCAATTGCCTCACTTGATTTAAATCAACGTTTATTATTGCAAAGTAGCTTACAAGAATACCAATCAAAAATTGATAGCTTTTTGAGTGAAATTGTCAAACTTCATGCCGAGAAAAAAGCGATAAAAATAAACGTTCGCCGTTTAGAAAAAACACTGCCATTAATTACGGAACGCGTAACCAGTATTGAATCATTATTAACTGAATCTCATGTTTCACGTAACCAATACCTAGAGCTTGAGCAAGAACGTATTAATCAACAAGAAATGCTTAACCTTGAACATGCTGAGGCTGAACAAATCAGTGCCAGTA